>NZ_JAIPUT010000011.1 GCF_020055635.1 Marivita sp. | reverse complement strand
CAATTTCGCTCCAGTTCCGGCCTTCATCCGTTGACGCGAAAACGGATCCCGAATTGGTGCCGAAATAGACGCCCGGCTGCGGATGCGTGTCCGTCGCCATGGCTTGCCTCAGCACGGTGAAAAAGCAATTTTCCGCTGGAAGTCCAGCCTGTTGCGCGGACCAGCTCATCCCGCCATCGGTGGATCGCCAGAACGCGGCCACCCCGTCCAGGGGATACCGCCCGGCGCTGTCGCCGTTCAGCGGAAAGGTCCAGACCATGTCCGGGTCATGCGGATTGACCGCGATCGGGAAGCCGAATGTCGAGGGCAGGCCGGCGGTGATGGTCTGCCAGCTGCGCGCGCCGTCAAGGCTGCGATAGACCCCGTGATGGTTTTGCTGGTAGAGGCGGAACCCGTCGCCCGCGCGCACCAGCTGCATGTTGTGGATGCAGCTGCCGATCTCGGTGTCGCTGCCCGCCGCCGGATGATCCGACGGCACGGAAGCTGCGCTGTTGTCGCGCCGGACTCGCCGGTCCCAGGTCTGCCCGCCGTCCTCGGTGGCAAACACGCCCGCTGCTGAAATGCCGATCCAGAGCCGTTCGGGGTCATCCGGATGCGGCACGATCGTGTGCAGGGTCAGCCCCGCGGCACCGGGCTGCCACGCGTCGCGGTCGGGAAATTCGGCGAGTCCCACAAAGCGGGTCCAGGTCTGCCCGTCATCATCGCTTTGATACAGGTTGGCAGGCTTGCTACCCGCATAAAGCCGCCCATGAGCATGGCACAGCGACCAGATCGCGTCGATTTCGCCGTCGAACGTGCCATCCGGGCCTGGCGCAAGGCCGAAGATCGCGGCTTCGTCCGGAGCGTTGCGCGCCCAGGCGTCCATTTCGCCATTGGCGAGCTTGGTCAGGGTCCAGGTCTCTCCGCCGTCGGCCGAAGCCCAGACCCCGGCGCCGGTCCACGCGCCGCCGCCACCGGCCCAGATCCTGCCGCGAGATGCATCACCCGCCGCGTGATTGATCGGCCAGAGATTGCAGAGCGGGCCTTGCGTGGTCCAGCCGTCCCGGTCGGGCGTGCTGCGCAACAGAAACAGGCCCTTGGTGGTTCCGACAAGCAGCGTGGTCGAGACGGGCATCACACTTGGCTCCGAAAGGTCGCCCGACCATAGCACGTTTATCGCAAACGCAATTCGGATTTCGCGTCGAACAGGTACATGTGGTCGTGATCGACGATCAGGTCGACTGTCTCGCCATCCGATGACCGGTGATCGCCCCGCTCTTCGACGATGATCTTTTCGCCGTCCGGGCCGATCAGGTGCGCATAGGACACGCCGCCCAGGCTTTCGGTCAGGTCGACGCGATGGGATGATCCCGGCTTGAGGCCCAGATGTTCCGGCCGCAATCCGATCAGGACGGATTGGCCATCCTGCGCCGATTTGGTGGCCGCCACCGGGTGGGTCAGCCCGTCCGACACGACCTCACCCGCCCGCACGGTGCCGCGCACGAAATTCATCGACGGCGATCCGATGAACCCGGCGACAAACCGGTTGTCCGGGTCGCGATAAAGCTCCATCGGGGCGCCGACCTGTTCGATGCGGCCCGCGCGCAGCACGACGATCTTGTCGGCCAGCGTCATCGCCTCGACCTGGTCATGGGTCACGTAGATCATCGTGGCGCCGATTTCCTTGTGCAGCCGCGCGATCTCGACCCGCATCTCGACCCGCAATTCCGCATCGAGATTGGACAGCGGTTCGTCGAACAGGAACACCTCGGGTCCGCGCACGATGGCGCGGCCGATGGCAACGCGCTGGCGTTGACCGCCGGACAGGGCCTTGGGCTTGCGCTTGAGATACTCGTCAAGCTTGAGGATGCGGCTGGCCTCGGCGACCTTGGACTTGATCTCTGAGGACGGGTGGCCGGTCATCTTGAGCCCGAACCCCATGTTTTCCTCGACCGTCATGTGCGGGTAAAGCGCGTAGGTCTGGAACACCATCGACACGCCCCGGTCCGAAGGATCGAGCCGCGTCACGTCGCGGCTGCCGATGCGGATCGCGCCTTCGGTGGTTTCCTCGAGCCCCGCAACCATGCGCAACAACGTGGACTTGCCGCAGCCGGACGGGCCCACGAAAACGCAGAATTCCCCATCTTCGACGTCAAGGTCGATGCCGTGGATGACCTGCGTCTGGCCGTACCGCTTGATGACGGACTCAAGTGTCACTCCGGACATGGGGTGCTCCTTCGTTTTGTGCTGTGGGGACCGGTGATGCCGACTGCGGGAAGAGCCAGCTTTCCACGTCCCGGGCGATTGCGCGGGCCGCCTGTTGCAGGCGCGGCCCCAACCTGCTCAGGGTTTCCAGGTCGGTGCGCCGCGTGGTGCCCGTCACCGACAGCGCGCCCAGCGGTCGGGCATGGCTGTTGAGGATGGGTGCGGCGACGCAGACGATGCCTGTTTCATGTTCCTCGCGATCAAAGCTCAGCCCATCGGCCCGGATCTCGGCCAGTTCGGCCTTCAGGGCGTCAGCGGTTCCATGCGTCGCGGCGGTAAAGCGGTGCCAGCTTTGCTGGGCGAGGGCGGTCTGCAATTCGGTCTCCGGCAGGAAGGCCAGCATCGCCTTGCCGACCCCGGTGCAATAGGCCGGACCGACCTTGCCCGCCTGGCTGAACATCTCGACCGGATCGCGCGCGTTGCGCTTGTCGACGTAAAGCACCTGCGCATGATCAAGCTGCGCAAGGTGCACGGTCTCGCCGGTCTCGGCGCTCAGCGCGTCGATATGGGGCCGCGCCACCGGAGCCAGAGAAGATTGCGCCCAGGCCGCATGGGCCAGCCGCACCAGCCGCAATCCGGGTGTATAGGTCTGCCGTTCGGGATCATATTGCAGCATGCCCTGGTTTGTCAGGGTCTGCACGAACCGGTAGAGCGTTGCCTTGGGCATGTCCGAGGTCGCAAGCACTTCGCCAAAGCGCACAGGCCGCCCGTAAGACGCAATCCGGTCCAGCACGGCAAGGGCCTTGCCCACGGTTCCGTCGTTTCGTTCGACCACGCTCATGTCCGCGATATCCTCCCCTAACCGCGGGTCGCGTCCCGTCGGCTGTTGACAAGCATAGGCGAGTCGCTGTTATGATTTCAATATGCAAAACAAGGTTTCAAATAATGAAACCATCTTGCACCAGATTTGGGAGCATAAGGGAGGATACCATGCGTTCCACATTGAAAGCGTCGGCTCTGGCGCTGACGGCGGCCCTTGCCGCCTCATCCGCATTTGCACAAGACAGCGCCCTCAGCGGCGACCTGAAGATTTTCCTCGACACGTCGAACCCGGCGCCGCGCGCCACGATGGAAGCGATGATCGACCGCTTCGGCGAGATGCACCCGGAACTGAACATCGAAACCACGGTGATCGACCGCGAAGCCTACAAGACGCAGATCCGCAACTTCCTGACCGCCGACGCGCCGGACGTGGCGACCTGGTATGCCGCAAACCGGATGCGTCCCTATGTCGAGGCGGGTCTCTTCGAAGACGTGTCCGACCTTTGGGAAGAGCCCGCGATCGCCGACAATCTGGAATCGACCAGGGGCGCGATGACCATCGACGGCAAGCAGTGGGGCGTCCCCTATACCTATTACCAGTGGGGCATCTACTATCGTAAAGACCTGTATGATCAGTACGGCCTGACCGAGCCAGAGACGTTCGAGGAAATGAAGTCCAACTGCCAGACGCTTCTGGACAATGGCGTCAAGTGCTACACCATCGGCACCAAGTTCCTCTGGACCGCGGGCGGCTGGTTCGATTACCTGAACTTGCGCACGCATGGCTATGATTTCCATATGGAAATGGCCGCAGGCGAGGTGCCGTGGACCGATGACCGCGTGCGCCAGACCTTCGCCAACTGGCGCGAGCTGATCGACATGGGGGCCTATGTCGACAACCACCAGAACTACTCCTGGCAAGAGGCGCTGCCCTTCATGGTGAACGGTGATGCCGCCGCGTATCTCATGGGCAACTTCGCCGTGGCGCCGCTGCGCGAAGCGGGTCTGAGCGACGATCAGCTTGATTTCTACCAGTTCCCGGCCATCAACCCGGATGTCGAACTGGCCGAAGACGCGCCGACCGACACGTTCCACATCCCGGCCAATGCCGACAACAAGGAAGCCGCCCGCGAATTCCTGCGCTTCGTGGTGTCTGCAGAGCAGCAGACCATCATCAACAACGGCGAAAACCTGGGCCAGCTTCCGGTGAACGCGTCGGCGTCGATCGACGATGACAAGTTCCTCGAACAGGGCTTCGAGATGCTGTCCTCCAACAGCCCCGGCGGCGTGGCGCAGTTCTTCGACCGCGATTTCCCGGCGGAAATGGCGGCCGAGGCAATGCAGGGCTTCCAGGAATTCATGGTGTTCCCGGACAACCTCGACGACATCCTCGCCCGTCTCGAACAGGTACGCGAACGCGTCTACAACTAAGCGACGGGGTGCGTGGGATCACGCACCCTCCGCCGGAAAGGCAAGGTGCTTGCGTGCACCTTGCCCATCGGCCCATCCGCAAGCCGCCCCCCGGTTTCCGCGTGGCCCGTTTGGAGGAGACCCGACCATGACCGTCACAGCCTTGCCGGATACAGAGCCGCCCAGACGCGGCTGGTACAAGCGCAACGAGATCGCGGTGACGCCGTGGCTGTTCCTTGCCCCCGCCATCCTGTTCTTTGCGGTCTATGTCATCATCCCGATCTTCCAGAGCTTCTCGATCTCGCTTTACGACTGGGACGGTCTGGGGCAGGCGGAGTATATCGGGCTTGGCAACTACGCCGAACTGATGAACGACCGCGCCTTCGAGGTGTCGCTCTGGAACAACCTCAAATGGCTGGTCTGCTATCTGCTGGCGATCCCGGCGGGCCTGTTCATCGCGCTGTTCCTGAACCAGACGGTGACGGGCATCCGCATCTACAAGTCGCTGTTCTTCTTTCCCTTCGTTCTGAGCCAGGTCGTCGTCGGCCTTGTCTTTGCATGGTTCTACCTGCCGAACGAAGGGTTGTTGTCCAACATGCTGGCTCTGGTCGGCCTTGGTCCCGTGAACGTGCTGGGCGATCCAAAGCTGGCGACCTATGGCATCATCCTTGCCGGGCTTTGGCCGCAAACCGCCTATTGCATGATCCTCTACCTCACGGGTCTCAACGCCGTGGACCCTGAACAGGTCGAGGCGGCGCGGCTGGACGGGGCCAAGGGTTGGCGGATGCTCTGGTACGTGATCGTGCCCCAACTCAAACCCGCCACCTTCATCGCCTTCGTCGTCACGATCATCGGCGCGTTGCGGTCTTTTGACCTCATCTCGATCATGACCAATGGCGGCCCGTTCGGGCAGACCCGCGTGCTGTCCTTCTACATGTTCGAAAAGGCCCTGTCGGAATACGGCTTCCGCATGGGATACGGCGCGGCGATTGCAGTGGTGCTGTTCCTCATCATGTTGTGTTTCATCGCCTATTTCCTCTGGTCGATGTACCGCGAAGAGAAGGGGCACTGAGCATGTGGTATCTGACGGGAGCCTCCGGCGGGAGTTTATCTGGCAAGATGAAGAGCAGGCTGCGGCATCATGACGAGGGGGCGGCCTGATGTTCCCCCGTCCCATCCAGCAGGCCAGCGCGTCTGCGCAGACCGCCTACAAGACGATGCTGCCCATCGCGCTGATCCTGTGGCTCTTGCCGCTGATCGCGGTGGCCATCTTTTCGATCAAGCCAGCCACCGATTTCACCCAGGGCAATTACTGGGGTGTGCCGGGGTCGTTCGAGCTGTTCAACAATTACGGGCAAGTGTTCTTCAATTCGGACATGCCGCGTTACATGCTGAACTCGGTGCTGATCACCGTGCCCACGGTGATCGGCGCGGTGGCGCTGTCGGCGATGGCGGGCTTTGCGTTGGGTGTCTACAATTTCCGGTCGAACATCTGGGTCTTCTTCATGTTCGTCGCGGGCAATTTCGTGCCGTTCCAGATCCTCATGGTGCCGGTGCGCGACCTGACGCTGGACCTTGGGCTGTACAATACCAAGACCGGGCTGGTGCTGTTCCACATCGCGTTCCAGACCGGGTTCTGCACGCTTTTCATGCGCAACTTCATCCGCGCGCTGCCCTTTCCGCTGATCGAGGCGGCGCGGGTCGAAGGCGTTGCGGAATGGCGGATCTTCTGGTTCGTTGTGCTGCCGCTGATGAAGCCTGCTTTGGCCGCATTGGCCGTGCTGATCTTCACCTTCATCTGGAACGATTATTTCTGGGCCATCGTTCTGACCCAGGGTCCGGATGCGCAGCCGGTCACCGCGGGCATCACCAGCTTCAACGCGCAATACCGCGCCGCCTATCATCTGATGAGCGCGGGCAGCATCGTCGCGGCCCTGCCGCCGGTGCTGATGTTCTTCCTCATGCAGAAACACTTTATCGCGGGCCTCACGCTGGGCGCGGTGAAATAGGGACCAAAGACCATGACACGTATCGCCTTTATCGGCGCAGGATCGACGATCTTCATGAAGAACATCGTCGGCGACGTTCTCCACTTCCCGGCACTCAAAGGGGCCACCTTTGCGCTGATGGACATCAACGAGCAGCGGCTTGAGGAATCGGCGCTGGTGGCGCGCAAGCTGATTGCGGCGTCGGGTCAGGATGCAAAGGTGGAAACTACTACGGACCAGCGGCGCGCGTTGGCGGGGGCTGATTTTGTCGTGACCGCGTTCCAGATCGGCGGCTACGAGCCGTCGACCGTGATCGATTTCGACATCCCCAGGCAATACGGGCTGCGCCAGACCATCGGGGATACGCTGGGGGTCGGCGGGATCATGCGCGGATTGCGCACCGTGCCGCATCTGTGGCGTGTCGCCGCTGACATGGCCGACCTGTGCCCGAACGCCATCCTGCTGCAATATGTCAACCCGATGGCGATCAACACTTGGGCGCTTGCGGAACGGTTTCCGCATGTGAAGCAGGTTGGCCTCTGCCATTCGGTGCAGAACACGGTGCAGGAACTGGCGCATGATCTGGACCTGCCCAAGGACGAGATTCGCTACCGCGTGGCCGGTGTGAACCATGTGGCGTTCTTTCTGGACCTGTCGCACAGGGGCAAATCGCTTTATCCGGCGTTGCGCGAAGGCTATCGGACCGGCAACCTGCCCAAACCGCCGCTTCTCATGCCGCGCTGTGCCAACAAGGTCCGCTACGAGGTGATGGACCATCTGGGCTATTTCTGCACCGAAAGCTCGGAACATCTGGCGGAATACGTGCCGTGGTTCATCAAGTCGGGGCGCGACGACCTGATCGAGATGTTCAGCGTGCCGCTTGATGAATATCCCAAGCGCTGTGTCGAACAGATGGCCGATTGGGCGGATCAGGCGAAAACCTATCGCACCGCTGACCAGATCGACTTTGCCAAGAGCCACGAATTCGCGGCCGAGATCATGAACGCCATGGTCACCAATCAGCCCTACACGATCTACGGCAACCTGCCGAACCGGGGACAGGCGCCGCAACTGCCGATGGGGGCTGCGGTCGAGGTGCCCTGCCTGGTCGATGCGGGCGGCGTGCAACCCACCGTCGTGGGTGACATCCCGCCGCAACTGGTGGCGCTCATGCGGACGCAGATCAACGTGCAGGAGCTTGTTGTCCGCGCCCTGGTGGACGAGGACGTAGAACATGTCTACCACGCCGCCATGATGGATCCGCACACCGCCGCAGAACTGGATCTTCGCCAGATCCGCAGCCTTGTCACCGATCTTCTGGCTGCGCATGGTGACATGCTTCCCGATTTTGCCCGACTGAAAAAGGCCGCCTGATGACTGCAGAACACGAACCGTCCCGACCTCGACACTTCGGAGGTGCTGCATGACCGATTGGCTAGCAGTCGATTGGGGCACGTCCCACCTGCGCGTCTGGGGCATGTCGCGCGCGGGTGCGGTGAAATTCCGCAAGACCAGCGATGCCGGAATGGGCACCCTGACGCGGGACGGGTTCGAGCCGGCGCTGCTTGACCTTGTCGGTGATACGCTTGGAACCGGAACATCCCCTGTGATCGTCTGCGGCATGGCGGGATCACGCCAAGGCTGGGCCGAGGCGAAATACATGGCCGCGCCCTGTGCGCCTCCGGGCATCGACCGCGCCACATATGTGCCGACACGCGATGCGCGCCTGTCGATCCACATCCTGCCCGGCGTCAAGCAGACCACCCCGGCGGACGTGATGCGCGGCGAGGAAACCCAGATCGCGGGCTTTCTGTCGCTGAACCCGAAATTCGACGGCATCATCTGCCTGCCCGGCACCCATACCAAATGGGCCCATATCAGCGCGGGTGAAATCGTCAGCTTCCGCACCTTCATGACCGGCGAGATGTTCGCGCTCTTGTCGCAGCAATCGGTCCTGCGCCACACGGCGGCCGGAGACGGCTGGGATGCAGAAGCGTTTGCCGAGGCCGTGTCGACGGGCATGTCCAACCCCGCCGACCTTGCCGCGCGGCTTTTCTCGATACGGGCCGAGGGCTTGCTGAACGATCTTCACGCGGCTCAGGCCCGCGCGCGTCTGTCCGGCCTTCTGATTGGTGCGGAACTCGCCGCCGCGCGGCCATATTGGTTGGGGCAGCATGTGGCACTGATTGGCGACGACAAGCTGTGCAAGGCCTATTCCGATGCACTGGGCGCCCAAGGCTTGCCGGTCGAGCGCACCGACGCCGAGCGCATGACCCTCGAAGGGCTCAAAGCGGCCTATGCGCGCCTCAAGGAAAGCGCCCAATGACGCCCCGCAAGATCATCGCCATCCTGCGCGGCATCACCCCGATCGAGGCCGTACCGATCTCCGAAGCCCTGATCGACGCAGGCATCACCGCCATCGAGGTGCCGCTGAATTCGCCCGATCCCTTCACGTCGATCAAGATGATGGTTGATGCGTTCGGCCAGTCCGCCCTGATTGGCGCCGGCACCGTCCTGACCCCCGACGACGTGCAGCGCCTGCACCAGATCGGGGCCGGAATGGTGGTGTCACCTGACTGCAATCCGCGCGTGATCGTGGCGACCAAGCAACTGGGCATGCAAAGCTTTCCGGGCGTGATGACGCCCACGGAATGCTTCACCGCGCTGCGCAACGGCGCGGACGGGCTGAAGCTGTTTCCCGGCTCGCTGATCGGCCCCGAAGGCCTCATGGCGATCCGGGCGGTGCTGCCCGCAGACACCCAGACCTACGCCGTGGGCGGGGCCAGTGCCGACAATTTCGCCGACTGGTTCGCAGCGGGTGTGGACGGGTTCGGCATCGGATCGGCGCTTTACAAGCCGGGTTTCACGATAGACGACATCACAGCCCGCGCGACCGAGATTGTCGCGGCCTATGACGAAGGAATATCCTGATGGCCCAAATCTTTAGCTCCACGATCTGTACCCTTGGCGAAGGCCCGCTCTGGCACCCCGAGGAACAGGTGCTTTACTGGTTCGATATCCTCGGCAAACGGCTTTACCGCAGCGACGGGACAACCGAGCAAAGCTGGGATTTCGACGAACATGTCTCTGCCGCCGGATGGGTCGACACCGGCGTGTTGCTGATCGCCAGCGAAACGTCGCTGTCCAAGTTCGACACGCGCACCGGTGAAAGCACCTTTGTGCATCCGCTTGAATCCGACAACCCGAACACGCGCTCGAACGATGGCCGTGCCGACCCGTGGGGCGGGTTCTGGATCGGCACGATGGGCAAGAACGCCGAACCCGGCGCGGGCGCGATCTATCGTTACTACGACGGCACGCTGACCAGGCTGTTCGACAACATCACCATATCCAACGCGATCTGTTTCGCCCCGGACGGCACACACGCGTTCTACACCGACACGCAAAAACGCAAGATCCTGCGCGTGGCACTGGGCGAGGACGGGTTTCCCGCTGCAAAGCCCGACCTGTTCGTCGATCTGAGCGCCGAGGGTCTCAATCCCGATGGTGCTGTGGTGGACGCGAGCGGCAATCTGTGGGTCGCGCAATGGGGCGCGTCGCGCGTTGCCTGCTATGGCCCCGATGGCGCATCCCTGCGCGCGGTCGATGTGCCTGCTCGGCAGCCCAGTTGTCCTTCGTTCGGCGGCCTGGACTTGTCAATCCTTTACATCACTTCCGCGACAGAAGGACTTGATCCTGCTGGAGAAAACGACGGAATGACCTTTGCCGCACCCTCTGGTGCAACTGGACAGAAAGAGCACCGGGTGATCCTGTGAAACGTACGCTTGGCACCTGCTATTACCCGGAACACTGGCCCCGCGAGATCTGGGAGGAAGACGCCGCCCGCATGGCCGCTTTGGGCCTCACATGGGTGCGGATCGGCGAATTCGCATGGTCCCGGATCGAACCGTCGCCGGGTGATTTCCGCTGGGATTGGCTGGACGAGGCGATCGATGTGCTGGGCGCGGAAGGCCTCAAGGTCGTGCTGGGCACCCCGACTGCGACTCCACCGCGCTGGGTCTGCGACAAGCACCCCGACATGTTCGCGGTCGATGCACAGGGCCGTCCGCGTGGCTTCGGATCGCGGCGGCACTATTGCTTCAGCCACGAGGGCTATCTTGATGAATGCCGCCGGATCGTCACCGAAGTGGCCGAACGCTACGGCCGGAACCCGCATGTCGCGGCGTGGCAGACCGACAACGAATATGGCTGCCACGACACGATCCTGTCCTATTCCAACGCCGCGCGTCAGGCCTTTCGCGGCTGGCTGCGCGCGCGCTATCCGGGGCAGGGCAATGATGGCGATATCGACGCGCTGAACGCGGCCTGGGGCAACGTGTTCTGGTCGATGGAATATGACCATTTCGACCAGATCGACCTGCCCAACCTGACCGTGACCGAACCCAACCCGGCGCATGCACAGGCGTTCCGGCGGTTTTCGTCGGATCAGGTGGTCGCCTTCAACCGCGCGCAGGTCGACATCATCCGCCAGCATTCCGACGCGCCGATTTCACACAATTACATGGGCCGCGAGATCAATTTCGACCATTTCGCGGTGGGCGAAGACCTCGAGATCGCGACATGGGACAGCTATCCGCTGGGCTTCTTGGAAGACCGTGTCGGGGCCACACCCGAAGAGCAACGGCACTATGCCCGCCAAGGCGACCCGGATTTTCAGGCGTTTCATCACGACCTCTACCGCGCGGTGGGCAAGGGGCGCTGGTGGGTGATGGAGCAACAGCCCGGCCCGGTGAATTGGGCGCCATACAACCCCGCGCCGCTGCCCGGCATGGTGCGCCTCTGGACATGGGAGGCGTTTGCCCATGGGGCCGAAGCCGTGTGTTACTTCCGCTGGCGGCAGGCGCCCTTTGCGCAGGAGCAGCTGCATGCAGGCCTTCTGCGCCCTGACAGCGTGATCGCGCCCGGCTATGTCGAGGCCGAACAGGTTGCTGCAGAACTGGCCGATGCGCCCGATGTATCGCCTGCCCAAGCCCCGGTCGCGATGATCTTCGATTACGACGCGGCGTGGTCTTGGGACGTGCAGCCGCAGGGGCAGGGCGTGGACTACCTGGGTCTTGTCTTCGACCTCTACCGCGCCTTCCGTCGGGAGGGTGTGACGCTGGACATCCTGCCGCCGACACAGCGCGATTTCAGCGGCTACCGGATCGTTGCGGCACCGGGCATGATGGTCATGCCGGAAGACCTCAGATCAGCCCTGTCGAACAGCGGGGCGCAGGTGCTGATCGGTCCGCGATCTGCCGCCCGAAACGAAGATTTCAACATCCCGGTCCCCTTGCCGCCGAACTGGCCGGGCCTGGACGTGACGGTGTCGCGTCTCGAAACCCTGCGCCCGGACATGCCGATCCCGGTCGACGGCGGCGGGCACGTGAAGAACTGGTTCGAACATCTTGAAGGTGCAGCGGAAATTACGTTTGAAGCCGAAGCGGGCATGCCGGTTGCGATGCGCTCCGGCAGCGTCACCTATTGCGGCGGCTGGGGTGATGACGGGTTTTTCGATCGTCTGGCCAAAGACCTCTGCGCCCGAGCCGAAGTCGAGACGATGCATCTGCCCACCGGCGTCCGGACGAGGGACACTGCAACGGAACGGTTCTGGTTCAATCACAACCCGCATGAGGTTGAAATCGCGGGGAAAACCCTTGGCCCTGCTGGTGTTTTGCGACAGCAAAAAGCCTAACCCATAAGCTCTGACAGATGCGCGGCTGATCCCGACAGGGCGGCATAGTCGTCATCGACAAGGTGCACGGGGAACTGTTCCATGAAGTCGGAAAACCGCCCCTTGTCGAAGAACGCGTCGCGAAAGCCCAGCCGTTCGAGATGCGGTCCGAAATGGCGGGCGACGCCTCCACAGAGGTAGATCCCGCCGAAGGGCAGATGCACCAGCGCAAGGTTGCCTGCCGCGCGACCCATCATGCGGATGAACACGCGCGCGGCTTCTTCGGCGACCTTGCTCGACCCGTCATTGACCGCCTGCATGATCCCGCCGGCATCCAGCGGCGCATCGACGGCCGCCTCGTCACACAGCCATTCGTAGACCCGTTCGAATCCGCGGCCCGACAACACATCCTCGAACCCCGGTGTGCCGTGCTTGCGCGCGATCCAGTCGAGCAGGCGCAGCTCGTCGGCATTCTGCGCGGGCAGGGACACGTGACCGGCCTCGGAGGGCGGCACCAGCGTGCGATCGTCCAGACGATAGACCGCTGCGGCGTTCATCCCGGTGCCGATCCCGATGACAAGCCGGGCCGCATGTGCACTGGCGGGCTGACCCGGCAGGATGGTCTGCACCACGTCGGGTGTCAGGTGGTCGAGCGCGTGGCCCTGCGCCTGCAGGTCGTTCAGCACGGCCACGGTCTTGGCACCGGTCGCCTCGGCCACCAGGGCGCGATCGACGGTCCAGTTGAGATTGGTCAATTCGCCGACCCCGTTCAGCACGGGCCCCGCCATCGCGACACAGGCGGCGTCGGGCACGCCGCCCTGTTCCGCCAGATAGGCGCGCAGCACCGAGACCAGATCGGCGTGATCGGCATTGCGGAACCGCTTGATCGTATCGGTGCGCACAGCGGTTCCATCGGTCAGCGCAACACGGGTGTTGGTGCCGCCCAGATCGGCGACCAAGGCGGTCAGGGGGGAAGGTGTGGTCATGTCAGATCCCGGTCAGCGCGGATTTGAGCGCGTGATAGGAGGATTTGGGCGTGCGGTCCAGAGTGTCGAAATCCACATGCACGAGGCCGAAGCGTTTCTCGTAGCCCAGAGCCCATTCGTAATTGTCCATCAGCGACCAGATGAAATAGCCCTTTACCGGTGCGCCATCGGCCATCGCGCGCTGCACCGCAGCGACATGACTGTCGAGATAGGCGATGCGGTCGGGGTCAGCCACCGCACCGTTTTCGATCACGTCCGGCGAGGCCATGCCGTTCTCGGTCACGTAAAGCGGCAGGTCGCCGGTATAGTCGCGCGCGGTGCGGGTCAGGAAGTTGTAAAGCCCGTCGGGGTAAATCTCCCAGTCCATGAAGGTCTTGGGCAGCGGGCCTTCGACCTCGTGATGGCTGGGCCACGGCCCGTCGTTCGGCGCGATGATCTTGCGGGTGTAATAGTTGATCCCGCACCAGTCGAGCGGGCTTTGGATCACGCCGAAATCATCCTGCCAGTCTTTTGGCATATGCGGCCCGAGCCCTTCCATCACGTTCTCAGGGTACTGGCCCTTGAACACGCCGGACATGAAGAAATGATTGTAATACCCGTCATAAAGCGCCGCGGCCTGTTGCGCGGGCTCGGACTCGTCCACCGGGGTGGCCCATTCCATGTTGAACACGCCGCCAAGGTTGCCCATCCCCAGCCCGCGCATCACCTGGATGGCCGTGCCATGCGCCTTGAGCACGTGATGCATCGCATGCGCCGTCGCGCGGATGTCGCGCAGGCCGGGCGCGTGATGGCCCAGGAAATGCGACAGCCATCCGACGCACCACGGCTCGTTGATCGGGGCCACCGAATGCATCCGGTCGCCGATGCGCCCCATGATGACCTCGGTGAATTCGCCGAACCATTTGGGCATGTCCGGATTGCGCCAACCCCCAAGATCGGCCAGCGCCACGGGCAGTTCCCAGTGATAAAGCGTGGCGCAGGGTTTCAGCCCGCGCTCCAGCATCGCGTCGGTCAGGCGGTCGTAGAAATCCAGCCCCTCTGCGTTGGGCGTGCCGCGCCCTTCGGGCAACACCCGCGCCCAGCTTGTCGAAAAGCGGTATGCGTCCAGACCCGCCGCCTTGACCAGACCGAGATCCGCCTCGAAGCGGTGATAATGGTCGCAGGCGCGGTCGCCGTTTTCGGCGCGCACCACGTTGCCGGGGGTGGCGGCGAACGTGTCCCAATGGGTCTTGCCCGCGCCGCCAAAGGCGTGGCCTTCGATCTGGTAGCTGGACGTGGCGGTACCAAAAAGGAAATCGTCAGGGAAATCCTGCCGTTTGAACGTCAACATTCGGGATGTCCTTTAGTTTGAGGCAGGTCCGGTGGACCGGCCAATGATAAGTTCAGCTTCGAGCAGGCGCGTCTTTGGGGCATTTATGGGAACGGCAATCAACGACAGAAGCATGTCAGCCGCCTGGCGCCCCGCATAGCGCACCGAGGATCGAAGCGCGGTGAAGATCGGCACGTCGTCGCCGTTTTCGAGATAGCTCAGCGCGTCGTCATAGGTGATGATCGACACGTCGCGGGCCAGAACGAGTCCGGCATCGTGGATCGCGCGCCGCACGCCGATGGCGATGATGATGGACGAACAGACGATGGCCGTGGGCCGCGTGCTGCGGGCCAGCATTTCGCGGGTGGCACGGTAGCCATACACCTCGGTCATCTCGTCGCTGCGCATCAGGCTGGCATCCACGGACATGCCATTGTTGCGCAGCGCGGTTTCATAGCCCTTGCGACGCCGGAAGGCGAAATCCATGTGCTCGAGCCCGTTGAGCAGCGCGATCCGCCGATGCCCCAGTTCGATCAGGAACTGAGTGCCCCGCTCGAACGCCCCGCGGTTGTTCACGTCAATCCAGGAATAGGGCAGGTTCACATCGGTCGACCGACCGTGCACCACGAATGGCAGGCCGATGCGCGACAGCAGGGAAATACGGACGTCGTTGATCGCCGGGCCGTGCACGATCATCCCGTCCACCGTGCCGCGCGCCTTTATGTCGTGATATGCGCGGGCCTCTTCCTGGTCCGGCACCAGGGTCAGCATCATGTCATAGCCAGCATGGGCATAGCTCTCGCCGGCCCCGGCGATGAAATCGCCGAAGACCGGGTTCACCATTTCATGCTGGCTCGACACCGGGATCACGTGACCGATCGCCAGCGCGCGCCCCGTGGCCAGACCCTTGGCCCGCACGTTGGGGCGATAGTTCAGCTCCTGCGCGGCTTTCAGGACGCGGCTGCGGGTGTTCTCGTTGACCTCGGGATAGCCGTTCAGCGCACGGCTGACCGTGGTCTGGGACAGGTTGAGATGTTCCGACAGTTGCTTGAGGTTCACGGTTCCGCCCAAAGCGCTTTGAATGACGGGTCAACTTAGCCACAAAAGCCAAAGCGATTAAAGCCCCAATACGAATTTCAAAATGCTGCAAAGCAGCAATATTTATGGGGTTTTCTGCAATTGCACTGGATTGACAGAGTGTCGCAAATCGGTGACGTTTGCACATCCAAAGCGCTTTGGAGTGATTCCGGGGCGGGGGATTTGTAAAGCGCTAACATTTGCGCAACCTGGGAGGTAATTCATGAAGAAGACGCTCACGTCGAGTGTGGCCATCGCTGCGCTATATGCCAGCGCCGCCGCCGCCGAAGATATCACCGTGTTCGGACCCTGGCTTGGCCCCGACCAGGCGATGGTGGAAGAAGTGCTGAACGACTTCGCCGAAAAGTCCGGCCACAATGTCAGCTATGTCGGCTCCGACAGCTTCGAGCAGCAGATCGTCGTCGATGCCGAAGCGGGCTCTGCGCCGAACGTGGCAGTGTTCCCGCAGCCCGGTCTTGCCTCCGACATGGCCGCGCGCGGGTTCCTCACACCACTCAATGACGGCACCGCCGATTGGGTGCGCGAAAACTATGCCGCCGGCGAGTCCTGGGTCGATCTGGGCACCTATGCCGGGCCGGATGGCGAGGAGGACCTGTACGGCTTTTTCTACAAGGTCGACGTGAAATCGCTGGTCTGGTTCTCGCCCGAGAACTTCGAGGACGCCGGTTACGAGGTTCCCGAGACGATGGAAGAGCTGAAGGCGCTGACCGATCAGATCGTGGCCGATGGCGAAACGCCCTGGTGCATCGGTCTGGGGTCGGGTGGCGCGACCGGCTGGCCCGCGACCGATTGGGTCGAGGACATGATGCTGCGCACCCAGCCCCCCGAAGTCTATGACCAGTGGGTGAGCAACGAAATTCCGTTCGACGATCCGCGCGTCGTCGCCGCGATCGAGGAGTTCGGCGCGTTCGCGCGAAATGACGAATACGTGGCCGGCGGGTCCGGCGCGGTCGCCTCGACCGATTTCCGCGACAGCCCCAAGGGCCTCTTCGATGCGCCGCCGCAATGCTACCTGCACCGCCAGGCGTCGTTCATCCCGGCCTTCTTCCCGGAAGGCACCGAAGTCGGTCTGGATGCCGATTTCTTCTATTTCCCGGCCTACGAGGAAAAGGATCTCGGCGCTCCGGTCCTGGGGGCGGGCACGCTTTGGGCGATCACCAACGAGAACCAGGCCGCGCATGATTTGATCGCCTATCTCCAGACGCCCGAGGCGCATGAAATCTGGATGGCGAATGGCGGCTTCCTGACACCGCATACCGGTGTGGACAGCTCCCAGTTTGTCGATGCGCCGACCGCCAAGATGAACGGCATCCTGCTCGATGCCACGACGTTCCGGTTCGATGCGTCCGACCTGATGCCGGGCGGCGTCGGGGCCGGTTCGTTCTGGACCGGTATGGTCGATTACGCCGGTGGCGCGGATGCAGGCGAAGTCGCCAGCGACATCCAGGACAGCTGGGAGTCGCTGAAGTAAGCGCCCTTTGCAAAAACGCAGGACTGCGCGGGCAATCGCGCAGTCCGCACCTCTGAAGCTGCAAAGCCAAAATCCCGTACAAGGGGACCGCCAGTGGCACACACTGGATCAGCAAACATTTTGGGAGGGACAGCATGAATCCCGCGATACAAGGTCTGTTGACCATTGCCATCGGCGTTGGTGGATGTCTGAGCTATTTCTACTTTTCCAACCAGTTTCTGGACAAGGTGCTTTTCCCGGCCAAGGGCCCGAATGCCGGCAAGAACATCAACCGCGCCAATCTTGTGCGCCCGTGGCTGTTCCTGCTGCCCGCGATCTTCGCGCTTGGGCTTTACCTCGCCTACCCGGTGATCGAGACGATCCGCCTGTCGCTGACCGAACGGCAGACCATGCCGGATGGCACCACCGTGTACAATTTCGTCGGCCTGGCCAATTACAGCCAGATGGCGTCGGAACCGAAATTCTGGGAAGCGATGCGCAACAACATGCTGTGGCTGATCGTGGTGCCGGCGCTGTCCACCGCCTTCGGCCTTCTGGCCGCGCAGCTGACCGACCGGATCTCCTGGGGCAATATCGCCAAGTCGCTGATCTTCATGCCGATGGCGATCTCCTTCGTGGGGGCGGCGGTGATCTGGAAGCTGGTCTACGACGCGCGCCCGCCCGGCACCGAACAGATCGGCGTGCTGAACGCGATCTACACCTGGATGACCGGCAACGACCCGCAGCAATGGCTGACCATCCCGCTCTGGAACAGCTTTCTGCTGATGATCGTGCTGATCTGGATCCAGACCGGCTTTGCCATGGTGATCCTCAGTGCCGCCCTGCGCGGCATCCCGGAAGAAACCATCGAGGCGGCCATCGTCGACGGGGCCAACCCGTTTCAGATCTTCTTCAAGATCAAGATGCCGCAGATCGCGGGCACCATCGTGGTGGTCTGGACGACGATCACACTGGTGGTTCTCAAGATCTTCGACATCGTCTTCGCGATGACCAACGGCCAGTGGGAAACCCAGGTTCTGGCCAATTACATGTTCGACAAGCTGTTCCGCGCCAATGACTGGGGTGTCGGTTCGGCCAGCGCCATCGTGATCATGTTGCTGGTGACGCCGATCCTTGTCTGGAACGTGCGCAACGCGCGCAAGGAAATGCGCTGATGCTCCCGGCTGGCAAAGCGGTGGAGCAAGAAAAGGATCGGACCAATGGATAATATCGCAGGAACCAAATCCTCGCTCACATGGGCGGTTCACATCTCGGTTGTCGTGCTGGTGGCGCTGTGGCTGTTCCCGACGGTGGGGCTTTTCGTGTCCTCCTTCCGCACGGCGGACCAGATTTCCAGCTCTGGATGGTGGAACGCGTTGTTTCCGACCGAACAAAGCCTGACCCTGCGCACCGCGAGCCCCGAAGAGCAGGTGCTGGTCGACGGTGTGTACGTGATCGAGGGCAACCTCTTCGCAGGTGAAGGCCTGTCGGACGAGATCGACATGTCCTCTTGGGGCACGTCCTCGCGCGATATCGGCGCCTATGCGCCCGGCGACACCGCCGAGTTGCGCGACGGCGAACAGATCACGGTTCAGGCCAATGGCAATTACCGGTTGCAGAGCCCGGTGGAAATGGAGGGCGGCCGAGGCCAGCGGATCTTCGTCACTGCCGAACTGCCACCCGATTTCACGCTGGCGAACTACCAGCAGGTGCTGTTTTCCGGCGATCGGACCGACAGTATGACCAAGGCGTTCTTCAACACGCTGACGGTGACGATCCCGGCGACGATCATTCCCATCGTGGTTGCGGCCTTTGCCGCCTATGCCCTGGCCTGGATGGATTTCGCGGGCAGGGCGCTCTTGATCGCGATGGTGGTCGGGCTTCTGGTGGTGCCGTTGCAACTGGCGCTGATTCCGCTGCTCAAGCTGCATCTCGGCATCGGTATCGGAAAGGGGTATCTGGGCACCTGGTTGGCCCATACCGGCTTCGGGTTACCTCTGGCGATCTACCTCTTGCGAAACTACATGGTCGGGTTGCCACGCGACATCATCGAGAACGCCCGTGTCGATGGCGCGACCGAGTTCCAGATCTTCGTCAAGATCATCCTGCCGCTGTCCTTTCCAGCGCTTGCCAGCTTCGCGATCTTCCAGTTCCTCTGGACATGGAACGATCTGCTGGTCGCCAAGGTCTTCCTGATCGACGCGACAGGGCAGACGACGGTGATGACAAACCAGATCGTCGAGCTACTGGGCACTCGGGGCGGCAATTGGGAAATCCTCGCCACGGCGGCCTTCGTGTCGATCGCGGTGCCGCTCCTGGTGTTCTTCGCGATGCAGAAATACCTGGTGCGCGGTCTTCTGGCCGGCTCCGTCAAATAAGCGGTTCCGCCATCGCGCGGGGCCAAGTCTCGAAACGCATCCGGAACTTCGGAATGCAAGGAAAACAGGACGATGAACGTGGCAAACACTCTGGCCGCCGAAAATACAGCCGTGGACGATGACTGGTGGCGCGGGGCGGTGATCTACCAGATCTATCCGCGCAGCTTCCAGGACAGCAATGGCGACGGGATCGGGGATCTTCTGGGGATCGCGCACCGGTTGCCCTACGTGTCCTCTCTGGGGGTCGATGCAATCTGGATCAGCCCCTTCTTCACCTCGCCGATGAAGGATTTCGGCTATGACGTCAGCGCCTATTGCGACGTCGACCCGATGTTCGGATCCTTGGCCGATTTCGATGTCCTGGTGCAGACGGCGCACCGGCTGGGCATTCGCGTGATGATCGACCTGGTGCTGTCGCACACCTCGGACCAGCACCCCTGGTTCATCGAAAGCCGCGCCGACCGGACCAATTCCAGGGCCGATTGGTATGTCTGGTCCGATCCCAGGGAGGATGGCACGCCGCCCAACAACTGGCTGTCGATCTTCGGCGGGCCGGCGTGGCAATGGGATGCGCGGCGTGAACAATATTACCTGCACAACTTCCTGACCTCGCAGCCCGATCTGAATTTCCACAACCCCGAGGTTCAGGAAGCGCTGCTCGACGTGACGCGGTTCTGGCTCGACCGTGGCGTTGACGGGTTTCGGCTCGACACCATCAACTTCTATTTCCATGACAAGGATCTGCGCAGCAATCCGGGCCTGCCCAAGGCACAGCGGAACGCGAATATCGCGCCGTCGGTGAACCCCTATAATCACCAGGAGCACCTCTATTCCAAGAACCAGCCCGAGAATATCGCGTTCCTCGAACGGTTCCGGGCGCTGCTGGACGAATACCACGGCACCACCTCGGTCGGCGAGGTGGGCGACGCGCAGCGCGGACTCGAGATCATGGGCGAATATACCCGTGGCGAAAACCGCATCCACATGTGCTATGCGTTCGAGTTCCTGTCCGGGGTGGAACCCACCGCCGACCGCTTTGTCGAAGTGCTGGCGCAGGTCGACGAAGTCGCCTCGGACGGCTGGGCCTGCTGGGCCTTTTCGAACCATGACGTGACCCGCCACGTGACCCGGTGGAACCTGTCACCGGCGGCACAGCGCCTGTTCGTCACGTTGATGATGTGCCTGCGCGGATCGGTCTGTCTTTACCAGGGCGAAGAACTGGGCCTGCCGGAAGCCGAGGTGGGCTTCGAGGATCTGCAGGATCCTTACGGCATTGAATTCTGGCCCGAATACAAGGGCCGCGACGGCTGCCGCACGCCGATGGTCTGGGAAGCGTCGAACCAGAACGGAGACTTCACCACCGGCCAGCCCTGGCTGCCGGTCAGCCACGACCACCTGCACCGCACCGTCGCGCAGCAGGAAGACGACCCGGCCGCGATCCTGCACCATTACCGCCGCGCCATCGCGTTCCGCCACGCCCAGCCCGCGCTGGCCAAAGGCGATCACGACGGGGTCAGGAACTCGGGCAGCATCGTCCATTTCACGCGCAGCTTCGAAGGCTCGACCATCTTCTGCGCCTTCAACCTGAGCGAAGATCCCGCGACTATGGCGATGCCGAAGGGCAACTGGGCGCAGATCGGTCTGGAACTGGGGAGCGCCGGACCGCAAGCTGACGGGAAACTGCATCTGGGCCCGTGGCAGCCATGCCTCGCGCTTAAAATGACATCCTGAGCAATCGGGACAAGGGAGGGACAGACATGGCCAATTTGAAACTGACGGATGTCGAAAAGACCTATGCAGGCGCGGTCAACGTGCTCAACGACATCAATCTCGACATCCGGCAGGGCGAGCTGATCGTGTTTGTCGGCCCCTCCGGCTGTGGCAAGTCCACTTTGCTGCGGATGATCGCCGGACTGGAAAAGATCACCGGCGGCACGCTGGAAATCGACGGCCAGGTGGTCAACGACATGCCGCCTGCAATGCGCGGCATCGCCATGGTGTTCCAGTCCTACGCGCTCTACCCGCACATGACGGTGCGCGAGAACATGCAGTTCGCGCTCAAGATCGCCAAGAAGCCGCAATCCGAGATCGACGCGGCGGTGGACCGGGCGGCCAAGATGCTGCAACTCGATCCATATCTCGACCGGCTGCCCAAGGCCCTGTCCGGCGGGCAGCGGCAGCGCGTGGCGATCGGCCGGTCCATCGTGCGCGATCCCAAGGTCTATCTCTTCGACGAACCGCTTTCCAACCTCGACGCCGCCCTGCGGGTGGCCACCCGGATCGAGATCGCGCAGCTGAAAGAACAGATGCCCGACTCCACGATGATCTATGTGACCCACGACCAGGTCGAGGCAATGACGCTGGCCACCCGGATCGTCGTGCTGGCCAACAAGGGCGTGGCCCAGGTCGGGCCACCGCTCGAGCTTTATGAACGACCCAACAGCGAATTCGTGGCCCAGTTCATCGGATCGCCTTCTATGAACCTGCTGCCCGGCGAAATCACCGGAACCGGCCAGCAGACCACCATCAAGATGAAGAACGGCGGCGTGGCGGTTTCGGATTACCCGAGCACCGAGGCCGATATGGGCCAGGCCGTCAATGTCGGCGTCCGTCCCGAGGATTTCCTTGAAACCGATGGCGATTACATCTTCGACGGCAAGGTCAACATCACCGAGGCGCTGGGCGAGGTGACCTTGCTCTATTTCGAATCGCAAGGCGGCGCGGACCCGGTGATCGGCAAGCTTCCGGGCATCCATGCCGATCTGCGCGGCAAGAACGTGAAGCTGGGCGCGACACCGGACAAGGTGCACGTCTTCCACAACGGAACGTCACTGCTGTATCGCTGAAGCCGATAAAACCGGGTTGGCGTTGGGCCAGCCCGGCTTTCGAACGATTCTGGAGGGTCAGGGACGCTGACCCGGCCTGGTCAAGCTGCCTTGGTCTTTTTCCCGGACTTGGCGCTCTTGCCTTTTTCAGGCGATTTCTTCTTGGCCGACTTTTTCTTGCCACCGGCCGTCTTGGCGGCCGCATCGGCCTTTTTCTTCTTGTCTTTCTTCTTCTTGTCCGTCTTGGCCTTGGCCGTTGTTTTCGGGTCCTCGGCCTTTGCCTTGCCCTTCGTCTTTGCCTTATCCTTCGCTTTGGCAGACTTGGCTTTGGCAGACTTGGATTTTGATTTGGCAGACTTGGCCTTGGTCTTCTTCCCGGGCTTTTCCGCCTTTTTCTTCTTCTTGGACACCGTGTCGGATGCGTCCTCCACAGCCTCGGGCGTTTCTGCCGGGGTGTCGGCGGCCGGAACAGCCAGGACGACAACCGTCCTGTCCTGGGCCTCTGGCCGGTCTGCCCGAGCGGGCATGTCGCTCTGCGGTGCAGGCGTGGCCGAGGGGGCCGTCGCGGCAGGTTCGGCGGCGATGTCCTGCCAGGCGGCGGCACGCAGGGCTGACACACCGGGAATGGCGGTCAGGGTGGCAAGGTCGGCCTCGGCCAATGCCTTGCGGTCAGTGATACCTGCGGCCTCGAGCCGCTTGGCCAGCGCCGGTCCGATGCCGTGAATGTCGGTTAGACGAGTCATAGTGTGATGGTCCCCTCGGAATAGGTTCAGGCCGCTTTCTTCAGCGCCTTCTTTGCGCTTTTCAGCTTCTTTTCCTGCCGCGCCACCTTGGCCTTGCGGCTTTTTACTTCAGCTTTGAGGCTCTTGATGTTCGATTTCTTCGCCATGATGTCAGTCCTTTTTGTCAGTCTTCGGTTTTTCGGTTTCATGCTCTTTCAGGAAGCCGCGAATAAAGCGCCGGATCTCGCGCGCCGCACTTGTGTCAAGTGCGTCGCAAAGATCGACAAAGGCGTCCCGGTCATCCTTCGCGATGCGAATGATCAACTGGCTGTCCTTGCGCTGCTTCTTTGGCTTTTCGGCTTTTCCCACGAGGGCGATCTCCTGTCAGAGCAGATGAACGTTACGACAAAGTAATTACAATGTATATACATTTTTTGACGCTGTGCGCCGTGTTCGGAATTCTGGTGATGCGCGTCTGCCCTGTTCGCCGGGTCAGTGCGCCCTCAAGATGAAAGCGTTCCATATTTGTTCCCATTTTTGGATTGGCGAAACGGCCTTGGACCCCTATGTGTTAACCAAGCGTATCTGGGGGCAACATGGCCGAGTTGAAGAACATCGAAGTGCGCGGCGCGCGCGAGCACAATCTCAAGAATATCGACGTGGATATCCCGCGGGATCAGCTTGTGGTGATCACCGGCCTGTCCGGGTCGGGCAAGTCGTCGCTGGCCTTCGATACGATCTATGCCGAAGGGCAGCGTCGCTACGTGGAATCGCTGTCCGCCTATGCGCGGCAGTTCCTCGACATGATGGAAAAGCCCGATGTCGATCACATCTCCGGCCTGTCTCCGGCGATCTCGATCGAGCAGAAGACCACGTCGAAAAACCCGCGCTCCACAGTCGGCACCGTGACCGAGATCTACGACTACATGCGCCTTCTGTTCGCGCGTGTCGGCACACCCTACAGCCCCGCCACCGGCCTGCCCATCGAGGCGCAGCAGGTGCAGGACATGGTCGACCGCGTGATGGCGATGGAGGAGGGTACGCGCGCCTATCTGCTCGCGCCCATCGTGCGCGACCGCAAAGGCGAATACCGCAAGGAATTCCTCGAATTGCGCAAGCAGGGTTTCCAGCGGGTCAAGGTGGACGGGCAGTTCTACGAGCTGGACGAACCGCCGACGCTCGACAAGAAATTCCGCCACGACATCGACGTGGTGGTAGACCGCCTGGTGGTGAAGGAAGGTCTGGAAACCCGCCTTGCCGACAGTTTCCGAACCGCGCTCGACCTGGCGGACGGCATCGCGATCCTTGAAACCGCGCCCAGCGAGGGTGAGCCGGAACGGCACACGTTCTCGGAAAAATTCGCCTGCCCGGTCAGTGGCTTCACCATTTCCGAAATCGAGCCGCGCCTGTTTTCCTTCAACGCACCGTTCGGGGCCTGCCCGGAGTGTGACGGTCTCGGGGTCGAACTGTTCTTCGATCCCAACCTCGTGGTGCCCGACACGACGCTCAAGATCTCCGACGGGGCGCTGGCGCCGTGGCGCAAGGGCAAGTCGCCCTATTTCCTGCAAACCATCGAAGCGCTGGCGAAACATTACGAATTCGACAAGAACGCCCGCTGGAAGGATCTCGACCCGCATGTCCAGCAGGTCTTTCTCTATGGTTCGGGCGACGAGGAAATTTCCTTCCGCTACGACGAGGGCGGTCGCGTCTACCAGGTGACGCGGACCTTCGAAGGCGTGATCCCCAACATGGAACGCCGCTACCGCGAGACCGATTCCAACTGGATTCGCGAGGAATTCGAACGCTTCCAGAACAACCGCTCCTGCGGCACCTGCGGCGGCTACCGCCTGCGGGAAGAGGCGTTGGCGGTCAGGATCGGTCCGTCGAAAGGCGATGCGGGCCAGCGGCTTCATGTCGGCCAGGTCGTCCAGATGTCGATCAAGGACGCGTTCGACTGGTGCAACACGGTGCCCGAACACCTGACCAACCAGAAGAACGAGATCGCCCGCGCGATCCTCAAGGAAATCCGCGAACGGCTTGGCTTCCTGAACAATGTGGGCCTCGAATACCTGACCCTGTCGCGCAATGCGGGCACCTTGTCGGGCGGCGAAAGCCAGCGCATCCGCCTTGCCAGCCAGATCGGTTCGGGCCTGACCGGCGTGCTCTACGTGCTCGACGAGCCGTCCATCGGGCTGCACCAGCGCGACAATGACCGCTTGCTTGGGACGTTGAAATCCCTGCGAGATCAGGGCAATACCGTGATCGTGGTCGAGCATGACGAAGAGGCGATCCGCGAAGCGGACTACGTCTTCGATATCGGTCCCGGTGCCGGGGTGCATGGCGGGCAGGTGGTCGCGAAAGGCACGCCGCAAGAGGTCGCCGACGATCCGGCCTCCCTGACCGGGCAATACCTGAGCGGCACGCGCGAAATCGCCGTGCCCGCGGAACGGCGCAAGGGCAAGAAAGGCAAGTCGATCAAGGTGGTCAAGGCGTCGGGCAACAACCTGCAGAACGTCACGGCCGAATTCCCGCTGGGCAAGTTCGTCTGCGTCACCGGGGTGTCGGGCGGCGGCAAGTCCACCCTGACGATCGAAACCCTGTTCAAGACCGCCTCCATGCGCCTGAACGGGGCCCGTCAGACTCCCGCACCTTGCGAGACGATCAAGGGGCTGGAACATCTGGACAAGGTGATCGACATTGACCAGCGGCCCATTGGCCGGACGCCGCGCTCGAACCCGGCGACGTATACCGGCGCCTTCACCCCGATCCGCGACTGGTTCGCCGGGCTGCCCGAGGCCAAGACGCGCGGCTACAAGCCGGGCCGGTTCAGCTTCAACGTCAAGGGCGGGCGCTGCGAGGCGTGCCAAGGCGACGGTGTCATCAAGATCGAGATGCATTTCCTGCCGGATGTCTATGTCACCTGCGAGACCTGCAAGGGCGCGCGGTACAATCGCGAGACCTTGGAAATCAAGTTCAAAGGCAAGAGCATAGCCGACGTTCTTGACATGACGGTTGAAGATGCACAGGAGTTCTTCAAGGCGGTGCCCAGCATCCGGGAAAAGATGGATGCGCTGGTCCGTGTCGGGCTGGGCTATATCAAGGTGGGCCAGCAGGCGACCACCCTGTCGGGCGGCGAAGCGCAGCGCGTGAAGCTGTCGAAAGAGCTGGCCAAACGGTCGACCGGTCGCACGCTCTACATTCTGGACGAACCGACAACTGGCTTGCATTTCGAGGACGTACGCAAGCTTCTTGAAGTGTTGCATGAACTCGTGGAGCAGGGCAATTCGGTCATCGTGATCGAACACAATCTCGATGTGATCAAGACCGCCGACTGGCTCATCGACATCGGCCCCGAGGGCGGCGATGGCGGCGGCCAGATCGTGGCGACCGGCACGCCGGAACAGGTGGCCGAAGTCGCGGCCTCGCATACCGGTCGCTATCTCAAGCCGATGCTGTCCGCGCGGAAACCGCTGGCGGCCGAATGACCACCCATATCACGCGGCGCGGGCTTGCAGGGCCTGCGCCTCGTAGGATTTCAGGATCGGCCGCGCCGCCTCCCAGCCGTCACACTCGATCTCGGCAAGCTCGGGAAAAAGCGTGATTATTTCCTCGCAGGAGGCTTGGGAAAAGGCCTTCTGCATCATCGGCCCCGGCAGGTAGCTTTCCGACAAGAGTCCATGCGATGACAGGATCTGGTGGGCGTCGAACAGCAGGTGCACATAGGTGACGGGGGTGTCGCTTTCCTCGCGGCAGACCGTCTTGTGGTTCACCAGGTCCTTTGCCTTGACCAGCACTTCGGAATCTCCGAACAGCAACTCCGCCCAGACGTCGCTCACCAGCACCCGGTGCTGCGGCGACAGCCGCACGTCTTGGGTCGCGCCATAGCTGCCGGCCTTGATGCGGATCGGCGCAAAGTTGCCCTTTGCCTCGATCGCGCGCGACCCGGCCCACCGTACCGGCTGCGGACCCTGATCCAGCGTCAGCACCAGATCGCCGGGGCGCAGGTCTTCGACAGGTCTTGGCCCGCCCGGCGTGTCGATCAGCGTGCCGGCCGTAAAACAGGGCAGTTGTTCGACCTGAACGATGGCGGTGTCGCTCTGGCCCAGACCGTTGTCGACCGTGTAGGTGAAATATGCGGTCTCCACATCCCCGTCGGACAGGACGGTCAGGGTCCCGTCGGCATTCAGCGTGACAACCTGACCCGAGGTCAGGGTCACGTTGCTGCCCACGCTGACGGCAACGCCGTTGATGTGGGTGATCGTCATGGTGCCGCCGGTCGTACTGTCATTGTCCAGAACGTCGATCGTCTTGCTGCTGTTCAGGCCGACATTCGCATCGTCATCCTGCGCGACAAGCGACGCCTGCGCTGACCCGCCGGCGATCAGCAGGTTGGTGTCGTAGCCCGCGTCCGACACATCCGCCACGCCGATCTTGAGTGTGTTGGGGACCCCGGCATTGACCGGCGCGGACACGCTGAGCGTGACCGTGAACCCATCCATCTCGGTGTTGAACTGGTCCGACGTGTTGTCGTTGTAAAGGTTGGCGGCAGTGGCGCCATTGATGTTGCCCACCGACACGTTGCCGTTGCCAACCGTGACGGTGGCCTGCACGCCATTGACCCAGATCCCGACGACGTCGAGGAAGGCCGAGTTGATGTATTCGGGGTATTCCTCGGACCCGATCACGAAGCTGAGGGTCAGGAGGTCGCCATCCGGCGTGAAATTCACCGTGAGGTATGAGGCGTCGAAACTACCTGTACCCGCCAGAGCATTGAAGTCGGCGTCATTGTTCGGACCGGAGGTGTCAGTCGATCTGTCGGCCTGCTGATTGGTGTTGTTCGGGTTCCACCATTGTGAGGTGTTCGTGACCCCCGTCGCAAGACCGGTCGACAGGATCACCCCGGTGTCACCCGGCGTCAGTTCCGGCGAAACCGTGTCGCCGTTCGTGTAGATGCCCGAGGACCGCGCGTCACCGGTATAGCCGGCGCTGTTGACGGTGATGCCCGCGCCGAAGATGTTGTTCGCCATCTGCAGCGCGGTGGCGCTGGTGTTGATGGGGAGTGCCTGTGCGATGGGCATGGAATGCCGCCTTGCCATTAACCAGTGTTCGACACCGGTTTTGCCTTGGCAAGGCGGCGGATATTTGGAGCAATTTAGCCAATTTTTAGGTTCTTTGCGGATCAGGATGTCTCACGGACCCGCAATATGGGCAGGCAGGTCCGTTTGTCAGCTGCGCCCGCGTTTTTCGAACCGGGGCAGCATCGCTGAAAAGTCGCGTCCCTTGCCGTCCTCGTCCTCGACGAAACGGCGGTAAAGCTCCAGTGCGGCCTGTCCCAGTGGCGTGTCGGCATCCGACGCCTCGGCGGCCTGCTGGCTCAGACGCAGGTCCTTGAGCATCAGATCCGCTGCAAAGCCCGGCTTGTACTCATTGTCCGCAGGGCTTTGCGGCCCGATGCCGGGCGCCGGGCAATAGGCATTCATCGACCAGCTGTAGCCCGAGGACGTGCTGACCACGTCGAACATCGCCTGCCGGTCCAGACCCAGCTTGTCGGCCAGGGCAAAGGCTTCGCAGGTGGCGATCATCGTCACGCCGAGGATCATGTTGTTGCAGATCTTGGCTGCCTGACCGTTTCCCGATGCGCCGCAATGGACAGATTTCCGCCCCATTATGTCAAACAGGGGCAGGGCGGTCTGGTAGCCCTGTTCCGATCCGCCCACCATGAAGGTCAGGGTTCCGGCCTCGGCGCCGCCCACACCCCCGGACACCGGCGCGTCGAGCGGCAGCAAACCGGCCGCCTCGGCGTCGGTCGCCACGGCGCGGGCGCTCTCGACGTCCACGGTCGAGCAATCGAGCAGCACCGCACCCTTGCGCATCACCGGGATGACCTGTGCCGCCACCGACCGCAGGATATCGCCATTGGGCAGCATGGTGATGACCACGTCCATCCCCGTCGCGGCCTCGATGGCGCTGCGGGTGTTCGCCACGCCATCCACTGTCAGGGTCGCCGTGTCATGGCCAAAGACAAAATGTCCTTCCCGTGCCAGGTTGCGCGCCATCGGCGCGCCCATGTTGCCCAGCCCGATAAATCCGATCTTCATGAGTCCTCCTTCCGCTCGAATGTCAGTGCCTCTCCGGTCACCGGTCGCAGCATAGCGGACAGGTCCTCGGCAGGCACCCCTTCAAGCGCATGTGTCCATTTGGGTGACTTGTCCTTGTCGATGATCGCCGCGCGGATGCCTTCGATGAAATCGCCCTTGTCCATCGACCGCGAGGTGAACCGGTATTCCAGGTCAAGCGCGCTCCGGATGTCGAGCCCTTCAACCCGCAACCGGTGCAGGATCTCGACCGTGCAGGCCATCGACAGCGGTGCATTGCGCGCCATCTTGCGCAGCGCCTCCTGCGCGACGTCGCTGCCATCGGCTTGCAACGCGGTCACGATCCCGCTCAGGGTCCGGGCGGCGAAAAGCGCGTCGATCTGTGCCTGTGCCGACGTCAACGGCGACTCCGGCGCAGGCTGTGCCGCCTTGGTCAACGCAGTCACGGTGCCATCGGTACAGAGCGCCGCCTTCACGCTGTTCCACCGGTCTTCCGGCAGGTAAAGATCGGCGAACCCGACATGGATGGCGTCGCCGGGGCCCATGCGATCGGTCGTCAGGCCCAGGTATTCTCCGAGCCGTCCCGGCGCGCGCGCCAGCAGGTACGACCCGCCGACATCGGGGATCAGCCCGATGCCGCATTCCGGCATGGCGATCCGGCTGCTGTCGCCCACCACCCGGTGCGAGCCGTGACAGCCTACGCCGACACCGCCGCCCATCGTGTAGCCCTGCAGGAAGCTGACCACCGGTTTGGGATATTCCGCGATCAGCGCGTTCATCCGGTATTCGTCGCGCCAGAACCGCTGGCCATAGGCAAAATCGCCTGCTGTGCCGGTGGCGTACATCTCGGCGATGTCACCGCCGGCGCAGAACGCCTTGTCGCCCTCGGCGTCGATCAGCACCAGCCGGATCGTCGGATCGGCCCGCCAGGTCCAGAGCGCGTCCTCGATGGCAAGGCACATTTCGTAGGTCAGCGCGTTGAGCGCCTTGGGGCGTTGCAGGGTGATCCGTCCGGCGGGGCCGTCCTTGCGGATGTCGATATCTGTCATGTCTGTCTGCCTGTGATCTGGGGGCAGGGGGCGCTGCTCCGTCGGCCCTGCGGGCCGCACCCCCGAGGTATCTGGAGCCCAAGGAAACCTGTGTCCTGCCTATCTGGCAAGCATCTGGCGCGCCACGATCAGGCGCATGATCTCGTTCGTCCCTTCGAGGATCTGATGCACGCGCAGGTCGCGGACCAGCTTTTCGATGCCGTAATCGGCAAGGTAGCCATAGCCGCCATGCAGTTGCAGGCACTGGTCCACCACCTTGCTGCCGGTTTCGGTCACGAAGGCCTTGGCCATGGCGCAGAACTTGGTGGCGTCGGGCGCACCGGTGTCCAGCTTCCACGCCGCCTGCCGCAGAAAGGTGCGGGCGGCCTGAAGCTCGATCTCCATGTCGGCCAGCCGGAATTGCAGGGCCTGGAACTGGTCGATGGATTTGCCGAAGGCCTTTCGCTCGGCCATGTAGGCGACCGTCGCATCGAGCCCCGCCTGCGCCGCGCCCAGCGAACAGGCCGAGATGTTGAGCCGCCCGCCATCCAGCCCGGCCATCGCGTAGGCAAAGCCGCGGCCCTCCTCGCCGATCAGGTTCTCGGCCGGAATGCGACACTCGTCGAACTGCACCTGTCGCGTCGGCTGCGACCGCCAGCCCATCTTGTCCTCGAGCCCGCCATAGCTCAGCCCCGGTGTGCCATCCTCGACCAGCACCGCCGACACGCCCTTGGGGCCATCTTCGCCCGTGCGCACCATGGCGACATAAAGGTCGGAGTAGCCGCCCCCCGAGATGAACGCCTTGGTGCCGTTCAGCGTGTAGCCTTCGTTGGTCCGTTCGGCGCGGGTCTTGAGCGCCGCCGCGTCCGACCCGCTGCCCGGTTCGGTCAGGCAATAGCTCAGCACCGTTTCCATGCGCAGCGCCCTGGGCAGCACCCGCGCCTTGACCTCGTCGCTGCCGAAGGCGTCGATCATCTTGGCGCACATGTTGTGGATCGACAAAAAGGCCGCGACCGACGGGCAGGCCATCGATAGCGCCTCGAAGACCAGCGTCGCGTCGAGCCGGTTCAGCCCGGTGCCGCCGCTGTCTTCGGACACGTAGATGCCCGCCAGACCCAGCGCGCCGACCTGCGGCCACAGGTCCCTGGGGATCGTGCCCTGTGCCTCCCAGTCGCGGGCAAATGGCGCGATATGTTCCTGCCCGAACGCATGGGCCATTTCGAAAATCGCGGTCTGTTCTTCGGTCAGGGCAAAATCCATCGCGACGCTCCTCCCTCGGGTCGTGAATTGAACACTTGTTTAATTTCCAACTGTTTCACGAGTTTTGCAAGGGGTCAAAGCCCGTCGTGAAAGGCTTCGACCAGATGGCTGACCACGGCGCGCATCTGGCCGTCGGTATCCTGTCCGGCCTCCCTGGCGGCGCGGGCCACGGCGCGCTGGCGCAGGGTGGCGTTGCCCGACCCGACAAGATCGCGGCTGTTTTCAAGCTCCTGCCAGCAGCGCAGGATACCCGCGTCCTCTTCCAGCAGGACGATCAACTCTTCGATCAACTCGGGCATCGGCACGATCTCGCCGCGGCCGAAATCGATCAGGCCGTCGGTCACGCCGTAGCGTTGCGCCCGCCAGCGGTTTTCCGCGATCAGGAACGGATCGTAGCGCCGCCAGCGCTGGTTGCGCACCCGGAGCCGCCACAGCATCCGCATCAGGCACTGGTTGATCGCCGCCAGCGTCAACGTGTTCTCGAGCCGCGGCTGCACATCCATGATCCGGGTCTCGAGGGTCGGGAAACTGTGCGACGGGCGCAGATCCCACCAGATCTTGGAACTGTCCTCGATCACCCCCAGGTCGATCAGAACCTGCACCGAGCGCTGGTAGTCCTCCCAATTGTCGAAGGTCGGCGGCAACCCGGTGCGGGGCAGGTTGTCGAAGACCGAGATCCGGTAGGAGGCAAGCCCGGTATCCTGCCCCTGCCAGAACGGCGAAGAGGTGGACAAAGCCAGCAGATGGGGCAGGAAATACGCCATCTGCCCCATCAGGTCGGCGCGCAGCGCATCGTCGTCCAGACCCACATGCACATGCATGCCGCAGATCAGCATCCGACGCACCACGCCCCCCAGCGCATCCTGCAAGTCGTTGTAGCGGCTCTTGTTGGTGTGGTGCTGGTTCTTCCAGTCTCCGAAGGGATGGCACGAGGCCGCGATCGGGGCGAGGTTGTGGTCCCTGGCGCAGCGCGCCACCGTGCTGCGCAGCCGCTTGAGATCTTCGCGCGCGGCGTCGATATCGGCGCAGACCTTGGTGCCGATCTCGATCTGGCATTGCAGGAATTCCGGGCTGACCTGGTCTTCCAGTTCCGCCGCGCAGGCTTCCATCAACCCGTCGGGCGCCTCGGCCAGCGCAAAGCTGTCGAGATCGACAAGCAGGTATTCCTCTTCGATCCCGATGGTGAATTCAGGTTCCCGCATGGCACCTCTCCCGATTGCGTTCTGGCAAAATGGCCCGGGCGAAGCGAAAAAGCAAAACCTGTTGTGGCCGCATCGTGGCGTCCCTTCGGGTGCCGGAGCCGCCGTGGCGGCGCGTCAGGTGTTGATGGCGGTGCTGTGCGCCAGCATGTCGGCGATGCTGCGGAACGGCAGGCCCAACGCGAACAGTGCGTCGTCCTCGTTTTCCAGCCCGATCGCGACAACGCCGCATTCCGGCGGCCAGCCGTTCCTGCCCATGTTGGTCGCTCGCCGCCCGATCGGGGTATTGGCGAGGTAGACCATGAAGGTCTCGATTCCGGTGCCGGCCAGCATCTCGACCTTGCTGGCCTCCAGCTCCATCAGCTTGGGGTAATTGCGTTCGATATCGGTCAGCCGCGTCAGGTCGACCAGGTGCCGCTGGCCGGGGCGGCATTGCGGGTTCCTGGCGAACGCGGCCAGCGCGGCCGCGGTTTCCTCTACCCGCAAGACGCCCCAAAAGCGGACATAGACCAGATTGTAGTCCGGAAGGATCTGGACAGTCACCGGCATCGCAAACCTGGAACATGGCGAAGCATCCCGCCATGTTTCGGGTATTTGCGCAAAAAAATCAATCCATGGCTTTGAAGTTGAACTCGCCGCCTTCCTTGATCCCCGACGGCCAGCGCGAGGTGATCGTCTTGGTGCGGGTGTAGAACTTGAAGCTGTCAGGGCCATGCTGGTTCAGATCGCCGAACATGGATTTCTTCCAGCCGCCGAAGGTGTGATAGGCCAGCGGCACCGGGATCGGCACGTTGATGCCCACCATGCCGATATTCACCCGGTGCGCGAAATCGCGGGCGGTGTCGCCGTCGCGGGTAAAGATCGCGGTGCCGTTGCCGTATTCGTGGTCCATCGCCAGCTTGAGCGCCTCTTCGTAAGACCCGGCGCGCACGGTGGACAGCACGGGGCCAAAGATCTCCTGCTTGTAGATGTCCATATCCGGCGTCACCCGGTCAAACAGATGCGGACCAACGAAAAAGCCGTTTTCATAGCCCTGAAGTTTGAAATCGCGGTTGTCGACCACCAGTTCGGCACCCTGATCGACACCGGACTGGATCAGGCCAAGGATGCGTTCCTTGGCTTCGCGGGTCACCACAGGGCCGAAATCCACGTCATCGCCATCGGTATAGGGGGCCACGCGCAGTTTCTCGATCCGGGGCACCAGCGCGCCGATCAGACGATCGGCGGTTTCCTCGCCCACGGGCACAGCAACCGACACCGCCATGCAGCGTTCGCCGGCCGCGCCAAAGCCCGCACCGATCAGCGCGTCGGCGGCCTGGTCCATGTCGGCATCCGGCATGACGATCAGGTGGTTCTTGGCACCGCCGAAACACTGCGCGCGCTTGCCGTTCGCGGTGGCGCGGCTGTAGATGTATTGCGCAATCGGGGTGGAGCCGACAAAGGACACGCCCTGGATGATCTCGTGATCCAGCAGCGTATCGACCGCTTCCTTGGTACCGTTCACGACCTGGAACACACCTTTGGGCAGACCGGCCTCGACAAACAGTTCCGCCAGCATCAGCGGCACCGAGGGGTCACGCTCGGACGGTTTCAGCACAACCGCGTTGCCGCAGGCGAGTGCCGGGCCGACATGCCAGAGCGGCATCATCGCCGGAAAGTTGAACGGCATGATGGAGGCCACCACACCCAGAGGCTGACGCATGGAATACATGTCTATGCCGGGGCCGGCGTCGTCGGTGTATTCACCCTTGAGCATCTGCGGTGCGCCGATGCAGTATTCGATCACTTCGAGACCGCGCTGAAGATCGCCCTTGGCGTCAGGCAGCGTCTTGCCGTGTTCGCGGCTCAGCGCCTCGGCCAGAATATCCATGTCACGGTTCATCAGCGCGACCATCTTCATCATCACCCGCGCGCGACGCTGCGGGTTGGTGGCGCCCCAGGCGACCTGCGCCTGCGCCGCGTCCTCGACGGCCTTGGACACCTCGGCGGGTGTGGCCAGCGGCAGCCTGGCCTGAACCTCGCCGGTGGCCGGGTTGTAGACGTCGCCGAAATTCCCGGACGTTCCGTTGACATGCGTGCCGTTGATGAAATGCGTCAACTCTTTCATGATCAATCTCCCATTTTGAACGTAGCATAGCCTTGCAAAAATGCGGATCAAAGAGGCAATATCCCAAATACGTTTTGCAAAAATGCAAAGGATCTGCCGTGCAAAGCTGGGATGACCTGCGGATTTTCCTGTCCGTCGCGCGCAGCGAAACCCTGTCCGGGGCGGGCCGTGCGCTGCGCATGGACCCCGCCACGGTCGGCCGTCGCGTCGCGCGGCTGGAAGATGCCATCGGGCAGGCGCTTTTTGCCAAGAGCCCGCAAGGCTATACCCTGACCGAAGCGGGCACGCGGCTGATCGACCATGCCGAACGCGCCGAACAGGCGATGCAGGGCGCGCGATCGGTCCTGACCGGAGAGGCCGGCAGCCTGACCGGTCAGATCCGCATCGGTGCGCCCGATGGCTGCGCAAATTTCGTGCTCCCGCGGGTTTTCGCCGATCTGGCCAAGGCCAATCCCGATCTGGATCTGCAGATCGTGGCGCTGCCCCGGGTCGTGAACCTGTCACGGCGCGAGGCGGACATGGCGATCACGGTCAGCCCGCCCACCGCCTCGCGGCTGTCGTATCAACGGATCACCGATTACAAGCTGCACCTTGCCGCCAGCCAGACCTACCTGACCACCGCGCCGCGCCTGACCACGCCAGAGGATCTGCACCAGCACCGGATCGTCGGCTATATCCCCGACATGATTTTCGACAAGGAACTGGATTACCTCAGCGATCTGGCGCTCGACCGGGTCGCGCTGGCGTCGAACTCGGCCTCGGTGCAGATCCAGCTCCTGCGCCAGCATGGTGGCATCGGCATCGCGCATGATTTCGCGCTGCCCTTTGCGCCGGGTGTCAGCCGCGTTCTGACGGACGCGCTGTCCTTCACCCGCAGCTTCTACCTCGTGCGCCATGCCGAGGACCGCCGGCTTGACCGGATCACCCGCTTTGCCACCGCTCTGGCGCAGGGCGTGCGCGCAGAGGTCGCGCGATTGGAGGCGCTGCTTTGAAACACTTGACAGAACAGCGGCCAGTGATGACGCTGAAAGGGCACAGGGACCGGAGGAAATACCATGCAAGTTCACCACATTCTCAAGAGCAAGGCCACGGATGCTGTTGTGACCGTCAAGTCCGGAACCTCGATTTCGGACGTGGCGAAAATCCTGACCGAAAAGCGCATCGGGACCGTGGTCGTGTCGAATGACGACGAGACCGCACTGGGCATCCTGTCGGAACGCGATATCGTGCGCGAACTGGCCAACCGGGGCGCCAGCTGCCTGTCCGAACCGGCCGAAAGCTACATGACCTCGCAGCTTGTCACCTGCCAGCGCCACGACGATGCCGATGACATCCTTGCCAAGATGACCGAGGGCCGGTTCCGCCATGTGCCGGTGGTCGAGGATGGCAAGCTGGTGGGTCTCATCACCATCGGCGACGTGGTCAAGGCGCGGCTGACCGAACTGGCGATGGAGCGCAATGCGCTGGAAGGCATGATCATGGGCCACTGACCCCGGATCGGTCATCTGCTTGATCTTCCCACGGTTTTGATGCCAGACATGTGCAAAACCTGACGACACGCCGGAGATTGCCCATGCGCATCGGTCTTTATCCCGGGACTTTCGACCCGATCACCATGGGCCATATCGACATCATCCGCCGGGCGGCGGTTCTGGTCGACAGGCTGGTTCTGGGGGTTGCGATCAATCGCGACAAGAACCCGCTGTTCACGCTGGAAGAACGCGTGGCGATGATCGAGGCCGAATGCGTGTCGCTGTCGGAACAGACCGGCATCGAGATCGTCGTGCACCCGTTCGAGAACCTGCTGATCGACTGCGCGCGCGATGTCGGCGCGCAGGTCATCGTTCGCGGTCTGCGCGCGGTGACGGATTTCGAATATGAATTCCAGATGGTCGGCATGAACCGCGCCCTCGATGACAGCATCGAGACGGTGTTCCTGATGGCCGAGGCGCGGCATCAGGCCATCGCGTCCAAACTGGTCAAGGAAATCGCGCGGCTGGGGGGCGACGTGTCGAAATTCGTCACCGCGCCGGTGCGTCGCGCCCTGCTCGAAAGATACGAAGGCGAGAATTGACAAAAGCCGCGCAGGTGTGCGCGGCTTGTCCTGTCATGTCGGCAAACGTGCCGGTCAGCGCCCGTAGATCGCGCGTTGCGCAATCTTTTCTGCATCGTCCTGGTGGATGTCCAGATCCAGCGCCACATCCAGCGGCATGGACCGGATTTCCCGGACAGTCCGGTGGTAGGCGGCCCGCTTTTGAAGACGGCTCCGCAGGGAAGACATAAGATGGGCCATGGTCAGTCCTTTCCGTGCTTTATGGTCCTGTGCCGCAACGCGGTTTGCGCTAACAGCTTCACAAGGGAAGATAAGGATGCTGCGTCGCGGCACAACTGACACATGGGAAAGGCCGCCCTGCACCTCATGCAAGGCTCGGAGAAACGGGACATCAAACGCAAAAAAGACGGGCAGTTTCCCACCCGTCTGCCGAAGCCCTGCACAGCTTTGGTCAGGGAAGGGTCAAAAGCCGATCAGATCAGCTTGCCCATCGCCACGGCGGTATCGGCCATGCGGTTGGAAAAGCCCCATTCGTTGTCATACCAGCTCAGGATGCGCACCATCCTGCCATCCAGAACCTTGGTCTGGTCGGTGTGAAAGATCGACGAATGCGGATCGTGGTTGAAATCCGACGACACCAGCGATTTGTCGGTATAGCCCAAGATGCCCTTGAGCGGCCCGTCGGCGGCGGCGCGGATCGCGTCGTTGATTTCCTCGGCCGTGGTGTCGCGCGCGGCGGTGAAGGTCAGATCGACCACCGACACGTTGGGCGTCGGCACGCGGATCGCCACGCCATCGAGCTTGCCGTTCAGTTCGGGCAGCACCAGGCCCACGGCCTTGGCGGCCCCGGTGGAGGTCGGGATCATGCTGAGCGCTGCGGCGCGCGCGCGGTAGAGATCCTTGTGCATCGTGTCCAGCGTCGGCTGATCGCCGGTATAGGAGTGGATCGTCGTCATGAATCCCCGCTCGATGCCGATCGTGTTGTTCAGCACATAGGCCACAGGCGACAGGCAATTGGTGGTGCAGGAGGCGTTCGACACGATCAGGTCATCCGCGGTCAGGGCGTCATGGTTGACGCCGTAGACGATGGTCTTGTCAGCATCCTTGCCGGGGGCCGAGATCAGGACCCGGCTTGCGCCGTTCTCAAGATGCGCCTGGCACGCCTCCTTGCTGGTGAAGATGCCGGTGCATTCCAGAACCACGTCCACATCCGACCAGGGCAGGTCAGCGGGATTGCGGATCGCCGTCACCTTGATCGGCCCGCGGCCCACGTCGATGCTGTCATCGTCATGCGTGACCTCGACCGGGAAGCGGCCATGCACGCTGTCATATTGCAGCAGATGCGCATTGGTCTCGACCGGGCCCAGATCGTTGATCGCGATGACCTCGATATCGGTGCGGCCGGATTCGATGATCGCGCGCAGGATGTTGCGGCCGATGCGTCCAAATCCGTTGATGGCGACTTTGGTGCTCATTAGATGACTCCTCGCTGGTTCCGGCAGGTGGTGCGTTCTGGTGGTAGCCTGAGGCTGTTACCGCTAACAAACAGAACGCCGCAAAGCTGTCAAGCAATGCTCCGCACGTCAGCTTACCGCCAGAAGGCGATCCATTCGACTAAATCTATGCCTTTGACCGCAAGAAACAACAGCCCGTCCCCCCCGGTCAGGAATGCGTCGATAGCAATTCCGCCCAGGATCAACAGTCCCAAACCGATTGCGATTGAATTGGTCATCGCGCCTGTCCCTCTGCCTCTTGGCGCGCAGAATGCCAGAGGGCAGGGGTGGTGTCACGCCACCGCGTGCGCGATGTGTGCTGCCGGGTCAGTCGTCCCCCTCGCGGTCAAGCTCGCCCTGTTCGGCGGACCAGACCCCGGCGGCCTCGACCGCGACCGGTGACGCGGTGGGCAGGACGCCGAGATAACTGTCGGTGTCCTCTGCCGCAGGCGTCGGCCGCCGCGTCATGCGATAGGCGGAATACAGCGCAATCGCCACGAAGACGACGCTCAGCGCCAACCAGAAGGTGGCGGGGCCGGACACCTGCATGCCCCAGCCGGCGCCCAACGGACCCAGGATCGCGCCGACGCCGAAGGTCAGGACCAATCCGCCCGAGGCCGCAGGCATGTCTTCGGCCGAAAGCGCGTCGTTGGTATAGGCGAGGATCAGCGCATACAGCGGCGTTGTGACGCCTCCGGTCAGGAACGCCATGGCCATCAGAATCCACAGATCGCCACCGAAGACCCAGCCCCCCAGGCTGAACACCGCGCCCAACACGGCGCATCCGAAGATGAGCGTGCGGCGGTCCATCCGGTCGGACAGCCAGCCGATCGGATATTGCAGGAACAGCGCCCCGGCGAAAAGCATGGCGATGAACAGCGCGATCTGGTCCGCCGTCAGGCCGATCTGCGTGCCATAGACAGCGCCAAGCCCGGATTGCGTGGCATAGATCGTGCCCAGCAGGAACATGCCCACCGTACCAAGCGGCGTGCCACGGAACAGCTCGCGCAGCGGCATCGGGCGCGTTACTTCGGCGGCGGGTGTCGGCGTCACCGACAGAAGAATGGGACCAAACGAGATCGACACCAGGATCGACGCCCCGATGAACAGCCCCGCCGTCGCCGCGTCGCCCAGCGTCAGAAGCCCCTGCGCCCCGATGATCCCCAGCGTCTGCGCCATCATGTAGGCCGACAGAACCTTGCCGCGTGTCTCGTTGGTGGCCGAGGCATTGAGCCAGCTTTCGGCGGTCACGTAGATCCCCGACATGCAAAAGCCGATGACGATCCGCAGCAGCGTCCAGGAGATCGGATCGGTGAACAGCGCGAAGGCGATCAGCCCGGCCGACATGAAACTGCCAAGCGCCGCGAAGACGCGGACATGGCCGACCCGCCGGATCATCTCGGGCGTCAGCCGCGCCCCGGACAGGAAGCCCAGGAAATACCCCGATGCCACGATAGAAAGTTCCGCCGCGGAGAACCCTTCGATCCCGCCGCGCAGGCCGATCAGCGTGAAATGCATGCCGTTGCCCAGCATGATGAAGACGATGCCGATCAGCAGCGCCCAGATACCGGCCAGCACGTTCATCATGTCAGCATTTCCTTGAATCGGCGGTGTCGGTGAAGGTCGGGGGACCCTACCGCGAAACCACAAGTGCGGACATTCCGGAACGCCTTTTTGACGCCTCATGGCGACGTTTTGCGCCGCCCTGCGTAAAGACGCGGCAAAAGCGGGTATGAAAACAGGATGATGTCGATCCTGCGGAGGGTCTTGGCTTTCGGACCGTCAGCCAGATCGCAGGATCATGCGAGCGGAGCGCCGGACCGCAAGGTCACTCAAGGTAGTCCTGCGCGGTCAGGAGCGCCTCGCCGGTGGATGTCAGCACCTGGTCGGTGTTGTTCTGCAACTCCACATAGGAAAGGAAGGCCATCCCGACCACAGCAGCGGTCAGGACGACCCAGTCAACGGTGACGGCGCCGTCATCGGCTTTGCAAAAGGATTTCAGGAACTGGATCACTGCGGTCTCCATCACCCATAACATGTCTCGTTTCGGCGTCTGTCGGGACGGCAAGCGATCTGTCCGCATGCGCATGCCCTGTCTTCATCGACACCAGGCCCGCAGATTGGGGCAGCAATTTGGCCATTACGGACCGGTTTTGTAACCCGATAAACTTGTTCCGACTTCGTCCCTCCCGCCCGGCCTGCGCGGTGCCGTGCAATGGGACGGGGGTCCGCGAAACGAAAAGACCCCGCCGGTCGAGGCGAGGTCTGGTCTCAAAAGGCCGGAAGCTGTGCCCGGGGCGGATCAGTGCAACAAACGTCCCATCGCGCCCGCCACGTCGGCCATCCGGGCCGAAAAGCCCCATTCATTGTCGTACCAGGCAAGCACCCGCACCAACCGCTTGCCCACGACCTTGGTCTGGTCGGGCGCAAAGATCGACGAGTGCGTGGTGTGGTTGAAGTCGATCGACACCTTGGGTTCCGGATCATAGGCCAGAACAGTGCCCATATGGGTTGCCGCCGCAGCGCGGACGACGTCGTTCACATCGTCGACCGTCACGTCCTTGCCCGCGTAGAAGGTCAGATCGACTGCCGAGACATTCGGCGTCGGCACGCGCACGGCCGAGCCATCAAGCTTGCCCTTGAGGTTCGGCAGCACCTCGCCAAGCGCCTTGGCGGCCCCGGTCGAGGTCGGGATCATCGCCATCGCCGCCGCCCGCGCGCGGTAGAGATCGGCATGGCGCCGGTCCAGCGTCGGCTGGTCGCCGGTATAGGAATGGATCGTCGTCATGATGCCCGACTCGATCCCGATCGCCTCGTCCAGCACCTTGGCCAGCGGGGCCAGACAGTTCGTCGTGCAGGACCCGTTCGAGATCATCGTGTCGCCTTCGGCCAGCGCCCGGTGGTTCACGCCGTAAACGATGGTTTTCTGAACGTTCTTGGCCGGGGCCGAGATCAGCACGGATTTCGCGCCGCGCTCCATGTGCACGCTGGCCTTGTCGCCGTCGTTGAAGGTCCCGGTGCATTCCAGAACAACGTCGCATCCCGACCAGTCGAGTTCCTGCGGGTCGTAGGTCGAAAACACCTGCATCGGGCCGCGGCCCAGATCCATCGTGTTGCCCTTGACCGTCACCTGACCGCCGAACCGGCCATGCACGCTGTCATAGCGCAGCAGGTGGGCGTTGGTTTCGATCGGGCCGGTTGCGTTGATCTTGACCACCTGCACATCATTGCGCGAGCTTTCGGCGATATGGGCGAGGGTGCAGCGGCCAATCCGACCGAAACCGTTGATTCCAAGAGTGACGGTCATGAGAGGTTCTCCAGCGCGATGCAATTGCGAACGGTATACGTCGGCATGCTGCATCCGGAAAGTAAAAAACACGATATTTCCCAGCATGTTAGCGCAAAAGGTCGCAAGTCGGAACATGTTCGCGCTAACGTATCGGGATGGTTTGCGGTAACAGGCGACCCATGTTTCGGAATCGGAAAGAATGATGCGGATGGCCGATGCTGCGGTGCTGCTGGGCAGGTGCCTGTTGGCGATTCTGTTCCTGGGCGGGGCGGTGCAGAAGATCGTCGACCCGGACGCGGCGATGACGCTGCTGACCGACCGCGATCTGCCCGCGGTGCTGATCTGGCCGGCGCTGCTGTTGAATGCGTTGGCGGGTCTCATGCTTGTCGCGGGATGGGCGGTGCGTCCGGTCGCGGCGCTTCTGGCGCTCTATTGCGGCCTCACCAGCGTGTTTCACCTGATCCCGGACGATCCCTGGCAAATGAGCATCTTCGTCAAGAACTGGGCCATTGCCGGGGGATGTCTGGTGCTGGCGGCCCACGGCCCGGGGCGCTATGTCTTGAGCGGACTTAAAAACGGAGCGACCCCATGAGCGGACTACTGGCCCTTCTGGACGACGTGGCAGCGATTGCCAAGGTGGCCGCGGCCTCGGTGGACGACATCGGCGCGGCAGCGGCCAAGGCCGGGTCCAAGACGGCGGGCGTGCTGATCGACGACGCGGCGGTGACGCCGAAATACCTGCAGGGGTTCGAACCGGCCCGCGAATTGCCGATCATCTGGCGGATCGCGCGCGGATCGCTGATCAACAAGCTGGTCTTCCTGCTGCCTGCAGCGCTCCTGATGTCGAGTTTCGCACCGTGGCTGATCCCGCCCTTGCTGATCCTGGGCGGCAGCTACCTGTGTTTCGAAGGCGCCGAGAAGATCGCCCATGTGGTGATGCCGCATGACGACCATTCCGGCGGGCCGGATGGCAGCCACGATGTCGCCGATCCGCTGCATCTCGAGGAAGAAAAGGTCAAGGGCGCGATCAAGACCGATTTCATCCTCTCGGCCGAGATCATGACCATCGCGCTGTCGGTGATCGAGGTCGACAACATCTGGATGCAGGGCGCGACGCTTGCGCTTGTGGGCATCATGGTGACGCTGGCGGTCTATGGCGCGGTGGCGGTGATCGTGAAGATGGACGATGTCGGTCTCTGGCTCAGCAAGGTGGGGCGGCTTGGCCTGACCCGCGCACTGGGGCGCGGGATCGTCAAGTTCATGCCATGGCTCTTGAAGGGGCTGACCGTGGTGGGCACGGCGGCGATGCTATGGGTCGGCGGGTCGATCATCGTGCATTCGGTTGCGCAGATGGGCTGGCATGTGCCGGAAGACGCAATTCATGATGTCGCCGTGGCCTACGGCGCGGGGCAGCCGTTTTTCGAATGGGGCATCACGGCGGGTATCGATTTCGTGCTCGGGCTGATCTGGGGGCTGATCCTGATCCCGGTCGGGGTCAAGATCGTCGGTCCGATCTGGAGCGCCGTCATGCCGAAGGGGGCCTGACCGGCGTTAATCCTGTCTTAAGCAGGGTCGCGCCAATATGGGTGTCATGACGATACCCTCTTACCTCGATTCCGAAAACTGGATCCGCAACGTGTTCTCCGCCAAGGCGGTGGGGCGGGGTGGCGTGATCCACCGTGCCGCCCGCGATGTCGAACGCTATGCAGGCCGCGATGCCTTTGTGTACGAGGTGCGAAAGCGCGGCTTCACTATGGTTGAAAACGGCGATCAACTGGTGGTGTTCTGCAATCGCGATCCGGTTCGGTTGCTGGTCGACCGCGATCCACCGAAACTGTCGCAACGGGCGTGGCCGACTGCCGCGCGCGACGGGGCCACGGGGATTTAGGGACGCGCGCCCGTGCAGGCCCAAAACGCGTCAACGCATTTTGTCGCTGCGTCAACGCAGCGTGCCCGCCCAGCGGTCTCTCGAATAAAACGCCTCAAGGCGTTTTGGCATTGCGTCAGCGCAATGAAGGCGGCTATCGGAAATCTGCGCGCCATCGAACGCGTCAACGCGTTCACGCGATGCATCACTGCATCGAAAACCGGCGGCCCTGCGAAACGTCAGGGCCGCCCGATCTCTTACGTGCGCGGATCGGCCTGCCAGCGGCCTTCCACGAGATCGCGCACTTTCTGGGCCACCGCCTCTGCCGTGATTCCGAACTTCTCGTACAGCGTCTCCGCAGGCGCCGACGCGCCAAAGCCGTGCATGCCGATGAACCCGGACTTCTCGCGCTTGCCACGCTCGCCGTACAACCAACGGTCCCAGCCAAACCGCATGCCGGCCTCGACCGCCACCCGCACCGGGCCACCCGGCAACACGCGCTTGCGGTACTTCTCGTCCTGTTCCTCGAACAGCTCCCAGCAGGGCATGGACACAACCCGTGTGCCGATCCCTTCGGCGTGTAGGATGTCTCGCGCCGCCATGGCGATCTCGACTTCCGAACCGGTGGCCATCAGGATCGCCTGACGCTTGCCCTCGGCATCGGCCAGCACATAGGCGCCTTGTGCGGTCAGGTTCTTGGTCTTGTGCTCGGTCCGCACTGTGCGCAGATTCTGCCGCGTCAAGGACAACACCGACGGTGTCTTGGTCTGGGTGAACGCGATCTCCCAGGCCTCGGCGGTTTCCACCGTGTCGGCGGGGCGGAACACCAGCGTGTTCGGGGTCGCACGGCTGATCGCCAGATGTTCGACGGGCTGGTGCGTCGGGCCGTCTTCGCCCAAGCCGATGCTGTCATGCGTCATCACGTAGACCGTCGGCACCTGCATCAGGGCCGACAGGCGCATCGCGGGGCGGGCGTAATCGGTGAAGCACATGAACGTGCCGCCATAGGGTCGGATGCCGCCATGCAGCGCCATGCCGTTCATCGCCGACGCCATGCCATGCTCGCGGATGCCCCAATAGACATAGCGGCCCTTGCGGTTGTCCACGTCGAACACGCCCAGGTCGCCGGTCTTGGTGTTGTTCGACCCGGTCAGGTCGGCAGAGCCGCCGATGGTTTCGGGCAGGATCGGGTTGACCACTTCCAGCACCATTTCCGAGCTCTTGCGCGTCGCCACGCTGGGCGCGGTCTCGCTGATCTGCTTCTTCAGCGCCTTGATCGTCGAGGTCAGCTTTTTCGGCGGCTCCCCCGCCATCGTGCGGGCAAACTCGGCCTGACGTGACGCCGATGTCTCTGCCAGCCTTGCTTCCCAGTCGGCACGGTCGGCGGCGCCGCGGCGGCCGATCTCTTCCCAGGCCGACTTGATCTCGGCGGGCACTTCGAACGGGCCGGTGGTCCAGCCCCAGACGGCCTTGGCCTCGGCATTCTGATCCGCATTGGTCAGCGCGCCGTGACCCTTCGAGGTGTCCTGCGCGGCATGGCCGAGGGCGATATGCGTCTCGCAGGCGATCATCGAGGGCCGCTTGTCTTTCTTGGCCGCCACGATCGCGGCATCGATCGCCTGCGGATCATGCCCGTCGATTTCCTGCACATGCCAGCCCGCAGCAGTGAACCGGCCGATCTGGTCGGTGCGGTCGGACAATTCGACCTTGCCGTCGATGGTGATGCTGTTGTTGTCCCAGAAGACGATCAGCCGCGACAGTTCCTGGCGCCCGGCAATGCCGATGGCCTCGTGGCTCACACCTTCCATCAGGCAGCCATCGCCCGCGATGACATAGGTGTGGTGATCGACCAGCTTCTTGCCGAAGCGCGCGCGCAGCGATTCCTCGGCCATCGCGAAGCCGACAGAATTGGCAAGCCCCTGACCCAACGGCCCGGTCGTGGTTTCAATGGCTTGCGCGAGGAAGTTCTCGGGATGTCCGGCGGTCTTGGCGCCCCATTGGCGAAAGTTTTTGACCTGATCCAGCGTGATTTCCGCGTCGCCCGAAAGATAGAGCAGCGCGTAAAGCAGCATGGAGCCGTGACCCGCCGACAGGATGAACCGGTCGCGGTCGGGCCAGTTTGGATGGGCGGCGTCGAATTTCAGGTGCTTTTCATAAAGCACGGTGGCCACGTCCGCCATGCCGATGGGCATGCCCGAGTGACCGGAATTCGCCGCGGCCACGGCATCCAGTGTCAGCGCGCGGATCGCGGCGGCCTTGGTCCAATGGTCAGGGTTCTGCGCTTTGAGGGTCTCGATATCCACGGGCCGGGTCGTCCTTGTCATGGGGAGGATGGGGTCGTCACGCGCGCTCATACCAGTGTGACCGACAAGTTCAAGCCGGACGCACCGTTCCGCTGCGTATAAGGGGGCGCATTTTTCGGTGCGGATTGTTAAACTTTCACATTAAGAGGGCGGAGCGATTCGTTCCGAGAGCACGGAAAATTGCGGTCTGGACCTCGTGTTCAGGTCGGACCAACAAGAAACGGGGATCAGGCAAATGACCCAGATTGACGAGTTACAACACCGCATCACGGCCGCGCTGGACAGGGTGGCCCAGGGTGTGGCCCGGCTTGACGAGCGTGTTGCACAGGCGGTTCCGGCCGAACCCGCGCAGCCCGGAATCGATCCTGCCGAGGTGGCGCGCCTGCAGGATGCGCTGGACGAGGAAAAGCTGGCCAATGCCCAGCTTGAAGAGCGGGTGCGCAAGTTGCACGAAACCCATCGCGAGGAGCTTGAGGCTGCCAGGGCCGACGCCGCCGCTTCCGCTGCCCCTTCTCCTGAACCGGCATCTGCGCCGGGCATTGATGTCGCCGCACTGGATCTGGATCTGCAACGCCTGCGCCAGTCCAACGAGATGCTGCGCGCCACCAACGAGGAACTGCGCAAGGCGCTGGCCGAGAATGTCGGCGAACCGCATCTGATCAACAAGGCGATGCTGGCCGAACTGGAAGGGCTGCGCGCCGCGCGGGCGGTCGAGGCGGCCGAGACCCAGGCGCTCATCGCGTCGCTCACGCCGCTGCTGGAAGCGGCGGCGCAAACCGAGGAGGCCAACTGATGCCCGAAGTCGAAATCACCATCGGCGGCCGCAATTTCGACGTGGCCTGCCAGGAAGGCGAGGAACAGTATCTCTATTCCGCCGCCAAGATGCTGAACACCGAGGCCGAGGTGCTGGTCCAGCAGGTCGGGCGCATTCCCGAGGCGCGGATGTTGCTGATGGCCGGGTTGATGCTGGCGGACAAGACGGCAGGGCTTGAGGACAAGCTGCGCGAGACCGAGGATCGCGCGGCCGGCTACCTGTCGGAGCTGCGCGCCCTCAAGGATGCGCCGCCGCCCGAGCCCGAACGCATCGAGGTGCCGGTGGTGCCGACGGATGTGACCGAATCCCTGCAGGAGATCGCCGCCCGTGCCGAGGCTCTGGCGCGCGATGTCGAGGAAAAGGCCGGCTGACGGCGACGCATTCCGTTGAACGAAAAACGGCGCCCTGTCGGGGCGCCGTTTTCATGTCCAGAGACTGGCCCGGGGCTCAGGCGTTTGCCTGGCGGATCTTGTCTGCCGCATCCTTGTCATAGGTCACGCCGTTCTCTTCGAAGAGCTGGTCCAGCTCGCCCGAGAGGGTCATTTCCGTGATGATGTCGCAGCCACCGACGAATTCGCCTTTGACGTAAAGCTGCGGGATGGTCGGCCAGTCGGAGAAATCCTTGATCCCCTGGCGGATGGTCTCGTCCTCGAGGACGTTCACGTCCTTGAAGTCGATGCCCATGTAATTCAGCACACCCGCGACCCGGCTGGAGAACCCGCATTGCGGCATGGACTTGGTGCCTTTCATGTAAAGCACCACGTCATTGGCCTTTACGGTGTCTTCGATCTTCTGTTTCGCGTCAGTCATTGTCTTTCTCCATGTGGTCTCGGCGGGCCCGGTCCTTTCGGATATAGGGCATTGTGGCGCCAATGGTGATCAGTGTGACAAGCCCGATGGCAGCAAACATCGGCCAGGTATTCATCAGGAAGGTCATCATGGTCGTGCCGTTTCCGTCGGCCCGGCATGCGGCGTCTTCCACACGCACCAGGCAAACGGCCCGACAAGCAGGATCATCGCGATGTTCCAGAGCCGCGCTGGCATCAGTCCGGTGCCTTGGTGGTCAGGGCGAGGGCATGCAGTTCGCCCTGCGATCCGTCCATCTTGCCCTTGAGGGCCGCATAGACCGCGCGTTGCTGCTGGACCCGGTTCTTGCCCTTGAAGCTTTCGTCGACCACTTCGGCGGCATAATGGTTCCCGTCGCCCGCCAGATCCGTGATCGTGATCCGGGCATTGGGGAACTCCGCGCGGATCAGGTCTTCGATTTCCTGCGCTTGGATGGCCATGACGCTGTTCTCCGTATCTGGACTTTGCAAAGATGTATGACGCGGTCGACCATTCCGCAAGCAGCCCGGTATTTCAAGCGGTCAGCGAAACCCAGACCGGCACGTGATCCGACGGTTTGTCACGACCGCGCACCGCACTTTCGATCCAGCACTCTGTCATCAGGTCGGCACAGGCGGGCGACAGAAGGAAATGGTCGATGCGGATGCCGTTGTTCCGCTCCCACGCGCCGGCCTGGTAATCCCAGAAGGAATAATGTCCGCCGCCTTGGGTGCGGGCGCGAAAGGCCTCGGTATATCCAAGATTCAGGACGCGCCGAAACGCCGCACGGGTTTCCGGCAGGAAAAGCGCGTCGTTGATCCAGCTTTCCGGCTTTGCCGCATCTTCAGCCTGCGGAATGACGTTGTAGTCACCGGCCATCAGGGCGGGCATCTCGTCTGCCAGCAGATCGCGCGCCCGCGCTTCGAGCCGTTTCATCCAGGCCAGCTTGTAATCGTATTTCGGCCCCGGCGCCGGGTTGCCATTGGGCAGATACAGCCCGCAGACCCGCACCGCCTGGGTGTCGCCGATCACCGTCGCCTCGATCCAGCGGGCCTGTTCGTCGCCGTCATCGCCCGGCAATCCGTGCGTCACGTCTTCCAGCGGCAGTTTCGACAGGATCGCCACGCCGTTGAAACCCTTCTGGCCGTGGGTTTCGACCCGGTATCCAAGATCTTCCAGAGCCTCGCGCGGGAATGTTGCGTCGACCGACTTGATTTCCTGAAGCAACGCAACGTCAGGGGCGCTTTCGGTCAACCAATCCGTCAGAGCGGGCAGGCGGGCCTTGATCCCGTTGATGTTGAACGTGGCGATTTTCATAAAGGGCCTCCCGGATTGCCTCTCTATCCCAAGAAGCAGGAGCGCACACAAGCGGGGATCGCCCCGAATCCGTCTGCGAAACTTGTTTCATCACGGGTGAGTCGCGGCTTCAATCGCCCGTGACGCCGGCCCGACAGACAGCCGGACCGCCCCGCCAGAAAGTTATCCCCAGTTTTCTGCAACTTGTTGATAACTCGAGGAGCGGTGCAATCGGAACAACCTAGGGGTGAAAGCTCGTGTGGATAATCGCCGAATACACACGTTTAACGATTTTTTCGCTTCTACTATTCAATTTTTACGTGCCAGCCTTGGCTCATTCAACCAGCCAATAGGAGGCCATACCATGACCGCACTTCGTAAATTCGACGTTACCGAGATTTCCGTTCAGACTCAGCGCAATAATGCAGGTGAAGCGGATCTTCATCACGGAGATGCGACCGAAATGTTCACATCCGCGTCGCTGCCTTCTGCCTCTCACGCCCTCATGGGATATGCGGTCGAGGCGTTCACTTCAGCCTCCATGCCGACCACGTCCGACGCCCGGACCGGCGATGCGGTAGAGGCGTTCACGTCGGCCTCCACGCCGACAACGTCCGACGCCCGCACCGGCGACGCGGTCGAGGCGTTCACCTCGGCCTCCATGCCGACCACGTCCGACGCCCGCACTGGCGACGCGGTCGAGGCGTTCACCTCTGCCTCCACGCCGACCACGTCCGACGCCCGCACTGGTGATGCGGTCGAGGCCTTCACCTCGGCATCGAGCCCTGTCACCGCCAAGACCACGGACGACGGCGAAGGCTGCGCCCTGTTCACCTCTGCATCGTAAGCGCGCGACTGACCCGGGACGGGGTGGCCGTCCTGTTTTTCCCTAGGAGGCATGGAACATGACAAACGTCATCCAACTTACCCCCCCGTCCCGGATCAACTCACAGGAAGCGCGCCTCGGCGCGCTTCTGAGCTGCTTTGCCACGCACCGCCGCTTCGGGGACGATGTTTTCTGGCTCAAGGAAAACGCCGAGATCCTGAATATCCTGGAATGCACCGGCACGGCGCCGGGCGATGCGGCTCTGGATGTCTACGCGGGATTTTACGAGACCGTCGGAAAACGTCTTCGGTTCTTTCCGCAATATTACCGGTTCTTCCTGTCGATCGCGCTCGATCTCGAGGATCTCGGGATGCCCGGCGACCAGGCCGAGCAACTGGTTCAGTGGGCGCATGACCAGACCCTGCCACAAGCCGAACTGTCCGACCTGCAACGACTTGAAGCGGTGCGCCTCTTTGCCCGCCGCGACGTGTCGGCCAGCGACGATGTGCTGGCGCTCGAACACCGCGCGCGGGCCTTCATGGCGCGATCCGACACCTTTGCGCTGCCCAACAAGAAGGCGGCGTACGAGCTGACGCATATCGTGTTCTATCTCAGCGAATATGGCCGCTGCGATCCGGAACTGGACGCGGCCGCCCGGCGCAGCCTGCACTTTGCCGGGCTGCTTGCCTTCATCGAACAGAACGCCGACCTGCTGTCGGAAATCTGCATCGCCATGCATTATGCCGGCGACGTGCCGCCCGCGCTCTGGACCGATTGGCTGACCCGTGAAACCGCCCTGTTCTCGGTCTCCGATGGCGCTGCGGTCAGCGTTCAGGACGATTATCACGAATTCCTGGTCTGCAACTGGCACCAGGCGATGACCGGCCATGGCGCGTTTTCCAAGGGGTTCGTCGAGGGCCGCATGCGGTTCGACCGAAGCATGGACCGGGCCGCCCCGATGCGCGAGATGTCCGAGGCGATGTTCCATCTGGACGACGCCCGCAGCGGTGACTGGATGACCATGCGGATGCACATGGAGGGACGTCTGTCCCCCGAGGCGATGACCGTTCTTGCCCAGGCGGAAACGTCATCGCATCATTTCGAGGAATTCTTTCACGGCTTCGCGCGCGCAGATGGCGGAACCCACCCGCACTGACCCGCGCTCTACATCGAGAAACTGGTGCCGCATCCGCAAGAGGATGTGGCATTGGGATTCTGGATCACGAACCTGGCGCCGATCAGTTCTTCGGAAAAGTCGATCACCGCATCGGCCAGAAAGGGCAGGGACACCGAATCCACCACGACCCGTTCGCCCTGGCCTTCGAGAACCAGATCGTCCTCTGCCGGTGCGTCGAGCTTGATCTCGTACTGGAACCCGGAACATCCGCCGCCCTCGACGGCGACGCGCAGCGCCATGCCCTCGGCGCTTGCGCCAATTTCCGACAGGCGTTCGAAGGCCCGTTCGGTCACTTTCGGTGGAAGCTGCATGTCATCCTCGGGTTTGCTTTAACTTGTATGCGTAACACAATATAAGGGCGAACGGGACAGGGAACAAGAACAGGCGGTGCTGCGATGACGGCGCGATTTGCGTGCGACCCGACGAAGACGCGGGGCAGGCTTTACCCCGAAGAGGAAAGCGAATTCCGCTCGTGTTTCCAGCGCGACAGGGACAGGATCATCCATGCCTCGGCGTTTCGGAGGCTCAAGCACAAGACACAGGTCTTCATCGAACATGAGGGCGACTATTTCCGCACCCGGCTGACCCATTCCATCGAGGTGGGGCAGGTGGCGCGCACCATCGCCAAGACGCTGGGGCTGGACCTGGAGCTGACCGAGGCGGTGGCGCTGGCGCATGACCTGGGTCACCCGCCGTTCGGGCATACCGGAGAAGACGCGCTCGATGCCCTGATGCAGCCTTACGGCGGGTTCGACCACAACGCGCAGGCGATCCGCATCGTGACGTCGCTCGAACGGCACTATGCCGATTTCGACGGGCTGAACCTCAGTTGGGAAACCCTTGAAGGCCTTGCCAAACACAATGGCCCGGTGGGCGATCCGGTGCCCTATGCGCTGTCCGACTACAACCTGCGGCACGACCTGGAGCTGCACACCCATGCCAGCGCAGAGGCGCAGGTCGCCGCATTGGCCGACGACGTGGCCTATAATCACCACGATCTGCATGACGGGCTGCGGGCCGAGCTGTTCTCGACCGATGAACTGGCCGAGCTTCCCATCGTAAGTGATTGTTTTGCCGAAGTGGATCGGCTTTATCCTGATCTCAACTACTATCGTCGCCGGCACGAGGCGCTGCGCCGCTTCTTCGGCGTGCTGGTCAGCGACGTCATCACCGTGACCCGCGCCAACCTGGCCGGACTGGACCCGCAGACGCCCGAGGACATCCGCGCGGCGGGGCGGATGATGGTGCAATTCTCGCCCGGTCTGTGGTCCGATCTCAAGGTGATCCGAACCTTCCTGTTCCACCGCATGTACCGAGCGCCGGACGTGGTCGAGATGCGCGCGCAGGTCACCCATGTCATCAACGAACTGTTCCCGCTGTTCATGTCGGACCCCACCATGTTGCCCAAACAGTGGCGCAAGGACGTGGCCGAGATCCGCTCGGAGACGGAACTGGCGCGCATCGTGGCCGACTACATTGCCGGCATGACCGACCGCTTCGCACTTCAGGAACATGCACGGCTGACCGGGGCCGATTTGATTTCCGCCCGATCCTGACCCGGTGCCAACCTGATCCCCGCCCTGACCCGATCCCGACCCGATCCCGAAAGGAACCCTTATGGCGACGCCCTCCGAAGTCGGACTGAGTCCGGTCACCGCCTTCGCCCTTGTCGGGGCGCTTGGCGTGGGTGCCCAGTGGCTTGCCTGGCGGCTCAACCTGCCGGCCATCGTTCTGATGCTGGTGGCCGGGCTTCTGGTCGGCCCGGTCTTCGGCTTTCTGGACCCGTCGGTCGCGATGGGGGACCTGCTGCAACCGATTGTGGCGATTGCCGTGGCGATCATCCTGTTCGAAGGCGGGCTGACGCTGAATTTCAAGTCGCTGACCGATGCCGCGACCGGGGTCAAACGGCTTGTCCTGATCGGCGGTCCGGTGGGATGGCTGCTCTCGGCCGGGGTGCTGCACTATGTCGGCGGTCTGAGCTGGGCCACGGCGTCGGTCTTTGGCGGCATCATGATCGTCACCGGACCTACCGTGATCGCCCCTCTGCTGCGGCAGGCGCGTCTGAAACGTCGCCCGGCGGCGCTGTTGCAATGGGAGGCCATCGTCAACGACCCGGTGGGCGCGCTGGCCGCCGTCCTGGCTTTCCAGGTGGTGCTGGTCGGGCAGACCGCGGCGACGGTGCAAGAGGCCGTCACCACGCTTGCCATCGGCATCCTTGTCGCCACGCTGGTCGGGCTCGCCGGCGGCTGGGGCGTGGCGAAATCCTTTTCGCGTGGCTGGGTCCCGGAATACATGAAGGTGCCGGTCCTGTTCGTCAGCGTGCTGGTGGCCTTTGCCGCGTCGGACGCGCTGCTGCATGAAAGCGGGCTGCTGGCGGTCACCATCATGGGCGTCTGGATCGCCAACGCGCATCTGCCCAGCCACGCCGAAATGCACCGCTTCAAGGAACACGCGACGATCCTGCTGGTGTCGGGCGTGTTCATTCTGCTGGCCGCCAACATGAACCGCGAAACCCTGCTCAGCATGAACTGGCAGACGCTCGCGACCGTGATGGCGGTGATCCTGTTCGCCCGCCCGGTGACGGTGCTGGTGTCGCTGGCGCTGTCGGATGTCCCGTGGCGGGAACGGTTGCTGGTGGCCTTCACCGGTCCGCGCGGGGTGGTCCTTGTCGCGGTGGCCGGGCTTTTCGGGGACCGACTGGTGCAGGCCGGGATCGAGGACGCGGCACAGATCTCGACCCTGGCCTTCGCGCTGGTCGCGGGCACGGTGGTGTTGCATGGCTTCACGCTCAAGCCGATTGCCCGGCTTCTGGGCCTCACCGCGTCCACGACCCCCGGCGTGCTGCTGGTGGGAGGCAGTCGCTGGACCGTGGAGTTGGGCGCACTTCTCAACAAGCTCGACCTGCCGGTGATGATCTCGGATCCGAACCGCAGCCATTTGCGCGACGCGCGCGCGGCCGGGTTGCAGATCTACACCGGCGACATCCTGTCCGAAGGGGCCGAGCACCGGCTTGACCTGATGGCCTATGCCACGGTGATCGCCGCGACCGACAATGACGCGTACAACACGCTGGTCGCCACCGATCTCGCGCCGGAATTCGGGCGCGAAAACGTCTACCAGCTCAACCGCGACACCTCGGAATCCGCGCGCTATGCCTTGCCGCCGAAACTGGGCGGGCGGGCGCTTGGCGCAGGCGAGACCTATTGGGAGGTGCAGCGCCGCATGTGGGACGGGTGGGAATTCCGAAGCACCACGCTGTCGGACGAATTCACCCTCCAGAACTGGTACGACACCCATCCCGAAGGCATTCCGATCGCCGATATCGGCCCGCGCGGCACGTTGCGCATTCTCGGACCCGAGGACCAGCCGAAGGAAACCAGGGGCACGCGCCTGATCGCCATGCTGCCGAAGAAAGAGCATCGCGCCCGCGCCGAGGGCCAAGCCTGACATTTGACGCGGCGCGCCAAGGTGGTAGAGGACATGCCGAACAAAGGACGTGTGACATGAACCTCTTCTCCGATATCCGGACGCTTGTGATCGACAGCCTGAACGCGATGGTGGCCGATGGCGCGATTCCGGGTGGTCTCGACTTTGCCAATGTGACCGTGGAACCGCCGCGCGACCCGCTGCATGGCGACATGGCGACCAATGCCGCGATGGTGCTGGCGAAACCCGCAGGTGCAAAGCCGCGCGACATCGCCGAGGCGCTGGCCGCCAGGCTGTCGGACGACCCCCGCGTGTCGAGCGCCGAGGTGGCCGGGCCGGGCTTTCTGAACCTGCGTCTGGACAATGCGGTGTGGCAGAGCCTGCCGAAGGCGATCCTGTCGTCGGGTGTGGCCTACGGCAAATCCGGCATGGGGCAGGGCAGGCGCGTCAACGTCGAATATGTCTCGGCCAATCCGACCGGCCCGTTGCATGTCGGGCACACGCGCGGCGCGGTCTTCGGCGATGCGCTGGCGTCCCTGCTGGCCTACGCGGGCTTTGATGTCACGCGCGAATACTACATCAACGACGGTGGCGCACAGGTCGATGTGCTCGCCCGGTCGGTCTACCTGCGCTATCTCGAGGCGCATGGCCAGGAGGTCGCCTTTGTCGATGGCACCTATCCGGGCGACTACCTGATCCCGGTGGGCGAAGCGCTCAGGGACAAGGTTGGCGACGCCTATGTCGGTCAGCCCGAGGATGTCTGGCTGGAAGAGGTGCGCGATTTCGCCACCGACGCGATGATGCTGCTGATCCGTGCCGACCTGGGCATGCTGGGCGTCGAGATGGACATGTTCTTCAGCGAGAAGTCGCTTTATGGCACCGGCCTGATCGAAGCGGCCATCGACAGCCTCAAGGACAAGGGCCTGATCTATCGCGGCGTGCTGGAACCGCCCAAGGGCAAGAAACCCGAAGATTGGGAACCGCGCGAACAGACGCTGTTCAAATCCACCGAGCACGGCGATGACGTGGACAGGCCGATCATGAAATCGGATGGCTCCTGGACCTATTTCGCCCCCGATATCGCCTATCACTACGACAAGGTGCAGCGCGGCTATGACCTGTTGATCGACGTGTTCGGGGCGGATCACGGCGGCTATGTCAAGCGGATGAAGGCCGCGGTCAGCGCGCTCTCGGATGGCAGGACGCCGCTCGACATCAAGCTGACGCAGCTTGTGAAGCTCTTCAAGAACGGCGAGCCGTTCAAGATGTCCAAGCGGGCAGGGACCTTCGTCACCCTGCGCGACGTGGTCGAACAGGTGGGGCCGGACGTGACGCGGTTCCACATGCTGACCCGCAAGAACGACGCGCCGCTGGATTTCGATTTCGACAAGGTGCTGGAACAGTCCAAGGACAACCCGGTCTTCTACGTGCAATACGCCAATGCCCGCGTGCATTCGGTCTTGCGCAAGGCGGTCGAGGCCGGTGTCACGGTCGATGACGCCACGCTGGCCGGAGTCGATCTGTCGGGCATGACCCATGACAGCGAACTGGCCGTGGCGCGCAAACTCGCCGAATGGCCGCGCCTTGTGGAAATCGCCGCGCGCACCAACGAACCGCACCGGGTGGCGTTCTACCTCTACGAACTCGCCTCGGATCTGCACGCGCTCTACAACAAGGGCAACGACGTGCCCGAACTGCGCTTTTTGCAGGAAGGCAACACCGACGCCACACAGGCGAAAATCGCCCTCGCGCGGGCTGTCTCTGTTGTTATTTCCGCGGGCCTTGGTATCTTGGGCGTCACACCGGTCGAGGAAATGCGCTGACAAAAGCGTCGTGACCGGGTGAGGCAAAGGCAAGAAATCACCGGCGGCCACGGGCCTCCGGGCAATGAGGCAGACATGGCAGACATGCATATGACGGACTCCGCGCGCGGGGCAACGGCGTCGGGCAATCTGGCCTCGGCGGCCAACTGGGCGGGTGCAGCCCTGTCCCTGGCGCTGATCGTCGGGGTCGGAATCTGGGGTTACAGGCTGATCGTGCGGGACGTGTCGGGTGTCCCGGTGGTGCAGGCCATCGAAGGCCCGATGCGCGTTGCGCCCGACAATCCGGGCGGCCAGATCGCGCGCCACGAAGGGTTGGCGGTGAACAATATTGCGGGCACCGGAACCTCGGCACCGCCCCCCGACCAGATCGTGCTGGCACCGCGTCCGCTCGACATCACGGACGAGGACGTGCCGGTCGCGGCGCTCGCGTCGAACGCGGCCCCCGCAGACACGACAGGGCGCGAAGAGGTGGCGCTGGCGTCGCTTCGGCAAGAGGTCGAACCGGAGCCGCGGGCGCTTGCCCTGACCGATATTTCCGACGCGGATGATCCGATCAAGGCGCTGGCCGAACAGATCGCCGCCGAGGCCAAGCCGTTCACCGACATTGACCCGGCTCCCGACACCGGCGTGTTCGACAGCGATGTCGAACCGCAGGAGACCGCCTCGACGGCGTCGATCATCCCGGCGTCGATCCCCGGCGTGGCGCGGTCCTTGCGCCCGTCGAAACGCCCCGCCGACCTGAAGCGCGTCTCGCTTGCCGCAACCGCGCCGATCGTGCCCTCGGGCGTGTCCGAGCGCGATCCGGGCGACATCCCTGCCGGCACGCGGCTGGTCCAGTTCGGGGCCTATGACAGCCCCGAGATCGCCCGCGAGCAATGGGGCACGCTGCAGGCGCGGTTCGGCGAATACCTGGACAACAAGGACCGCGTGATCGAAGAAGCCACCTCGGGCGGGCGCGTCTTCTACCGCCTGCGGGCGCATGGCTTTGCCGATCTGAGCGACTCGCGCCGCTTCTGTGCCGCGCTGGTGGCCGAAGGCGCCGATTGCATCCCCGTGGTCAGCCGGTGATCCAACGACCGTTCGGAGCGGCCATTTTCGGCTGCGATGGCGCGCGCCTGTCTTCCGACGAGCGCGCGTTTTTTGCCGATGCCAACCCGTTCGGTTTCATCCTGTTCGACCGCAACCTGCACAGCTCCGACCAGGTCCGCGCGCTGACCTCCGATCTGCGCGATGCAGTGGGCTGGAACGCCCCCGTCTTCATCGACCAGGAGGGTGGGCGCGTGCAGCGTCTGCGCGCGCCCCTGGCCACCGACTGGCTGCCGCCGCTCGATCACGTCGCACAGCTTGGGCCTGACGCCGAAGAAGGCATGCGCCTGCGCTACCGGATCATCTCGCACGAGTTGCTGGCTCTGGGCATCGACGCGAACTGCGCTCCCATGCTCGACGTGGCGCGACCCGAAACGCATCCCTTCCTGCGCAACCGGTGTTACGGATCACGGCTTGAGCAGGTGGTGGAGATCGGCCGCGCCGTGGTCGAGGGCCACAGGCAGGGCGGCGTGTTCCCGGTCGTCAAGCACATTCCCGGCCACGGGCTCGCGCAGATGGACAGCCACCTCGACCTGCCGCGCATCGACGCGCCCGAAGACATGCTGAACGCGACAGACTTCGCCGCCTTCCGCCCCTTTGCCGACGTGGCGATGGGAATGACCGCGCATCTGGTCTACAGCGCCTTCGGCGAAACCGGGCCCGCCACCACCTCTGCCGACATGATTGCCCGCATCCGCCGCGATATCGGCTTCAGCGGCCTGCTGATGACCGACGATATCGGGATGCAGGCGCTGTCCGGCACGGTGGCCGAACGCGGGGCCGCGGCGATGGAGGCGGGCTGCGACGTGATCCTGCATTGCAACGGCGACCTGCCCGAGCGCGTCGCGCTGATGCAGGCGGTCGGAGAGATGCCGCAGTCCAGCCAATCCCGCGCCGAGGCGGCGCTGGCCAGCCGAACCACCCCCGATGATGTTGACATTGACGCCCTCAGGGCCAAGCTTGCGGCACTGGAACAGGGGCGCGGGGCATGACCGAAAGCACGTCAGACGGGTTCGACACGACAGTCGCCGACCGGCTTGCCGCCGAGGCGCTGATCGTCGACGTGGACGGGTTCGAAGGCCCGCTCGACCTGCTGCTCAGCCTGAGCCGCACCCAGAAGGTCGATCTGCGCAAGGTCTCGGTGCTGGAACTGGCGCGGCAATACCTGGCCTTTGTCGATCAGGCCAAGGCGCTGCGGATCGAACTGGCGGCGGACTACCTTGTCATGGCGGCCTGGCTCGCCTTCCTGAAATCGCGCCTGCTCCTGCCGCCCGATCCCGAGGAAGAGGGCCCGTCGGGCGAAGACCTCGCCGCGCATCTGGCGTTTCAGCTGGAACGCCTGCAAGCCATGCGCGACGTCGCCGCCCGGCTGATGGCGCGCGACCAGCTGGGCCGGGACTTCTTTGCCCGAGGCGTGACCCAGCAGGTCGAACGGGTGCGCAAGATCGACTACACAGCGACGCTGCTGGACCTGATGCAGGGCTATGCGCGGATCCGCACCAGGGACGAATTCCGCCCCTTCGTGATGGACCGCGACGCCGTCTTCACGATGGAACAGGCGCTGGAACGGATGCGCGGTCTGATCGGCTTTGCCGGCACCTGGACAGATATCTCGACCTACATGCCCGACGGCTGGGACGTCGACCCGGTGCGCTGGCGGTCGGCGACGGCCTCGACCTTTGCCGCATCACTGGAACTTGCCAAGGAAGGCAAGGTCGAGCTGCGCCAGTCCGACACGTTCGCACCCATCGAACTGCGCCGGAGAGACGGGCGGTGAGTGACGCAACCGGGACAGATTTCGAACAAAGCCTGTTCGAGGCCCCGCCGATGGGCGAACAGGAACGCATGGTCGAGGCGATCCTCTTTGCCACCGCCGAAGCGGTGACCGTCAAGGAGCTGAACGACCGCATGCCGCACGGATCGGACGCCGCCGAGGCGCTGGTTCACCTGCGCAAACGCTACGAGGGCCGGGGTGTGAACGTGGTCAGGGTCGGCGATGCCTGGGCCATCCGCACAGCACCCGATCTCGGTTTCCTGATGCAGAAGGAAACCGTCGAAACCCGCAAGCTCAGCCGCGCCGCCATCGAAACGCTGGCGATCATCGCCTATCACCAGCCCGTCACCCGCGCCGAGATCGAAGAGATTCGCGGCGTGTCGGTCAGCCGGGGCACGGTGGACCAGCTGCTCGAGATGGAATGGATTCGCTTCGGCCGCAGGCGGATGACACCCGGCCGCCCGGTGACATTTGTGGTGACCCAGGATTTCCTCGATCATTTCGGCCTCGAATCGGCCCGCGACCTGCCGGGGCTCAAGGAACTGCGTGCCGCCGGCCTGCTGGAGAACCGCCCGCCGCCCGGCACCATGCCGCAGATGGGCGAAGGCGACGTCGATGCCGAGGAAGCCACCGAAGAAGGCCAGTCCGAACTTTTCGAGGATTGAGCGGGTCTTTCCGTCAACGGAAAGATGCGATGCGTCGACGCATCGCCGGCCCCGTCGCGATCACGAAACCGTTGCGGATTGGTGAACCAATGCCCGAAAATCGTCGTATTTGTTTTCTATATCGCTGTCCGAGGCAGACACACCCAGCAGGAGGACGACATGAACCTCAACACGATCATCAACATGGTGATGCGCACCGTGATGCGCCGCGTGGTCAATTCCGGAATCAATGCCGGGATGAACGCCGTCACCAACCGCAAGAAGCCCAAGGCCAAGGCGCAGGACAAGACGTCCCGCTAATTCGCCCTGAAATGCTTGGACAGCTTCAGACCCTGTCCCTGGTAATTCGATGCGATCCCCGCGCCATAAAGCTGGCTCGGGGGCTGATCCATCTGTTCGTAGACCAACCGCCCGACGATCTGCCCGTGTTCCAGCACGAAGGGGGCCTCGTGGCAGCGCACTTCCAGAACGCCGCGTGACCCCATTCCGCCCGCCGCGTCATGGCCGAAGCCGGGGTCGAAGAACCCGGCGTAATGCACCCGGAATTCGCCCACCATCGCAAGAAACGGCGCCATTTCAGCTGCATAGTCCGGCGGGATATGCACCGCCTCGCGGCTGACAAGGATATAGAACGCATCCGGATCAAGGATGATCTGGCCATTGGTGGTTCGCAGCTCTTCCCAGAAATCCGACGGCGCGTAATGCCCCAGCCTGTCGAGGTCGATCACCCCGGTATGCGGCTTGGCGCGGTAGCCCACGAGATCGCCCTCGACGGGCTTGAGATCGACGGAAAACCCCAGCCCGTCGCCGATCACCGCAGGACCACCGGTCACCAGGGTCTGTTCGGCATGCAACGCACGCAGCGTGTCATCGTCCAGCACCGATTGTCCGTTGCGGAACCGGATCTGGTTCAGCCGCATCCCCGGACGCACCAGCACCGAGAACGAGCGCGGGCAGATCTCGGCATAGAGCGGTCCTTGGTATCCGGCGGCGACGCGGTCGAACTCGGTGCCCTCGTCGGTGATCATGCGCGTCAGCAGGTCCAGCCGCCCGGTCGAGCTCTTGGCATTTGCAACCGCGCTGAGGCCCTCGGGCAACGCCAGCCGTTCCATCAACGGCACGAGATAGACGCAGCCCTTTTCCAGAACCGCGCCACCCTCGAGCGATATCCGGTGCATTTCGAAATCCGCCAGCCGGTCTTCGACGCGGCGTCCCTTGCCCGCAAGGAATGACGCCCGCACACGGTAGGCGATCGTGCCAAGACGCAGATCGAGGCTGGCCGGTTGCACCTGTCCGTCGGCAAACGGGATCTCGGACGCAATGACTCCGCTGTCCCTCAATGCCGTGATCTGCTGATTGGCCAAAACACCCGTCATCCCAGGTCCCCTCATCCGCGTTCTGCCTTGCATAGCAAGCAGTTGCGCCCCTTGCGAGGGCGTTTTCGCGTGGCGGTAACGATAGCGGATGAAATGATTGGTCGGGCTAGCAGGACTCGAACCTGCGACCTTCCGTCCCCCAGACGGACGCGCTACCAGGCTGCGCCATAGCCCGACTGCCGCCTGTCATAACGGTTTTGGATCTGGCCGCAAGTGCGAAATTTCGTCTGCGGCACAGGATTGTCTCAGCGCGCAACCTGCTTCAACTGCTCCAGAATCGGTGCGATCTGGCGGGCCGACCCGGCGGACAGGCGGGTGATCCGCGACAGATGTGTCAGCGCCCCCGGCGCGGGCTCGATTGTGGCAGGGGGCGGTGTGGGCTTCGGGACCTCGCGTGTCGGCTGCGACTCGGCCGCGGCGTCGTCGCGACGGTCGTCCATCGACTGCTGAAGAAAGCCGGGCAGGGCGCCGTTTCCGGTTTTCGGTTCCGCGTGCGGTTCAGCCGCAGGTGCCGGGTCTTCGGAGCTGTCGGCCAGCGCCACCTCGGGGTCGACCACCGACGCGGGGTCGGTGTCGACCGGTTCGGCGTCCGGCGCGACCTCCGTGCTGTCGCTCTGCGGCAGTTCGGCATGTTCGATCTCTGACGGTGCTTCGTCATGCTCTGCAGCCGAGGGGGTCTCTGCCGGTGGCTCCTGTTCGACAGGCTCCTCTGCGACGGGTTCCGTCCCCGTCAAATCCTGGGTCACCGGCTCTGTCTCTGGCTCTGACTCTGCCTCTGGCTCGACAGCGTCCGGCGTTGCCTCCTCGGGCTTGGCAAACGGCACCACGGTGTCGACGGGTTCCGACGCGGGCACGTGTTCGAAGACATCGTCAAACCCGTCCTCTTCGTCGCCCAAGCTTAATTCACAAAGCGAAGATACGTGCTTAATGCCTTGTTCTCGAAGGACCTTTTGCGCACCTTTGATGGTCATGCCGTCTTCGTGCAGAAGCTTCTTGATACCGCCCAGAAGCCGCATGTCGGCGGGGCGGTAATAGCGCCGGCCACCAGCGCGCTTGACGGGTTTGATCTGGGTGAACTTGCTTTCCCAGAACCGCAGGACATGCGCCGGTGTATCGAGCCATTCGGCCACTTCGCTGATGGTTCGAAAGGCGTCCGCGGATTTGCTCATGACCGTCAGCCCTTGTTGCCCGCGGCCACCCTGTCTTTCATCAGATGCGATGGGCGGAAGGTCAGGACCCGGCGCGGGTTGATCGGCACTTCTTCGCCGGTCTTCGGATTGCGTCCGACACGGGCTGCCTTGTCGCGGATCGAAAACGTGCCGAAGGACGAGATTTTCACCTGTTCCCCGGCCACCAGCGCGTCTGACATGTGGTTCAATACCGTTTCCACGAGATCGGCGCTTTCATTGCGCGACAGGCCGACTTCGCGAAACACCGCTTCGCTGAGGTCCATCCGTGTCAGTGTCTTTTGTCCCATTGCACAAGTCTCCCCGGTTCGGGGCAGCATGCGCTGTGCGATTTTCCGAGTCAATATCAATGGCTTGCACGAGGGATTTTGGGCAGGCTTCCCCTACCAGCGCAAAACCACCGCACCCCAGGCAAGTCCGCCGCCGATCGCCTCGGTGACGACGACATCGCCGCGCTTGATCTGGCCGCGTTCGACACCCACCGACAGGGCCAGCGGAATCGACGCTGCCGAGGTGTTGCCGTGATCCTGGACCGTGACGACCACATGATCCATCGACAGGCCGAGTTTCTTGGCGGTGCCCTGGATGATGCGGATGTTGGCCTGATGGGGCACCACCCAATCGACCTCGTCGCTGGCGATTCCGGCCTTGTCCATCGCGATGGTCGCCGTCTTGGCAAGCTTTTCGACCGCGTGGCGGAACACCTCCTTGCCCTGCATGCGCAGGAAGCCGGTGGTTTGCGTGCTCACGCCGCCATCGACATAGAGGATCTCGCGATGCTGGCCGTCGGAATTCAGGTCGATCGACAGGATGCCCCGGTCGGTCTTGTCGCCCGCGCCGTCCTGCGCTTCGAGAATCACCGCGCCGGCGCCGTCGCCGAACAGCACGCAGGTCGACCGGTCGTTCCAGTCCATGATCCGGCTGAAGGTTTCCGCGCCGATCACCATGATCCGCCTGGCCTGGCCCGACACGATCAGCGCGTTGGCATTCGCCATCGCGTAGATGAAACCGGCACAGACCGCCTGGACGTCAAAGGCAAAGCCCCGGTTCATGCCCAGAGCCGACTGCACCATCGTCGCGGCAGAGGGGAAGGTCAGGTCGGCGGTCGAGGTCGCCAGAACGATGGCGTCGAGGTCATTGGCCTCAAGCCCGGCATCCGCGAGGGCCCTTTTCGCCGCCTGGGTTGCGAGGTCGGAGGTCGTTTCGCCCTCGGCCGCGAAATGCCGACGCTCGATGCCCGAGCGCGACCTGATCCATTCGTCGGACGTGTCGAGCGACGCTTCGAATTCCGAATTCGGAACCACCCGGTCCGGCAGGTAGTGCCCAAGCCCCACAACAACCGCGCGTATGGTCATCTCGGGCTCTCCTCGTTCGTTTCGGAATTTTCGATATGGTCTGCCTCGATATCGGTGATCGAGGCCAGCCGCGCCGCCAGCCGGTCGGAAAAACCGGAATGCGCGAGTTGAAAGGCCAGCTTGATGGCTGCCGACACGCCGGTCGCATCGGCCGAGCCGTGCGATTTCACAACCGTGCCGTTCAGGCCAAGGAACACGCCGCCATTGACGCGGCGCGGGTCGATCTTTTTCTGCAAGCGGCGCAGCGAGGTCAGCGCCAGCAGCGAGGCCAGGCGCGACAGCGGCGAATAGGCAAACGCTTCCTTCAGCCGGTCGCCGATCAGCGACGCCGTGCCTTCGCCGGTCTTCAGCGCGACATTGCCGGTAAACCCGTCGGTGACGATCACGTCGCAATCCTTGCCCGGCAGGTCGCCGCCTTCGACGAATCCGACGAAATCGAACTGCGCGCGCGCCGCCGCCTTGCCGATCAGCTCATGCGCCGCCTTCAGCTCGGACCGGCCCTTGTGCTCTTCGGTGCCGACGTTGAGCAGACCGACGCGCGGGCGCTCGAGGTTCAACCCGTTGCGGGCATAGGACACGCCCATCAGCGCGTATTGCAGCAGATCCTCGGCATCGGCGCGCACATCGGCGCCGACATCCAGCATGACGTTGAATCCCTGCGGATTGCGCGAGGGCCACAGAATCGCGATGGCCGGACGGTTCACGCCCGGCAGCTTGCGCAACCGGATCATCGACACCGCCATCAGCGCGCCGGTGTTGCCGCAGGACACCGCGACGGTGGCTTCCTTGTTGCGCACGGATTCGATGGCCGCCCACATGGACGTGCCCTGACCGTTGCGCACCACCTGGCTGGGTTTGTCGCCCATCGACACGACGCCCGACGCATCCCGGATCTCGCACCGCTCGGCCAGGGCCTTCTTGCGCGAGATCAGCTTGTGCAGCTTCTGCTCGGGTCCGTGGACCAGAAACCGGATGTCGGGATTCGCCTTGGCGGAATGAGACATGCCGGAGACAACTGCCTCCGGCCCCAGATCGCCGCCCATCGCGTCGATCGATAGCACAATTGGCGCGTCACCCACCTTTTTATGATCCTGCGATGAGGTCATGCGGAGGGGTGCGCCCAATCGTTGCTTATGCCGCGTCTTCGTCCAGGTCGATTTCGTCGGCCTGCGCCACGACTTCACGATCCGCGTAGTGACCGCAGGACGGGCACACGTGGTGCGGACGCTTCAGTTCGCCGCAATTCGAACATTCGTTCGGATTTGCTGCGGTCAGGGCGTCATGTGCGCGACGGTTGTTGCGACGCGACTTGGATACTTTGTTCTGTTGGACAGCCATGTCTCAACCTCAATTGTCTATAACCGGTGGCATGAGCGCCATGCCGCGTTTCGGGTGTGTCCGGCCTCTTACGTGGAAACCGGTCCGGGGGGCAACCCCCACCTCGGATGAAGGCGCGAACATAGGGGCAATCGTGAAATCCGCAAGGCTTTTCTGGTGCGCAGATCAGGACTTTTTGTCCAGCTTGTCGCGCAAGCCGGCCAGCCCGGCAAAGGGCTTTGTGTCCTCGTCCCGGAGCGGCGTCACACCATCCTCGGCGAACACCGCGTCGCCCAGATCGGCCTCGTCGGCGCGCGGGTATTGCGGCAGCGACAGCGACAGCGATTCGATCATCGCGTCATGCGCCGAGATCACGTGGCCCAAAGGCTCGGTGCTGGTGTCCTCGGGCATTTCGGTTTCGGCACCGCTTTCGGCCTCGTCCAGAAGATCGGCCGGCAGGTAGACCCGCTGGACGGTCTCGTCGATCCGCGTCGTCACCGGATCGAGCGTCACCACGCAGGGCTGCACCACCGTCGCGCCCAGGGTGGCGGTCAGTGTCCACCCGCGCGCCCCGGATGGCGAAATCTCGCCCTCGAAGCGCAGTTTCCTGAGCGAAGACAGGTTGAGACGCTCTGCAATCGCCGTGCGTGCTTCTGCGTCCGGATGCAGCTCGAACCGGGTCGGACGGCGAGTCGGCAGGTCGCTTACACGAAATTCTCCGGGTTTCAGAACCTGTTGTGGCATATCTTGTGTGCACCCTTTGCTTGAACACAGGCCAAAGGCCGTGTAATCGAGATAAAAGGCAGCGAACGCCAACGCAAGAGAGGCGCCATGCAGGGCATCAGATCGACAGTCAGGATCGGGCTTGTGACGCTTCTGTGCATATCGCTTGCCGGATGCTCCGCGCGCTATCGCACGCATGGCTATGTTCCGGCGGAAGACGAATTGCAGCAGATCGTGCCGGGTGTGGATACGCGCGGCACGGTGGAAGACCTGATCGGGGTTCCCTCGACATCGGGCACCCTGAACGAATCCGGGTTCTATTACATCGAAAGCGATGTGCGCCATTTCGCGTGGCAGCGCCCCGAAGTGGTCGACCGCGAGGTTCTGGCGATCACCTTCGATACCGATGGCGTGGTCGAGAATATCGAACGCTACGGGCTCGAGGATGGTCAGGTCGTGCCCTTGGCGCGCCGCATCACCCGGTCGGGCGATGGCGATATCGGGTTCATCCGCAAGCTCTTCGGCAATATCGGCGGGATCAACGCCGCGGACTTCCTCAACTGAGGTCATGAGCGCAGCGGCACATACCGCCGCTGCACCGGGTCCTGCGGTGTCGCTGTCTCTGGGCGGCTACAGCGCCTGCATCGGCGATGCCGCAGACCTGCGCGAGGACGCGCTCGGGCTGCGCGCCACGGCGTTCCGGTCCGGTGGTCCGGACGAAGACCGGTTCGACTCGATCTGCCTGCACGGGATCGTTCGCAATGCCAGGGGCGAGACGCAGCTTGCGCTGCGGACGCGGCTCTTTCCGGATGCCGCCGGGCTCGGGGACAGTTACACCGCGCAATTCTACGACCTTGCCCCGCTGGCGCGTCACGCCGGACCCTATCTCGAGCTTGGCCGTGTCTGCCAGGGCCCGGGGCCGTCCGACCTGATGGCGCTGCGGCTGGTCTGGGCGGCGCTTGGCGCGCTGGTCGATGCGGCGGGGGTGCGGATGCTCATCGGGTGCAGTTCCTTTGCAGGAACCGACCCGGCGCAGCACCACGCAGCCCTCGCCACCCTGCGGGCGCATCACCTGGGGCCGGCCAGCCTGTGCCCCTTGCGCAGGGACGCAACCGCCATCGACCTGCCAGAGGGCGCACCGTCGCGCGCTTCGTTGCCACACTTGTTGCGCAGCTATCTGAACATGGGTGGATGGGTCGGCGACCATGCCGTTCCGGACCCGCAGCTTGGTACGGTGCATGTCTTCACCGGCCTCTGCGTGGCCGACATTCCGCCGCGGCGTGCGCGCCATCTGCGCGCTTTGGCGCGGGCGGCGCAGACCCCCGGCACCAGACCCCTTGACCTTGCGCCCGACGCGCCGTAGCGCGAGGCCATGGCCATCATACCGCTTCTTCAACTCAACGACATCTCGCTCACCTTCGGGGGCGATCCGGTGTTCCATGACCTCAGCCTCGTGGTGCAACCGGGCGACCGGGTGGCCCTTGTCGGCCGCAACGGGTCGGGCAAATCCACGTTGATGAAGGTGATGGCCGGGCTGGTCGAAGCCGATGGCGGCGACCGCGTCGTGTCGCCGGGAGTGAGCGTCGGCTACATGGAGCAGGATCCCGACCTGGGCCAATACGCCACGCTGGGCGACTACGCGATGCACGGGCTCGACCCGTCCGAGCTCTACAAGGTCGAACGCGCGGGCGAAGGGCTGAAATTCGACCCCGACCGCTCGGTCGAGACCGCCTCGGGCGGCGAACGCCGCCGCGCCGCGCTGGCCCGTCTGATGGCGCAGGACCCCGAACTGATGCTGCTGGACGAACCGACCAACCATCTGGATATCGAGGCCATCGGCTGGCTTGAGGACGAGTTGAAACGCACCCGAAAGGGATTCGTGCTGATCAGCCACGACCGCCGGTTCCTGTCGGAACTCACCCGCGCCACGCTCTGGATCGACCGCGGGCAGGTGCGGCGGCAGGAAAAGGGGTTCGAGGCGTTCGAGGCCTGGCGCGACAGGATTTGGGAGGAAGAAGACCTCCAGCGCCACAAGATGGACCGCAAGATCAAGGCCGAGGCCCGCTGGGCCGTCGAGGGCATCAGCGCCCGGCGCAAGCGCAACATGGGCCGGGTGCGTGCCCTGCAGGACCTGCGCGGCGAACGCGGCGCGATGATCAGACGCCAGGACACCGCCGCGATGGATCTCGCCTCGGGTCCGAAATCGGGCCGCAAGGTGATCGAGGCCAAGGGCCTGACCAAGACCTTTGACGACACCGCGATCGTGCGCGACTTTTCCCTGACCGTGCAGCGTGGCGACCGGGTGGCCTTTGTCGGCCCCAACGGCGTCGGCAAGACCACCCTGATCAAGATGCTTGTGGGCGAGATCGAACCCGATGCGGGCACGGTCAAGCTGGGCACGAACCTTGTCCCGGCGGTGTTCGACCAGGCCCGCGCGCAGCTGAACGGCGACCTGAGCCTGTGGGAAAACCTGACCGGCGATCCCGAGATGCGGGTCTCGGGCAAGGCCGATCAGATCATGGTGCGCGGCATGCCGAAGCACGTCGTCGGCTACCTCAAGGAGTTCCTCTTTGACGAGGCGCAGGCCCGCGCACCGGTGCGGTCGCTGTCGGGCGGGGAAAAGGCGCGTCTGCTGCTGGCGCGGATCATGGCGCGGGAATCGAACCTGCTGGTGCTCGATGAACCGACCAACGATCTCGATGTCGAAACGCTCGACCTGTTGCAGGACCTGCTGGGCGAGTATGACGGCACCGTGCTGCTGATCAGCCACGACCGCGATTTCCTCGACCGGGTCGCCACCACGACCGTCGCGATGGAAGGACGGGGCCGCGCCACCGTCTACGCGGGCGGCTGGAGCGATTATCGCGCGCAACGCGGTGCGGTGGACGACACCGAGACCCCGGCGTCGAAATCCGCACCCAAGGCACCTGCGAAACCCGCGCCGTCGCAAAAGGCCAGGTCGGGCCTCAGCTTTACCGAGAAACACAAGCTTGAAGAGCTGCCCGGCGAGATCGACCGCCTGACCGCCGAGATCGCCAAGCTGGAACAGCTGATGGCCGACCCCGAGCTTTTCACCCGCGAGCCGATGAAGTTCAAAAAAGCGACCGAGGCGCTGGCGGCACGGCAAACGGCGCTGGCCGAGGCCGAGGACCTGTGGCTGGAATTGTCGGAAAAGGCCGAGGCCGGGTGACGCTTCCGTTGACGGAAGCGCGAAAACGCGTCGACGCGTTTTGGCGCGCTGCGTGGCGGATGGTGCGCGCTGACCTAGCTCCCCCCCCATGACCGACTCCGTCTTCATCGGCGCCCGCATCTATCGTGGGTCGAGCTATGGCCCGCGCCATCCCTTGTCGATCCCGCGCGTGCCGACGGTCACCGATCTCTGCCGCAGCCTTGGCTGGTTGCCGCCCGAGCGTTACCGCACCAGCCCCTGCGCCAAGCCCGCCGCGCTTCTGGGGTTTCACACGCAGGCCTATGTCGACGCGCTGCTTGAGGCCGAAGCGACGCAGGACGCCAATCCCGCCTTCGATCTTGGCACGCTGTCGAACCCGGTCTTCCCCGAGGTCTACCGCCGCCCCGCCACCGCGACCGGGGGTGGTCTGCTGGCGGCGGAGCTCGTGCGCAATGGCGGCGTGGTCTACAACCCCGGCGGCGGCACGCATCACGGGCTGCCCGACCGCGCCAACGGGTTCTGCTACATCAACGAACCGGTGCTGACGATCCAGCGGCTGCTGGCCATGGGGCTGAGCCGCATCGCCTATGTCGATATCGACGCGCATCATTGCGACGGCGTCGCGGTGGCGTTTCACGGCTCGGACAAGGTGCAGATGATCTCGGTGCACGAGGACCGGCGCTGGCCCTTCACCGGCGCGCTGGAGGACGAGGCGGGCGGCGCCGCGATCAACATCCCGGTGCCGCGGGGGTTCAACGACACCGAGTTCGACCTGATCCTGAACGAGGTGATCCTGCCTGCGGTCGCGCGGCAGAGGCCGGAGGCGATCTTCCTGCAATGCGGCGCAGACGCCGTGACCGAAGATCCGCTGTCGCGGCTCACCCTGTCCAACCAATGCCATGTCCGGGCCGTGACCGCGCTGCGGGCGCTGGCGCCGCGCCTGATCGTGTCGGGCGGCGGCGGCTACAACCCCTGGAGCGTCGGGCGCGCCTGGTCCTGTGTCTGGGCCACGCTTGCGGGGCACGAGATCCCCGACAGGCTTGCGCCCGAGGCCTCGGACATCCTGCGCGCGCTCAGCTGGACGCGGCAGGCCCGACCGGGAGACGCGATGCTGACGACGCTGCTGGACGCGCCCCGCGATGGTCCGATCTCCGAGCCGGTCCGAATGGCCGTGGCGGCGCTGAAAGCCCGGTCAGCGGGGCTGGTCGGGTAACGCGATGCGAAGACTCATTTTGGCTTCTTCGCGACTCAGCCGTGGCAGGATGTCCATATCGTCGCAAAGCCGCGCCAGAAGGGCGAATTGCACGTCTGCGGGGCGCAGATCACAGACCGGTTCAGGACCACCTGTCGTCAGCATCTCCCAGAGCCCGCCATCGCTGCGCAGGGACGCGGCTTCGGCTGTCACGACAAGATCGGTCTGGCAGGTTTCGACGACGATCCGCCCGCCCTGGGGCAGCGCCGTTTCAAGGCAGAGCACGCACAGATAGGCCAATTGCGTCACGTCGCGCCGCAGATCGGTCCCGATCCGCCAATCGGGGAGCACGCGCATGCCGGCATAGTGGTCGATCAGCGTGCGGCGCGCCTGCGGAGCGGGGAACGGCCGGACGTCACCGGCGCTGCCAAAGGCGACACGAAAGAACCGGATGCGCGCCGTGGCATTGTCGCAGCTTTGCTGGATGAGAGACATTTCCGGCCCGTCCGGCGCCGCACCGCCCATGCCAACCAGTTCGAGCCCGTTGGAAATGGCGCCGATCGGGTTGATCAGGTCATGGCAGATGCGGGATCCGATCAGGGCGGCAAGTGAAGACTCGTCGTGACGCACTATATACTCTTTCAAACACCAAGGAGCAGTAACATGTCTGACCTCAACGGCCTGCTGGAACCTGGCGCCCTTGTCCGTCATCCCGGTGAACCGGACTGGGGTGTCGGGCAGGTACAGTCGAATATCGGCGACAGGATCACCGTGAACTTCCGCGAGGTGGGCAAGGTGGTGATCGATGGATCGCGGGTTTCACTGCTTCCTGTCTTCGATGAGTAAGCATCACAACCAATGGTTGATAAAGCCTTAATGCGCGCAGCGGGCCGGGTATTTCCGGTCAGCCCGACGCCGTTGCGCGTCACCGGTCCGGCGACTAGAGTGACGGCGACCGAGCCGGGCAGTTCCTCATGTTGCAGAACGCACCATCCCTTCATGTGTCTCTGGCCCGCACGGAGGACGATCTCCGCGCGGCGCAACGCCTGCGTTATGACGTCTTCGTCACCGAACTTGGCGGCACGGGCGACGGCGTGGACCACGCAAGGCGGCTCGAGACCGATGCGTTCGATGCCCATGCGGATCACCTCTTGCTACGCGATGCGCGCCGGCTGGATAGTGACACGGACGGGGTGGTGGGCGTCTATCGCCTGATGACCAAAGACCATGCCGCCGCCGCGGGACGGTTCTATTCAGCGTCGGAATTCGATCTGTCAAAGCTCGTCTCCAGCGGCCGCACCCTGCTTGAACTGGGGCGGTCCTGCCTGCATCCCGACCACCGCGGCGGGGCGGGGCTGTTGGCGCTGTGGCAGGGGCTGGCGGAGTACGTGGCCCTGCGCAAAATCGACCTGCTTTTCGGCACCGCGAGTTTTCACGGCACCGACCAAAACCGTCTGATCCAGCCGATCTCGCATCTGCATGCCGTCTATCTCGCGCCCGAAAACCTGCGCGTGACGGCCCGGATGCCGCAGACCACCGCGCTCTTGCCGCCGGACCGGATCGACCGCAAGACGGCGATGCGCGACACGCCCGCGCTGATCAAGTCCTATCTCAAGCTGGGGGGCATGATCGGGCAGGGGGTCTATGTCGATCACGCCTTCAACACGACCGACGTCTGCCTGATCCTCGAAACCGACAGGCTCGATCATGCATCGCTGCGTCGCATGCCCCGGCGTGACCCATGAGCCCGACATGGGACAGCAAGGAGCCGCTGGAACAAGACCGGATTTCGCCCCTCGGTTGGGTCAGGGCTTGCCTGCGGGGCCTTGTTCTTGGGACGGTCGTCTTTGGCGGGCTGGGGCTCTTGCTGCTGGTGCGTCTGATCGAACGGCCGCTCTGCGGCGTCGACCGCCCGGTGACACCCTATATCACCCAGGGCGTCTGCCGGTCGGCCTTTGCGATCCTGGGCATGGCGCTTCTGGTGCGGGGTCCGCGCATGAAGGCGCGCGGCGCGGTTGTCGCCAATCACAGCTCATGGCTCGACATCTTCGCGCTCAACGCGCGCAAGAATGTCTATTTCGTCTCCAAGTCCGAGGTCGCCTCCTGGCCCGGCATCGGCTGGCTGGCGCGCGCCACCGGGACCGTGTTCATCCGGCGCGACCCGCGCGACGTCCGGGAGCAGGTCGCTCTGTTCGAAGAGCGGTTGCAGCACGGCCATCGGCTGCTGTTCTTTCCCGAAGGCACCTCGACCGACGGGCAGCGTGTCCTGTCGTTCAAGCCGACGCTCTTTGCGCCGTTCTTTTCCGATTCGCTGGTGCATGACATGCGCATCCAACCGGTCACGGTGATCTATCATCCGCCCGACGGCACGGACCCGCGATTTTACGGCTGGTGGGGTGACATGGGATTCGGCGACCACCTGCTCAGGGTGTTGGCGCAGCGGCCGCAGGGTAAGGTGGAACTGGTCTACCACCCGCCGGTTCGGGTCGATGAGTTTCCCAATCGCAAGTCGCTTGCAAGTCATCTCGAGGCGCAGGTGCGCTCTGCCCATTCGCGACGGATCGAATGAGTCCGGTGCCCGCGGGATAGGTTCCACGGCGCCGCATCCGAAGCCGCCGGATCAACCCGTAGGTGCCGAAGGTCACAACGCCGATCTGGACCAGGAAGGCCCCGAGGTTGAAGGCTCCGAAAAGGCTGACAAGAACAAGCGTTGCCGCGGTCAGCTGGTTGCAGGAATAGATCGGTCCATTGCCACAGATGCGCCCGGTCTGAAGCAGGGCAAAACCGCCAATGTAGAGAAGGGAACCAAGCACACCGCAGACCTGCAACAATTCAGGATAGGCGCGTATTGCCTGAATGAGGTCCGACATGAGCGGGCTCCGGAAGAATAGACCCGACCGCCGCGGGATGACGGAGGTCGGGCCGAGGCTCTTGAAAAATGTGTCGGAGGCAAATGAGGGACGCCTCCGACACTGACGTGAGAAAGGATTTACTCAAACCGAACGATACTCGAAAATGGTTCAACATGCCTTGACCCAGGGAAGGAAGGGAACCGACGGGGGAAACAAACTGTCGGTCCTGCAAGCCACATTGAACAATCCTTTCTCGGTCTTTCTAAAATTGACTTAAAGTAAACGCAGGTCTGGAATACCTGACCCCGGGGCAGTTTTCGCGTGAAATTGGTGTGAACCGTCGAAAGCCATGTCCGTCAAAGTCCTGTCTGCAATACGCACGTCGTTAAACGGGCCGCGTAACAGACATGCAAAAGGCGCGAGGATGTCTCGCGCCTTTTGCAGTATTTCGGACGGAACCGGGCTTCACCCGGCCCCGGATCAGCCTTCGCTGTCCTCGGCTTCGGCATCGCCCTGGTCGGCGATCCAGGCGACCGACACGACCTCTTCATCGGTGCCGGTGCTGAACACCTTCACGCCCCCCGCACTGCGCGACCGGAACGAGATGCCCTCGACCGGGACGCGGATCGACTGCCCGCGCGACGTCGCCAGCATGATCTGGTCATCCATCTCGACCGGGAAGGACGCCACGATGGCACCGCCGCGCAGACCCTTGTCGATGGCCTGAACGCCTTGGCCGCCACGGCCCCGGACCGGGTAGTCATGCGAAGAGGACAGCTTGCCCGCGCCCTTGGCGGTGATGGTCAGGATCAGGTTCTCCGCCGCCGACATCTCGGCATAGCGGTCCTGCGTAATCGACCCCGGTGCGGCCGCATCCTCGTCATCCTCGATCTCGACCTCGGCATCATCCGCCAGACCGGCCACCGCACGGCGCATCTTGAGATAGGCGGCCCGTTCCGCCGGATCGGCCTCGAAATGCCGGATCACGGCCATGCTCACCACGCGGTCGCCATTGTTGAGCCGGATGCCCCGGACCCCGGTGGACTTGCGGCCCTTGAAGACACGCACGGCGGTTGTCGGGAAACGGATGGCGCGCCCCGAGTCGGTGACAAGCATGACGTCATCGTGCTCGGACGCGATCCGCGCATTCACCAGTTCCACCCCCTCGGGCAGGTCCATCGCGATCTTGCCGTTGCGCATCACGTTGGTGAAATCCGACAGCGCGTTGCGCCGCACGTCGCCGGCGCTGGTGGCGAAGACGATCTGCAGATCGTCCCAGTCCTTCTCGTCGCGGTCCACCGGCATGATCGCGGCGATCGACACACCGGTCGGGATCGGAAGGATGTTGACGATGGCCTTGCCCTTGGCGGTGCGCCCCCCCTGCGGCAGACGCCAGGTCTTGAGCTTGTAGACCATGCCCTCGGTGGTGAAGAACAACAGCTGCGTGTGGGTGTTGGCGACGAACAGCGTGGTGACGACGTCGTCATCCTTGGTCGACATGCCCGACAGCCCCTTGCCGCCCCGCTTCTGGGCGCGGAAATCGGCCAGCGGCGTGCGCTTGATATAGCCGGACTGCGTGACCGTCACGACCATGTCCTCGCGCTCGATCAGGTCTTCGTCTTCCATGTCGCCGGACCAGTCGACGATCTCGGTGCGGCGCGGCACGGCAAACAGCTCGCGCACTTCGCGCAGCTCGTCGGCGATGATCCCCATGATCCGGTCGCGCGAGCCCAGGATTTCGAGGTATTCGCGGATCTTGCCCGCCAGTTCCTCGAGCTCGTCGGTGACTTCCTTGACGCCGATCTGGGTCAGGCGCTGCAAGCGCAGTTCCAGAATGGCGCGAGCCTGGGCCTCGGACAGGTTGTAGGTGCCGTCGGCATTCGCCGTATGGGTCGGATCGTCGATCAGCGCGATATAGGGCAGGATGTCCTCGGCCGGCCATTTGCGCGTCATCAGCCGTTCACGCGCCTCGGCGGCATCGGCCGACGACCGGATGGTCGCGACCACCTCGTCGATATTGGTAACGGCCACGGCCAGACCACACAGGATATGGCTGCGTTCGCGCGCCTTGCGCAACAGGTACGCGGTGCGCCGAGCCACCACGTCTTCGCGGAAATCGATGAACGCCGTCAGGAACTTGCGCAGCGTCAGCTGCTCGGGCCGGCCGCCATTCAGCGCCAGCATGTTGCAGCCGAAATAGACCTGCATCGGGGTAAAGCGGAACAGCTGGTTCAGCACCACCTCCGCCGTGGCATCGCGCTTGAGCTCGACAACGACGCGCACGCCATTGCGGTCGGATTCGTCCTGCACATGGGCGATGCCCTCGATCCGCTTCTCGCGCGCCGCCTCGGCGATGCGTTCGATCATCGTCGACTTGTTCACCTGGTAGGGGATCTCTTCGATCACGATGGCCCAGCGATCCTTGCGAATCTCCTCGACCCGCGTCTTCGAGCGGATGATCACCGACCCGCGCCCTTCGAGATAGGCTTTGCGCGCGCCGGAGCGGCCCAGCATGATGCCGCCGGTCGGAAAATCGGGGCCGGGCACATATTGGATCAGCTGTTCGGAACTGAGATCGGGCTCTTCGATGAGCGCCAGCGTGGCGTCCACGACCTCGCCGAGGTTGTGCGGCGGAATGTTCGTCGCCATCCCCACGGCAATCCCGCCCGCGCCGTTGACCAGCATGTTGGGAAAGCGCGCGGGAAGGACTGTGGGCTCGCGGTCCTTGCCGTCGTAATTGTCCTGGAAATCGACGGTTTCCTTGTCGATATCGGCCAGGAGATAGGCCGCGGGCTTGTCCATGCGCACTTCGGTATAGCGCATGGCCGCCGGGTTATCGCCATCCATCGACCCGAAATTGCCCTGACCGTCCAGCAGCGGCAGCGACATCGAGAAATCCTGCGCCATCCGCACCAGAGCGTCATAGATCGCGGAATCGCCATGCGGGTGGTACTTGCCCATCACGTCGCCCACCGGCCGCGCCGATTTGCGGTAGGGCTTGTCATGCCCGTTGTTGGATTCGTGCATCGCGTAGAGAATGCGCCGGTGCACCGGTTTCAGTCCGTCGCGCAGGTCGGGGATCGCCCGGCTCACGATCACGCTCATCGCGTAATCGAGATAGGACGACTTCATCTCATCGGTGATCGAGATCTGCGGGCCGTCGTGCTTGGGGCGCTCGGGCGGCAAATCCGCAGTGTTCTCAGGGGGTTCTGGCGTATCGCTCACGTGGATGGCCTGCTGTCTGCATTTCTATATTTTGTTATGAGCCTGTATATCAGAGACAGGATGTAGGCTGCAATCCACTTGGCCAAATTAGTGGCAAACCTGCCTTGGCACTCAGGGATGATGGTGGCTAACACATTGTTTTTATTGAAAAGCAAGAAATTCGTGACAGATTTGGAGTCATAAGAAAAAACAAATGAGGTTCCCATGACCGAGATGAGTGAAACCGAGTTGATGTTGCGCGGCTACGGGCTGACCACGGCGCAACTGTACTACAGGATGCCGGATTACCGGAACGTGCTGAACACTTTTGTCTGGCAGGAATACGATCTGGCCCCCGACCATCCCAAGCTGTTCGAGTTCATCGAATTCTGGCAGGACAGCATCGATGGGCCGCTGCATTCGGTGCAATACACCCACCGCAAGATGCTGGCCTCCGGCGAATGGCAGCAATTGGTCGGAGAGTTCACGCTCCATTGACCCCATGGGCCAACGCCCTTCGAAGGGCGTTGGAATGCGGTTTCGAAACCGCATCCCAAGCCCGTTCGAACGGGCTTGCGCCTCACACCCCGTAGATCGCGCCGAACTTGGCCTCGAGATAGGACAGCAGCGGCGCCTCCGATGGCGCAAACCCGCAGGCCCGCTCGATCACCTCGCGCGGCTCGTAAAGCCCGCCATGGCGTTGCAGGTTGTCCCGCAACCATCCCGTCGCTGCCGAGGTGTCGCCTGTTGCCAGCTGCGCATCCAGATCCGGCACCGCCTTGCGCAGCGCTTCGAACAGGCACCCGGCATAGACATTGCCCAGCGAATAGGTGGCGAAATACCCGAACAGCCCCACCGACCAGTGCACGTCCTGCAAGACGCCGTTTGACGGCTTGTCCACGGTGTAGCCGAAATCGGCCTCGAACCGCGTGTTCCAGGCCTCTTCCAGATCCGCCACGTCGAGCGATCCGGCGATCAGCTGGCGCTCGAGGTCGAAGCGCAACAGAACATGCAGGTTGTACTGCACCTCGTCCGACTCGGTGCGGATGAAGCCCCGATGCACCCGGTTCACCGTGGCATAGAACGCGTCCGGGTCAGCGATCCCGAAATCCCCGAACGCCTCGGTCATCTGGCCATGCAGCCAGCCGGTGAACGCCCGCGAGCGTCCCAGCTGGTTCTCGTAGATGCGGCTCTGGCTTTCATGCACCCCCATCGACACGCCACGCCCCAGCGGCGTCAGCAGGTAGGCCTGGTCGATATTCTGCTCGTAGGCGGCGTGCCCGACCTCGTGGATCGTGGAATAGATGCAGTTGAACGGGTCGATCGGATTGGTGCGCGTGGTGATGCGCACGTCATTGCCGGACCCGGAACTGAACGGATGCACCGCCTTGTCGACGCGGCCCCGGCTCATGTCATAGCCAAACACCTTGGCGATCTGGCGCGACAGCTTCATCTGCGCGCTCTCGTCGAAGGTTCCGCTCAGCACGGCCGGCTCCGGCGCGCCCAGAACCCGGTCGCGCAAATCCACCAGCCGGGGCCGCAACGCACCGAACATCGCGTCAAGCTCAGCCGCCGTCGCGCCCGGCTCGTAATCCTGCAACAACGCGTCATAGGGATCGCCGCCATCCGCCAGCGCGGCACCTTCCTGTCGGCGCAGATCAAGCACCCGCTCCAGCGTCGGCGCAAAGGCGGCGAAATCGTCCTTCGCGCGCGCCTCGGCCCAGACGCCCTGCGCCACAGAGGTCGTCCGCGCCAGTTCCGCCGCAAGATCGCCCGGCACCTTGGAGGCCCGTTCAAACGCGCGCCGGATGTGGCGCAGATGCGCCGTGGCCTCGTCCCCATCGGCATGGGCCGCCTCAAGCCACTCACCCACGCGCGGATCCATCCGGCGGGCGTGCAACACCGATTCCATCGCGCCCATTTCCTCGCCGCGTTGCGCCGCTGCACCCCGTGGCATGGTGGTTTCCTGGTCCCAGCCCAGACGCCCGGCAATCTGGCTCAACGCCTCGGTCTCGCGCGTGAACGCCATCAAATCGTCATAGGCCGTGCTCATGCTGTCGCTCCTCGGATGGATTGTTGGACGGGATATTGCGCACCGAACCGCGCCCGCAGGATCAACACCCACAGGATCACGGCGCCCACCTGATGCGCAATCGCGATCTGCCAGGGCGCCATGTAGAGCACCGTCACGACGCCCAGCGCCATCTGCACCCAGAGCATCGCGAAGACCGCGTTGAACCGGAACCGCGTGTCGACATTGGGCGACTTGCGCGCCCGCAGCCAGACCACGATGCCAAACGCCAGCAGCAGGTAACCCGCCATCCGGTGCATGAACTGCACAAGGCCGGCGTTCTCGAAGAAGTTGCGCCAGACCGGCTCCAGTTCGAACGGGTAGGGCGGCAGGAACGCGCCGGCCATCAGCGGCCAGTCATTATAGGTGCGCCCGGCGTCGATCCCCGCCACCAGCGCGCCCAGCAGGATTTGCAGAAAGGTGAAGTGCAAGAGCCCCGTGCCAAGCCCGTAAAGCTTGCCCTCTCGCGACCGCCGCGCCTGCATCAGGTCGCGGTCCTCGCGGCCCAGCTCGAAAACGTACCACGCGATGAACCCAAGGATGACAAAGGCCAGCCCCAGATGCGTCGCCAACCGGTAGGAGGCCACGTCGAGCATGGTGCCCGTCAGCCCCGAGGCCACCATCCACCAGCCGATCGCGCCCTGCACGCCGCCCAGCACGCCAAGGACCAACAACCGCCCGGTCCAGCCCGTCGGGATCTTGCGCGCCAGCAGGAAGCCGAAAAAGCCCAGCGCCCAGACCAGCCCGATGACCCGGCCCAATTGCCGATGGCCCCATTCCCACCAATAGATGAACTGGAACTCGGCAAGGCTCATGCCTTGGTTCTGCAACTGGTATTCCGGGATCGCGCGATAGAGATCGAATTCGCGCTGCCAGTCCTCGGCACTCATCGGCGGCAGCGCCCCGGTCAGCGGCCGCCATTCGGTGATCGACAGACCGCTATCGGTCAATCGGGTCAGCCCGCCGACGGCGATCATGACCATCACCAGCGCAAAGAGCACCATCAGCCAGATGCGGATCGCGCCCCGCGCGCCGCGCTTGCCCGCGTCGATCATGCCGCCCTTGGGGACGTCCTTGCGCGGTGTCTCGTCACCGACCTCTTCAAAGATGCTGCGTTTGGGGCTCATGCGCGGGGTCTCCTTGTTGGACGAAAGACTAGGCGTGGGGTGGGGGGGCTTCAAGCCGATGGCTCAGCCCTTGTCCTTCCAGCGCACCATTTGCCGCAGCACGCCATGCAGCATCTGCACATCCGACCGGGTCAGCGGCATGCGCGACCACAGGTTGCGCAGGTTCAGCTTCATGCTGTCGGCCTTGGTCTCGGGGAAAAAGAACCCCGCCCTGTCCAGCGTGTCCTCGTAATGTTCCGCCAACCTGTCCCTCTCGATCGCACTGGCCCAGTCGGTGCCCGCCATCTCCGTGGTCTCGGACGGGATCTCGACCGATTTCCTCCGCCACTCATAGCCCGTCAGGAGCACGCATTGCGCAAGGTTGAGCGACGGAAACTCCGGGTTCACCGGCACCGAGATGATCGCATTGGCCAGCGCGATATCGTCATTCTCCAGCCCCGCGCGTTCCGGCCCGAACAGCACCGCCACCTTTTCCCCTGCGGCGATCCTGTCGCGCGCCACCTCCATGGCGCGCTCGGGTGTCATCACCGGCTTGGTCATGCCGCGCTGCCGGGCCGTGGTGGCAAAGACATAGGAACACCCGGCCACCGCATCGACCGTGCGCTCCACCAGCACCGCATCGTCCAGCACACGCCCTGCGCCCGAGGCCATCGCCACCGCCTTGGGGTTGGGCCAGCCATCGCGCGGCGCCACCAGGGCCATCCGGTCCAGCCCGAAATTCAGCATCGCGCGCGCAGCAGCGCCGATGTTCTCGCCCATCTGGGGGCGGACCAGCACGAAACTGGGCTGGGGCAAGTCGCTTGGCATGGCAGGAACCTCGAAGTTCAAAAGGGTCGCGCCTGACTATTGCGGGCGCAGTCAAAGGGCAAGCCGCGCAAGGCCTTGGCGCAGGGCACAAAATGACGATATAGGAGTGCGACCACCAAGGAAGGGGCCGAAGATGTCCGATGCAGAGCAGCCACAGATCTACCTGATCACGCCACCCGAAATCGAACTGAGCCTGTTCCCCACCGATCTGGCGCGGGTTCTCGACACCACGGATATCGCCTGCATCCGTCTGTCCCTGGCCACCCGTGACGAAGACCTGATCCTGCGCGCCGCAGATGCCGTGCGCGAGGTGGCGCATAGGTTCGATGTGGCGCTGGTGATCGACACCCATGTGGTGCTGGCCCAGCGCCTTGGCCTTGACGGCGTGCACCTGACCGATGGCGCGCGGTCGGTGCGCATGGCACGCAAGGAACTGGGCGAGGATGCCATCGTCGGCGCGTATTGCGGCCAGCTGCGCCATGACGGGATGAGCGCGGGCGAGGCGGGGGCCGACTATGTCAGCTTCGGTCCCGTGGGCGCAACCGCGCTTGGCGACGGATCCCGCGCCGAAGAAGAGCTGTTCGAATGGTGGTCGGAAATGATCGAGATCCCCGTGGTCGCCGAAGGCGGTCTCGATGCCGAGATCATCCGCCGCCTTGCACCGATGACAGATTTCTTCGGCATCGGAGAAGAGATCTGGCGCAGCCAAGACCCGGTGGCGGCGCTCGATACGCTGACATCTGCGATGGCTGGCTGACCGGGCAGGAGGGGGCTCTGCCCCCGCGCCTTCGGCGCTCCCCCGGGATATTTCTGAACCAGAGAAGTAACGGATTGTTAACCTTGACGCGGCAGTCTGCAAGGTGCGGTACAGGCGGGGACGCCGATGGCCGTAACCGGAGAAGCCCCTTGCCCTTGTGCAAGGGGTGGACCGGACGACGGACCTTCTCTGGTTTCCAAATATCCCGGGGGTTCGGGGGCAGAGCCCCCGACGGGTCCATCAATGGACCCGGAACAATGCGTCATCGCATTGTCGCCGCGTCAGGGAATGATCCGCGTGTATTTCACGCCTTCCAGCGTCGCGCCAAGTCGCAGGCCGGCCTGGCCGAAGATCACCGCGATGACGGGGGCCAGCGATGTGGTGGTTTCGGCCGCGATGGTCTCGCCCCCTTCGGGGATCGCGTATTCGATATTGGCCCCCGCCGCCCAGCCCGGCGAGCGGCGGAAATTCATCAGGGCGTCCTCGGTCATGAAGAACAGCACATGGGCATATTGCTGTGCACCGATCTGCAAGCCGGCGCTGGCCTTGGTCGTGGAGTAATAGTCCACCGTCACGCCACCGACGCGCAGCGCACCGCGTCCGAAGGCGCCGCCCAGGCCCAGACCGGCCTCGGTCACCAGGGGCATCACCAGAAGACCGTTGGCATTGGACGCCAGGTTCTGGGTTCCGGGATAGCGGCGGTACATTTCCGCCAGCGTCGCGTCGACCCGCGCGTCGATCCGCGCGGCGCCGTTTCCGCCCACCCCATTGGCACAACCCGCCAACAGGAAAGTGCCGCCGAGGCCAAAAGCCAGCTCACGTCGTGTCAGGGATGTCATCTGTCTGCTCTTTCTCTGCCGAAGAATTACCAAAGCCTCGTGGTCCGGCTGTCTCGCCGGTTGGCACCACTATAGCGACATGCCGTCGCGTTGTCACCAAGGATAGATCACCGTCGGCGGCGCAGCGCTATCCGTTGAGAAGCCGGGCCGCCGCGGGCGCGAAATAGGTCAGCACCCCGTCGCAACCCGCCCGTTTGAACGCCATCAGGCTTTCCAGCATCACCCGGTCGTGATCGAGCCAGCCACGCTCGGCGGCACCCGCCAGCATCGCGTATTCGCCCGACACCTGGTAGGCAAAGGTCGGCACGCCGAACATGTCCTTGGTGCGGCGGCAGATGTCCAGATACGGCATGCCCGGCTTGATCATCACCATGTCGGCCCCTTCCGACAGGTCCCGCGCCACCAGACGCATCGCCTCGTCGGAATTGCCGGGATCCATCTGGTAGCCCTTCTTGTCGCCCTTGAACGCGCCCGAGGCCCCCACCGCATCGCGGAAGGGCCCGTAAAAGGCGCTGGCATATTTCGCGGCGTAGCTGAGGATCGCGACATTCGAGAACCCTTCGCCCTCCAACGCGCCGCGCATCGCGGCGATGCGGCTGTCCATCATGTCGGACGGACCGATGATGTCGGACCCGGCGCGCGCCTGGCTCAGCGTCTGCCTCACCAGCGCCTCGACCGTGCGGTCGTTCTCGATATAGCCGGTCTCGTCCATGTATCCGTCATGGCCGGTGATGTTGTAGGGGTCCAGCGCGACATCGGTCATCACCATGATGTCCGGCACCGCGTCCTTGATGGCGCGGGTGGCGCGGTTCGACAGGTTCTCGGGGTTCCACGCCTCGACGCAATCCTCGGTCTTGAGCGCGGGGTTGGTGTAGGGAAAGAGGCAGATCGCCGGGATGCCCAGGGCATGTGCCTCGCGGGCCGCCTCGACCACCTTGTCGACCGATCGCCGCACCACGCCGGGCATCGAGGCCACCGGTTCCTCGATCCCGTCACCATCGCGCACGAAGACCGGCCAGATGAAGTCATCCGGCGTCAGGGTGTTTTCGCGCACCATGGCGCGCAGTCCTTCGGAGCGACGCAAGCGACGCAGGCGTGAGGCGGGAAACGGGGGGGTGATCGGGTGCATCTGTCTTACCTGTCTGGTCTCATCGGCAAAGGGATGCACCCCAGCCGCGCGCATGTCCAGTCCCGGACCTGCGCGCGGCCTGTTCAAAAGCGGCTCAGACCAGCGCGCCGCCCTGCAGCGTCAGCGGCTCGGGCGTGCCGCGATGGCCGAGGTAATCCGGGCGCGGTGCCTTGGCGGCAAAGGGATCGGCCAAGGCGTTCGACACCGCGTTGTAGACGAAGAACGCGTTCGACCGCGGATCGGGCGTGATATTGCCGTTCGAGCCGTGGATCGTGTTGCAGTCGAACAGCACGAGCGTGCCGGCCGGGCCTTCGGCATCGGTGATACCGTGCATCCGGGCGAGATCGCGCAGGCTCTCTTGCGAGGGTGTGCCGACCTCCTGCTTTTTGAGCGAGCTTTCGTGGTTCGCGTCCGGGGTCTCGCCCTGGCAGGACACGAAGGTCCGGTGCGATCCGGGCATCAGCATCAGCGCGCCGTTATGGGCGCGGTTGTCGGTCAGCAGCAGCGACGCCGACACCGCCCGCATCCGCGGCATGCCGTCCTCGGCGTGCCAGGTCTCGAAATCCGAGTGCCAGTAGAACTCCTTGCCGGTGAAGCCGGGTTTGTAGTTCAGGCGGCTCTGGTGGATGTAGACCTCGTCGCCCAGCAGGAACCGGGCGACCCCGGCGACACGGGTGTCGCGCGACAGCCGGTCCATCAGCGCATGGTGACGTTCGAGATTGAACACGGTGCGCACCGCGTCCGAGCCCGGTTCGGTGACCACCTCGTCGGCGGCGCTTCCTGCCAGATCGCTGCGCAGGGCGGCCGCCTGATCGACCAGTGCCGAGATTTCATCGGTCGAGAACAGGTCCTTGAGAACCAGGAACCCGTCGCGATCGAAGGAAGCGGCCTGATCGCGCGAGATCGGGGCCATGTCGGTCCAGTCCTGCCAGAGCACCGGGTCGCTCCGGTCCATCCAGCGTTCCCGATCCGGTCGGCGCGTCGGATAAAGGTCTGTTTTTGAGAGGCTTTCCGTATGATCATATTCAAGCGGCATTTTTTTGCTCCTTTTTTTGGGTGCTCGAAAACATTGTGAAGATGGAATGCGGGACGATCCGCGAAGTTCCAAAAACAACAGCGGTCCGAGGACCTGTGGCGCGACGTCAAGGGGTACTGGGCAATCGGGTGAAGCCAAGCTAGAGAAGGCGAAACGACGAATGGGGACCGCCGCGTGGACTGGTACAGCAGTGTATTCGAACTGATTGACTTGCGCTCCTTTTCCAATCTCTGGTTCTGGATCGTCCTCGCCGTGATCTGGTCGTCGGCCAGCCATTGGATCCTGGGCGTCCCATATGACATGGTCACGCGGGCTCGTCGCCGCGGCGCCAAGGCCGAGGACGACCTGACCGATCTCCTGCGCATCAACACCGGACGGCTGCTTTACATCGCCGAAGAGGCGGGGTTCCTGATCGTGGCCGCGGGCACGTTCTTCCTGGCGGGGTTCGTGGTGCTGGGCTGGGTCTATCATGTCGAGATCGCGCAGGCGCTGTTCCTGCTCGGCTTTCCGATGTCGCTGGTCAGCCTGCTGAGCGTCCGGACCGCGCGCAAGCTGCACGAGACCGATCAGGATCTCGAGGCGGTCTACAAGCGCCTCGCGCGCCACCGGCTTGCCGTGCAGGCGATCGGGATGGTGTCGATCTTCGTCACCGCGATGTGGGGGATGTACGTAAACATGAGCATCGGCGTGCTTGGCGGTTGACGTGGGCTGTGCCGAAGGCCACATGACCGCGCTATGAGCATGTCCCGACATATCACCATGGGTGGCGCGCCCGAAGGCTTCGACGCGCGCCTCGTTCTGGCCGAAGCCGAGAAACACGGCGGCGCGGTCTGCCATGTCGCGCGCGACGACCGCCGTCTGGCGCAGATGCGCGACGCGCTGCGGATCTTTGCCCCCGACATGCCGGTCTTTCTTTTCCCGGGCTGGGATTGTCTGCCCTATGACCGGGTGTCGCCGAACCCGGATATCTCGGCCGCGCGCATGGCCACATTGGCGGCGCTGACCCACGCGATGCCGTCGCAATACGTGTTGCTGACCACCATGAGCGCCGCCACCCAGCGCGTGCCCGCGCGCGACATCCTGCGCGAAGCGGCGTTCACCGCGCGTGTGGGCAACCGCGTCAACGAAGAGGCGCTGCGCAATTTTCTTGTGCGCATGGGGTTTTCGCAGGCGCCCACGGTGCTGGAGCCCGGCGACTATGCCATTCGGGGCGGCATCATCGACATCTATCCGCCGGGTGAGGGCGGGCCTGTGCGGCTTGACCTGTTCGGCGACGTGCTGGACGGCGCGCGGCGGTTCGATCCGGCAACGCAGCGCACGACGGAAAAGCTTGACCTGGTGGAACTGGCGCCGGTGTCCGAGGTCATTCTCGACGAGGCGGCGATCACGCGCTTCCGGCAGAATTACCGCATCGAGTTCGGCGCGGCGGGCAGCGACGATCCGCTGTACGAGGCGGTCAGCGCGGGCCGCAAGCAGGCCGGGATGGAGCATTGGCTGCCGTTCTTCCATGACCGGCTGGAAACGCTGTTCGACTACATGCCCGGCGTGCCGGTCACCCAGGACGACCAGATCACGCCCGCGCGGCTGTCCCGTTGGGACGGGATCGTCGACCAGTACGAGACCCGCAAGGCAGCGCTGGCGCAGAAATCGCGGATGGACACGGTCTACAAGCCCGTGCCGCCAGAGCAGCTCTACCTTGACGATGCCGCGTGGGTGGAGGCCCTGGGCGACCGTCGCGTGGTGCAGTTCCACCCCCTGGCGCAAGCCTCCGGCCCGAGCGTCGTGGATGCGGGCGGGCGGATCGGGCGTAATTTCGCCCCCGAACGCCAGCAGGAAAACATAAGCCTCTTCAGTGCCCTGGCCGATCATGTTCGCGCAAAGATGCAGGATGGCCCGGTGGTCATCGCGTCCTATTCGGAAGGCGCGCGGGAACGCCTGTCCGGCCTGATCGAGGACGAAGGGCTGGCCGAAACCATCCCGGTCACCGACCTGACCCGCGTCGGCAAGCGCGGTCTGCACCTGACGGTCTGGCCGCTCGAACAGGGATTCGAGGCGCCGTGGGGTGGTGCGGGCAAAGACGGGCGGATCACGGTCGTGTCCGAGCAGGATGTGCTGGGCGACCGACTGATCCGATCCCCCAAGAAACGCCGCAAGGCCGAGAACTTCCTGACCGAGACACAATCGCTGTCTCCGGGCGACCTGGTGGTGCATGTGGATCACGGCATCGGGCGGTATCTTGGCATGGAGGTGATCACCGCCGCCGGGGCTGCGCATGAATGCCTGCTTCTGGAATATGCCGAAAGCTCAAGGCTTTACCTGCCGGTCGAAAACATCGAACTGCTGTCGCGCTACGGCCACGAGGAAGGCTTTCTCGACAAGCTGGGGGGCGGCGCCTGGCAGGCCAAGAAGGCGCGTCTGAAAGAGCGCATCCGCGAGATGGCGGACAAGCTCATTCGCGTTGCCGCCGAACGGGCGCTGCGCAAGGCCCCGATCATGGATCCGCCGCCGGGCGCATGGGACAGTTTCGCGGCCCGTTTCCCCTACCAGGAAACCGACGACCAGCTGCGCGCGATCGAAGACGTCATGGCAGACATGCATTCCGGCCAGCCGATGGACCGTCTGATCTGCGGCGATGTGGGTTTCGGCAAGACCGAAGTTGCCATGCGCGCCGCCTTTGTCGCCGCCATGTCGGGCGTGCAGGTTGCGGTGATCGCCCCGACCACCTTGCTCGCGCGCCAGCATTACAAGAGCTTTGCCGAACGGTTCCGCGGATTTCCGTTGGAAGTCAGACCCTTGTCGCGCTTTGTTTCCGCAAAGGATGCCGCTGCCACCAAGGACGGTCTGGCGCGCGGCACCGTCGATATCGTCGTCGGCACACACGCGCTTCTGGCCAAGGGCATCCGGTTCCAGAATCTCGGCCTGCTCATCATCGACGAGGAACAGCATTTCGGCGTGGGCCACAAGGAGCGGCTCAAGCAGCTGCGCACCGACATCCACGTGCTGACCCTGACCGCCACGCCGATTCCGCGCACGTTGCAATTGTCGCTGTCCGGCGTGCGCGATCTGAGCATCATCGGCACGCCGCCGGTCGACCGGCTGGCGATCCGCACCTATGTCAGCGAATTCGACGCGATCACCATACGCGAGGCGCTGCTGCGCGAGCATTACCGCGGCGGGCAGAGCTTTTTCGTCGTGCCGCGCATCAGCGACCTTCCCGAGATCGAGGAATTCCTGCGCGATCAGGTGCCCGAAGTGTCTTATGTCGTGGCGCATGGCCAGATGGCGGCGGGTGAACTGGATACGCGGATGAACGCGTTTTACGACGGCAAATATGACGTGCTGCTGGCCACGACGATTGTCGAATCCGGGCTCGACATTCCCACCGCCAACACGATGGTAATTCACCGCGCCGACATGTTCGGGCTCAGCCAGCTTTACCAGATCCGGGGCCGGGTGGGTCGGTCGAAGACCCGCGCCTATGCCTACCTGACCACCAAACCGCGCGCCAAGCTGACGACCACGGCCGAGAAGCGCCTGCGCGTTCTGGGGTCGCTCGACACGTTGGGGGCGGGGTTCACGCTGGCCAGCCAGGACCTCGATATTCGCGGCGCGGGCAACCTCTTGGGCGAGGAGCAGTCGGGACAGATGCGCGATGTCGGGTATGAACTCTACCAGCAGATGCTGGAAGAGGCGATCGCCAAGATCCGCTCGGGCGAGATGGAAGGTCTGGCCGAGGCCGATGACCAATGGGCGCCGCAGATCAACCTCGGTGTGCCGGTGCTGATTCCCGACACATACGTGCCCGATCTCGACGTGCGTCTGGGGTTGTATCGCCGCCTGTCGTCGCTGTCGACCAAGGTCGAACTCGAAGGTTTCGCCGCCGAGTTGATAGACCGGTTCGGCACCCTGCCGCGCGAGGTGAACACGCTGTTGCTCGTGGTGCGGATCAAGGCGATGTGCAAACGCGCCGGGATCGCCAAGCTTGATGGCGGTCCGAAAGGCGCGACGATCCAGTTCCACAACGACAAGTTCATCTCGCCAGAGGGTCTGGTGGATTTCATCAAGGATCAGAACGGTCTGGCCAAGGTGAAGGACAACAAGATCGTCGTCCGCCGCGACTGGAAGAAAGACAGCGACAAGATCAAGGGCGCCTTCGCCATCGCGCAGGATCTGGCGAAGAAAGTCAAAGAGGCCAAGACCGCCAAGGCATGACCTGCCGGGTGCCGGGAAATTTCGGAACGATCCGGGGAGCGGACGCGTTTTGCACTGATTGCAAAATGAAAAGTGGGCCCCGTGGACAAGCTTGCACAGAAACTCGGTCTGAAGACCGACCCGACGATCTTTTTCTCCGCCGCAGGCTTCACAATTATCTTCGTCATCGCCCTCGTGCTCTTTCCCGACCCCATCGGCGCCGCCTTTGCCGCCGGGCGGGCCTGGATCGTGGTGAACCTTGGCTGGTTCTTCATTCTGGGGGTCAATATCTGGCTGGGATTCCTGATCTGGGCAGCGACGTCGCGCCACGGGCATATCCGGCTGGGTCCCGAGGACGCGCGGCCCGAATTCACCAATGCAAGCTGGTTTGCGATGCTCTTTGCCGGGGGCATCGGCACGGTGCTCATGTTCTGGGGCGTGGCCGAACCGATCTCGCATTTCTCGGACCCGCCCTTGCCCGGGGTCGATCCCTTCAGCCAGGCGGCGGCGCAGGATGCGATTTCCATCGCGATCTATCACCTGGGTCTGCACACTTGGACGATCTTCACGCTTCCGGGGCTGGCCTTCGCCTATTTCATCAACCGGTACGAGTTGCCGGTGCGCGTGTCGTCGGTGTTCTATCCGCTGTTGCGCGACGGCATTTACGGCCCGGTCGGCAAGACCATCGACGTTGTCGCCATTCTTGGCACGCTGTTCGGTGTCGCGGTCTCGCTTGGTCTGGGCTCGAGCCAGATCGCGGCCGGGATGGACGCGCTGTTCGGCACCGGCGACGGAGCCTTCGTGCAGGTCGTCATCCTGACGATCCTGACCGCGGTGGCGATCACTTCGATCGTTGCGGGGCTCGACAAGGGGGTGAAGCTGTTGTCGAACCTCAATATCGGCATGGCGGTCGGGCTGATGATCTTCGTCCTGGTCTGCGGATCGACGCTGTTCCTGTTGCGCGGCGTGGTCGAGACATTCGGCCTCTATTTCGCCAACCTGCCGCGGCTTGCCTTCTGGAACGACATGCTGGCCGATCAGACCCCCGATACCGATGACTGGGACTGGCAAGGCTCGTGGACGGTGTTCTACTGGGCCTGGACCGTCACCTGGTCGCCGTTCATCGGGCTTTTCGTGGCGCGCATCTCGCGCGGCCGCACGATCCGGGAATTCGTGCTCGGCGTGCTTTTGGCGCCCTCGCTCTTCACGCTGATCTGGTTCGCGATCTTCGGCTGGCAGGCGATGCAGTTCGATGGGCTGGGCAGCGCCGCCCGCGCAGCCATGGGAGACGAGGCGGGTGAGCTGAGCGCCGCCGTGGCCGAAAGCGTGCCATTGGCGATGTTCGCGTTTTTCGAGAACCTGCCCCTGACCGGGCTGGTTCAGGGCGTCGCGATCCTCGTGGTGGCGATCTTCTTCGCCACCTCGTCGGATTCCGCGTCGCTTGTCGTGGACATGCTCTGCACCGGCAAGCCGACACCGGGTCCGGTGCGCCAGCGGGTGTTCTGGGGCGCGGCCGAAGGGCTGGTTGCCGCGATGCTGATCATCCTGGCAGGCGAAGCGGGGCTGACGGCGCTGCAACAGGTCATCACGGTTGTCGGTCTGCCGATCTTCGTGCTGGTGTCGATGATGATCCCGTCGCTGATCCTGGGGTTCGCACAGGAGGAGATCGACCATATCAACATCGGCACACGACCCGAATTGCAGGAATTCCATCCGGAAAACGACAAGGATCCGCAGTCGGCGGACAGGTCGGCGTGACGGGCGATTGTTGGAGCGGGTGACGGGGTGGAGCGGGTAGCGGGAATCGAACCCGCAACGTAAGCTTGGGAAGCTCGCGTGATACCTTTTCACCATACCCGCGCTCTGGAGGATCAGATACGCTTGGCCGTGTGGGGCGTCAAGAGGGCGCGCAGGGCAGGCGGGCGCACCGCGTTCCGGCGACGGATCGCGGCACCGGTTTGAAAGCGGCGCTTGCAACATCGGAGACAAGCCGCATACTCCCCCGACAGGCACGCCGGAGCCTTACGGACTCCCTCGACGGGGCAGGCGCAGCACAAGGTCGGCCGTGTGCCTGTTGCGTGCATCCAGCGGTCGCGCCGCACCCCAGGACGGGAATTTCGAATGTCGGTTCAGATCGTGGAATTGATCGGCTTTGCGGCTTCAGCGCTGGTTTTCCTGACCTTCTGCATGCAGACGCTGTTGCCGCTCCGCCTCGTGGCGATCGCATCGAACGTGCTATTCATCGCCTACGGCGTCACCGCCGGGCTTGTGCCGATCCTCATCCTGCACGCCGTCCTGCTGCCGGTGAATATCTGGCGGACAGGACAGCAATTGCGGCTGCGCCAGCGGTTGCGCCGCATGCTCGAAGAAGCGCCGGACACCAGCTTGCTGGTGCCCTTCATGACAGAGGCCCGGTTTCCCGCAGGTTCGGTGATCTTTGACAAGGGCGATCCCGCGGACCGTCTCTATGTCGTGCTCGACGGAGAGGTCCGTGTCGAAGAGGTCGGACACGAGATCGGCACCGGCGGAATTTTCGGCGAGATGGGGCTTTTTGCGGCGGACCAGCAGCGATCGGCCACCGTGCGCGCGGTCGGTGCGGTCTCCGCCGCGTGGATCGACCGCGCAACCGTCATCAGGATGTATCTCGACCACCCGGATTTCGCCCTCGCGCTGACCCGGTTGATCGCGTCGCGCCTGCTGGAGAACCAGCACCGGTTGCACGACACGCTGGCGTCGGAACGCGGGAATGTCGCACGGGATCGGTTGGTCAGCTCCGAGCAAGGATGAGAGCGCGCCGCGGGGCTGCGCGTGCGGCCCGGAGGGTGCGTGGATTGGAACAACCGAACGTGGTGGCCGTTGATCTTTGGAACGTCGACAAGACCGCAACAGATGCAAGGAGCCTCCCTCATGCGCGCCGGAACACGCACCGCTTTTCTCACCGGTTTTCTGCTCGCCACGCCGCTGGCGGCCCAGGATGTCTCGGGAACCATCACCGGAACACTGGGGCTGGAGCCCGCCAGCTGGTACGTGAGCACGCTTGACGACACCGGCGGCAGCGGTTGGGACCGGACCGACAACGCGGTGGATGTCCGGTTGGTCGGACTGGTGAGCCGCGAGGCCGCATCGCTCTCGGAAGGCGCGCTCACGATCGACATCCAGACCGAGGGCAATCCCACGGAAATGGACGTGACGGACTTCACCATCCGCCTGCTGTCGGACGGTGCTGTCGGAGAGGCGGGCGAGACCTATTCCGCCAGCGCCGCCAATGCCGATCTCGACCTCGAAACGCTGGAAATCTCGGGCAACAGCATGGTCCTGGCCGGCAGCTTCTCCGGTCGCCTGATCGAAGGCGGCGCGGAAGAGCTTGTGCTGGACAGCTCGGTGCCGTCGGTCACGGTGGACGGGAATTTCCAGGCGACCTTGGCCCGTCGCGATGCAGAGTGACGTCGGGCGCTGAATTGCGGCTCGATCGGTAGGGTGCGTGCTTGGCACGCACCTTTTGCGTTGGGGTGGTGCGTGAGATCACGCACCCTACGGCGTGTTTTTGGCGGACATGTCGGGTGGTTACCTCGTCGTCGCGAATGCGGCGGCGGCGTGTCCTCTCGCCCGGGCGAAGGCTTGGTCTTTGATCAACTGTGCGTCTGACGCCCGCCCAAGGTCTCACCCCCGCCGCCTTCTCCTTACCCGACCGCCGTCACTCCCGTCCCCCTGCGTGTTGAACCCGACCTCGGGCAGTTGCACCACCTTCCCCAGTTCCGGGAACGGGTCCGTGGCATGGGGGATGGCGTTGGCGGCGACGAAATGTTCCTGAAAGCGCGGCTCGATGGCGGTTTCGACCTTGGTGATCTGGCGCACGGTGCGTTCGATCTCGGCCCGCGCGGTGAGGTTGCAGAGCGCGATGCGCGCGCCGGTGCCGGCGGCGTTGCCGGCGCTCGACACCTTGTCGAGCGGAACGTCCGGGATCATCCCCAGCACCATCGCGTGTTTCGCGCTGATATGCGCGCCGAAGGCACCCGCCAGCACCACGCGGTCCACCACGTCCACACCCATCTCGTCCATCAACAGCCGCGCGCCCGCGTAGAGCGCGGATTTGGCCAGCTGGATCGCCCGGATGTCGCCTTGGGTGACGGTGATGCGCGGGCCGCCCTCGGCTGTCGCGTCATGGATCAGGTAGGCGTTGGTGCGGCCTTCCGCCACGCAGCGGTCGGTGCCGGTCTGCGACGCCGATCCGATCAGGCCCGACGGGTCGAGCAGCCCGGCGATGCGCAGTTCCGCCACCGCCTCGATGATGCCCGAGCCGCAGATGCCGGTGATGCCAGAGGCGGCGGTCTCGTCCCAGAAGCCGTCTTCGTCCGACCATATGTCACAGCCGATCACCCGGAAGCGCGGCTGCTTGGTTTCGGGGTCAATGCGGATCGCCTCGATGGCGCCGGGGGCCGCCCGCTGGCCACTTGAGATTTGCGCGCCCTCGAACGCGGGGCCAGTGGGCGAGGAACAGGCCAGCACGCGGCTGGTGTTGCCCAGCAGGATCTCGGCATTGGTGCCCACATCGACGATCAGCACCAAATCTTCGGATTTGCCCGGCTGTTCCGACAGCGCGACGGCGGCGGCATCGGCCCCCACATGGCCCGCGATGCAGGGCAGGATGTAGATCTGGGCGCTGGCGGGCAGGGCGGTGAGGTCGAGATCGCGGGCGGTCAGGTTGAGGTGGTTCGATGTCGCCAGCGCAAAGGGCGCCTGGCCCAGTTCCACGGGGTCGATGCCCAGCAGCAGGTGGTGCATGACCGGGTTGCAGACGAACACGGTTTCCAGAATGAGGCTTGGCGCGATGCCCGCTTCCCTGGCGATCTCCTCGGCCAGCGTGTTGATCGCATCGCGCACCGCGCGGGTCATCTCGGCATCACCGCCGGGGTTCATCATGGCATAGCTGACACGGCTCATCAGGTCTTCGCCAAAGCGGATCTGCGGGTTCATGATGCCCGAGGACGCGATAACCTGCCCGGTGTCGAGATTGGTCAGGTGGGCCGCGACGGTGGTGGAGCCGAGGTCGATGGCCAGCCCGTAAAGCCCGGTTTCGTGCAGGCCGGGCCATGTCGCGATGATGCTGGGTGTGGCATCGGCGCTGGTCTTGTGCAGGGCGACGGTGATCGCCCATTTGCCTCTACGCAGGGTGATTTGCAGCTGCGTCAGGACGGGGAATTCACAGGTGATCGCGGGGATGTCCCACTGGTCCTGAAGGGCGCGCGAGACGCGCTCCAGATCGCCGGTGGGCGTGTGCATGTCGGGCTCGTCGACGACGATATAGTAAAGCCGCGTGGCCGGGTCCATCTCGATC
>NZ_JAIPUT010000004.1 GCF_020055635.1 Marivita sp. | reverse complement strand
AAAGTGCATGGTATGACCTTTGGACACCAGAAACAATTCAAGCAATAGAACGTTCTTTAAGAAGTATCGTATTGCCGCAAGAAGCTGGCGATATGGTCGTCTATTCTTCCACCCAGCACCCCACCGAAATTCAGCACAAAGTGGCGGAAGCGCTGGGCAAGCCCATGAATGCCGTGCGCTGCGAAATCCGTCGGATGGGTGGTGGGTTTGGCGGAAAAGAAAGCCAGGGCAATCACTTGGCGGTGTCCTGCGCCGTTGCGGCATCTCTGACGGGCAAGCCCTGTGCGATGCGTTATGACCGCGATGACGACATGATGATCACCGGAAAACGGCATGATTTCCGCATAGACTATCGCGTAGGCCATGACTCCGAAGGTCGCATTTCCGGATTGTCGTTCCTGCAGTTGTGTCGTTGCGGTTGGTCGATGGATTTGTCTCTTCCGGTTGCAGATCGCGCGATGCTGCACGCCGACAACGCCTACTGGCTGCCGGCGGTGCGGATCGTCTCGCACCGGCTGCGCACCAACACCCAGTCCGCCACCGCCTTCCGCGGCTTCGGCGGGCCGCAGGGCATGCTGGGGATCGAGCGGGCGATGGACCAGATCGCCCATGCCCTCGGGCGCGACCCGCTGGGGGTGCGGCGCGTCAACTTCTATGGCGCCATCGGCGGCGGCGCGGGGGGCCAGCCCCCCGCCGGCCCGTCCCGGGCCGACTCCCACCGGGATATTTCCGGCACAATGAAGCAGGGGGCGGAAGCGCTGGCGGCGCCGCAGGACGACCTGACCAGCCGGGGCGCGGTGCAGGCGGTGGCCGAGCCCGCCGCGCCCCGGCGCGAGGTGCCGGGGTGGACGACGCCCTACGGACAGGTGGTGGAGGATTTCATCCTGCCGGAACTGGTCGACCGGCTGGTGGAGACGTCGGACTACCACGTCCGGCGGCGGGCGATCGCGGAGTGGAACGCGGCCGAGCCGGTGTTGAAGCGCGGCATCGCGCTGACGCCGGTGAAGTTCGGCATCTCCTTCACCCTGACGCATCTCAACCAGGCCGGCGCGCTGGTGCATGTCTACGACGACGGTTCCATCCACATGAACCACGGCGGCACCGAGATGGGACAGGGCCTGTTCCAGAAGGTGGCGCAGGTGGCCGCCGACCGGTTCGGCGTGCCGCTGGAGAGGGTCAGGATCACCGCGACCGACACCGCCAAGGTGCCCAACACCTCGGCCACGGCGGCGTCCTCGGGCAGCGACCTGAACGGCATGGCCGTCAAGGCCGCCTGCGACACGATCCGCGACCGGATGGCCAATCATCTGGCCAGCCTGCATCAATGCGATGCGCAGGACGTGGTGTTCGCCGATGGCAACGTGACCGTGATGGGCGAGACCTACAGCTTTGCCAAGGCCGCGCAGCTGACCTACGAGGCGCGCATCAGCCTGTCGGCAACCGGGTTCTACCGCACGCCGAAACTCAGCTGGGATCGGATCAAGGGCCAGGGCCGGCCGTTCTTCTATTTCGCCTATGGCGCGGCGGTGAGCGAAGTGGCGGTGGACACGTTGACCGGCGAGTACCGCATCCTGCGCACCGACATCCTGCATGACGCGGGATCGTCGCTGAACCCGGCGATCGACATCGGGCAGGTCGAAGGCGGCTTCGTGCAGGGCGCGGGCTGGCTCACCACCGAGGAACTGGTCTGGGACGAGGCCGGACGCCTGCGCACCCACGCGCCCTCGACCTACAAGATCCCCGCCTGTTCGGACCGGCCCGACGTGTTCAACGTGGCGCTTTGGGATGGGCGCAACCGCGAGGACACGATCTACCGCTCCAAGGCGGTGGGCGAGCCGCCTTTCATGCTGGGCATGTCGGTGTTCCTCGCGTTATCCGACGCGGTGGCGTCCTGTGGCACCGGCTATCCGGCGCTCAAGGCGCCCGCCACGCCGGAACGGGTTCTGGCAGCCATCGAAAGGGTCCGCGATGGCGTTTGACCTTCAAAGCCTGCGCGCGGCGGTGACGGCACATGGCCGCGTTGCCCGCGTGGTGATCGCCGAGGTGCAGGGCTCCTCCCCGCGCGAGGTGGGCGCGGCGATGCTGGTCTGGGAGGGCGGGCAGTCGGGCACCATCGGCGGCGGCGCGTTGGAGTATCAGGCGGCACAGCAGGCCTTTGCCCGTGACGGGTTCAGCCGCCATCCCTTGGGGCCGGAACTGGGCCAGTGCTGCGGTGGCGCGGTCACTTTGCTGACCGAGGTTTACGATGCCGCGCGGCTGACCGAACTGGAGGATCAAACCGTCATCTCGCGCGGCCCGGGGGACATGCCCTTGGCGGTCAAACGCCTCACCACCTGCGCCCGCAACCAGGGCGTCGATCTGCGCCCGCGCATGGTGCAGGGCTGGTTCGTCGAGCCACTGGCCCGTCCCACCCGCGCGCTCTGGATCTGGGGCGCGGGCCATGTCGGGCGCGCGCTGGTCGATGTGCTGCACCCGATCCCCGAGATCGGCATCACCTGGGTCGACACCGCGCCAAACCGCTTTCCCGACGCCATTCCCGACGCGGTGAACGCCCTGCCCGCCAGCGATCCGCTGCGCGTCGTCCGACATGCGCCGGAAGACGCGGCGCACCTGATCCTGACCTATTCCCACGCGCTCGACCTGAGCCTGTGTGACGCGCTTTTGCGCCACGGCTTCGGCTTTGCCGGGCTGATCGGGTCCGACACGAAAAAAGCGCGGTTTTCGTCACGCCTGCGCAAGATGGGCCATTCCGACGCCCAAATATCTCGCATTTGCTGTCCGATTGGGCAAAAATCCCTTGGCAAACATCCGCAAGCGATTGCCGTGGGGGTTGCCGCACAGCTATTGAGCCTTTCAACGATCAACGCAGGTGTTCAGTGTCCTCCAACACGCCAGACGACCTCCTTCGCCTCTCGGGGCTGACCAAGGCCTATCCCGGCGTCGTCGCCAATGACGAGGTGTCCTTCGACATCCGCGAAGGCGAAATCCACGCTTTGCTGGGCGAAAACGGTGCGGGCAAGTCCACGCTGGTCAAGATGATCTACGGGCTGGTGAAACCGGACAAGGGCAGCATGACCCTGCGCGGTGCGCCCTATGCACCGTCCGAACCAAGTGCGGCGCGCAAGGCTGGCGTGGCGATGGTGTTCCAGCATTTCTCGCTCTTCGATGCGCTCGACGTGGCGGAAAACGTGGCGCTTGGCATGGAAAACCCGCCGCCGCGCCGCGATCTGGCCAGGCAGATCCGCGAGGTGTCGGAGACCTACGGGCTGCCGCTCGATCCGGCGCGCACCGTCGGCACGCTGTCGGCGGGCGAACGGCAACGGGTCGAGATCATCCGCTGTCTGCTGCAAGAGCCGCGCCTGCTGATCATGGACGAGCCGACCTCGGTGCTGACCCCGCAGGAGGTCGAGATCCTGTTCGAGACATTGCGCAAGCTGAAATCCGAAGGCACCGCGATCCTCTATATCAGCCACAAGCTGGAAGAGATCCGCACGCTCTGCGACCACGCGACGATCCTGCGGCTGGGCAAGAAGGTTGCCACCTGCACCCCGTCCGAGACCACCGCACGGGCGATGGCCGAGATGATGGTCGGGTCGAGCTTTGCCGCGCCCGCCGCCAAACACACCACGCCCGGCGAGGTGCTGCTGCGGGTCGACAACCTGACGATGCCCGCGCCGGGCGCCTTCGGCACACCTTTGCGCGGGATCAGCTTTGAGGTCCGCGCGGGCGAGGTGCTGGGCTTTGGCGGGGTTGCGGGCAACGGTCAGGACGAATTGCTGCTGGCGCTTTCGGGCGAACGCACGACACCGCGCGGCACGATCTGGGTCAAGGGTGCGGATGTGAGCCGCGACGGACCGGTCGCGCGCCGCGCCGCCGGGTGCCTGACCGCGCCGGAGGAACGGTTGGGCCATGCCGCTGCTCCGAACATGAGCCTGACGGAAAACGCCGTGCTGACGGCAGGACGGCGTCAAGGGCTGGTCAAGAACGGCTTCATCAATTGGAAACGCGCCGATGGGTTTGCGGGCGACGTCATCGAGCGGTTCGACGTGCGCACCCCCGGCACCCATGTGGCGGCGCGCGCGCTTTCGGGGGGCAATTTGCAGAAATTCGTCATCGGGCGCGAGGTGGCGCAGAACCCCGACATCCTCGTGGTCAACCAGCCGACCTGGGGCGTCGATGCCGCCGCCGCCGCCGCGATCCGGCAGGCGCTGCTGGATCTTGCCTCGAAAGGCGCGGCGATCCTGGTGGTCAGCCAGGATCTGGACGAACTGCTGGAAATCGCCGACCGGTTTGGCGCACTCAATGAAGGGCGGTTGTCCTCGTTGAAGCCGGTTGCGGATCTGAACATGGAAGAGATCGGCCTGATGATGGGCGGCGCACATGACATGGAGGTGGCGCATGTCGAGGCGTGACGCGTTTTCCCGGCGGCTTTGCAAACTTGCAAAACCGGATTTGCATATTTTTGAAGAGAAGAAGCCGGGATGGGGTGCCGACCGGTCCGCTTCTTCTCTTTCCAAATATGCCCTTGCCGCGGCATGCCACACGCGACGCCGCGAGGGCGTCGCATGATCCGGCTGGAAAAGCGGCCGCAGCCCTCGAAGGCCTGGACGGTGGCGACGCCGATCCTGGCGGTGATCCTGACGATGCTCTTCGGTGGCATCATGTTCGGGCTGATCGGCACCTCGCCTTTCGAGGCGATCCGCACGATCTTCTGGGACCCGCTGTTCCATCCGCAATTCGCGGCGTTCTCGCGGCCGCAACTGCTGGTGAAGGCGGGGCCGCTGATCCTGATCGCCATCGGCCTGTCCATCGGGTTCCGGGCCGGCATCTGGAACATCGGCGCCGAGGGGCAATACATCATGGGCGCGATCTGCGGGGCCGCGGCGGGGCTGGCGCTCTATCCGATGGAGTCGGTGCTGATCCTGCCGCTGATGATCGTGGCGGGCGCCCTTGGCGGCTGGGGCTGGGCGATGATCCCGGCGCTTCTGAAGGTGCGCTTCGGCACCAATGAAATCCTCGTGTCGCTGATGCTGGTCTACGTCGCCGAGAACCTCTTGGCGTCGGTGTCGTCGGGCCTCTTGCGCAATCCCGAGGGCATGGGCTTTCCCGGATCGCGCAACCTGTCGCAATGGTCGTCGTCGCAGAACCTCGAGCTGATCCCCGGCACCGGCATGCATCTGGGCGTGCTGACCGCCTTCATCGCGGTGATCCTCGCCTATGTGCTGCTGACGCGGCACATCCAGGGCTACAACATCCGCCTGACCGGCGAAGCCGCGCGGGCCGCAAAATTCGCCGGTGTGTCGCCGGCCCGCACGATCCTGTTCTGCCTCGGCCTTGCAGGCGCCTTGGCCGGGATGGCCGGTCTGTTCGAAGTGACGGGGCCTGCGGGCCAGGTCTCGATCGATTTCGGCTCGGGCTACGGCTTTACCGCGATCATCGTGGCCTTTCTTGGCCGGTTGCATCCGGTGGGCATCCTGCTGGCGGGGCTGTTGATGGCGCTGACATATATTGGCGGCGAACTGGCGCAGTTGATGCTGGGGGTGCCGGGCGCGTCGATCCAGCTGTTCCAGGGCATGCTGCTGTTCTTCCTGCTCGGGGTGGACGTGTTGACGAACTACCGGGTGCGGATCGGCAAGGGAGAACTGGCATGAGACATACGGGCTGGATGCCGATTGGCATGGGAGTCATGATGGGCGCGATGGCGCTGATGATGCTGCACGGTGTTCTGACCGGAGACACTGGCGCGTCGGCTGCTCCGTTCGTTCTGGCCCATGTGGCGGTGATCGCGCTGGCCGCGCTGGGTGTCGCGCTTGGAGTGCACCGGCGCTGGCCCGTACTGGCGCGGGGTCTGGCACACCGTCCGTCGCTGCGGCATGTCGGGCTGATGCTGGCGGTGGCATTGGCAACGGCGGGCATTGTCCATCTGGTCCACGGAGCCCCGACATGGATCTGAGCAACATCAACCCCATCCTGCTGGTCGCCTCGATCATGATCTCGGCCACGCCGATCCTGCTGGCGGCCATCGGCGAGATGGTGGTCGAGAAATCCGGCGTTCTGAACCTCGGGGTCGAGGGCATGATGATCACCGGCGCGGTGATCGGCTTCATCGTCGCCATCAACACCGGGGCGCCGCTGCTGGGCTTTGCGATGGCAGCACTGGCGGGCGCGCTCCTGTCGCTGGCCTTCGGCGTGCTGACGCAGGTCTTCCTGTCCAACCAGGTGGCCACCGGCCTGGGGCTGACGCTGCTGGGTCTGGGCCTGTCATCACTCCTGGGCAAACCCTACGAGGGCATGAAGGCCGAGACCCTGCCAAAGCTCGACATTCCCCTTCTGGGCGACCTGCCCGTGGTCGGCCGGATGTTGTTCAGCCATGACATCATGGTCTATCTCAGCCTGTGCATCGTGGTGGCGGTCTGGGCCTTCCTGAAATACACCCGCGCGGGGCTGATCCTGCGCGCGGTGGGCGAAAGCCATGACAGCGCCCATGCGCTGGGGTACAAGGTGATCCGCGTGCGCCTGCTCGCGATCATGTTCGGCGGGGCTTGTGCCGGGCTTGGCGGTGCCTATCTGAGCCTTGTCCGCGTGCCGCAATGGACCGAGGGCATGACGGCGGGCGCGGGCTGGATCGCGCTGGCCATCGTGGTCTTCGCAAGCTGGCGCGCCGGACGTGTGCTGATCGGTGCCTATCTTTTCGGCGGCATCTCGGTGCTGCAACTCAATCTCCAGGCCGCCGGATTGACCTGGGGCGTGCAATACTTGTCGATGTCGCCATATCTGATAACCATCCTCGTGCTTGTTTTCATCTCGTCCAACCGCAGCCGCAGCAGTCATGATGCGCCGGCGAACCTTGGACAGACCTTCCACGCGACCCGTTAGGAAAACCGGGCGCATCACAACCAACGGGGGCGCTGCCGCCCCTCCAACCGGGAGACTATCTATGATCCGCAGAACCCTACTTGCCACCGCTGCCGCCGGCCTGACACTGGCCTTCGGCGCGCCCGCCATGGCGCAGGACACCACCAAGGCCTGTTTCGTCTATGTCGGGCCCATCGGCGATGGCGGCTGGACCTATCAGCACCACCAGGGCGCGTTGGCCGTCAAGGAAGAATACGGCGACAAGGTCGAGATCGCATGGCAGGAAAGCGTGCCGGAAGGCGCCGATGCCGAGCGCGTGATCACCCAGATGGCGCTGTCGGGCTGCAACATCATCTTCACCACCTCCTTCGGCTACATGGATCCGACCAACAATGTCGCGGCCAAGTTCCCGGATGTGAAGTTCGAACACTCCACCGGCTACAAGCGCGAGCATCCGAATGTGTCGACCTATAACGCGCGCTTCTACGAAGGCCGCGCCGTGGTCGGCCACATCGCGGGCAAGATGACCGAGACCAACAAGATCGGCTATATCGGGTCCTTCCCGATCCCCGAAGTGATCATGGGCATCAATTCGTACTATCACCACGCCAAGCTGGCCAACCCGGATGTCGAACTGGTCGTCACGTGGGCCTACACATGGTTTGATCCGGCGAAAGAGGCCGACGCGGCGCGCGCGATGCTCGACCAGGGAGTCGACGTGATCACCGCGCATACCGACTCCACCGCGCCGCTGGCCGAGATCGCCAAGGAAGGCGGCTCTGCATGGGGTTTCGGCCAAGCGTCCGACATGGCGGCCTTCACCACCAATGACGACGGCACTCCCGGGCCGCGCATCGCGTCGATCATCGACGAATGGTCGCCCTACTACATCAAGCGCGTGGGCGCGCTGATGGACGGCACCTACGAGCAGATCGACAGCTGGGCGGGCATGCCCGAAGGCGAAGTGGTGATCGGCACGATGAACGACGCCATCCCCGACGACGTGAAGGCCGAAGCGCAGGCGATGATCGACGCCATCTCGGCGGGCGAGTACCACCCGTTCACCGGCCCGATCAACAAGCAGGACGGCTCTGCGTGGCTCGCCGAGGGCGAGACCGCCGATGACGGCACGCTGCTGGGCATGGACTTCTACATCGAAGGCATCACCGGCGACATTCCGAACTGATCGCGGTGCAATGTCTCCCTCCCTGGGTTTGACAGGGGTCGGGGGAAAAGAGAACGCCCGGGGGTTTCCTCGGGCGTTTTTTATGTAACAGGGCGAACGCGCGGTCCACAACCTGCGATGCCGGCGAGACAAAGTCATCCGATCGGGGCGTCGCGTTTTTCGTCAGCAAGCCCCGGCCGCGAGATTTCGGCGGTGCCCCAGCGGCTGCCTGACCAGACTGCGGCGTTCTCACACTGCTAGGTCAACACGTGCAAGCTGGTCGAAAACCTTCCCCACAATGGTCGGAAGTTCGCCTGATTTCCCATTCAGATACGTGCCATGAGACATTTGTTGTTCTTCTTTTCGTTCCTCAGCCCTCCGATCTTGTTCGGGGCGACATTGATGCTCGCCATAGGCTTCAAGGGTGATCCGATGAACATGACACTCGCGTTCTACGGGGTAGTGATGATGCTGTTGGGCGCTTTGGCGTTTCCGCGCCAAGGGCACCCGATTTATCGCGCCATCGAACGGATGACCGCGCCATCGAAGCAAGAGCCCGAGGACATGCTGAAACAGATGGTGGACTTCAATATGGCTGCCGTCGATTTTGAGCCGAACGCCCAGCCTTTCCATGCAGGATGGAGCCGGCTTGACCTGATCCTTGTTGCGCCGGAGAATCCGTCAAGCTGGATTGGCGGACTGCCAGAAATGCCGCCAGGTGTCGACTGGCCTCAAACCGACGGGAACGCCGCATTGTTTCTGGCACAGATCGCGCTGTCGGATCTGCCTGACGACATCTGGGGCGGACTGGGGCCAAAATCAGGTTGGTTGCTGTTTTTTCTTGCGCCGCGTGACTGGGGCGGCCTTCGGGTGCTTCATGTCAAGCAACGCGGCGCGCCGCGTCCCTACCCGAATGGAGCGTGCATCGAGAACTATCTCGACCATGATGATCTGGCGGCGATGAAGGAGATCGGGCGCGCCGCAGGCGATTTCCGCCCGCCCAGGATCGCGCTTGCGGTATCGCCGACAAACACTCAGCCGGCGGACTCATATCTTCATATCGATGAACTTCGTGCGCTCCGCGAGCGCCATCGATCAATCGACTTGTCGGATCCGCTATTTGCCCCCTTCGACATCGGGCCAAATCCCACACGCCTTTCCGTAGAGATGCTGGCGCGCCAAACGTATTTTCAGAACCCGGACGACGTTTCCCCCGAAATACGCGAAATCTTCGAGCCGACCTGGACGTTTCAGGCGTCGCTGGAGGCCGCAACCATGAGCGGGCCGGTCAGGGAGGAATTCTTTTACACAGCCCCCGAGGATCCGGTTCTCCTCTTGCAGCTTCACAGTTCGAAATTGCTTGGCTGGACGTTCGGTGGAAATGAGTCGTTGGGCATATTCATTGCGCCCAAAGACCTCAGACGACGGAGATGGCACAAGGCCTGGTTTGACTACACAGGCTGACGAAAGCGGCACATGGGCCTGCAGCTAACGCCAGTCGCCTGACCCCGCGCATCGTGAAAACCCGGCCGCATGTCACAATGACATGGCACAGGCTTGCAACCCCTGTGCCCGCAAGGCGGAACGCGCCGCGCCTCCGGACCGAGCAGCGCGACGGCTATTCCGCGTTCTGGACCGATTGCAGATACACGACCAGGTCGGCCATCGGCTCTGACACCATCATCGGCTGGCCGCTGGGCAGTTTCATGCCGGTATTCGCCACGCCCTCGAAATACGGGCCAAAGACCGGCATCGGGGATCCGTGGCTGACCAGCGGGTCCGTGCCGTCGATCCGCTTGAGAACGCGCTCCAGCGGGAAGATGCCGTCATTGCTCAGGGCCAGCCGGGTCAGATCGGGCGGCTGCAGGACAAGCGCGCCGGCCAGCGGGCCATTGCCCGCCGCGTCGGCGCCGTGGCAGGTTGCGCAATGGGTCTGGAACAGGGATCGGCCTTGATCGACATCCTGCGCCGACACGGATGTCGTCGCAAGGGCCAGGGCCGCGAGGCAGGCGAAAGACGGGCGCATCAGAAGGATCCTTCCATATTCAGGGACCTTCAGTCTGCCGCAAGGTCAGACCCTTGGCGTTGATCCGGATCAATCCTTTGGCACTCGGTCGCTCGCGCCCTAGCTTTACCCAAAGTCACTCACGGAGGACCGCGATGCGTTTTCTGACCTTTCTTGTCACGATGGCCTGGTCCCTGCCCGCCCTGGCGCAGGACACCGATCTCGAACTTGTGCTGCTGGCCGACGCGTCCGGCTCCATCGACCAGCGCGAGATCGACTTTCAACGACAGGGATATGCGCAGGCGATCACCGATCCCGAGGTTCTGGCCGCGATCGCCGATACGGCCTATGGCTCGATTGCCGTCACCTACGTGGAATGGGCCGCCAACCAGGCGGTGGTGGCCGACTGGATGCGGATCGACGGACCCGACAGCGCGGCAGCCTTTGCCGCCGAGCTTCTGGACAAGCCGCGTCAGGCCTATGGCAGCAATGCCATCGGGGCGGCGCTTCTGGAGGGGTTGCGGCTGATGGACACCAATGCGTTCGACGGCTGGCGGCGGGTGATCGACTTTTCCGGTGATAGCGTGCGAAATTATTCAGGCCCGTCCATCGCCGAGGCGCGCGACACCGTTGTCGCTGCCGGCGTGACGATCAACGCCCTGCCGATCCTGCGCCCCGACGATCCCGGCCGCGCCCAGGGCGGGCTGGAGGCGCAATACGAGGCGCGGATCATCGGCGGGCTGGGGGCCTTCGTCGTGACAGCCGAGACCCGCGATTCCTTTGCCGAGGCGGTGAAACGCAAGCTGATCCTTGAGATTTCCGGCAAGATGCCATCACGCGACGTGGCGGACGCGCGCCACGATCTGCCCTGAGCGCGCAAGCCCCTTCGAAGGGGCTTGAAACGCAATTTCCAAATTGCGTGAAAAGCGGTTTCGAAACCGCTTTCCAGCGCTACTCGTCCAGCGATCCGTGAACCGCCAGAAGCGCCATGTCCGCCTCCTGCGGCTCGATCACCCGGTAGCTTTCGCGCACCCCGGCCTCGGTCAGCTCGCGGCTGACGGTGAGCAGCGTGTTCGCTGCGTGCTCTTCGCACAGCTCTGACATATGCGCGATCTCAGCCTCCGCCACCGGGCGCGCGGCCTCGATCGACGGCGCGCCGTACATGTCGACGAAATGTTGCGCCACGCCCTGCACCAGTGCTGCATGTTCCGCCGGTTCGATCTGCGTGACCGCGACGAAACTCACCCGGCCAAAGGTCTCGGCCCCCAGCCAGCCGTTTGTGAACGCCTGTTTCGCCCGCCCCTCCAGATCGCCTTCGGTCCAGTTGGAAAACTCGAACCCGCCCGAGATGCACCATTCGCCGGTGCGCGCCAGGGAATGAAAGACGCGCTGGTCGCTTTCGTCGAAATGGATGGCACGGGCAAGGTTCATGAACGGATCTCCAGAAGGTCGGTCACCGGCAGGAGCATGGTCTGCCCGTCCGTGCGAAGCAAGAGGCCAAGCTTTTCGTCGAGGCCGAGAAACTGGCCCGGCTTGCCCAGCCAGACGCCGTTCTGCCCCATCCCGTGGGCCAGACCCCGCCATTCGCCGTGAAGGGGCCCCAAGCCGTCCTCTTCCCAGCGACTGATCCCGTTGAGCAGATGCCGCGACCAGCTTTCCAGCAGATCGACCGGCGTCAGGTCTCCGCAGCCCTCGCTCATCAGGTCGGTCTCGTCCGGGGTGTCGCCGCCCGCCAGATTGGCGCGGGCAAAGACAAGCTCGAACCCGGTGACAAGCCAGCCGGGCTCCGCCTCCGCATCCGGTATGTCCGTCGCGCCGCGCACATGACCGCAGACCCCGCCGTTGACCCGGATCGCGCCCTCCCAGCACAGGTGCACGGGCAGTTCCGACGGCCCCAGCGCGCCCAGCGCGTTCTGCACCGCGACGCCCGTGAGCGGCAGCATCGCCGCCGCATCTGACAGCGGCACCTCGGGGGCGAGCACGATGGCCGCCCGAAGCCGATCTGGCGCCGCATCATAGAGGATCGTGCCCGCATCGCAGCCCTGCGCGGCCTCGGAACAGGCGGCCTCGAACGGGTCCGCCCCCGCCGTATTGACGCCCTGCATCAGCGGCGGGAACGAGGGTCCGGTGCTCATGCCTTGCCGGCGGCGATCAGCGTGCGGGCCAGGTCGCGGAAAGACTGTGCCTGTGCGCTGTCGGGCTTCGACACCACGATGGGCGCGCCGCCATCGGCGGCCTTGCGGATGTCGAGATGCAGCGGGATTTCCGCCAGCAAGGGAACACCCAGCTTGGCCGCTTCCGCCGCCACCCCACCGTGGCCGAAGATATGTTCCTCGTGCCCGCAATTGGAACAGATATGCGTCGACATGTTCTCGATCAGACCGACAATCGGCACGTTCATCTGGTTGAACATGTCGATCCCCTTGCGCGCATCCAGCAGCGCCACGTCCTGCGGCGTGGACACCACGACGGCACCGTCCACGAACGCCTTCTGCGACAGGGTCATCTGCACGTCGCCTGTGCCCGGCGGCAGATCCACCAGCAGCACATCCAGAGCGCCCCATTGCACCTGCATCAGCATCTGCTGCAACGCACCCATGAGCATCGGCCCGCGCCAGACCACCGCCTGACCTTCGTTGACCATCAGGCCCATCGACATCATCGTCACGCCGAAATTGCGCATCGGCAGGATGATCTTGCCATCCGGGCTGGCGGGACGTCCCGACACGCCAAGCATGCGCGGCTGGCTCGGCCCGTAGACATCGGCATCGAGCAAGCCGACGCGGCGACCCTCGGCAGCCAGCGCACAGGCGAGATTCGCGGACACGGTGGACTTGCCCACGCCCCCCTTGCCCGACGCGATCGCGATGATCCGGTCCACACCGGGGATCTTCTCGGGGCCGGCCGGTTTCGGCTTGGCCCCGCCTTTCAGATCGGGGGGAGCCTTGGGCGCGGAATGGGCGGTCATCACCGCCGACACCGACGCCGCGCCAAGCGCCTTCACCGCGTCCTCGGCCGCCTGTCGCACCGGGCCGTAGGCCTCGGCCTTGTCAGGCGCCACCTCGACCACGAAGCGCACCGCGTCGCCATCGACGTTGAGCGCGCGCACCACGCCGGCGGCCACGATATCCTGTCCCGTCACCGGATCAGTCACGGCTTTCAATGCGGCCAGAACCGCGTCACGATCCAATGCCACGTCAGTCCTGTCCCTTGATGGTGCCGGTCACCACATGCTCGAGATCGAGCCCGTCGATCGTCAGGACCACCTTGGCATCGAACGTCTTGCCGCTGGTGTCGGCATCGCGCATCGCCTCCTCGATGGCCTGCTGGGACGTGACCCCAACCTGCTTGAGGAACTTGCGCATCGACATGTTGAAATCATCGCTCATCGGTCTTCTCCCTTGGGCATCCGCTCGATCTTGGCAAGCTGGAGCGTTGACGGGTGTAAGCCAGCACCTTTAGGCTTTCAAGCGAGGAGGCGCCCGAGATGACACCAGGACGAAAAGAAACAGCCGTCGCGCTGACGCTTCTTCTGGCAGCGCTCACGCCGCTGCCCGTGCTTGCGCAGGACAAGACCTTCACGCTGGCCGCCCCCCAGCCGCTCGTCGACAGCGGGTTGATGCAATACATCCTGCCGCGCTTTTCGCTCAAGACCCAGACCCGCGTGACGCTGGTCGGGACGGAGGCAACCGCCGACGCCCGTTTCGGAGAGGCCGGCCAGATCGCGTTCGAGGGTCTCGGAAGGGTCTGGAAATTCGCCGTCGGCGATGACCCGGACGCCCAGCGCTTTGCCGACTGGCTGCGCTCGGATGTCGGCCGCAACACGGTCGACAGCTACGAGGTCGACGGCGCGTCGCTCTTCACCTCGGAGGTGAAGGTCACGCAGGCGGTGGCCCCGATCACCTATGACGGCGACGCGGTGCGCGGCGAAGACGTGTCGCTGACCCATTGCGGCCGCTGCCATGTCGTGAGCGACAGGAACCGCATGAACTCCATCGGCTCGACCCCGTCCTTTGCCGTGCTGCGCACGCTGCGCGACTGGCAGGACCGGTTCCAGACCTTCTACGTCCTGAACCCGCACCCCGCCTTCACCCAGATCGCCGATGTCACCGAACCCTTCGCGGCGACCCGCCCGTCGCCCATCCACGCGGTCGAGATGACGCTGGACGATCTCGAGAACATCATGGCCTTCGTGCAGGGCATCCCCCCGGCCGATCTGGGAAGGCCGGTGCAGTCGATGCAGGACTGAAGGGGCGGCGAACGCCCTTCGAAGGGCGTTTTTGCCGCGATTTCGAAATCGCGGATCAAGCGCGTTCGAACGCGCTTTGAAAAAGCCGCTTCGAAGCGGCTTCCCCGCTCAATGATCCTTGCGTTTCGAATAGGGTCCATCGCCCAGGTAGTCATCCGTCGTGCGCGGGATGCGTGGCTCGCCCAGCGCGAACGGGTTGTTCTGCGAATGGTACTGCGCCTGGATCCGGCAATTGTCGCACATCTGGATCATCCTGGCCGCGTCGCTCGTGGCGAACATGGAATGCTTGCCCGCCAGTTTCTCGGTGATCTTCTCGATCGTCGATTTCACCCCGAAGAGCGCCCCGCAGTCGATGCAGGCAAAGGGTTCCTCCTCGTTCAGCACAACCTGGCTGAAGGCCGCATCTGTGAGGTTCATGCGCGGCTCCAGCGTGATCGCGGTTTCGGGGCAGATCGTGGCGCAGATCCCGCATTGCAGGCAGGCATCTTCCTGGAACAGCAGCTGCGGCAGGTCCGGGTTGTCGCCCAGCGCACCGGACGGGCAAAGCGACACGCAGCTCAGGCAGAGCGTGCAGGAATCGGTGTCGACCAGAACCGCACCATACGGCGCGCCTTGCGGCAGCGGCAGGATCTCGGCCTCGCGCATCATCGCCTGTGCCGCGACCCGCGCCACCTGACGGCGGGTGCCGATGGGCAGGCTGGGCGTGGCGACCGTTTCGGGGCTATCGGCTCCATAAAGGTGATCGCTCAGCACGTCGGGATCGCTCAGGTCCAGCACCTGCACCCGGCCCCCGCCGGACAGCGCATTGGCCAGCACCGCCTCGTGTTCCGGCGTGTCGCGTTCGGTGCGCGGGGCCAGCAAGACATCGACGCTGGCAAAGCCACAGCTGAGCGCGGCCATCATCTCGGCATGGCCGAAGGCAGCAAGGCTGTCGATCGCGAAGGGGATCACGTCGGCGGGCAGGCCACGGCCAAAGCGCGCGGCAAGGCTGATCATCTCGGTGCCGTGGTCGGCGTCATGCACCAGCAGGCGCGGCGCGCGGCCCCCCGCCTTGCGATAGGTCGACGACAGCGCGTCCAGACGCCGGAACACCGCCGACACCGGCGGCGCGTCATAGGCGATGGCTCCCGACGGGCAGAGCGCCGCACAGGCGCCACAGCCGGCACAGACCATCGGGTCGATCGACACGTGATCGCCATCCGGGATGATCGCCCCCGTGGGGCAGATGTCGAGACACTTGGAACAGCCGGTCTGCCCGGCGCGGCTATGCGCGCAGAGCGCCGGTTCCAGCGCGATGTAGAGCGGCTTTTCGAAGGTGCCCACCATCTGCACCGCTTCGGTCAGAAGCGCCGCCACCGCAGCGGGCTGGCGCGGATCAGCGCGCAGGTAGCCTTCGCGCTTGTGCGGCGCGGGCACCATCGCGGTCGCGCCGGTCAGGTCGATCACAAGGTCGCAGTCCGACACCGCCCCGTCCCTGGGATCACTGAAGGCAAAGGCGCCGCGCCCGCCGGGGTGCAGTTCGCGAAACCCGTCGATCCGCACCTCGAAGCCGCCCAATGCGCCCTTGAGGTTGCGCACCGTCCCGCGCACCACGTCGAAGCGGCGATCGAGCGGCACATCCGACATGTCGGTCTGAAGCACCGTGACGGCGAGTGTCTCGCACAGTTGCTCGGCGGCTGAAAACGCGGTCTCTCCGGCGCCGATCACCAGGCAGGTGCCTTCGCTCACCACGTCCACGGCCTTGGACATCGGCAGGTGCAGCGCTGATTCCGCCGCCAGCGCGGCCTGTTTCGGGCCGGCCCTGGTGGCCTCGTCGCTCCATCCCGCGCGGTCGCGGAGATCGACGACGCCCGGTGCGTCGACACCCAGTTCTTCGGCCAGCATCTCGAAGAACGCGCGTTCCTGCGCGCAGGCGACCATCACGTCGCCCTCGGAAAGCGCACGGGCCGTCACGTCGGCCTGCGTGCCGCAGAGATTCGTGTAGACCTTCGACGGCTCAAGCGACGTCACGTCACCGATGCGCCCGGCATCGACGGTCTGACTGCCAAGGCAGTCGCACAGAAGTAGTTTCGTTCCCATATCGGCCCTTTCGCGGCGTCCGCCGGCGTGGTCTCTTGTCATTGGCTGGATAATTGGACTTACCCAAGGGCTATGCTAGTCAGAAGTCAACCGCGCCCGTGAGGCCGGATCCGGGAGGACACAGCTTGACCACGACCGACAGCCGTTCCATCGAACTGCCCGTAGGTGTTGTACTGCAACGCAGACCGGGCGTCACGCGCTGGCAGAAATGGGCCTGGAGCCCGACCGCGCTCTTGCCCGGCGCAGGTCCCGCACACTGGAAACTGCTGCGCCAGGAGGGCGACGTGTCCGAGTATCACGTCGGCACCCTGCCGCTGAAACTCTGGCGCACCGACGCCGAAGCCTATCGGGTCGGCCTCGCCGAACCCGTGGTCTGCGGCTACGTGATTCTCCAGCCCTCCGAAGACGACTGGCCCTACCGGCTCAAGCTGATCACGGCAAATCCGCACGAGGCGATGCAATATGCCGATGGCGGCGAGGACGTGGTGGAAAAGGTGCCGATGCCGCCCGCGATGGTGGCCTGGCTTCAGGACTGGACCGATCGGCATTTCGTCGAAGAGCCGTTCGTGAAACGCAAGCGCAAGCGCTATCTCGAAGACAGGGTCGAAGACGGCAAGGGCGACGCGCGCATCACGCAGCAAAGCGATGTCTACCGCGCCCCGTCCCGCGACAGAAAGCTGCGACCGTCATGAGCCGCCCCTCCGATTTCTGGTCCCGCCGCAAGGCGCGGGTCGAAGCCGAGCAAGCCGAAGAGGCCCGCCGCGTCGAGGCGGCCGAGGTCGAAGCGACACAGAAGCAGCTCGAAGAAAAGACCGATGCCGAGATCCTCGAAGAATTCGGCCTGCCCGATCCCGACAGCCTCGAGCCCGGTCAGGACATCGCCGGTTTCATGAACAAGGCGGTGCCCGAACGGCTGCGCCGCCGCGCGATGCGACAGCTGTGGCGGCTCAATCCGGTGCTCGCCAATCTTGACGGGCTGAACGATTACGACGGCGACTTCACCAATGCCGCGACCGACGCGCCGGGGGTCAAGACCGCCTACCAGGTAGGCAAGGGATTGCTGCGCCACGTGCAGGCGCTGGAAGAACAGGAGCGGGCCAGGCTTGCGGTGCGATCCGGCGAAGGCATTGATACCCCACAGAATCTGTCGGAAATCGCGACGCGGGAACCGTCAGCTGAAGAATTTTCGGAATCTGCGGAAATTTCGGAAAATATGCATGACAGCGCAAATGCTGCACCTGCATCTACGACCATGGTCGTAGGCGATGGCGACGGCGATCAATATGACGACGGCACACCATTGGATACACTGACCGAGGAACCTGTGCGTCCGCGACGGATGCGCTTCAGAATTGAAAGCGAGACGGAATGACAATGAGCGCGGCTCAGCCCACGCCATCGGTGTCTGAAGAAGACCGCCTGCGGGCGGATCTCTACAATTATCTCGGCCTCATTCTGTCTGCTCCGCCCGATGACATGCTGCTGGCCCAGACCGCCGGGCTCGGGGGCGATGACACCGAGCTGGGACAGGCCGTCGCGCGGCTGGCCGAGTGCGCGGAAACCACGACGTCGAAACAGGCCGAACGCGAATTCAACGCGCTGTTCATCGGCCTGGGCCGGGGCGAACTGCTGCCCTATGCCAGCTATTACCTGACCGGGTTCCTGAACGAGAAACCGCTGGCCGCGCTGCGCAGCGACCTGTCGGCGCGCCGCATCGAACGCGCGCCCAGCGTCTATGAACCCGAAGACAACATCGCCACCCTGATGGAAGTCATGGGCGGGCTGATCGTCGGACGGTTCAGCACCCCGGCGTCGCTTGACGATCAGAAGCTGTTTTTCAACCGGCACATCGCGCCCTGGGCCAGCCACTTCTACGCCGATCTCGAAACCGCCAAGACCGCCATGCTGTACAGCGCGGTCGGGTCGGTCGGAAAGGCGTTCATGGCGATCGAGCGCGAAGCATTCAGACTGTCCGCGACCTGAGATCAGGTCCGGGCGGTCACGCAACTGGCGGGAAACCGTCACGACGCGGCACACTCGCCGCACATACCGAAAGAAGGGAGGAACCTTCAATGACTGAGAAAACAGAGGCGTCCGCAAGCCGCCGTGATTTTCTGAAACTGGCAGGCACCGCAGCCCCCGCGGCCGTTGCGGCCGTCGCTGTTTCCGGCTCCGAAGCCGAAGCAGCCGAGACGCCGAAAGCCGACGGGCGGATGCAGGACACCGCACATACCCGTGCCTACCTTGCCAGTACGCGGTTCTAGAACATCAGACCTAACCCCCTCTGCAAACCGGGTCACTCCGGATGCAGATCGCAACCCAGCCGACGGCGCGATACGCCACAGGTAGCTCAAGAGGGACATCATGCTAAGAAAGAAAACCGGAGGGCTGACACGGCGCGCTGCGCGGACCGGCCTGATTTCGGAAATCTCCAACAAATCCGTCGACAGACGCTCGTTCCTGCGCGGATCGGGCCTTGCGATCGGCGGCCTTGCCGCGATCAGCGCCACAGGCGGCGCGGTCACGCAGGCCAGCGCGCAATCCGCCGTCAATGGCGCGGTCGAGACCGTCAAATCGGTCTGCACGCATTGCTCGGTCGGCTGTACGGTCGTCGCCGAAGTCAGCAATGGCGTCTGGATCGGCCAGGAACCTGGCTGGGACAGCCCGTTCAACCTTGGTGCGCATTGCGCCAAGGGTGCCGCCGTTCGCGAGCACGCCCATGGTGAACGCCGCCTCAAGTACCCGATGAAGAAAGAGGGTGGAGAGTGGAAGCGCATCTCGTGGGAGCAGGCGATCAACGAGATCGGTGACAAGATGCTCGAGGTCCGCGACGAAAGCGGCCCCGATTCGGTCTACTGGCTCGGGTCCGCCAAGCACAACAACGAACAAGCCTACCTGATGCGCAAGTTCGCCGCCTACTGGGGCACGAACAACATCGACCACCAGGCGCGGATCTGTCACTCGACCACCGTTGCGGGTGTGGCGAACACATGGGGCTACGGCGCCATGACCAACAGCTACAACGACATCCACAACAGCCGTGCGATCTTCCTGATCGGTGGCAACCCGGCCGAAGCGCACCCGGTGTCCCTGCTCCATCTCCTCAAGGCGAAAGAGCAGAACAACGCCCCCGTGATCGTCTGCGATCCGCGCTTCACACGCACCGCAGCCCATGCGGACGAATATGTTCGCTTCCGTCCCGGTTCGGACGTGGCGCTGGTCTGGGGCATCCTCTGGCACATCTTCGAGAACGGCTGGGAGGACAAGGAGTTCATCCGCACCCGTGTCTGGGGCATGGACCAGATCAAGGAAGAGGTCGCCCGCTGGAACCCTGAAGAGGTCGAGCGCGTCACCGGTGCACCGGGATCGCAGCTTGAGCGCGTCGCGCGCACGCTGGCCAACAACCGTCCGGGCACCGTGATCTGGTGCATGGGTGGCACGCAGCACACCAACGGCAACAACAACACCCGTGCCTATTGCATCCTTCAGCTTGCACTTGGCAACATGGGCACCGCCGGTGGCGGCACCAACATCTTCCGCGGCCATGACAACGTGCAGGGCGCAACCGACCTTGGCGTTCTCGCCGATACCCTGCCCGGCTACTATGGCCTCGCTCCGGGATCCTGGGCCCATTGGGCGCGCGTCTGGGAGGAAGACCTGGATTGGCTGAAGACCCGGTTCTCGCAGGAAACCGTCGGCGAAACCCCGATGATGAACCTGACGGGCATCCCGGTCTCGCGCTGGATCGACGGCGTGCTCGAGGACAAGGAAAACCTCGATCAGCCGGACAACACCCGCGTGATGGTCCTGTGGGGCCATGCGCCCAACTCGCAGACCCGTCTGCCGGAAATGAAGACGGCGATGGAAAAGCTCGACACGCTGGTCGTGATCGATCCCTTCCCGACCGTGTCCGCCGTGCTGCATGACCGCACCGATGGCGTCTACCTGCTGCCGGCGACGACGCAGTTCGAAACCCGTGGCTCCGTCACGGCCTCGAACCGGTCGCTCCAGTGGCGCGATCAGGTCATGGCGCCGATGTTCGAATCCAAGACCGACCACGAGATCATGGGTCTGTTTGCGCAGAAATTCGGCTTCCACGACAAGATCTTCCGCAACATCGCGCTGGAAGACGATGGCGTGACACCGGTGATCGAGGACATCACCCGCGAATTCAACCGCGGCATGTGGACGATCGGCTATACCGGCCAGTCGCCCGAGCGGATGAAGCTGCACATGGCCAACCAGCACACCTTCGACCGCACGACGCTGCGGGCGAATGGCGGGCCGGCCGATGGCGATTACTACGGCATGCCGTGGCCCTGCTGGGGCACCGCCGAGATGAACCATCCCGGAACGGCGAACCTCTATGACATGTCGCTGCCGGTCTCCAAGGGGGGCCTGACCTTCCGCGCCCGCTTTGGCGTGGAAAAGGATGGCGACAACCTGCTGGCCGAGGGCGTCTATTCGCAAGGCTCCGAAATTCAGGACGGTTACCCTGAATTCACCATGCAGATGCTCATGGATCTCGGCTGGGACGGTGATCTGACCGACGACGAACGCGCGGCCATTGATGCCGTGGCAGGTCCGAACACCAACTGGAAAACCGACCTGTCGGGCGGCATCCAGCGGGTGGCGATCAAGCATGAATGTGCGCCCTTCGGCAACGCCAAGGCCCGCGCGGTCGTCTGGACCTTCCCCGATCCGGTGCCGAAACACCGCGAGCCGCTCTATACCAACCGCTACGATCTGGTGGCCGATTACCCGACCTACGAGGACAAGAAGTTCTGGCGTGTTCCGACGATGTACAAGTCGATCCAGGCCAACGATTTCTCCAAGGACTTCCCGATCATCCTCACCTCCGGCCGGTTGGTCGAATACGAGGGCGGCGGCGACGAGACACGGTCGAACCCGTGGCTGGCCGAATTGCAGCAGGACATGTTCATCGAGATCAACCCGCGCGACGCCAACAATTTGGGTGTGCGGGACGGTGCGCAGGTCTGGGTCGAAGGACCGGAAGGCGGCAAGATCAAGGTCATGGCCATGCTGACCGAACGGGTCGCTCCGGGGGTCGCGTTCATGCCCTTCCACTTTGGTGGGCATTACCAGGGCGAGGACCAGCGGTCCAAGTACCCGGAAGGCGCGGACCCCTATGTCCTGGGTGAATCGACCAACACCGCCCAGACCTATGGCTACGACTCGGTGACCCAGATGCAGGAAACCAAAGCCACACTTTGCAAGATCATGGCAGCTTGAGGAGGACCTGAGACATGGCACGAGCTAAATTCCTTGTCGACGCCGAACGCTGCATCGAATGCAACGCCTGCGTCACGGCCTGTAAGAACGAGCACGAAGTTCCGTGGGGCATCAACCGCCGCAAGGTGGTGACCATCAATGATGGCAAGCCCGGCGAACGATCGATCTCGGTGGCTTGCATGCACTGTTCGGACGCGCCCTGCATGGCCGTCTGCCCGGTGGATTGCTTCTACCAGAACGAAGAAGGTGTGGTCCTGCACTCCAAGGACCTGTGCATCGGGTGTGGCTATTGCTTCTACGCCTGCCCCTTCGGCGCACCGCAATACCCGCAAGCGGGCAATTTCGGCAGCCGTGGCAAGATGGACAAATGCACCTTCTGCGCCGGTGGCCCGGAAGAAAACCACTCCACCGCCGAGTTCGCCAAGTACGGCCGCAACCGCATCGACGAAGGCAAGCTGCCGATCTGTGCGGAAATGTGCGCAACCAAGGCGCTGCTGGCTGGGGATGGCGACGTTGTCGCCTCGATCTACCGCGAGCGTGTCGTGGCCCGTGGCTTCGGGTCGGGCGCCTGGGGCTGGGGCACCGCCTACGACCAGAAGGGCGGCTGATCGTCGTCACGACAGTGGAACAAGGAAAAGCCCCGGAGGAGACTCCGGGGCTTTTTTGTCGGCGCACCGTTCAGCCGCGGAAACGCGGCTTCAGGGCCAGGGCCGGGTCATGAGCACGGGGTCCGGTCGGAGCATCCTCCGCCGGGTCGATCCTGGGCCGGGTCATGGACCGGCATGTCGTTCAGAGAAGAAGCGGCGCCGCCCTTGTGGGCCTGACGGTTCTCTCGAATCCGCGGGTTACCACGGGACCTGTACCCCGGGGGTGCCGGAGCCTTGCAAGACCGGTCTCTCAGGGTCGGCCTTTCGGCCTGCGAGAGAAATGTCAGTGTCGTGTCGCGGCATGGGAGTGACCCTTCCCGCTCAAAGCGCTTTGTGCCGGGCAAGGTGACGCGCACCGGTTAACAGCCTGGAAACACGGCGTTCGGTGGGCGGCCAAGCGGTTTCGAAACCGCTTGGGACCGCGTTTGCAAACGCGGTGAAAAGCCCGTTCAAACGGGCTTCCCGCTCAGACCTCAAGGTCCATCCAGATCGGCAGGTGGTCGGACGCGCGCCGCGCCTCGCCCTGGGCGAACACCCCTGCCCCGGCCACCCGCAGGCCCCGGCCGACGGCAAAGCGGTCAAGCGGCGCAACCGGGCGCGAGGCGTGAAAACTGCGCCCCGGGCTGACCAGGTCGAAGGCATGTTCCAGGATGTCGAAGCCAATGCGCGGCGACCATTCGTTGAAATCGCCGGCGATCACCGCGCGGTTGGTGTTGGCGGCCAGTTCCTCGAGCAGATGCGCCAGTTGCAGCTGGCGGCAGCCGCGGCGCAGACCCAGATGCGTGCCGACCACCGTCAACGGCCCGCCCGGCCCGTCCAGGTCGGCCATCAGCGCGCCGCGCGGTTCGATCCCCGGCAGGCTCATGCGTTCGGTGGCCCCGACCGTCCAGCCATCCCGCACCAGGATCGCGTTGCCATGCCAGCCCGAGCTTGGCCCGTTCGTGACATGCAGCACCCGCAGGCCGGTCTGGTCGTAGAGCTGATCCTGCGGCAGCACCGCCGGGCGCACCCCCAGCCGCTTGTCGGCCTCTTGCAGGGTGACGACATCGGCATCCAGATCCTTCAGCACCCGGATGATCCGCAGCGGATCGCGCCGCCAGTCCAGCCCGACCGCCTTGCGGATGTTGTAGCTCGCGATCCGCATCACAGCACCGGCGCGAAAAGCCGCGCGATCCGGGCCACCATCCCGGTCAGGATCGAGCGATCCGCCAGGTCATGGTCGACGCGGGTGGCATTTGCGAAATCCGTGGTCAGCATGTCCTCGACCTTTTCTACTGCGTCACGTCCCTCCATCAAGACCGTGATCTCGAAATTCAGCAGCCCCGAGCGGATGTCGAGATTGATCGACCCGACCGACACGATGTCGTCATCCACCAGCGCCACCTTCTGATGTATGAACGCCGGATCATAGGTCCAGACTTCGCCGCCCGCCGAGCGCAGATCGTCGAAATAGGCCATCGCGGCGAAATAGGTCAGGTAGTGATCCGCCTTGCCGGGCACGAGGATCCTGACCTCGACTCCCCGCAAGGCGGCAAAGCGCAGCGCGGTCAGCACGTCGCGGTCGGGGACGAAATAGGGCGTTGCGATCCACAGCCGCCGCTCTGCCAGGTGGGCCAGCGCGATGAAATAGAGGTTGCCCGCGGCGATTTCCTCCGCCGGGGACGGTGCCAGCGCCATCGCCTTCAGCGGCCCTACCGCCTGCGGTTCGTCGGCGGCCACCCAGCTCAGGTCTTCGCCGGTCGCCCAGCGCCAGTCAGAGGAAAAATGCAGCGCAAACTGCGACACCACCGGACCCCGACACGCAACAAAGGTATCGCGCCAAGGCCCGATGGACGGATTGCGCCCGAGATAGGTTCTTGACACGTTCAGCCCCCCGGTGAACGCGATCGCGTTGTCCACGATCACCAGCTTGCGGTGGTTGCGGAAATTGAACTGGAAGGGCCCCAGCAGCCGCTTGGGGCCTTTCGGCCGCGCCAGCCGGATCCCGGCCTCCTCGAGCGATGCCTTGAACTTGCGCGGCAGCCCGAAGAACGGCAGCTCGTCATGCAGGACCCAGATCGAAACGCCGGCCTGCGCCCTCTCGACCAGGATGTCACGAAGGATGCCGCCGACCTCGTCATCCTCGATCGTGTAGAATTGCACGAACACCGTCGATTGCGCCGATCGGATCGCCTCGAACAGCGCGTCAAAGGTCGCCTCGCCGTCGATCAGCAGCGACATGTCATTGCCGTCGGTGACCGGAAGACGGGCAATCCGGGCAAAGGCATCCAGCCGCGAGGGCGCGACGGCGATCTGTGCCTCGCTCACCATGTCGAAGGTCTCTTCGTCCGATTCCCGGCGCTCGCGTTCGAACCGCTTGTGATCGGCATAGCCGAAGACAAGGTAGATCAGGGTCCCCATCGCGGGCAGAAGCAGGATCAGGAGAATCCAGGCGGTGGCGCCCTGCGGCGTGCGCGAGGTCAGCAGCGCGCGGTATGCCGCCACAAGCGCCACCAGCCCCAGCAGGACGGCGACCGCCGCATTCGTGATCGTCAGCACTCCGGTCATGCCCGGCTCCTTTTCGGCGCCGCGAGGATCTTGGGACGGTTTGCCGCTGGCATCATCTCGGGTATCCTTCTAAACTCTGGTCACCCAAGGCATTTGGGGGCAAATTGTTGCAAAGACATTTGGTCAAACCTGACCCAACAAGACAGCTGTTCGCAAGACAGAGCGTGACATGGGCGAATGACGGGAGGACGCGGGACAATGCGTGACATTCGGATCTTTCTTTTGGGCTGTATCATGGCAGGACTGGCTTTCGTCTTCCTGGCGACCTGGCTGACCTCGGGTCCGGCCAACGCGCAGGACGCGGCCACGCCCCCCGCCGAGGTCGAGATCGACCGCTCTGCCACCGGCGGGGCGACGACGCTGGAAGACATCCTGCGCCGGCAGCAGGGCCTTGCCTCGGATAACGACTACCGCGCCGGAGAGCTTGGAAATCCCGATGCGGCGGCGGGGATCACCGATCAGCTGGGCACGCTGGGCGGCGCTTCCGATCCGGACCTGTGGCGCGGCATGCGGTTCAACGCGGCGGACATCTCGACCCAGGTGCGCGGGCCCGCCTCGACCGTGCTGATCCAGGATCGCGGCATGTGGTGGCTGCAATTCCGCGAGGGGCCCCTTCTGGTCTATGGCGGATACCTGCTGCTTGGCACGCTGGCGGCGCTGGCGGTGTTCTTCCTGCTCCGGGGGCGCGTCCGGATCGACGGCGCCAAGACCGGGCGGCGGATCGAACGGTTCAAGAATGTCGAACGCTTCGGGCATTGGCTGCTGGCCGGATCGTTCATCGTTCTCGGGATCACCGGCCTGGTGTCCCTGATGGGCCGCAAGTTCCTGATCCCGGTCATGGGACACGATTCCTATGCGTGGATCGCCGGCGCGTCGAAATGGGTGCACAACAACGTGTCCTGGGCCTTCATGCTGGCGCTCGTGATGATCTTCGTGATGTGGGTCGTGCACAATTTCCCCGACAGGACCGACCTCAAGTGGCTGGCCAAGGGGGGCGGGCTGTTCGGCGGCGGGCATCCTCCGGCCAAGAAGTTCAACGCCGGTCAGAAGCTGATCTTCTGGTCGACCATCGTTCTGGGCGCATCCATCTCGGTCTCCGGCATCTCGCTGCTCTTCCCGTTCGAACTGCCGCTGTTTGCAAAGACCTTTGCCATCCTGAACACCACCGGCCTGCCCGAGATGTTCGGCTTCGGCATCCTGCCCGAAACCATGACGCTGCATGAAGAGATGCAATATGCCCAGCTGTGGCATGCCATCGTCAGCTTCGTGCTGATGGCGATCATCCTGGCGCATATCTATATCGGCTCGGTCGGCATGGAGGGCGCGTTCGATGCCATGGGCAGCGGCATGGTCGAGGAACAATGGGCCAAGGAACACCACAGCCTGTGGGTCGCAGAGGTCAAGGAACGCGAGGGCAAGGCGCCCAGCGGCGCCACCCCTGCCGAGTGACATGCGGCTGGTTCTTGCCACCTGCGCCGGGTTGTTCTGCACGGCCCCGGTCGCAGCGGACGAGTTCTTCACGCTTCAAGGCCATGGCGGCCCCATCATGGGGATCGCCGTGTCCGACACCGACCAGATCGCGACCGTGAGTTTCGACAACGCGGTGGGGCTCTGGACGGGGTCCGATCCGCTCTGGTTCGACGGACACGAGGCGGCGGTGAACGCCGTGGTGATCGCGCCGGATGGAACGGTCTATTCCGCCGGGGACGATTTCACGCTGCGCGTTTGGTCGGATGACGGCACCGAGCAAGCCGTCTGGACGGGCCACAAGGGCAAGATCGTGTCGCTGGCCTTGTCCCCCGATGGCGGAACCGTTGCGTCGGCCAGTTGGGACGGCAGTATCGGGCTTTGGTCTTTGGACGGGTCGGAGGCGCAGTTTCTGACCGGACATGCCGGGCCGGTGAACGACGTGGCCTTCACGCGGGATGGCCACGGCCTGTATTCCGCATCCGCCGATGGCAGCATCCGTCTGTGGGATGTCCAAAACGCCCGCGAAACGCTGCGCGTGACCGGGCACGGCTTCGGCGTCAACGAAGTGGAGCTGAACGAGGACGCGGGCTGGCTGGCTTATGGCGCGGTCGATGGCGGGACACGTGTGCTCGATCTGGCGACGGGCGACACGGTGGCCGATCTGACGCTTGACCGTCGCCCGATCCTGGCGATGGCGACCAGCCCGGATGGCGCGCATCTGGCGGTGGGGGATGGAGAGGGCTATATCATGGTGGTGAACACGCGCGACTGGCGCATCACCCGCGATTTCCGCGCCACAGAACGTGGTCCGGTCTGGGCGCTGGCGTTCTCGCGCGATGGCGGCAACATCCATGCGGGCGGGCTGGATCCGCGTCTGTATTCCTGGCCCATCGCCGCGATGGACGCGGCCGATCCGATTGCCACCGGATCGCCCGGCTTTCTGGCCGATGCCGACACGATGCCCAATGGCGAACGCCAGTTCATGCGCAAATGTTCGATCTGCCACACATTGACGCCGGGCAGCGCGCGCCGCGCCGGGCCAAGCCTTTACGACCTGTTCGGGCGGCAGGCCGGCACGGTCGCGGATTACAGCTATTCGGATGCGCTGGACGGGTCGGCCATCATCTGGGACGAAGACACGATTGATGCTCTTTTCGACATCGGCCCGGAGCATTACATTCCCGGAACCAAGATGCCCATGCAACGGATCACGGGGGCGCAGGACCGCGCCGATCTCGTGACCTATCTGCGTCGGGAAACCGCGCCCAAGGAGAGTTCGCCGTGAAAGCCATGCTAGTTGGATTTGTCGCCATCGCCGTGATCGCCGTCGGCGCGGACTACACCCTTGACCAGATGGGGTGGAGCGCCCAGGAACAAGGCGCCTCGCCGTCTTCGGTCCGTCTGGACTGAGCGGTCAGGTTCCGACCCGAAGCACCGCCGTCTTCTGACGCAGGAGCGCAATCACGCTGAGCGCGGTGATCTTGCCCGTGGCGGGGTTTTCGTCGGACGGGCGGTTCTGGATCGTCATTTCGAAATCCGAACTGTCCGACGTCACCCGCACGGTGTGCCTGTTCTTGTCAAGCGCCGGATCGGCCCAGACCTCCATCCGCGTCCTGTCGGGGCCAAAGCCCGCGAGGCTGACCGCGACAGCGACATTGACGTTTGCCGGGAACACCTTGGCCACTTCCGTCACGGCTCCACCCAGCACCAGAACGGGCTCGGACAGGTTGCCGAGGTCGATCTTGTTGTCGATCACGTAGGGTGCCTTGGCAAGTCCCGCGACGGGCTTGCGGGTCTCGATCACAACCGAATGCAGCTCGCCCACTGCGGCGCCCTTTATGGCATCGAGGCCCAGCATCGCCCCGGAAGGAACGGTGATCCTTGCACCGGTTTCTTCCGCCAGATCGAACAGCGCGTCCTGTCCGAGAAGCTGGCTTGCCGACAGCACGACAAGTTCCTTGCCCGCCTGCACCACCGGCGTTGCAAGGTCCATGAAACGCTGCGGCGGCAGGGTTTCGATGATGATGTCGCAATGGGCGGCGATCTCGCTCAGCGCATAGACCGGCGCGGGTTTTGACAGGGTGGCATTCGCCTCTGCCGCGCGGTCGGCGTTGCGGGCGCTGATGCCCGCCAGTTCACAGCCGGGGATGCCGCCCCGGTCCAGTTCCTGCGCAACCCGAAGGCCGATTGCGCCCATGCCTGCGATGCCGATCTTCATGCGCGATACCTTTCGACCATTTCGACAATACGGTGTGCGGCCGCGACCGACGCCGCGTGATCCTGCGAGAAATTGAGCCGCACGCTTTTGGCGGTATGCGGTGCGAATTCAGACCCCGGCGTGACCGTGACCCCGGCCTGAAGGCGCAGGAGGCGGGCGAAATCTTCGGGCGACACCACGAGCTCCGGCAGTTCGGGGAACAGGTAGCTGCCCGCCTGAGGGCAGGCTGTCGGGAACCCGGCGGCGCGAAAGATCGCCAGCAGGTCATCGCGGATCGCCTCATGCTGGGCGATGCGTGTCTCCATCCAGCTCTCGGGTTCATGGAACCACGTCCTGAGCGCCGCCTGGGAATAGCCCGCCGCGCGCAGCGACACGATGGCCTGAAGCTTCTCCATCCGCTCGATCAGGGACGCCGTGCCAAACGCCACGCCTAGGCGGAACCCGCTGAGCGATTCCGTTTTGGACGGACCCATGATGGTGATGAGGTTTTTCGGACGCTCTGCACAGGCGCGCATGTGGGTGTAGCTCTCACCGCTATAAAGCAGGCGGGAATACAGCTGATCGACGATGACGGTGACGTTGTACTGCGCGGCAAGCCGGGCGATTTCGATGATCGCATCGTCCTGGGTGACCACGCCTGTCGGGTTGTTCGGGGTGGAAAACACCAGAACCTCGGCCCCGGCCTCGAACGCGGCCTCCAGCTGGCCAAGATCGGGGCCGCGCTGCGGGGCGTCTTCGTGGTAGTGCAAGGCGACGGGCAGGATCTCACCGCCGAAGAACGTGACCAGTTTGCGGTTTGCAAAGTAATCCGGCTCCATGATGGCGACCTTGGTGCCACGGTCGACGACCGCGCCAAGGGCGAGGAACAGCGCGCCCTGGGTGCCCGGTGTGATGATCAGCTCGTCCACCGGGTCGACCGGCGCGCCCGTAAAGGCGGCGAGGCTGGCAGCGACATCATTGCGGATCGCCGCAGCGCCTCGGTATTCGGTATAGGCCTGCGATGCGCCGGCATCAAAACCCTCTTCCCACGCCGCCCGCGCACCGGGGGTGGGTTCGAACGCATCGACATCGCCATGCGAGAAATCGACCGGGACGCCGGTCAGGATGTCTCCGCGCATCACCGATTTCAGGTCCTCCGCGTTTTGCCGCACCTCCTGCCCCGGTGCGTTGTCGGCCCCAAGCCGTGCGAATTTGGCATCAAGATTGCTCATGTCCCGCTCCCTCATGGTTTGGTTCTGTCTAGCCCGACTTCCGACGTTGCGCCAGTTCAAGCGATCCGGCCGGAATGCAGCTTTGCGGGTGACAAATCGCAGGGAATCAGATAGTTGCCCGCCGACTCGCGCCCTGATTGTGGGAAAGCCTCAGCATGCATGCCAAGATCGGCGCATCTGCGGGACAAGCGCGCGGGTTCGAAACGCGGGTCGCAAGACCTTTTGAGCATGTTCAGAAAGTGCATGTTTATGTCCGAAGGACAGTCACGGGACAGTGGTCGCGTGGCGAAGTGGGTCAACGAGTAGTTCCAAGGTCATCAGACCCGAAAACCGGCCAACGCGGCGGGCACGGAGGCTCGTCACGCGCCGGACATTCAAAATCTGCGTGATCCGAGCAGTTCGCCAAGGACGACGTTTGATGTCATTGAAAGGCAAGTATGGACCTGACTGCGTTGAATGAAGCAATCGCTGAATATCTGACACTGCAACACAAGGTTTACCACAGCGACTGGCCGGCCGACGTGCTCTGCGAGGTGCTGGCGAAGATCGAAGAGGAAAGCGGTCGGCAGGCCGTCATCGGCGTTCTGGAAGCCGCGCTCGGGGTCGCAAAGGCAGGCTGATGCGCGTCTTGCGCCGTTGTTAGCGCTGACGTAAACCTGCGCCATGTTTCTTGGCATCGACATAGGCACGTCCGCGGTCAAGGTGATCTGCACCGACGGCACCGAGATTTTCGCATCGGCGAGCGCCGATCTGACGGTGCAATCGCCGCATTCCGGCTGGTCGGAACAGGATCCGCAGGCCTGGTGGACAGCGACCTGTCACGCCTTGGCCGAGATGGGCCGGACGCAGCCCCTCGCCGCGATCACCGCCATCGGCCTGTCCGGTCAGATGCACGGCGCGGTCCTGCTGGATGCGCGGCACGACGTATTGCGCCCCGCCATTCTGTGGAACGACAGCCGGTCGATCGAAGAATGCGCATATCTGCGCGAGGCCGTGCCGGAGATCGGTGCGATTTCAGGCATCTTGCCCCTGCCCGGCTTTACCGCGCCCAAACTGATGTGGGTGGCACGCCACGAGCCGGACTTGCACAGCCGGATCGCGCATGTCCTCTTGCCCAAGGATTACATCGGTCTGCGACTGCACGGGGGCGTTGCAACCGACCCTTCGGATGCAGCGGGCACGCTGTGGCTGGACCAGGCCGCCCGCGACTGGAGCAGCGTCATCGCCGAAGCCAGCGCAACGGACCCCGATTGGCTGCCGCGGCTCGCGGACGGGCAGGAGGTGGTCGGACAGGTCACGCGGCAGGCCGCCATTGAGACCGGGCTGCGCGCCGGAATCCCGGTCGTGGCCGGGGGCGGAGATGCGGCAACCGGAGCGGTGTCCCTGGGGGCCACCGAGGCCGGGCGCGGCTTCATCTCGTTGGGCACGTCGGGGCAGTTGTTCGTGGCCGGGGAGGCGTATCATCCGAACCCGGACAGGTTCGTGCATGCCTTTGCGCACACGGTGCCGGACCGCTGGTACCAGATGGCGGCCATGCTGAACGGGGCGCGGCCCATCGCGTGGCTGGCCGGGCAGCTTGGCGTCAGCGCCGCAGAGGTCGTGGCCTTGGCCGAACGCGCCGACCCGTCCCGTGTGCCGACCTTCCTGCCCTACCTGACCGGCGAACGCAGCCCGCATGGAGATCCGCATATCCGCGCGGTGTTCTTCGGGCTCGAGGACAGCACCGACCGTGCCGCCCTGTGTCGCGCCGTGGTCGAGGCGGTGGCCTTCACCTTCGCCGATGCGGTGCAGAGTTTCGGCGACACCCTCAGGGATCTGCCCCATCTTTCGGCCATTGGCGGCGGCAGCAGGTCGCCCTTCCTGCTGCAACTGATCGCCAGCGCCACCGGCACGACGATCGCGCGCACCACGGGGTCGGATGCAGGCCCGGCGATGGGGGCCGCGCGTCTTGCCGCCTGCGGCGTCGGGGCAATGCACCTGTCCGATCTGGGCCGGCAGCCCACCCTCTCGGACCGGTTCGATCCGGACCCGTCGCAGGCGCTGGACGAAAGACTGGAACGCTATCGCGGGCTATATCGTACCTTGAAGGGTTTCGCCTGACGCACGAGGGCGCGGGACGTTTGCGAGGACGCGGCATGACCGAGACGATCTACCTGCACGGCGCGGGTCTCAATGCCGAAAGCTGGGGCAATGTGCCGGGCCGCGCGCTCAATCTGCCGGGATACGGAGAACGGCCCCGTGCCTTGGCCCCGACCGTGGACGCGATGGCCGACGCGCTCGAGGATGACATCCCCGCCGGCGCGGCCCTGGTCGGCCACAGCTTGGGCGGCATGGTTGCGCTGACACTGGCGGCCCGCCTGTCCGAGCGCGTCCGCGCGCTGGTGCTGGTCGACACGCCCCTGTCGCTGCGGGCCCCGGGCGCGCAGCGATTCGGGCCGACGCTGGCGCCCTTGTCCGTGCGCTTGCTGGGACCGAAATGGATCGGGCGGCTGGTGTCCTATCGCATCGAGACCCCGTCCAGCCGCGCCGATTTCCACCGCTGGCTGGAAGCGAATGATCCCGACGCCCTGACGGACGCCCTGACCGCCGCCGCCACGTTCGACGGCGAACCGCTGGCGCGCCGGATCAGGATGCCGGTCCTGGCGATCTACGGGACCCAGAGCTTTCTGACCCGCGGGCCGGAAAAGCGCCGCCTGAAAGCAGTCTGTCCCCAGGCCCGGTGCGTGACCTTCGACACCGGTCACATGATCCCGCTCGACCGCCCGGCCGAAATGCAGACGGCGATCACCGACTTTCTGGCGGCGCACCCGTGATGGATGCCGATGGTCGAGGATAAAGTTGGCGATCCCTTGAGGACTCGAACCCCAAACCTGCTGATTAGAAGTCAGCTGCTCTATCCAGTTGAGCTAAGGGACCGCTGAGGTGGGATTACGACAGGCGGAACGGGTCGTCAAAGGGTGATTGGAACCGCGTTCGGAAAGGCTGCGTTTCGATGACAGTCAACCGAACGAAAGGAAACCGTCATGCGACTCACCCTCTTTGCCGCCGCCACCGCCCTGTTGCCCGCCTTGCCGCTCGCGGCGCAGGACGTGGCCACCGCCGACGTCACCAACCGCGACGGCACGTCCCTTGGCACGGTCACGCTGACGCCGCAGCCCTCGGGCACCATGCTGGTCGAACTCGAGCTGGACTCGGTTCCGTCGGGCACCCATGCCGTGCATCTGCACGAAACCGGCGATTGTTCGGCGGATGATTTCACCTCGGCCGGCGGACATATCGCAGGCGACATGCAACATGGCATCAGCGTCAATGGCGGACCGCATCCCGGCGACCTTCCGAACGTGACCATCGGCGACGACGGCAGCCTGACAGCCGATTTCTTCAATCCTCACCTGTCGCTCGACGAGATGATCTTCGACGAAGATGGCGCGGCCTTCATCATGCATGCCGGTGCGGATGACTATACCAGCCAGCCGGCCGGGGATGCCGGGGACCGGATCGCCTGCGGTGCGTTTTCCGGGCCTTGATCAGCCGAGGCGTGTCAGATCGCGCGTGTCATGAAGACGCTGAGCGGGTCATCGACATAGTCCGCGAAGGGCGGGCAATAACCGAATCCCTGGCGCTCGTAGAGGCGGCGCGCCGGGGCGAACAGGTCTTCCGAACCGGTTTCCAGGCTGATCCGCGTCATTCCAAAGGATCGGGCTTGCGTGATCACGTGCTGCACCAGCGCCGCCCCGACGCCCATGCTGCGGGCCTCGGCCTTGGTGTGCATGGATTTCAGTTCGCCATGGGTCGCATCCAGCGGCTTGAGCGCGGCGATGCCCAGCATGTCGCCCGCGTTGCGCAACGCGTAGACATGGGCGCCGGCCGCGAACAGGTCATCGGCCGTCATCACGTGACAGCTTTCCTGCGGCGTCTGCGCCTGCATCATTTCGAAATGTCTGCCGAGCAGGTCCGCAACATCCCAGGTCAAGGCCACGACCGGATCAATGCGGAAGCTGTTCATCAGTGCGTCCAGGCACCCTTGCGGTCGACGGCGAAATTTTCGGCATAGCCGCGCGGGCGGATGTTCGGCTTGCGCTTGTTGGGCTGGAACTGCACCACCTCGATGCCGTGATCCTTGGCATAATCCTTCGCCGCCTCCAGCGTGTCGAACGTGAGCCGCACCTGGCTTTGCGTGTCGGTCGAGGATGTCCACCCCATCAGCGGGTCAATGCCGCGCGGGCTTTCGGGGGCAAATTCCAGAACCCAATGATGCGTCTTCGCGCTGCCGGAAGACATCGCGGTTCTGGACGGCTGGTAAATTCGCGCTCGCATGGGTCTCACCTGATCTGTCTGTCCACTGGATATGGGCAAAAACGGCCCAAGGCGCAAGGCGTTCCAAGTCATCACACTGTCGCAGGGCCGGAGGCAAAAGTGCAAGCAGGGTGCCATTCGCCGACGAACCGCGGGGAGCGAGGGGTGGGTGTATGCGGCCCGAAACAAATTAAACCAACTGCTTGCCGGTAAAAGGTACCCAATTCATGCAAGTTTTAAAGAAAAAAAGCCTCGGGGGGTGCAATTCCCGCCGTTGCGGGCGCAAGTATTGCGTCCGAAAGGCAAGAAAACAGGGCATTTGCAGCCACCTGAGCCAATATGCGACCCAGGTTGCATTTTCGCCCGTCCCGCCCCATTTTTGAGGCTCTGCCTTCTTATCGCACCTGTCCTTGCGGCAGCCTGATTCCGTCCGGAGACCCATGTCCGATACCCAGCTCCTGCATTCCCCCGCCCCCGATGTCCGGGCGCGCGAAAAGCTCGAAGGCGGAATCCGCTTTCGCATGGCGACCGATTTCGAACCGGCGGGCGATCAGCCCAACGCGATCCGGGACCTGTCGGCAGGTGTCCGTGACGGCGAACGCGACCAGGTGCTTCTGGGCGCGACCGGCACCGGCAAGACCTTTACGATGGCCAAGGTGATCGAGGAGACCCAGCGTCCGGCAATCATCCTTGCGCCCAACAAGACACTCGCGGCGCAGCTTTACGGAGAATTCAAAGGCTTTTTCCCGGACAACGCGGTCGAGTATTTCGTCAGCTACTACGACTACTATCAGCCCGAAGCCTATGTCCCGCGCTCGGACACCTATATCGAGAAGGAAAGCCAGATCAACGAACAGATCGACCGGATGCGCCACTCGGCCACCCGGGCGCTTCTGGAACGCGACGACGTGATCATCGTCGCGTCGGTGTCCTGCATCTATGGTATCGGCTCCGTCGAGACCTATGGCGCGATGACGCAGGATCTGCATGTCGGCAAGAGCTATGACCAGCGCAAGGTGATGGCCGATCTCGTGGCCCAGCAATACCGGCGCAACGATCAGGCGTTCCAACGCGGGTCGTTTCGCGTGCGCGGGGATTCCCTGGAGATTTTCCCGGCGCACCTCGAGGATCGCGCCTGGAAACTGTCGTTCTTCGGGGATGAATTGGAGTCGATCACCGAGTTCGACCCGCTGACCGGCGAGAAGACAGACAGTTTCGAACGCATCCGCATCTATGCCAACAGTCACTACGTCACGCCCAAACCGACGATGCAGCAGGCGATGATCGGCATCAAGAAAGAGCTGCGCACGCGGCTGGATCAGCTTGTTGCCGATGGCAAGCTGCTTGAAGCACAGCGGCTGGAGCAGCGCACGAATTTCGACCTGGAGATGCTCGAGGCGACCGGCGTCTGCAACGGGATCGAGAATTATTCGCGGTACCTGACGGGCCGTGCGCCGGGCGAGCCGCCCCCCACCCTGTTCGAGTTCATCCCCGACACCGCGATCGTCTTTGCCGACGAGAGCCATGTCAGCGTTCCGCAGATCGGCGGCATGTACAAGGGCGACTTCCGTCGCAAGATGACGCTGGCTGAACACGGGTTCCGCCTGCCCTCCTGCATGGACAACCGCCCGCTCAAGTTCGAGGAATGGGACGCGATGCGCCCGCAATCGGTCTTCGTGTCCGCCACCCCCGCCAAGTGGGAGATCGAACAGACCGGCGGTGTGTTCACCGAACAGGTGATCCGCCCCACCGGCCTTCTGGACCCGATGGTGGAAATCCGCCCGGTCGAGATGCAGGTCGACGACTTGCTGGACGAGGTGCGCAAGGTTGCCGCCGATGGCTACCGCACGCTGGTCACCACGCTGACCAAGCGGATGGCCGAGGATTTGACGGAATACATGCACGAACAGGGCATCCGCGTGCGCTACATGCATTCCGATATCGACACGATCGAACGGATCGAAATCCTGCGCGACCTGCGGCTTGGCGCGTTCGACGTGCTGATCGGCATCAACCTGCTGCGCGAAGGTCTGGACATTCCCGAATGTGGGTTGGTCGCCATTCTGGACGCCGACAAGGAAGGGTTCCTGCGCTCGGAAACCTCATTGATCCAGACCATCGGCCGCGCCGCCCGCAACGCAGACGGCCGTGTCATCATGTATGCCGACCGGATCACCGGGTCGATGGAACGCGCGCTGGCCGAAACCGACCGCCGCCGCGCCAAGCAGATCGCCTATAACGAAGAACACGGCATCACCCCCGCGACGATCAAGAAGAACGTCGATGACATCCTTCAGGGGCTCTACAAGGGCGACGTGGACATGAACCGCGTGACCGCCAAGGTCGACAAGCCACTTGCCGGCGCAAACCTGAAAACGGTTCTCGACGGGCTGCGGACCGATATGCGCAAGGCCGCCGAGAACCTCGAGTTCGAAGAGGCGGCGCGCTTGCGCGACGAGGTCAAACGTCTGGAAGCCGTGGATTTGGCGATTGCCGACGACCCGCTGGCGCGTCAGTCGGCGGTCGAGGCGGCATCCGATGCGGCGACCAAGGCATCCGGGCGGTCCACGGCCGGACGTCCGGGGCAACGCGGCGGGAATGTGAAGCGGCGGAAGAAGTGACGGCCAGGCGTGCCGATCTACGGCACACCCGAACGATCAGATAAACGGCACAAACGGCACGCCGCAGGCGCTCAGGGCCATCAAGCTCGCAATCGCAATCCAAACACGCATGACCAGGGCTCCTTGCCGGCAGATCGGACATCAACGTCCGACCTGTCGGCACCTTGATCAGAAGTCGAACAGATCCTCAAGGAAGCCGCCACGCTTTTTCTTGCGGTAGCCGCCCTGTCCGGGATATCCGCGCTGGCCTCTCTGATCGCCATATTCGTCCGGATCGCGGGGAAGCGCATGTTGCGGCGGCGACGGCGCGGGGGTGAAATCGGCGCTGCGGTCGATGATCTTGTCGAGTTCACCCCGGTCCAGCCAGACACCCCGGCATTGCGGGCAATAATCGATCTCCACGCCGGAGCGTTCGGCGATCACAAGCTCGGTTCCGTCGATCGGGCATTTCATGGCGGCTCTCCTCTGAGTTACCCTAGGTGAGATATGCATGCGGCGCGCAATTTCATCCCTTTGGCATGCTGTTTTCATCCGAAGGCTGGTGCAGCGCGACCCGGACGCTATCATTAGGGCATGCGCATGTTGACCCTCGCCCTTGCCTGCATGGCCGCGCCCGCGACCGCCTGGGAATTCACCCCGGTTCCGATCTGCACGCTGTTCCATCAGGGTGCGGACATGGCTGTCATGGTGACGTATGATCCCGGCATCGGGGAATACGCGATCCAGTTGTCGCGCGAAGGCGGCTGGCCCGAGGGCGACGTTTTCTCGATGCGGTTCGAAGGCCCGCGCGGCCTGACCATCTCGACCGACAGGCACCGGATCGAGGCCGAGGACACGCGCACCCTGACGGTGCGGGACAGGGGCTTCGGCAACGTCCTGAACGGCCTGCATTTCAACTCCCGCGCCTTTGCGGTTCTGGGCGATCTGGAGGTGCCTTTGTCGCTTGAGGGCGCGGCCCCTGCGGTCGAGGCGTTCCGCAATTGCCCCGCGGATCAGCTTGTGTCGGCCCCGGTTTCGGAATTCTCAGCCAAGTCGTGACACGCGCCCCTGCGCGGCAGGGATCACAGGCTTCGGCCACGCGCCGGCCTGCCAAGTCCATTGCCGACACATCCCCGGTGGGATAGCCTTGGCGCATGCGAGTCCTGATCCCGATCTTCGTTTTGCTGGCCGCCTGCGCCACTCCGCAGGAGCGCTGCATCAACGATGCCGCGGGCCCCTACCGAGCTGCGCTCAAGGAACGTGCCGACATCGCACGATCCCTGTCGCGCGGATTCGATACGGTGACCGAATACGAAACCCGCCGCGTCTTTACCCGCTGCAAGGTTGCGGAAGACAAGTTCGTGCCCTGCTGGGATCGCGAGACCTATCCGGTGACCCGTCGGGTGCCTGTCGACCGCGCTGCGTTGCAGGCCCGCGATGCCCAGCTTGCCCGCGATCTGCCCGGGCTGGAGCGCGCCGCCGAGCGGGGCACGGCGGCCTGTTTGCAAGCCTTCCCCGAAGACGAGGCGTGATCGACTTGCCCACCAGACCCGGCCCGGCCTGGAAGACCGCATGACCCGGCTTCCCATCGAAGATGCCCTGCCCGCCCTTCTGGCGCACCTGTGTGACGTGGGCCGTGCCGTGCTGCAAGCCCCGCCCGGCGCGGGCAAGACGACCCGCGTGCCGCTGGCGATGCTCGAGGCGGGCGTGACGCCGCAGAAGATCGTGATGCTGGAACCGCGCCGCCTTGCCGCCCGCGCCGCCGCCGAGCGGATGGCCCAGACGCTGGGCGAACCCGCCGGCCAGACCGTGGGGTACCGGGTGCGCGGCGAGGCCAAGGTGTCGAAGGCGACGCGGATCGAGGTGGTCACCGAAGGCATCCTGACGCGGATGATCCAGTCCGACCCGGAGCTGCGCGGCATCGGCGCGGTGATCTTCGACGAATTCCACGAGCGGTCGCTGAACGCGGATTTGGGCCTGGCGCTGTGCCTCGAAATCACCGGAGCGCTGCGCAGTGACCTGATCCTGCTGGCGATGTCCGCGACGCTGGATGCGGCCCCGGTGGCAGAGCTGATGCAGGCGCCGATCGTCACCTCCGAAGGCCGCAGCTTTCCGGTCGAGACCCGCTGGCTGGACCGACCATTGCCCAAGGCGATACGGTTCGAGGCCGCGATGGCGGACCTCGTGGCACGGGCCGCGACCGAGACCGACGGCGGCATCCTGGCCTTTCTTCCCGGCGAAGGCGAGATCCGGCGCGTGCAGGCCGTGCTGGAGGGGCGGCTGCCCAAGACCTGCACGATACGGCCGCTTTTCGGGGCAATGCCCTTCAAGGCCCAGCAAGAGGCGATCCGCCCCGAAAGCGGCGGCCGCAAGGTGGTGCTGGCGACATCGATCGCGGAAACCTCGCTGACCATCGAGGACATCCGCGTGGTTGTCGATGGCGGTCGCGCGCGGCGCGCGCGGTTCGATCCGGGGTCGGGCATGTCGCGGCTGGTCACGGAAAAGGTGACCAAGGCCGAAGCCACCCAGCGCGCGGGCCGTGCCGGCCGGGTCGCCGACGGGGTCGCGTACCGGCTCTGGACCAAAGGGGAGGACGGCGCATTGGCCGCCTTCCCGCCAGCCGAGATCGAGGCGGCGGACCTTGCCGGGCTGGCGCTGGAACTGGCGCTCTGGGGGGCGCAACCGGGTGATCTGCCGTTTCTGACCACCCCGCCCGAGGGTGCCTATGCCGAAGCGCAAGCGCTGCTGCGGATGTTGGGGGCGCTTGATCGACTGAACCGCATGACCGATCACGGGCGGGTGCTTTCCGCGCTGCCGCTGCATCCCCGGCTGGCGCATATGCTGAGCGTCGCCGGACCGGAGGCGGCGGCGCTGGCCGCGCTGATGGCGGACCGCGATCCGGTTCAGGGCGGGGGCGTCGACCTTGGCCTGCGGCTGGAGGCGCTGCGCGATCCGAAGCGGTTTACCGACACACGGCGCGCGACGCTGAACCGGGGGGCGCTGGAGCGGATCCGGACCGAGGCCAAACGCCTCGCGCGGGTCGCGCCCGCCCGCAGCGGCACGGACCTTGGCCCGGCAGAGATGGCCGCTCTGGCCTATCCCGACCGGATCGGATTGCGCCGCAAGGGCGACGCGCCGCGCTATCAGCTCTCCGGCGGCAAGGGAGCGGTGATGGACGAGGGCGATCCGCTGGCCGGGGCGCGGTTGATCGTGGCGACCGATCTGGACGGCAATCCGCGTGAGGCGCGCATCCGACAGGCGATGCAGATCCCCGAAAGCGCGGTGCGCGCGCTTTACGCCGACCAGATCGCCTGGGTCGATACCTGCGCCTGGTCGAAACGCGACCGACGCGTGGTTTCGCGACAGCAGGAAAAGCTCGGGGCGATCGCGCTGGACGATCGCATCTGGAAGGACGCGCCGCCCGACGCGGTGGCGGCGGCGATGCTGGACGGCGTGCGCGATCTCGGCTTGGCCCCTGCGATGACGGATGCCGCGCGCCGGTTCGTGGCGCGGGTGACGCTGGCGCGCGAGGCCGGGCACGACCTTCCGGACATGTCGGAGGCGGCACTTCTCGAGACCTTGGAAACCTGGCTGCTGCCGCATCTGACAGGGGTGCGCAGCGCCGAGGACTGGAAGCGGTTCGACCTGCTCAATGCCTTGCGCCTCAGGCTGGACTGGGCCCAGATGCAGGCGGTGGAGAGCGCCGTTCCGGGCAGGTTCACCACACCCCTGGGGCGCGAGATTCCCATCGACTATACCGGCGAACACCCGGAGATCGCGTTGCGCCTGCAAGAGATGTTCGGCCAGAAGACACATCCGATGGTCGGCAAGACGCCCTTGCGGGTGACGCTTCTGTCGCCGGCCCGCCGTCCGGTCCAGACCACGATGGACCTGCCGGGGTTCTGGGCCGGCTCCTATGCCGATGTGCGCAAGGACATGCGCGCGGCCTATCCCAAACATCCCTGGCCCGAGGACCCGACCGAGGCAGACCCGACCCTGCGCGCCAAACCGCGTGCCCGCTGACAGGCCTTGCCGCATCGGACGATCCGCCGTAGACCGCGCCCATGCTTGATGATGCCGACGATATCCACCCGCTGTTCTACGGTGCGCCCAAGACCACCGAGTTCAAGAAGCTGCGCAAGCGGATCGTGCAGAACGTCCGCGAGGCGGTCGAACAATACGGCATGATCGAGCGCGACGCGCGCCATCCCGACGCGCCTCCGGCGCGCTGGCTGGTCTGCCTGTCGGGCGGCAAGGACAGCTATACGCTGCTTGCGGTGCTGCACGAGCTCAAGTGGCGCGGGCTGCTGCCGGTCGATCTTCTGGCGTGCAATCTCGATCAGGGGCAGCCGGGGTTCCCGGCGACGGTCCTGCCGGAATTTCTTGAAAAGATGGGCGTGCCGCACCGGATCGAGTACCAGGACACCTACTCCATCGTTGTCGACAAGGTGCCGCAGGGACGAACCTATTGCGCGCTCTGTTCGCGGCTGCGCCGGGGCAACCTGTACCGCGTCGCGCGCGAGGAAGGCTGTTCCGCGGTGGTGCTGGGCCATCACCGGGACGATATCCTCGAGACGTTCTTCATGAACCTGTTTCACGGCGGGCGGCTTGCCACGATGCCGCCGAAACTGGTCAACGAGGATGGCGATCTGTTTGTCTATCGCCCCCTGGCCCATGTTGCGGAGTCCGATTGCGAGAAATTCGCAAGGGCGATGAGCTATCCGATCATTCCCTGCGATCTGTGCGGCAGCCAAGACGGGCTGCAAAGACAGCAGGTCAAGGCCATTCTGGATGGCTGGGAAAAGAACAGCCCCGGCCGTCGTCAGGTGATGTTCCGCGCGCTGACCAATGCACGTCCATCGCATCTTCTGGACAACGATCTCTTTGATTTCAAGGAACTTTTCACCCAGCCCAAAGAGGATGCAGAGAATTTGACGGACATTCCAAGGCTCCGTTAAACCTTCGGTTACCAACTCCCGCCATCTTGCGTCGAACGAGTTTGGGGCATTGGGGCAAGACCGGGATGCGATCAGGATTTGACCAAAAACACCTTGTTTCGATGCTGGGGCGCGGCCTGCGCGGGCCGCAGATGCTGGCGTTCCTGCCGGCGATCTGCCTTGCGGCCTATTGGGGCGGTGGCGAGGCTCTGCTGGTCTTCTGTGCCCTGACGACGCCGCTTCTCTATGCGCTGACCGGCGGGTTTGGCCGGCTGCCGACGGACCCAACCCGGAGTGTCGGGCACAGGCAAACGGTCGAGTCCGCGGCGCAGGAATTTCTGGAAATCGCGCAGCACAATGGCCAGACAACCGCCTGTTTCCAATTGGGTATCAGCGGTCTGGATGACATCGCCGCAGGCCTGGGTGAAACGGTTGCAGACGAAGCGCGGCAGCTCCTGTCGGCGCGCCTGGCCTCCATGCTGAGGGAAACCGACGAATTGTTCCAGGTCGGCGACAAACGCCTTGCCATCCTGATCGCACCGGGATTTCGGCTCAAGCTCGATACGCTGCTCGATCTGGCCAAACGGATGCGCGACGTCGCGGAAGAACCGCTCTCGCTGTCCGGGACGACACGGTATGTGTCGGTCAGTGTCGGGATCGCGTCTTCGCTGACCTTCGGGCGCAACGCCACGGCGCAGCAATGGCTCAGCTCGGCTGCCTTTGCGCTGGACGAGGCGATAGCGACAGGCGGATCCGCCACGCGTGTCTGGTCCGACAAGCTGTCCAGGCAACGCCAGTCGCGCCGCGACCTGCACCACGACATCATCACCGCGCTGGAAACCGGCCAGATCCAGGCCTTTTTCCAACCCCAGATCCGCGTCAAGACCGGTGACGTCGTCGGGATGGAGGCGCTGGCACGGTGGGATCATCCGACGCGCGGATGCATTGCGCCGTCGGAATTCCTGCAGGCGATCCTCGACAGTGGGCAAATGGACAGGCTTGGCCAGACCATGCTGAGCCAGGCGCTTGGCGCGTTGCAGGGCTGGGATGACGCCGGGCTGGACGTTCCGACGGTCAGCGTGAACCTGTCGGGTGCCGAACTGCGCAATCCCGATCTCGCGGCGCATATCGCGACCGACCTGGATCGCGCGGGCCTCGGGCCCGCCCGGCTTGTCATCGAGGTTCTGGAATCCGTGATCTCGGGTGATACCGACGACATCATCCGTCGCAATCTTGTTGCCCTGGCAGATCTCGGATGCCGGATCGACCTTGACGATTTCGGCACGGGGCATGCCTCGATCACGACGCTTCAGCACTTCCCGATCCAGCGGGTGAAGATCGACCAGAGTTTTGTGCAGCGCGCCGACAGGACCGACGACAAACGCCGGATGCTGGCGGCCATTCTCAGGCTGACGGACACGCTGGAGCTGGACGCTCTGGCCGAAGGCGTCGAAACCATCGGCGAACATGGGCTGCTGCGCGAGCTGGATTGCCGCTTCGCGCAAGGTTTCCTCTTTGCCGAACCCGCGACAGCCGCCGATGTCACAGAGTGGCTGCGCCAGCACCAGGCCCGCGACGCCGCAACCGGCGGCGCCCATCTTCGGCGCGTGAAATAACGCCTTTCGCGACGCCCGCAGAGTGATCAAATTCTGCTGAACAAATGACGCACCGGCCCGTCTTTCCAGTGAATCCGCTTGACCTTCGGAGGCTGTGCCTGTTGAACGCAGCGGTAATCCGAAAACCAAACGCGGCGGTCCCCATGGACGATCAGAACAAGAACCTTCTTATCGCGACAGCGCTCAGCTTTGCGGTCATTTTGGGGTGGTTTGTCCTGTTTCCGCCACCGGACCCGGCGCTTGATCCCGAAACCGATCTGCCGCCTGCCTCCGAAAGCGCGACACCCAACGTGGCCACGACGCCCGAGGCAGCCCCAGCAGACTCGGCTGCCGCCACCCAGGCCGGACCGACCGAAGTGGCAGACGCGCCGCGCGTGCCGATTCAGACCGACCGGCTGCAAGGGTCGATTTCCCTTGCGGGCGGACGACTCGACGACCTGTCGCTGAAGGATTACCAGGTCAGCCTTCGTGAAGGGGCTGATATCGTTCACCTTCTCAATCCGGTCGGATCGGCCAATCCGTATTACGCGCTGTTCGGCTGGGCCCCCGGCGGCGGCCTGACGATCGACGACGTGCCCAGCGTCCTGACCGACTGGACATTGGAATCCGGCGACACCTTGACCCCGGATTCGCCGGTAACGCTCAGCTGGCAAAGCCCCAGCGGCGCCACCTTCCGGCGCACGATCGAAGTTGACGACGACTTCATGTTCACGATCACCCAATCGGTCGAGAACACCAGCGGCAGCGCCATGAGCATCGCGCCCTACGGACTGATCGCGCGCCACGGAGAGCCGGAAGATCTCAAGAACTTCTTCATCCTGCATGAAGGCGTGGTTGCCATGGCCGATGGCACCTTGGCCGAAATCGATTATGGCGACATGACGGATTTTTCCGTCGTCGCCTCGGAAGGCGCGCGGGCCGAGGTCACTCAGGTCAATGAAAGCGGCTGGATCGGGTTTACCGACCATTACTGGATGACCGCCGTGATCCCGGATAGCGGCACCCCCTTCCGCCAGGTCGCCAAGTACAACGACGCCAGCAACATCTACCAGACCGAAGCGGTGCAGCCGACCGTCACGATCGCGCCGGGCCAGACCCAGGAAGTGACCACGCAGTTCTTTGCCGGCGCCAAGGAATGGGAAGCCATTCGCGACTATCAGGAAGCCGGGGTCGATCGGTTCGTCGACTCCATCGACTGGGGCTGGTTCTTTTTCCTGACCAAGCCGATCTTCTGGCTGCTGCATCACCTGAACCTTCTGATCGGCAACATGGGCTGGGCGATCATCGGTCTGACCCTGATCATCAAGGCGGTCCTGTTCCCGCTGGCCTACAAATCCTACGTTTCCATGGCGAAGATGAAGGAACTCCAGCCGGAAATGGAGAAGATCAAGGAGCGGGCGGGAGACGATCGCCAGAAGCTTCAGCAGGAAATGATGGAGATGTACAAGAAGGAAAAGGTGAACCCGGCCTCTGGCTGTTTGCCGATCCTGTTGCAGATCCCGATCTTCTTTTCGCTCTACAAGGTGATCTTCGTGACGCTGGAACTGCGTCATGCCCCCTGGCTTGGTCCGTTTCAGGATCTGTCGGCCCCTGACCCGACCTCGATCTTCAACGTGTTCGGCCTGCTGCCCTGGGCCGCGCCCGAACCGGGGTCGTTGCTGGCGCTGATCTTCATCGGCATCCTGCCGCTGCTTCTCGGGATCTCGATGTGGCTGCAGCAGAAGCTGAACCCGGCGCCCACCGACCCGACGCAGCAGATGATCTTTGCCTGGATGCCGTGGGTGTTCATGTTCATGCTGGGCGGGTTTGCCAGCGGGCTGGTGGTCTACTGGATCGCGAACAACACGATCACCTTCACCCAGCAATATCTCATCATGCGGACGCAGGGCTACAAGCCGGATGTCTTCGGCAACATCAAGTCGAGCATCAAGCGCAACGCCAAGACGGGCGAAAAATGACAGCGCCCGTCCCCGGGACGTGGCTGCCCCCGATCAAGAGCCATGGTCGGGGGCCGCTGTTCCTGACGAGTATGCCGGGACGGGCGATGCCGTCGGACTGTCCGGGCGAGCTGGTTTTCGCGGCTGGGGCCGAGGTGACCGACAGCAGCCCCCTCCCGGTTGGAGCCGAGGTGCCCCGTGTCTGACAAGCAACTTCCCTTCCCGCTTGCCGAAGAGCCTGACGACATGTCCCGCGAGGTCGGGCGCAAGCTTTTCGCGGGCGAGATCGACTTTCTGAAAGGCGTGGTCGCCATGTCCGGTCTGCCTGCCGATGACCGGATCGAGGTCTGTTTCGCGGGCCGGTCCAATGTCGGGAAATCTTCTCTCATCAACGCGCTCACCGGGCGCAAGGCCCTGGCGCGAGCCTCGAACACGCCCGGTCGGACGCAGGAAATCAACTATTTCACGCTGGGGGATGCGCGCTACCTCGTCGACCTGCCGGGCTATGGCTATGCCAATGCGCCGGTGCAGGTGGTCGAGAAATGGCAGGCCCTTCTCAAGCAGTACCTGTCGGGTCGCGCCAGCCTGCGGCGGGCCTTCGTGCTGGTGGACAGCCGTCATGGCGTCAAGCCGGTGGACGAGGAGATCATGACCCTGCTCGACCGAAGCGCGGTCACCTTTCAGGTGGTGCTGACCAAGTGCGACAAGATCAAGCCTTCACATCATGACAGCCTGCTTGACCAGGTGCGCGGCGCGCTGTCCAAGCACCCGGCGGCCTATCCCGAACTGGTCCTGACCAGCAGCGAGAAGGGCGACGGCATCGCCACGTTGCGCAGCATCATCGCCGGGATCAGCTAGGGCGGGTTCGGCAAAACGGCTTGCCTCCGGAGCAGCCATGTCGCACACAAGACCTGCGTCAGACATGACTCTGGCAAGGACAGAAACACGATGAAATCCCGAGATATGAACCACGACTGGATCGCCACCGCCCGCACCCTGTCCGAAGCCCTGCCCTACATGCAGCGGTATGCGGGGGCGATCGTCGTGGTGAAATTCGGCGGCAACGCCATGGGCGACGATGCCGCAATGGCCGAATTCGCGCGCGATATCGTGCTGATGCGACAGGTCGGCATCAACCCCGTCGTGGTGCATGGCGGCGGCCCGATGATCAACGACATGCTGACCAAGCTGGGCATCAAGTCGGAATTCGTGCGCGGCAAGCGCGTCACCGACAAGGCCACGGTGCAGGTTGTCGAGATGGTGCTGACCGGTCTGGTCAACAAGCGGATCGTGCAGGCCATCATGGATGAAGGGGGCCGGGCCGTGGGGCTGTCGGGCAAGGATGACGACCTGATGGTCTGCGAGGCCGACGATCCCGAGCTGGGTTTTGTCGGGCGGCCGGTCGAGATGAACCCTCAGGTCCTGCGCGACCTGTTCAAGGCGGGGATCATTCCGGTGGTGGCGCCTGTCGCCACGGGCATGGGGCCGAACGAGACCTTCAACGTGAACGGTGACACTGCTGCCGGTGCGGTTGCCGGCGCGCTCAAGGCGGATCGGCTCTTGTTGCTGACCGATGTCAGCGGCGTGAAGGATACCGGCGGCAATGTCGTGACCTCCATGACCCCCGAAGAGGTCAGGAGCATGATCGCCGATGGCACCATCGGGGGAGGCATGATCCCCAAGACGGAAACCGCGCTGAAGGCGATCGAGGACGGGGTCCGCGCTGTCGTGATCCTGGACGGGCGCGTGCCCAATGCCTGCCTGCTGGAGCTTTTCACCGAGCATGGCGCGGGTTCGCTGATCCGCGCGCTTCGGTGACGCTCGCCCAGATCGACGCCTCGGCCCGCGCGCTCGGGCTTGCCGTGCGCGGCGCCTTTCACCCCACTGCCGACGACGCCGCGCCGGACGGCACCGGCACGCTGATCCTGCTTGGCCCGGACGAGCCCGCGTTCTGGCGCACTTTTCTGGCATCGCCGGAATATCGCGACGGTGCCCCGCATCGCCTGGATCGCTGGTCAAAGCGTGTGGTCTCAGAATTGGCGCAGCCGCTGCGCGGAGCAGCGATCTTTCCCTATGATGGCCCGCCCTATGCGCCGTTCCTGTGGTGGGCCGAGCGCAGCGGGGAATGCTGGTCTTCGCCGGTCGGGTTGTTGGTGCACGCCACCGCCGGGCTGTTCATCAGCTTCCGCGCAGCGCTGGCGGTGCCGGAGAGGCTGACGCTGGCGTCCGCACCCGACTCCCCCTGCCTGTCCTGCGACGACCGTCCCTGTGAGAGCGCCTGCCCTGTCGGCGCGCTTGGGCCGGGACAGGCCTATGACGTCCCGGCCTGCGTGGCGCACCTGAAAAGCCCTGCCGGTGCGGCCTGCCGGAACGGGTGCCTTGTGCGCCAATCCTGTCCGGTGTCACGCCGGTTTGGCCGGGTGCCGGAACAATCCGCTTTTCACATGCGCGCATTTTTGGGACAGTGAGGCCAATCCAAGGAAAGGCGGGTGTTCGTGAAACGATTGATCCTGATGCGGCATGCCAAATCGGACTGGTCCGCAAGCGGTGACGATCACAGCCGCCCCCTCAACGCGCGCGGGTTCGCCAGTGCTCCGGCCATGGGCGACTGGTTGCGGCGCAGGGGCTGGCTGCCGGACGAGGTTTTGTGCTCGACGTCGACACGCACGCGGCAGACGCTGAACCTGTTGGCCTTGCCGGAGGTCCCGACCCGGTTTGAACGGTCGCTTTACCTGGCTGAACCCGACGACATCCTAGATGTGCTGTACACCGCCAACGCAGACACGATCCTGTTGATCGGCCACAATTTCGGGATCGCCGAATGTGCGCATCAGCTTGTGAAGACACGGCCCGATCATCCGCGCTTCGGCGACTATCCGACCTGCGCCACCAGCCTGATCTCGTTTCCGATCGGCGGCTGGACGGATGTCAGGTGGCATATCGGACACTGCGAGGATTTCGCAATCCCGCGCGAGGTCATTGCCGAAACCACGTCAGACTGAACTCCGACAAAAAAACTCCGGGCCACGGCCCGGAGTTCTGGGGTCTGCCGAAAACGGTCCGGATCAGTGCCCGAGGATCTGGCTCAGGAACAGCTTGGTCCGCTCGTTCTGCGGATTGTTGAAGAACTCTTCGGGTTCGTTCTGTTCCACGATCTGTCCCGCATCCATGAAGATCACGCGGTTCGCCACCTGGCGCGCAAAGCCCATCTCGTGCGTGACGCAGATCATCGTCATGCCTTCCTCGGCAAGGCTCACCATCGTGTCGAGAACCTCCTTGATCATCTCGGGGTCAAGCGCCGAAGTCGGTTCGTCAAAGAGCATGATGCGCGGCTTCATGCAGAGCGACCGGGCAATCGCGACGCGCTGCTGCTGACCGCCGGACAGCTGGCCGGGGTACTTGTTGGCCTGCTCGGGGATCTTCACCTTCTCGAGGAAATGCATCGCGGTTTCCTCGGCCTCGCGCTTGGGCGTCTTGCGCACCCAGATCGGGGCCAGCGTGCAGTTTTCCAGGATGGTCAGATGCGGGAACAGGTTGAAGTGCTGGAACACCATGCCGACCTCGGACCGGATCGTGTCGATGTTCTTGATGTCCGACGACAGGACCGTTCCGTCGACGGTGATCTTGCCCTTCTGGTGTTCCTCCAGCGCGTTGATACAGCGGATCAGCGTGGACTTGCCCGACCCGGAGGGGCCAGCGATGACGATCCGCTCGCCGCGGTAGACGGTCAGGTCGATGTCGCGCAGAACGTGGAACGTTCCGAACCACTTGTTCATGTTCTCGATCTGGATCGCCATCTCGTCCGAGACAGCCAGTTGTGCAGGTGCAGGTTCAGCCATGTTCGGCCTCCTTATCGGTGATCGGTGGCAAGCTGACGCTCGAGCCACTGGGAATACTTGGAGATGGTGAAGCAGACGATGAAGAACACGAAGACCGCAAAGCCCCAGAGTTCCCAGTAGACGCCGTTCCATTCGGTCGAGGCCAGGATCGGACCCCGGATCATGCCGACAAGGTCGAACATCGAGATGATGGCGACAAGCGTCGTGTCCTTGAAGAGCCCCACCGCGACGTTCACGATGCCGGGGATCGAGATCTTCAGGGCCTGCGGCAGGATGATCAGGCGCATGGACTGCGCGTAGTCAAGCCCGAGGCTGTTGGCCGCCTCGTACTGACCGCGCGGCAGCGCCGCCAGACCACCCCGGATCACCTCGGCGATATAGGCCGAGGCGAAGGCCGTGATCATGATGATCACCCGGAGCACGAGGTCGATATTGGAGCCCGGCGGGAAGAAATACGCCAGCACCACGTTGGCCACGAACAGCAGGGTGATGAGCGGCACACCCCGGATGAATTCGATGAAGACAACGCAGATCCACTTGATGATCGGCATCGAGGATTGCCGGCCCAGAGCCAGCAGGATTCCGAAGGGCAGCGACAGCGACACGCAGACGGTGCCGAGGATCATGTTGAGCATGAAGCCGCCAAGATCGCGCGACCGGACCGCCTCGAGAGCAAGGACATCCGGCAAGGCGGCCGGGATGGTTCCGCCCACCCAGATCACGACGACGGTTGCCGCGAACCCGGCAAGCATGCCCATGGCAAAGCTCTGACGTTCGAACTGTTTGAAGGCGAAATAGCCCGCCGCAAAGCCGACGAGAACCATCAGCGGGATCAGCAGCGTACCGCCCCAGATCAGCCAATAGGCCAGGAACGGGTAGATCGCCGTGAAGGCCAGCATGTTGCGCGGCGCCTTGGGATAGAGCACGGGAACAAGCGCGACGATAAGCAGGACGAAGGCCAGGGTCGGCCGCCAATAGGCTTCCGGCGGATAGGTGAAGCCGAAGAGCAGCTGGTTCCAGCGTTCCGTCAGGACCGAGAAACAGGCCCCGGTCATGCCATCCAGCATCTCGCGGCACTCTGCCAACGAACTGGTGTTCCAGATGCCGTTGGCGAACCACGGATATGCCCCGGACACGATCTTGAAGATGATGTAGAGCGACACGATCGTCAGGATGGTATTGAACCAGCCTCGGAACAGGTTCTCGCGCACCCACTTGATCGCGCCCGCTTCGGTGACGGGGGGCGGCTGCTCGGGCAGCATGGTGTCGCGCACGAAGGCAACGGACTGTGCATGTGTGTCGGACATCTCAGCGCTCCTTCAGCTTAACGGAATTGTTGTAGACGTTCATGATCGCCGAGATCGCGAGCGAGATGGTGAGATAGAACAGCATCAGCAGGAAGATCGCCTCGATCGCCCGGCCGGTCTGGTTCAGGGTGATGCCGCCCAGCGTGCCGGTGAGGTCCATGTAGCCCACCGCGATGGCAAGCGACGAGTTCTTGGTGAGGTTCAGATACTGGGAAATCAGCGGCGGGATGATCACCCGCAGCGCCTGCGGCAGGATGACGAGGTTCATGATCCGGCGCGGCCGCAACCCCAGCGAGGCCGCCGCCTCGGTCTGTCCCTGGCTGACGGCAAGGATACCGGCGCGCACGTTTTCGGCGATGAAAGCGGCGGTATAGATCGACAGCGCGAACCAGAGCGAGATCAGCGAGTTCCGCATGAAGATGCCGCCCTGGAAGTTGAAGCCCTGAAGCGCGGGATAATCCAGCGTGATAGGCCGCCCCAGGAGGAAGTAGACAAGGATTGTCGGAACGAACAGGATCGCCAGCGAGGGCCAGAAGGTCGGGATCAGCTTGCCGCGGTCGTAAAGCGATTTCTTGGCGTAGTTCTTGAACGCGAAAATCCCGGCGACCGACGCCACGAACACGGCGATGACAAAGCCGGCCCCGGCACCGAGGATCGGCGCTGGCATGTAGAACCCGCGTCCGGTGAAGGCAAAGGCGCCCAGCACCATCGACGCTTCGGCATCATCCCCGCGGAAATCGCGCGGCTGTGGCAGGACGGCGATGAAGACCGCCATGATGATCAGAATCCAGATCAGCACCGGAACATTGCGGAAAATCTCGACATAGACCGACATCAGCTGGCGCACGAGCCAGTTGTTGCTCAGCCGGAGCACACCCACCACGACACCGATGACGGTCGCCATCAGGCAGCCCAGGAACGCCACGAGCAAGGTGTTCAGCACCCCGACAAGCGCCGCCTGCCAGTGCGAGGATTGGCTCGTGTACGGGATCAGTTTCTGGTTGATGTCATACCCGGCGGGTTCGCCAAGGAACTGGTAGGAAATGTTCAGGCCCGCGGCCTGAAGATTGTCCAGAAGATTGGACCCCAGATAGCCAAACGCCAGCACCAGCAACAAGAGCGCGACGAACTGGAACGTGTAGGACCGGTACCGGGTGTCGTTGATCAGCATGGATAGCCGAAACGACCCCGATGGTGGGTCTGAAATCGATGACATTATGTTATCCCTGTTTTCCCGGAATGCTGTGGCGGCGCTTTACGCGCTCTGATGCCGTATCCGAAGGCCGGTTCGTTGATTTGAAAAAGGGCGCGGAGTGAACCGCGCCCTTTTCCCGGAGCATGTGTTTACCGGAAGGGCGGCGAGTACAGCAGCCCACCCTCGGTCCACTGCGCGTTGAGACCGCGCGCCAGACCGATCGGCGTGTTCTCACCGATGTTCTTTTCGAACAGCTCACCGTAGTTGCCGCCGGCCTTGATGGCACGGACGGCCCAGTCGGCGTCAAGGCCGAGCATTTCGCCCAGAGTGCCTTCGGTGCCGAGCAGACGGTTGATTTCCGGGCTGTTGGTGCCCGAGGCCAGTTCGTCGATATTGGCCGAGGTCACACCCAGCTCTTCCGCCGCGATCAGGGCGTTCAGGGTCCAACGGGCGATATCGCCCCATTCGTTGTCGCCATGACGCACCAGCGGGCCAAGCGGCTCTTTCGAGATGATTTCCGGCAGGACCACGTGATCACCCGGGTTTTCGAATGCCGCACGTGTCGCGGCAAGGCCGGACGCGTCTGTCGTGTAGACGTCGCACGCGCCTTCAAGATAGAGCGGCTGTGCTTCGGCATTGGTCTCGATCGGAACCGGCTCGTAGCTGATGTTGTTCTTGCGGAAGTAGTCGGCAAGGTTCAGCTCGGTCGTGGTGCCGGTCTGGATGCAGACTGTCGCACCATCGAGTTCCTTGGCCGACGAGACGCCCAGTTCCTTCGGGATCATGAAGCCCTGGCCGTCGTAGTAGTTGATGCCGACGAATTCGAAACCAAGGTCGACATCGCGCGAGAACGTCCAGGTGGTGTTCCGGGCGAGCAGATCGATCTCACCGGATGCAAGCGCGGTGAAGCGCGTCTTGCCGGTGGTCGGCACGAATTCGACCGCGGTCGGGTCGCCGAGAACGGCGGCGGCAACCGCGCGGCATACGCCGACATCGAAGCCTTCCCATTCGCCGTTGGCGTTTGGCGCTGCAAATCCGACGAGACCGGTGGTCACGCCACAATTCAGCGTACCACGCGCCTTTACGTCGTCAAGCGTGGCAGCCGACGCAACACCGGCTGATAGGCCAGCCGCAGTCATCGCGCCAAGAATAACGATTCTATTCATTTTTACCTCTTCCTGTTGATCCGCACATCACAGCACGGTTTTTTGTCGAGCGTATCCACGCCCATACGACGAAAGTAGGGATGCCCCGACTTCCAATGCAGAGGATTTTGCGTGGATTCACTTCGATAGGTCAAGCCGATTAGCCTATTTTTTGGTCAATAGGCCCGAGTTTACCCCGCGTCAGCGCGAAGAATGACCATCGATCAGGCGCATGAACGCATCTGCATGAAAAAACGCCGCCTGCTTGTAGGCGACCAGTTCCTGCGCCTCTTCGTCCTTGCCCCATTGTTCTTCCTGCCAAAGCTCGTCGAGCCGCGAAACGATCCAGAGATCCGAGGCAGAACGCGCCTGAAACTTGGCTGCGAAACCGATGACGAGCGACCCGCTGATGGCCACCAGGTCGTGGAACGCGGCGAGTTCGAAAGCCGTCATGGCATGGACTTTCTGGCTCAGGATGGCCAGGGACGCCGGGTCCTGCGGCGCGTGCATCACGCCGGTACGCGGCTCCAGCCGCACGCCCAGCGCGTCTGCCGCCCAGTCCAGCAGCGGATCCCATTGCTCGGCCTGGCGCGCCACCAACTCGTCCGGCTCGTGCGCCCTGTAACACAGAAGGTCGCTGTCGCCGTAAGCGGCAAGCAGGTCGGCAACTTCGGCATGCTGGATCGCGACCTTGTCAATCGCGGCGTTCGCCGTGCGGGTGAACGGCATCGTTGTCGGGTCGATCCGGTCGTTCTGCGCATCGAATTCCCCGGCGATTCGGTCTGCGACCGCTTCGGTCGGCACCGATAAGAGCGCCTTTGCAGGCGTGCGCACCGGGCGGCCATCCAGCAGCACGCCGAACCCGTCATCCGTGGGGGTCGTTTCAGCCGATTTCCAAAACCGTTTCGGAGCCCATTCGCTCATGTCAGGTCCTCCATCAAGGTGTCGGTGCGGGGGCCGGTCGTCGATATCGCGCATGGACCGGCCAAGGCGGTCGGGTCATGCCTCGAAATCCTCGAACGGGTCGGCAGGCACGTCGCGCGGGTCCCATTGCAGGAAGCCCCAGGTGCGCTGCATGTGTTCGGGCAACGGCGCGGTGATCGTGAGATGCGCGCCGGTGACGGGGTGTTTCAGCGAAATCGACCGCGCGTGCAGGTGCAGCTTGTTGCTGATCGCCCCACCCAGCATCGCGCCCCAGCCATCGCCGAGGTTTTCCTGCCCGGACCCGCCGTATTTGCCATCGCCGATGATCGGATGGCCCAGTTCCGCCATATGCGCGCGCAACTGGTGGGTGCGGCCGGTGATCGGAACCATTGCCACCCAGGCGGCGCGCTTGGCCAGCGCGCTCAGGACCGCGTAATCGGTTGTTGCGTGTTTCGCGCCTTCGGTGCTGGCCACGTCGCGCGGCAGCACCGCGCGCATCTTTTCGTTTTCGCCGCTCGCGCCATGACCCGGCGCCTTGACCAGGCCGAACTTGATCGTGCCCATCAGCGGCGCCGGAACGCCCGCGACGCAGGCCCAGTAGATCTTGCGGGTCTCGCGGTCGCGGAAGGCCGCGGTCAGCGCGCCGGCCACCTGCCGCGTGCGCGCCAGAAGCAGCACGCCCGACGTATCCTTGTCGAGACGGTGCACGAGGCGCGGTTTCTCGTCATGGCCAAAGGTCAGCGCCTCGGCCAGGCCATCGACATGGCGGGTCTGCTTGCTGCCGCCTTGCGTGGGCAGTCCCGGCGGCTTGTTCAGGGCGATGATGTGGTCGTCCTTGTAGAGCACAAGCGCCTTCATCATCTCGGCGTCCTTGTCGGACACGCCCGGTTTGGGCTGCGATTGGACCTCTCCGGGTTCGGGCAGCGGCGGGATGCGCACCTGCTGACCGGTGGCCAGCCGCGTGCTGGCTTTCACGCGGGCCCCGTCAATCCGCAGCTCGCCCTTGCGGCACATCTTTTCGATGCGCCCCTGCCCGAGATGCGGAAACATCCGCTTGAGCCAGCGATCGAGCCTTTGATCGACGTCACCGGGACCAACCGTGATTGTCTGGACACGACTCATGCAAACACACTCCGAGCGGCCAGAAGGCCAAGGGCAAGACCACCGATGGACAAGCCGACCGACAGCACGACATAGAGGCTGGCAAAGCCGATCTGCCCGCGTTCGATCAACGTCATCGTTTCAAGCGAAAAGGCGGAAAACGTCGTGAAACCGCCCAGAAGCCCTGTCATCACGAAAGGGCCGAGATGCGTCAGGCCGCGCTGCGCCGCGATCACCACGAAGACCCCCATCAGGAACGATCCGATCACGTTGACCGACAGGATGGCCACGGGGAAATCGCCGTGCCCGACCAGCCGAAGGATGCCGACCCCCGCCAGATAGCGAAGGCCTGCGCCAAGCGCGCCGCCAAGGGCGACAAGAGAAAGGGTGGTCAACATGCAGGCTCTGTCGCGCGCGGCCTGTGAGATGTCAAGCAAAGCACGGTTGCGCCCTCGCCGCCATCGACGGCCGTGGGGCCGGATGCGGGCAAGGGTCCGTCCCGTATCGCCGCGAGTCCACGCGAGGCCATTGTCCCATGCTGGCGCACCGCAAGGCGGGCATTGGCACCCGGGTCAGCGTCACGCGCCGCGCCTTCAGATGGTCCGCTTGGCCCGCAGCCGGGCGAAATACTCGAGCCTTTTCTTCAGGTCGCGCTCGAATCCGCGTTCGACCGGGGCGTAGAATTCGGTGCGGCCCATCGCGTCGGGAAAATAATCCTGGCCGGAAAAGCCGTCCTCGGCATCGTGATCATAGGCGTAGCCGGTCCCGTAGCCCTGTTCCTTCATCAGTTTCGTCGGCGCATTCAGAATATGCTTGGGCGGCACCAGCGATCCGGTCTTCTTCGCCGCTGCGCGCGCGCCCTTGTAGGCCGCATAGACCGCGTTGGATTTCGGCGCGAGCGCGAGGTAAACCAGAGCCTGCGCGATCGCCAGTTCACCTTCGGGGCTGCCCAGCCGTTCGAAGGTTTCCCAGCCTTGCAGGCACACCGCTTGCGCCTGCGGATCGGCAAGGCCGATATCCTCGACTGCCATGCGCGTGATGCGCCGCGCCAGGTATCGAGGGTCTTCACCCGCATCGAGCATCCGCGCGAACCAGTAGAGCGCCGCATCGGGATCGGACCCGCGCACGGATTTGTGCAACGCCGAGATCAGGTTGTAATGCGCATCGCCGGACTTGTCGTATTGCGCCGCGCGTTTCATCAGGCGCTGCCCCAACGCGGCGCTGTCGAGGGGCGAGTCGACCTTCCACGCCACCACCTGTTCGATCAGGTTCAACAGCGCGCGCCCGTCGCCATCCGCCATCTCGAGCAGGTTTTCCCGCGCCGGCCCGTCCAGCGGCAGCTTTCGGTCCAGTTCCCGCTCGGCGCGCTCTGCAAGCCGCTCCAGGTCCGCAAGGTCAAGACGTTCCAGAACCAGAACCTGTGCCCGGCTGAGCAGGGCCGCATTCAGTTCGAACGACGGGTTCTCGGTTGTGGCTCCGACCAGAAGGATCGTGCCATCCTCCATATGGGGCAGGAAGCTGTCTTGCTGCGCCTTGTTGAAGCGATGGATCTCGTCGACGAAAAGAAGCGTGCCCTGCCCCGCCTTGCGCCGCTGCTGGGCGGCATCGAACACCTTGCGCAGCTCCGGCACGCCGGAAAAGATCGCGCTGATCTGAACGAAATGCAGGTCGGTCTCGTCAGCCAGCAGCCGCGCGATGGTGGTCTTGCCGACACCCGGCGGCCCCCAGAACACCACCGATCCAAGGCTGCCAGCCTCGAGCATCACGGTCAGCGGCGCGTCCGGTCCGATGACCTGCGACTGCCCGATGACATCGGACAGCTTTTTCGGTCGCAACCGGTCGGCCAGGGGCCGCGGCGCGTCGTCTGCCTGTGTGTCGGTATCAAAAAGATCCGCCATGTGTCAGGCCCTGAACCGCAGCAACGGGCCCTGACCGCCGTGTGCGGGCTTCACGAACCGTGCGGCCAGCGCAGCGCGAACCGCAACGCCGGTAACACGCCCGGCCACGTCGATCAGCGCCCCACCCAATTTGCCGGGATTGATCGGCGCGTCACTCTGGACAAACTCGATGGGGGATTGCCGCACACGCAGTTCCGCGCTCGATTGTGCCGAAACCGGCAAAGCGAGAACGGCGCAGGAAACGGTGGTAATCGATCTGATGACACGCATGGCCCGCATATGTCGGGCGGCCACGCGATTTGCAAGTCTGTGCTTTGGGGAAGGTGGCAGCCCGTAGGGGAATCGAACCCCTCTTTCCAGGTTGAAAACCTGGCGTCCTAACCGATAGACGAACGGGCCACTCTTGGTGAGCGGTGTTTAGGCAAAGCGGCGCGGCCATGCAAGTGGAAATTCGAGGTTTTCTGCGGATTTTTCGGCAGATCGCGGTGCGCGAATGGGCCGAAAAAAATTCACACGAATTCAATAACTTGAACCGATCAGGAGATCGACGGCGCGGCATCTTCGAGGCGAAGCTGAACCGTGCGGCGGCCACCCCATTCATTTATCTCCAGACGCCCGGCAAGGTGGAATCGTGCGCCACCGTGGTTTTCAAGCGCAGGCCCCAGCGGGCCGTCGAACGCACCGAAGCAGATGGCGTCGATCCGGGCTCCGATACCGTCCCCGAAGCTGATCTTGAGATGCGCGGACCCGACCCGTTTCGCCAATCCGATCTGGGTGTCGGGGAAGACGAATCTCGGGGCCGCGGCGCCTGCGCCGAAGGGGCCGGCATTTTCGAGCAGGTCCACCAGTTCCGGCGTCGCGGCGCCGGGCATGAGCGGCCCGTCCAGGCGCAGATCCGACGCGCCAAGGCGATCCGCGCCCTGTTTCGCCAGAAGTTCGGTCAGGCGGGCCATGGCGGGTTCAAGCTGCGCGCGGGTCAGTGACAGACCTGCGGCCATCTTGTGACCGCCGCCTTTCTGGATGAGCCCTTCTGCCGCAAGCTTCTGGATCGATGCGCCAAGATCGATGCCGCTGACCGAACGCCCCGATCCCTTGCCGTCGTCGCCGTCGAAACCGATGACGATCGCCGGGCGGTTGGTGCGTTCCTTGAGGCGCGAGGCGACGATTCCCACGACGCCCGGATGCCAGCCCTCGCCGGCGGCCCAGACCAGCGGCGCGTCCCACCCGCGCGCCTCGGACTGTTCGAGGGCCTGCGCGCGCACGGCCTCTTCGATTTCACGGCGTTCGGTGTTCAGCGCGTCCAGCCGTTCGGCCATCGCACGGGCTTCGTGCGGATCGGTGCAGGACAGGAGCCGTGCGCCCAGATCCGCCTTGCCGATCCGTCCGCCCGCGTTCACGCGGGGGCCGAGGACAAAGCCGAGATGATGGGATTTCGGGGCGCTTTCCAGCCGCCCGACATCGCAGAGCGCCACCAGGCCAGGCCGCGCGCGTCGCGCCATCACGCGCAATCCCTGCCGCACGAGGGCGCGGTTGACCCCCTTGAGCGGCGCGACATCGGCCACGGTCGCCAGCGCGACCAGATCGAGCATCGACATCAGGTCGGGGCCCTTGGCGCCAGCCTCGCGCAATTGTCGGCCGGCCTCGACCAGCGCAAGGAACACCACGCCCGCCGCACACAGATGTGCCAGCGATCCGTCCTCGTCCTGCCGGTTCGGATTGACCACCGCGTAGGCGTCGGGCAGCGTTTCGCCGCCAAGGTGATGGTCGAGCACGACAACATCGGCGCCGGTCGCGGCGGCAATCGGGCCGTGCGACAGCGTTCCGCAATCGACGCAGACAATCAGGTCGTGATCTTGCGCCAGGGCCTGCATCGCCGGTTCGTTGGGGCCGTAGCCTTCGTCGATGCGGTCCGGCACGTAGAGCGTCGCGTGCCGGTCCAGTTGCCGCAGCCAGTCGATCAGCAGCGCCGCCGACGCGCCGCCATCGACATCGTAATCGGCGAAGATCGCGATACGCTCGCGGTCGCGCACAGCCTTGAGCAGACGTTCCGCGGCGCGGCCCATGTCCCGGAGCGATCGCGGGTCGGGCAGCAGGTCGCGCAGGGTCGGTTCCAGGTAGCCGGGAACCTCGGCAGATTGCACGCCGAGCCGCGCCAAGGTCTGACACAGGGCCGGGCTGTGGCCGGTCTGCTGGGCCAGGGCCTCTGCAAGACGTGCCACATCTGTTCCCGGACCGAACCAGCGCCGTTCGGTCAGGGACCGGTCAACGCCCAGATATCCGGTCACGCAGCCTCCATCAGTGCATCGGGTTCCGGTAGGTCATCCGCCGCACCGACCCGGTCTTGGACCGCATCAACAGCGTTTCCGTGGTGTAGAAGCCGATCTCGCGCTTGATACCAGGCAAGAGCGATCCGCTCGTGACGCCGGTGGCCGCAAAGATCACGTCCTGTGTGACCATCTCGTCAAGGCTGTAGATCTTGTCGAGGTCGGTGATGCCGGCTTTCGCGGCGCGGCCCTTTTCGTCCTCGTTGCGGAACAGCAGACGGCCCTGGATCTGGCCGCCCATGCATTTCAGCGCCGCCGCCGCGAGAACCCCCTCCGGGGCGCCGCCGGTGCCCATGTACATGTCGATGCCGGTCTGGATCGGCTCGGCGCAATGCATGACACCCGCCACATCCCCGTCGGTGATGAGGCGGATGGCGGCCCCGGTGGAGCGCAGTTCGGCAATCATCTCTTCGTGGCGCGGGCGTTCCAGAACGCAGACGGTGATGTCGTTCGGGCTACAGCCCTTTGCCTTGGCCAGAGCCGTCACGCGCTCTTTCGGGGACATGTCGAGGGTCACGACGTTTTCGGCAAAGCCCGGCCCGATGGCAAGCTTGTCCATGTAGACATCCGGCGCGTGCAGCATTGATCCGCGCGGCCCCATCGCGATGACGGTCAGGGCGTTCGGCATGTCCTTGGCGGTCAGCGTTGTACCTTCAAGCGGATCGAGTGCGATGTCGACGCCGGGTCCATTGCCGTTGCCCACTTCTTCTCCGATGAACAGCATCGGAGCTTCGTCACGTTCGCCCTCGCCGATCACCACGACACCGGCAATGTCCAGCAGGTTCAGCTGTTCGCGCATGGCATTGACCGCCGCCTGGTCCGCGGCCTTTTCGTCGCCCCGCCCGATCAGGTCGACGGTCGCGATTGCGGCTTGTTCCGCCACCCGCGCCAGACCAAGGGACAACATGCGGTCATTGAAATCGGGATGCGCGCTCATCTGGCTCTCCAGTCAGGAATGAATTCAGGTATACTGTCTGTTAAGGGGGCGTCTGCGCACTGACAAGGTTGATTGCGCTAAAGCCGTCAGACGTGCTCGATCCGAAGCGCCACGGGTTCCCCTTCTACAACACCTGTGCCGACCATTGCGGCCAGGGCATTGTCCAGAGCCGCGCGGGTCGTCTTGTGCGTGACGATCAGCACGGGCGCGGTGTTCTGGTCGTGGCTGCGCTGCCGCATGCGGTTGATCGAGACGCCGGCTTCCCCCAGCACCGCCGCCACCTTGGCCAGCGCACCGGGTTTGTCCAGCAGCATCAGCCGCAGGTAATAGGGCGCCGGTGTGGCGGTGCTTGCGGGTTTCGGCTTGGTCAGCCGGTCCGACGGCTGTCCGAAGGTGGACACCCGCGTGCCACGGGCGATGTCGAGCACGTCGCCGATGACAGCACTGGCGGTCGGACCTTCGCCGGCCCCGGCCCCGCGCATCACGATCTGTCCCACCTGGTCGCCTTCGATCACCACCATGTTGGTGCCGCCATCCAACTGTCCGAGCGGCGAGGTTGCCGGAACGAGACAGGGCGACATCCGCTGTTCGAGACCGCGGCCGGTCATCTGGCACACGCCGAGCAGCTTGACCTTGTAGCCCATGTCGGCCGCCTGGCGAATGTCCTCGATGCTCACCCGGCCGATGCCCTCAAGCTCGACCGCGTCGAAATCCACCTGGGTGCCAAAAGCGATGGCAGAGAGCAGCGACAGTTTGTGCCCCGCGTCGATGCCACCGACATCGAGGGTCGGGTCGGCTTCGAGATAGCCAAGCCCGTCGGCTTCGGCGAAGGCTTCGTCATAGGTCAGGCCCGCGGATTCCATCCGGGTGAGGATGTAGTTGCAGGTGCCGTTCATCACCCCCATGATCCGCTGGATATCGTTGCCCGCAAGCCCTTCGGTCAGCGCCTTGACGACCGGGATGCCCCCGGCAACCGCAGCCTCGAAGCGCAGCACCGACCCGTTCGCCTCGGCCAGTTCGGCCAGGGCCTGCCCGTGATGGGCCAGCAGCGCCTTGTTGGCGGACACCACGTCCTTGCCGGCGCGCAAGGCGGCCTCGGTCGAGGCCTTGGCCGGCCCGTCACTGCCCCCGATCAACTCGACGAAGACATCGATGTCGTCGCGCTTGGCCAGTTCCACCGGATCGTCTTCCCAATCGTAACCGTCGAGCGGCACGCCCCGCTCCTTGCTGCGATTGCGCGCGCCGACCGCGGAAATCGTGATCTGACGCCCACCGCGCGCCTCCAGCAGCGCCGCTTTCTGGCGGATGATCTTGAGGACACCCACGCCGACAGTGCCCAGCCCGGCGATTCCAAGGCGCAGAGGTTCAGTCATGTGGGGTCATCCTTTTGCAGAGAGGCGTGATTTTGCCCGCAATAGCGCCTTGCGAAGGCCCCTGCAACGGGCCAGATCAGGGTTCTGCGACACCGTCGTCCATCCGGTCACGAGTCTGCGGCTCGATCACCGGGCGGCGCAATCCATCCGCCCGCGCCCTGAGGTCGGCGGCCCGCGCCCGAAGAGCCGCGTCATCGCCTTGGGCCAGCCGCGGATCGTCGCCCGAAAGCAACTGTTCGAAGGGCAGCAACTCCGGGTAGTCCTGCCCTTGTGCGCCTGTCGCCAGGGCCGCGTCGACCTCGGGAAACTCCGCGCAGGCGGACAAGGCCAGTCCAAGGGTGATCCACAACCGCCACATGCAGCTTGCTCCTTTCGGTTACGATCTCATGCCGCAGCCGACATGAACACGCAACCGCAAGCTTGATCTGAACAAGCGTTCAGATAATCTGTCGACATGGCGCGTACAGCAGGATCTCATTCCGACATCACCGGCCCCCGCGTGCGGGAGGCCGCCCTGACGCTGTTTGCGCGGCACGGCTACGCGGCCGTTTCCATGCGCCAGATCGCCCGCGATGTCGGCGTGCAGGCAGGTGCGCTCTACAATTACACGCCGGACAAGCAGACGCTCCTGTTCGACCTGCTCCAGGGGCATATGGACGACCTGTTGTCGGCGCTCGCGGACGCGCCGGTGCAGCCGACACCGCCCGACCAGCTGGAAGCCTTCACGCGGTTCCACATCCGCTTTCACCTTGAGCGGCCGCAGGCGGTTTTCATCTCGTACATGGAATTGCGCAATCTGACGCCGGAAAACTTCGCCGTCATCGAGGACTTGCGGCGGCGCTACGAACGGGCCCTCGAGGCGATCCTGCAAGCCGGGCGCGACGCGGGGGCGTTCCATGTCGTCGATACCAAGATCACCACGCTGGCGATCATCGCCATGCTGACGGGTGTGAACACCTGGTACCGCAGCGGCGGCCGGCTTTCGCTGCCCGAGGTGGAAGCGATCTACTGGGACATGGTGCGCAAGGCGGTGACGTGAAAGAGATTTCGAAATCTCTTTCGCAAAGCGCGTTGCAACGCGCTTGGACACGCGGTTTCGAAACCGCGTCGGCAAGGTCTTTCGAAAGACCTTGCCCCCGGTCACACCGACCTGCCCCTGGCCCCGCCCATATGGGCGATCATCGCCAGCGCCTCGCAGACTTCCTCGCGGCTTGTCCCGAGCCGCACCAGCGACTTGACGTGAAACGCGATGCAGCTGTCGCAGCGGGTCGCGATCGCGATGCCCAGCGCGATGAGCTCCTTGGTCTTTTCGTCCAGAGCTCCGTTCGTCTTGGCGGCGCGGCCCATCTGGTTGAAGCCGGCGAATGTTTCCGGGACCTCTTTCTCAAGCACGCCGAGGCGCGCGACGGTGTCGTCCATGAAATCCGACCAACTCATCCTGTCTTTCCCCTTGTCCTGGATTACCGACGTTCGTCCGATCCCATCTTCCGTTCCAGCCAGCGCACGAAGAAGCTGATGATCAGCACCAGCACGAGGTATTCGAGAATCAGCAGCGAATAGATCTCCAGCGGCCGGTATTCCGTCACCACGAGTTCATTGGCGCGCCGGGTCAATTCCTGCATGCCGATGACCGACGCGAAGGCGGACATCTTGACGATGTAGATGAACTGGTTCGCCAGCGGCGGCAGGATGCGCCGGATCGCCTGCGGCAGCACCACGTAGCGCATGGTCTGCCCGTAGGTGAGGCCCACGGTGCGCGCCGCTTCGGTCTGGCCCTTGGGAATGGACTGAATCCCCGCGCGGTAGATTTCGGCGGTGAAGGCACTGTCGGAAATGGCCAGCGTGATGATCGCGCCCCAGAAGGCGTCGATCGAGATCGGGATGCCCATGGATTTCATCACGACGGGCAACCCGTAGAACACCCAGAACAGCATCGGCAGAAGCGGGATCGACCGGACGAACTCGATATAGATGCGGGACGGCAGGCGCACCCACCGATTGTCGGACATGCCCGGAAGCGCGACCAGAAGCCCGATGGTCATCGACAGCGCCGCGGCGATCAGCGACAGCTGGATCGTTGCCCAGAAGCCGCCGATCAGGAATTTGACATTCGACTGCCCCTGCGGCGTCGTGGGGTCGATCACATACCAGCCCCAGGTGTTGCCGCTGCTGCTGCATCCGGCCGCCAGCAGCACCACCAGGAGAAGCCCCCAGATCTTCAACGTTCTTGTCATGTCGAAAGCCTCAATGATGATGCAGGATCTTGTCGAGGAATGCGCGGAACCTCTCGGATTTCGGCGCTTCGAACACGGCTGACGGTGCGCCGATCTCGACGATTTCGCCGCTGTCCATGAAGACCATCCGATCCGCGACCTTGCGGGCAAAGCCCATCTCGTGCGTGACCACGAGCATCGTCATGCCGTCCTGGGCAAGTTCGACCATCACGTCCAGAACCTCGGAGATCATCTCTGGGTCGAGCGCCGAGGTCGGTTCGTCGAACAGCATGATCTTGGGCTTCATGCACAAGGATCGGGCAATCGCCACACGTTGCTGTTGACCGCCCGACAGGTCGCCTGGCCGCTTGCGCGCCTGTTCGGGGATGCGCACCCGGTCGAGATAGGTCATCGCCAGGTCTTCCGCGTCCTTGCGCGACAGGCCCCGCGCCTTCATCGGACCGAGCGTCAGGTTCTCCAGGACCGTCAGGTGGGGGAACAGGTTGAACTGTTGAAACACCATGCCGACCTCGGCCCTGACCCGCTCGGCGCTGCCTTTGTCCCGAAGCGAGATGCCATCGACCTCGATGTGTCCGGAATCGAATTGTTCCAATCCGTTGACACATCTGATCAATGTCGATTTGCCAGACCCGGAGGGTCCGCAAATCACGATGCGTTCCCCCAGGCTGACCGACAGATCGACATTTGTAAGGACCCTGAAATCGCCGAAAGATTTGTTCAGCGAACTGATTTCGATGACGCGCTCTGCGCTCATTTTCTACTCCGATCCATCTTCAGTGCTCACAAGATAGCGCACGCGCAGAAAAATCAGCGTGTCGTGATGGCCGTCAGAGCTATACTTGCATGTAATCGAACCACGACATCCACGAAAAGGACATATGATGCGTTTTCTGAAATCACTTGGACTGGCGGCAACGCTGGCCGTTTCCGTCCTCGCGGCTCCGGCCTCGGCGCAATCGGCGTTGCAGGACATCCTGAGCAATGGCGTTCTCAAGGTGGGCACCACGGGCGACTGGAACCCGATGTCTGTCCGCGATCCGGCCACCAACAGTTACAAGGGCTACGACGTCGACGTGATGACCGAACTGGCCACCGACCTCGGCGTCGAGCTTGAATTCGTGCCGACCGACTGGAAGACGCTGGTGAACGGCGTGGTCGCAGGCAACTACCACATGACCGGCTCGGCCTCGATCAGCCCGGCCCGCATGAAGGCCGCAGGGTTTTCCGACAGCTATATCGCCGTGGAAATCCTGCCGTTCACCACCGACGACAAGCTTGACCGCTTTTCGGGCTGGGACTCGATCAATTCCGCGGATGTGAAGGTCGCCACGACCCTTGGCACGAGCTTCGAAGCCATGGTCCGCGAATGGTTCCCGGATGCCGACATCACCGTGGTCGAAGCCCCGGCGCGCGGGTTCCAGGAGGTCCTGTCCGACCGGTCGGACGTGTTCGTGACCTCGAACATCGAAGGCTCGACCCTGCTGACCAAGTTTCCGAACTTGCGGCAGATCGAAATCGACGCACCCCGCGCGCCGACACCGATCGCCATGTTGCTGCCGCAGGACGACCAGGTCTGGATCAATTACGTGAACAGCTGGATCGAATTGAAAAAGGCGTCGGGTTTCTTCGAGACCACCGCCGACAAATGGGGTCTCTGACCCCGTTTCGCAGACACGATCGGAAAAAACCGGCCAGGCGGCCGGTTTTTTTTCACCATGCTAATGCCGGGAAATGTCGTTTGGGCCCACCATGTCGACCATCCGGATCATCCATTTCAACAATTCCGAATCCTGCGGCGTCATGTTGCGTGTCTCGACCAGTGTCTCGGCACGCCGTCGCAAATGCGGCCATTTTTCGTAGAAATCGACGGCATCCGTGATTGTCAGAATCGGGTCTTGGTCGGACATGAACAGGTCCTTCTCGATGAGCGCTTTCGACTTGGTAGCAAACCAGAGTCCGTGACCCGCGTGAAATTAGTGTGAATGACTTGGTGCATGGCAAAAGCGGGGATAGCATGACCCCACGTTAACGGAGAGACCAAGGTGGGCGCAGGCCTGGAAATTTCATTGTTCGGCTCATGCGTGCTCCGTCGCGCAGACGTGACCCGTGCCGAGGTCACCGGCGCCAAACATCGTGCGCTGTTCGCCCTGCTGGTAACCGCGCCGCTGAACCGGCGGTCGCGCAGCTTTCTTCAGGAAACGCTGTGGGGCTTTGCCGATTATGAAAGCGGTCACCAGAACCTGCGCCGGGCCCTGTCGGATCTGCGCAAGATCATCGGCGCCGATTTCGACGACATCCTGACGGTCACGAACAAGGAAATCGAGATCGACATGGCGCGGGTCAAGGTCATCGGCCATCCCTCGGACGGGCCCTTCCTCGATGATCTGAACATCCGTGAGCCGTCCTTCGTGGCCTGGCGCGACAGTGTGCGCGCCGACCCGGGCGCGGTGAAGGCGCTGTGCTTCGTGTCCGGCAAGCGCGGTCCGACCCGCATCCGTCCGCGCGTCTGCGCCCTGCCCCTGACCGTGCCTCCGGGCGACACGGACCTTGCCATCGCCGGCGACTGGATCGCCGAAGAGACCAGCCGGATGATGTCGCGTTCCAGCTTGTTGTCGGTAATTTCGCACCTGTCCGGCCGCGCCATGTCGCAGCGGTTCATCGACATCGTGAATGTCCGCGACACGCTGGATGTCGATTATCTCCTGACCGGAACCATGCGACGACAGGGCGAGACCTTGATCGCGGATGTGGATTTCACCGATGTGCGCAGCGGAACCCTGTTGTGGAACCGGCACCTGTCCTGTCCCTTTGCGCATTTCGCAGAGGAGGCCAGTGCATGGCTGGTCAGCGTCGTGCAATCGGTTGGCCGCTCGATTGCCGAAACAACCCTGGACGCCGGGCGCCAGACCCCGCTGCCGGACCTGCCGGATCATCAATTGCTGATCGCCGGAGCCACGGCGATGCATCTTCCAAAGCTCGGGGATTTCCTGCGCGCGCGTCAGTTTCTCGATGAAGCGGCGGCGCGCGCGCCATCCAACTCGCATGTCTTTGCGTGGCTGGGCAAATGGTATGTGCTCAGCATCTTCAAGTATTACAGCACCGACCGCGAGAAGGACACGCAGAAGGCGCTGGATTGCACCGCCCGCGCGCTTGATCTTGATCCGCAATCCAGTTTCGGGCTGACCATCGACGGGTTCGTCAATGGCAACATCCTCAAGAACCTTGACGTGGCCGAACAAAGGTACACCGCAGCCCAAGAGATCAATCCAAGCGAAAGCCTTGCCTGGTTGCTGCGGGGATCGTTGATGGCGTTCTCCGATGAGGGCCAGTCCGCGATCAAGGCCACCACGACGGCCCGCGACCTGTCGCCCATCGACCCGTTCGGCTATTACTTCGACAGCCTGGCCAGTTCGGCGCATCTCGCGGGGGGCGAATACGAGAAAGCGCTCGCGCTCGCCGACCGGTCTCTTGCAGCCAACGATCGGCACATCTCGACCTTGCGGACGCGGATCGCGGCTCTGCATGCGCTGAACCGGGGCGACGAAGCCCGCATTGCAGCGCAGGACCTCATGCGACGCTTTCCCTATTTCAGCCTCGAAGATTACCGCAGGACACACCCGTCTGCCGACAGGAGAATCGGCAAGCTGATGGTTGAGGCGCTATCGACCGCAGGCATTTCTTAACGCATTGAAAAGGAAACAGAACTATGGCTCAGTATGGTGGTTTGGGCGGACTGGGTGGCCTGGGAGGGCTGGGTGGTTTGGGCGGCCTTGGAGGACTGGGCGGCCTTGGCGGCAGCACCAATTTCACCGGGCTTGGCGGGTTCCTGGGCGTTGAAGATCCCGGCGGCCACGACCCGATGACGACGCATGGCCTGCAAACCACGGCCGAGGGTCTGCGCCACCTCACCGAAGGCGGCACGATGCCCACCGACCAGGAGCTTGGGTTTTCCGACCCGAACACCCTTGGCGGACTGGCAACCTGGGTGCGCGGATCGCTTTATGTCAGTGAATTCCTCGCCGGCATCGGCTCAGAGGCCATCGACGGGACGCCGCAGAAGGCCACGTTGTCTTTCGACGGTCAGACCTGCCTGACGCTTCACCGGCCCGGAACGCATCTGTTGCGGGCGCAATGCCGGTTCGTGTCGGATTACGCCACCCTGCGCGCCGAACGCAGCGCCGAGATCACGTCGCAGCTTGGCTTTCCGACGCCCTATTTCGCGATGATGCTGGGCCTGCACAGCGCGCAGAACACCAAGACGTTCGAACTTATCACGGCCACCCAGGTCGCCGCCGCGCATGCCGCCATGATCGTCAAGAACCATCTCGCGATCCGCCGGCCGGACCAGCTGGATGCGCGGCTGATGCCGATGATCCCGACACCGGGGCATGGCAGCTTTCCGTCGGCGCATGCCACCGAAGCCTATGCCGTGCTGACCGTGCTTGAGGCGCTGATCACGGCCTGGGACAGTCTGTCGGACGGCCCTCAGCGCATCGCGGTGCTGCGCGGGCTTGCCGAACGGATCACGGTCAACCGGACGGTGGCGGGTGTGCATTACCCCATCGACAGCTGGGCCGGGGCGACCCTGGGCAAGATCGTCGGACAGGTTGTGCTCAACCGCGCCGGCGCGGGGTCGGCAATCGACGTGATGACCTACACCCCGGACGATCACGACTTCTTCGACGAAGATCACCGCACCGGAAACATTGCCTCCGGTATGGGCCTTACCGCCACCGGTGACAGTTTCACGCTCGACAGCAAACCGGCCTTCAGCTGGCTCTGGTCCGGCGCGGTTGCCGAAGCGCAGAAGGTCTGAGCGATGTTTCCGCATCGCCATGATCACGAACGGATCGACAAGTATACCGGCCCTTACGAGCGGTGGATCTTTTCGCAAGACCTCGGTCGCCCCTTCGCCTTTCCGGCCATTCGCAACGGCCCGTCGACCCACATCACCGCGCTGATGGAGGGGGACGGGATGCTGGCGGATACCGACGATGTGACCATCCGCATTCCGCCGCTTTGGAGCGAGCGCCCCAACGTCACGCCCTTCGTCATGTGGAACACCGCGATCGATCCCGAAGCGCCGGTCACCGGGGAAGACGCCGAACTGGCGCGGTGCCTGCACGCCCTGAACGGAAGCCGGTACCGGCTCAACATGCCGATCGATCCGCGGACATGGCCCGAAACCTACGCCGAGGGTGCCGCGCCGCAGGGCTGGACCCCGCCCAAGACCAAGCCGCGCGTGATCATCGGCGTGATCGACGACGGCATTCCCTTCCTGCACCGCGCCTTCCGCGACAGCGCGGACGATACGCGGATCAACCTGTGCTGGCTTCAGGCGGCCCGGGCAAACGCTTCGGCCGCGGTGCCCTTCGGCAAGGAACTGACCAGCGGCGCGATCAACCGACTCAGGCTCGAACATGGCGATCACGAACTGCGGGCCTACCGGGCTGCCGGTGCGATCGACCGCGACGTGCCCGAGATCGACACCGTCCTGATGCACCACGTCACCCACGGCGCGCATATCGCCGGAATTGCGGCTGGCAACGATCCTTTTGTCGGCGCGCACTCCCTGCCCGACGATGCGGCGATCCTGGCGGTTCAGCTGCCCAACACCATCGCCTGGGACACCTCCGGCTTCGGCAAGGAGATGATGATGCTGAGCGCGATCGAATATATCTTCAATCGCGCGCGCATGATCGCTCAGGCCTTCGACGGCGAAGAGATTCCGCTGGTCGTGAACTTCAGCTATGGCTGGAGCGCCAATCGCCATGACGGCAAATCAAGCTTCGAACGGGCGGTGGATCAGCTGATCGTCGCCCGCCGTGCGACGCAGCCCTGCACCGAGCTGGTCATGCCCACAGGCAACAATTTCGCCAAGAAGATGCATGCGCGGTTCTCGGCGCGCGAGACGACCGAAGGCGCGGTCCGTTTCGGCTGGCATCTCAAGCCCGACGACCGAACGTCAAGCTATCTCGAGATCTGGTTGCCGCCCGACCGCGACCCGCAGGGCTGGACCGTTACGGTCACGCCGCCGACAGGCAGCGGGGTGCCTGAACTCAGCATGCCGATCACAGCCGATCCAGACTTGGAGGACGGTGATCCCCGGCGCTTTGTCGAAGTGGAAAAGGACGGTGCCAACATCGGACAGCTTTCCGCCGACAAGCATCTGGACAACCGCTGGCGCGTCATGCTGGCGATGACCCCGAGCGCGGGGTTTCCGGCAATCGGACGGCGCACACCGGTCGGCCTCTGGACCATCAAGATCGACACCGGAGATGATCCGCTGCCGAACGGCGCGCATGTCGACATCTGGGTTCAGCGCGACGATGACCCGAGCCAGCTTGGCACCGGGGGGCAGCAAAGCCATCTTGTCGATCTGGACCGGCCGGAACCGCCCCGCCCGCTGGAACGCCCTGCCCTGACACCGGTGCGCGGCTATGGTTGCCTGAACGGCATCGGCACCGCCCCGTCGGCGTTCCGCGTCGCGGGGTACATGCTGTCGACGCTGAAGCCATCGGATTATAGCGGCAGCGCCTCGGTGGCAGTGAACGCGGACGACACGCCGCAGGTCGATGCCAACCTGCCCACCGTGACGGCCACAGCCGATCAGGGCTGGTTCCGGCCGGGCTTGCCGTCGATCGGCACCCTGTCTGGATCGGGTTCGCGGATTGTCGGCACCAGCGCTGCGGCGGCCACGGCCACGCGGCTGATCGCGCTGAATTTCCTGTCCGGCAGGCCAGCGTGCGACGGGTTCGAGACGCTTTACCCGGAATTCGCTCCCGAGGCGCGCATCCTGGCGCGGACGGGTCATTTCCGCGTGCCCGAGGTCTGTCAACAGGCCCTGAAACGCAAGCCGCCCTTTGTAGGCGCCTGACCCGCCGCGGCCCGGCACTTGTGCCGCGCAGCGCTGGAAGCCGCCTTGGTGCGGCGTTGCGCCGTCAGCTCTTGTCCGGTTGCGGTCTGTCTTTCGCGTCCAATGCGGTGACGTCCATGTTCACACCGATCGCGTCGCCCAGTTTTTTCATCGCGGGCAACGAGACCGCCATATCGAGGATCGCATCCACGGTTTGCGTCACCGGTGACGTCGGACCGCCAGCGTCGGGTCCAGCGCGACCCAGACCGGAAACCTGGTTGATCGAGATGCCGTTGATCTTTTCCGCCGGCTTGACCATTTCGGCGAGAATCTGCGGCATCGCCTTTAGCCGGGCCAGTTCGAGTTCCATCGCGACCTGTGCTTCCGACCGCGCGTTCTCGGCATTGATCTGGGCGAGGTTGGCTTCGGTCTCGGCCAGGCGCATGGCCTTGAGCGCCTCGGCTTCCTCGCGCTTGGCCGCGGACTTGTCGGCAGCGGTCGCCTTGTCCGAGGCCGCGGTGATCCGGGCGCGCGCGGCGGCGGCCTCTGCCTGTTCCTGGGCGGCCAGAAGGGCCAACGCCTTGCGCCGCTCGGCTTCGGCCAACTGGCGGGCCGTATGCACCGCCTCGGCGGCTTTCACGGCTTCGACCCGCGCGGTGTCGGCCTCGGCATGGGCCTTGCTTTCCTCCTGCGACTTGGCGGCAAAGGCGATGGCGCGGTTCTGCTCCGCGACTTCCAGCGCAAGGGCCTGGGCGATCTCCGCTTCGCGCAAGACTTGCTCTTTGGCAAGATCGGCGGTGGCGATATCCTGCTCCATCCGGATACGCGACTTCGCAGCGGCGCGTTCGCTGTCGGCCTTGCGCGCGGCGATCTCCGACAGTTGCGCGGCGACCAGTGTTTCCACCTCCTGCGTCTGGGCGATTTCCGCGCGACGCTGCTCGAGGTCGATCTCGAGCTTGCGCCGTTCGGCGTCCATCGCCGCGCGTGCGACGCTCACCTGGCTGTCGCCTTCGATCTCGGCGCGCTCCTTCTTGGATTTGGCGATGATCTCGGCCAGTTTGCGCATGCCGACCGCGTTGAAGGCGTTGTTCTCGTCAAGCGACGCAAACGGCGTCTGGTCCAGCGCGGTGAGCGACACCGAGTCAAGTTGCAGGCCGTATGTCGCCAGCGTGTCGGTCAGGCTGTCGCGCACCTCCTTGACGAAGGTGGCGCGATTTTCGTGCAATTCGTCCATCGTCATTCGTGCCGCAACCGAGCGGAGCGCGTCGATCATCATCCCGTCGATCAGGCTTTTCAACTGGTCCGGCTGAAACACCCGGTTGCCCAGCGCCTGCGACGCCCGCGTCACCGCATCATCGTTGGGCGTGACACTGGCGTAGAATTCGGCACCGACATCGACCCGCAAACGGTCCTTGGTGATGAGCGACGAGTCTCCCGCGCGCGCCACATCCATGCGCAGGGTCTGCATGTTGACCCTGTTGATCTCGTGGAAGTAAGGGATAGCCAGCAAGCCGCCGTCGATCACGACCCGCCGCCCGCCAAGGCCGGTGCGGACAAGGGCCACTTCGTTGCTGGCCCTTTGATAGAAGGCCGCCGCCAAGGCGATGATGATCGCCACGATGACCAGAAAGATGATGATCCAAGCAAGTGCAGCCATGATGTGGCCTCCCTTAAGATGACAACCCGTGCATGTCGCACAGGATGTTAGATGACATGCCGCCGTCCGCCGGAATGTTGGTGCCGCGAATCCAGCGCGTCATGTCCGACAGCAGGAATGCGACGATCGGGGCCAGATCGGCCGGCGTGCCGGGGCGATCCATGGTGCGCATGTCCTCTTCGGCCCGCGCGCCCAGTGTTTCGATGAAATCCCCCAGGATGGGTGTATCGACCGGACCGGGGCTCACGCAGTTCATCCGGATGTCGCGGTCGCGCCAGGTCCAGCGGTTCTGCATCGTCCAGGCGATCAGGGCCTCTTTCGAAAAGAAGTAGCTGCGCCCGCCTTCGCTGGTGATCCGGTGATCGTCGGCAAAGCGGGCCGCATCGTCGACATGCACGTCTTCGCTTGCCCGGATGGCCGGGATCGCATCGGGCCAGCCGAAACCGGCCAGCGAGGCGAGGTTCACGATGCTGGCCCCGTCGTTGAGCTTTGGCATCAGGCCAAGGGTCAGGTGCTTCAGTCCGAAGAGATTGACCGCAAGCACCTTTGCCGCCGGGGCGGTCGGTGGCAGGCCGGCGATATTCGCCATGCCGTCGATGCCGTCTGGCAGCACGTCGATCAGCGCATCTATGGTGGCCCCGTCCGACAGGTCGGCGCGGTAGAACTCCTCGACATGGTCGAACTTCTTTGTCACGTCCACGCCCAGGACCCGTGCGCCCATGGCGGTGCAGACCCGTGCAGTTTCCTGGCCGATGCCCGACGCCGAGCCGGTCACGAGGATGGTCTTGCCCTTGAGCAGCGGAGCGCGTTCCCAACCCATCTCAGAACACCGGCGGATAGGGACGGCCGCCACGATCGAGCGTGATCCAGCGGGTTTCGGTAAAGGTTTCCATCGACCACTTGCCCCCGTGCTTGCCGACGCCTGATGCCTTGCTGCCGCCGAACGGCACGTGCGGTTCGTCGTTCACCGAGGAACAGTTGACGTGGCACATGCCGGTTTGCAGCTTGCGCGACATCTCGAGCGCCCGGTGTTCGTCGGCGCTGATGATCCCCGAACTGAGCCCGTATTCGGTATCGTTGTTCAGCGCGATGGCCTCGGCATCGGTCCGGAACGGCACGACAACCGCGACCGGGCCGAAGGTCTCGTCCTGCCAGACGGCCATGTCGGGGCTCACATTGGTGAGAATCGTCGGTTCGACGAAGCGGTCGCGGATGTGGCCGCCCAGCACGGCCCTGGCGCCCTTGGCCAGCGCATCCTCGATCTGGAACTTCACGCGCTCGACCTGCCGGTCATTGATCAGCGGGCCGATGACGTTGCCCTGATCGGCGGTGTCGCCGGTCTTCAGCTTGGCCGCCCGCGCCACGAATTGACGCAGAAACTCGGGATAGATGCTTTCGTGCACAAGCACCTTCTCGACGGACATGCAAATCTGCCCCTGGTGCATGAAGGCACCGAAACTGGCCGCCGAGGTGGCGCGTTCCATGTCGGCATCTTCCAGAACGATGAGGCTGTCCTTGCCGCCAAGCTCGACGCAGGCTTTCTTGAGATGCGCCCCGGCCTTGGCGGCGATCTGCCTGCCCACGGGAGTCGATCCGGTAAAGGAGATGCCCTTGACCAGCGGGTTCTCGACCAGTTCATCGCCCATTTCGCCGACCCGGTCGCGCGAGCAGGTGATGACGTTGAACACCCCCTTGGGCACGCCGGCTTCCTCCATGATCTCGGCAAAGAACAATCCGCCCGCGTAAGGCGTGTCCTCGGAAGGTTTCAGGACGATGCTGTTGCCGGCGGCCAGCGGAAAGGCAAAGCCGCGCGATGTCAGGATGCCGGGCATGTTCCACGGGCTGATGACGCCGACCACACCCATCGGCACGCGTTCGACCATCGAGACCTTGCCGTGCTGCGAGGGCAGCATTTCACCGACCGCATTATAGCACATGGCCGCTGCGGCGCGGAACACTTCGGGCACGTAGCCTGCTTCGAACATGCCCTTGCCGAACCATCCGCCCCCTTCGGCCTGTGCCGCCGCGACAAAATCCATCTTGCGCCGTTCCCAGATGTCGGCGGCTTTCAGCAGGATGCGGGCGCGTTCCTGGAAATGGAGCGCGGCCCAGCCGGGGAACGCGGCCTGCGCCGCCGCAATGGCATCGCGGGTCTCGGTGCGGCCCCCGTCGGGGATCAGCGCCCACACATCGCCGGTGGACGGGTTGATGTCGTCAAAGCTGCGGGCGGTATGAACCCAGTCGCCGCCGATATACATGCCTTTGATCTGCGTAGGATTGTCAAGCATCTCAGGACCTTTCAAATTCGGAACCGCCGGGCCGACGGCGATACACTTCGACGCGCGGTGCCCGGTAGACCTCAATGACGGGGGGCGGCGTGTCGTCCCGGCGCTGCGGCGCGGGCGTTGCGGACACCACCGGGGTCGTCCGTGCAGGCGCGGCTGTCCGGGGACGATTGCGGGCTTTCTGCGCGGCGCGTTCGATCTCGGCCATCGTGGCGGCAAGCCGGTCTGTCGGCACCTGTGCCGTGGCCGTCGCCTTGGGACGCTGCTGCGCGGTTTCGTCCCTGCTCTGCCGGCTGGCAGAGGCCACGAGATCGGCGACAGAACGCCCCAGGATCGTGTCGGCTGACTGGGTCTGACGGCTGCGCGGCTTGATGGCAAAGGTCGCAGCCTCGGGTGCATCTAGCGGCTCCGGCTCTGGCTGGGCCGCCGGGGGTGTGCTGCTGCCCGCGCCAAGATAGGCCGCCTGCACCGCCGGGTCGCGGATCATGTCGGCGGCGGTGCCTTCATGCACGACACGCGCGTTCTCGATCAGGTAGCACCGGTCCGCGATGGCCAGCGACTGCTTGGCGTTCTGTTCGACCATCAGCACACCGATGCCCAGTTCGCGCACCTTCGAGAGGTTCTGGAACAGCTCTTTCGACAAGAGCGGAGACAGGCCGAGCGACGGCTCGTCCAGCGTCAGGATCGACGGGTTCGACATCATGGCGCGACCGATGGCAACCATCTGCTGTTCGCCGCCCGACATGGTGCGCACGATCTGCCTGCCCCGTTCGCGCAGTTTGGGAAACAGCGTATGCACGCGGTCCAGTGTCAGATCTTCGTGCTCGCGGGCGCGTTCGGAATAGGCTCCAAGCGTGAGGTTCTCGGCCACGGTCAGATCGGGGAACACGCCCCGTCCTTCCGGCACGAGGGCCAGACCGGCATCGACAATCCGGTTGGCGGACAGTTGCACCAGGTCGGTGCCGTCAAGCCGGATACTGCCCTGCACGGACCCTTCGCAGATGCCGCTGGCAGCCTTCAACAGCGTGGATTTTCCCGCGCCGTTTGCGCCGAGAATGACCACGATTTCGCCTTTGCTCACATGGACCGAGGCGTTTTCCAGCGCGCGGTGCTGGCCGTAGCGGACGCTGACATCTTTCATCTCAAGCATCGTCGTCTCCCAGATAGGCGCGGATGACCTCCTTGTCGGACAGGACTTCGGTTGGAGTGCCTTCGGCGATCTTGGACCCTGCGGCCATGACGACGCAGCGGTCGCAAAGCGACCGGATCGCGTCCATCACGTGTTCGACCAGGATGACCGTCCGCCCTTCGTCGCGCAGCGACCGGATCAAACCGATCCCGATCTGCAACTCGGTCGGATTCAGCCCCGCGAGCCATTCGTCCAGCAAGAGCACCTTTGGATCGCTGGCCAGTGTCCGCGCCAGTTCCACGCGCTTGGTGTCGATATAGGTGAGCTGCCCGACCGCCATGTCGCCCTTGCCGCCAAGCCCGACCTGATCGAGAAGCTGATCGGCGTGGTCCCGCGCCTCGCCGCCCCACCGCCTGCGATGTCCGAACACCGCGCCGGCCACCACGTTTTCGCGCACGTTCATCGACGGCAGCAGGCGCACCAGCTGAAAGGTCCGGCTGACGCCCTTGCGGGTGATGGTCTGCGGCGGCAATCCGGAAATCCGGTTGCCCCAGAGCGAGACCTGCCCCGAGGTCAGCGGCAAGGCACCCGAGATGAGGTTCAGCGTCGTCGACTTGCCCGAGCCGTTGGGTCCGAGGAGCCCGACCACCTCGTGCTCGGACACGTCGAACCCCATCGCGTTCACGGCCGTCAGACCGCCGAACCGCTTGGTGACGCCGCGCAGGGAAAGAACCGGGGCCGCCATGTTATGCCTCCCTCCGGTGGCCCGTACGGGTCAAGGCCCGGTCCAGCAGGCCGACAAAGCCGTTGGGCAGAAAATAGACGATGATCAGGAACGCGACGCCGATCACCAGTGTCGATTGATTTGGAAAGTTGGCCGAGACCGCTTCGAGCAGGAAGGTGAACGGGATCACCCCGACAAGCGGCCCCCACAAGCGGGACGCCCCGCCCAGAAGCGCCATGATCACAACCTGGAAGGACAGGATCGGCGCAAAGGCCAGCGATGGCTCGATATAGACATAGCGCGGCGCCAGAATGGCCCCGGTCATCGCGGCCACGGCCCCCGGCACCATGAAAAGCAGCACCTTGGCCCGTGCGGTGTTGATCCCGGAATGTGCCGCGACGGTCTCGTCGTCCCCGATGATCCGAAGCGCGAAGCCAAGGCGGGACCGGCCGATCAGCCATCCGGTCACAAACACCGCCGTCACCAGCCCCAGAAGCCACCAGTAGATGCCCGCCTCGTCCAGATCGGTCAGGACATAGAGCCCCTTCTGGCCGGAATTGTTCTGCACCCAGGTGATGACCTGCCGGACAAGCTCGGCCAGTCCCAGCGTGAAGATGACGAAATAGACCCCAGACAATCGCAGCGTCGCCAGCCCGACGAGTGCCGCCAATACGGCCCCGATTGCACCGGCGATGCCGATCAGCCCCCAGTATGGCAAGCTGTCGATCCCCAGCCCGGTGACATAGGTGCCCACACCGAAGAAGGCGGCTGTCGCAAGGCTGATGTAATGTGTCGGGCCGGAAAACAGCGCCCAGGAGGTGGCCAGCGCGGTGAACATGGCGATCGTCACGCCCAGCCCCAGCCAGTAGCCGCTGCCCGAAAGCGGCAGCAGCGCGCAGATGCCCAGCGCCAGGGCCGCCAGGACAAGGTTCCGCAGGTCGGATCCGGTCAGGCTCATGTGGTGGTCTTTCCGAACAGGCCCTGCGGACGGAACAACAGGATACCGAGAAACAGGATATAGGCAGCGGCAAGCGTGAGACCGGGATCGAGAAGGCTTGCCACCGCGGTCTCGACGATCCCCAGCAGAAGCGCCGCCACGATCGTGCCACGCACGTCACCGACCCCGCCCATGATCACGATGATCAGCGCCTTGAGGGTAAACACCACGCCGGTGGACGCATCCAGCGTCAGGTAGGTCGAGATCAGCGCCCCACCCACGGCTGTGACCGCGCCGCCGAGGGCGAAGGCCAGGGCCGACAGGCGTTTCACGTCGATGCCCACCAGCCGGGCCGAGGCCGGTGCCGTGGCGATGGCGCGGATCGAAAGACCGGCGCGGGACCGGTTGAGCCAGAGGTAAAGCGCACCGCAGATCAAAACGGCCATGCAGAAGGCGATGACGCGATTTGCGCCGTAGGTGCTGCCCAGCAACTGGAGTGGCACGGCCATGAAGCTGTAGGAGAAATAGTCGCCGCCGAAAAAGCCCAGCATGAGTCCCACGCCGATGAACGACATGCCGAAGGTGGCCAGAATGCTGTCGGTCTCGAGCTGGCCGCGCGTCTTGGCGCGGTTCACCAGCGGCTGGAGCATGACTCGGTAGATCAGCCAGTTGAGCGCAAAGGCCAGCGGCGCCACCAGGAAGATGGTCAGGAGCGGCGAGAGCTGAAGCGAGACATAGGCAATGAAGGCAAGGTACCCGCCCGCGACCAGGATCTCGCCATTGGCGAGATTCATGATCCGCGCCACACCATATTGCAGGTTCAAGCCGATCGCGATCAACGCGTAGGTGCCGCCCAGCAAGATGCCTGTGATCAGAATGTCCAAGATTGCGGGTCCTTTGCGAGAATGGTGCGGGACGGCGGCACGCGCGCCGCCCCGCTGTCAGGGCGTTATTTCCAGCCGTCTTTCAGGATGACCGGCGCGGTACCGTCGCGGCCGCGCGAGGCGACGCCGACAAAAACACCGTCCTGCCACTGGCCCACGGTCCAGAAGGCAGGGTTCGAGTTGTTTTCGTCGAAGGCGATCGGACCGAGGACTGTCTCGAAGGTGGTTTCGCGCAGATGGTCGGAAACCGCCTCGCGATCCAGTCCGACAGCCTCGATCGATTGCGCCAGGATCTCGAGCGACGCATAGGTCGTGGCAGAGGCCCAGTAATCCGGCGCGGCTCCCGTCAGCTCCATGTGCGCCTTGGCGTATTCCTGGAAGGCGGGACTGTCGGGATTGACCCCGCCCGCGCCCAGAACGCCGTCTGCGGCAGCCCCGAAACGGCCGCCATAGCTTGGGAAGGGTGTCGCCACGGCGGTGTAGAAGGCCTGCACGTCAATGTCTTCGATCATCGCCTGTTCGGTCAGGCCGAAGGTGTCGGGCGGATAGGACCATGCGACGAAGGCGTCAGGCTCGGCCGCTGCCGCGCCCTTGATGACCGGCGAAAGATCCTGGGTGCCCAGCGGATAGGAAGTCTCGTAGACCAGCTCGAAACCGGCTTCGAGGAACAGCGGCTTGGCGGCGGTTGCCAGTTCGATTCCGAAGGCATCAGCCACGTTGACCATGGCGACGCGGTTGCCCAGGTCACCGGCTTCGCGCATGTCGGTCAACACGCCGACCAGATCGGCGGCAAGCGCCGTCGTGGTGCCAAGGGTGAAGAACATGTTGGGAAACTTGTCGGACAGCTCGGGCTGCTGGTCGGTGATCGCGGACACCGCAATCTGGGGATACCCGTAGCGGTCGAACAGCGGCGCCGCGGCAAGGTTGAGCCCGGTGCCGTAAGGCGCGATGATGAAATGCGCCTCGTCCTGCGTGGCCAGCCGCTGCACGGCCTTGATCGTTTCGCCGGGGTTGGTCTGATCGTCATATTCGATCAGCTCGATCATCATCTGCTCGCCATCGACGGTCAGGCCGCCGGCGGCATTGACCTGATCCACCCACAGGTAGATGCTCGGCCACTGGGTCACGGTCGCACCGCCCGCCAGCCCGCCGGTCTTCGGAGCCACGGCGCCGATGCGGATGGTGTCGGCACTGGCAGCCGTGGCCGTCAGGGTGCCTGCGAGCGTCAGGGCGCTGACAAGTTTCAGAAATGGTCTGCGGTTCATTTGGGTTCCTCCGGTTGCAATGGTCTTTTTCTAGGACACCCGCGGACGCATGCTTTGATGCGTGGCGATCCAGCGGGTTTCGGTAAATTCGTCGATCACGGTCTTGCCGCCAAAGCGGCCATGGCCGCTCAGCTTCATGCCGCCGAAGGGCATCGCGGGGTCGTCATGCACGGTCGGGCCATTGATCTGCACGACACCGTATTCAAGCACATCCGCCACCGCCTGGGCCGCCGCGAGGTCGCGGCTGAAGACTGCGGCGTTCAGACCGAATTCCGACGCATTGGCGATGGAAATGGCTTCTTCGGTGTCAAGAACGCGAATGATGCTTGCGAGCGGACCAAAGGCTTCCTCGTGGAACACCCGCATGTTGGACGAGATGCCATCGAGCACCGTCGGTTGAAGCCCCCCGTCCACAAGATCGCCCCCGGCGACAAGCCGCGCGCCTTTCGATACCGCGTCCTCGACCAGCCGATGCACCCGCTCGGCCGCGTCCGGAGATACCATCGGACCGAAATATTCGGGGTTGGACGTCGCGTTCATGTTGGCAAGCCGCGCTTCGAACCGGGTGACAAACGCATCCGCGACAGACTGGACGACGATGATCCACTCGGTCGACATGCAGATCTGTCCCTGGTTGAAGAAAGCCCCGAAACAGGCCGCATCGACGGCGGCCTCCAGGTCGGCATCTTCCAGCACGATCAAGGGCGCCTTGCCCGACAGTTCCAGCAGGACGGGCTTGAGATGGCGCGCCGCTTCCATCGCGACATCCCGCCCGACCCGGGTCGAGCCGGTGAAATTGATCCGGCGGATACAGGGGTGGGCGATCAGCCGGACCATGGTGTCATGGGCATCGGCGGGAGTGTTGATCACGCAATTGAGCACGCCATCGGGCAAGCCCGCCGCGTTCAGCGCCGCAACCAGCCTCTGGTGGGTCCGCGGGCACAGCTCGGAGCCTTTCATCACCACGGTATTGCCGCAGAGCAACGGGCCGGCGACGGCCCTGACCCCCAGGGTGATCGGAGCGTTCCAGGGCACCATGCCCAGGCACACGCCGGCAGCCTGCCGGCGCATGATGGACATCTTTCCCGTGTCGGGATCTTGGACCCGCCGGTCATCGAGCTCTGCCGCCAGGCCGGCGACAAAATGCAGCTTGCGCTTGGCCAGGTCCAGGTTGAAATCGATCCACGAGCGCGACGCCCCGACTTCGGCGGCCGCCAGTTCAGCAAGATCGCCCCGCGCACGATCAAGTTCGTCGGGCATGCGCAGCAGGACCTCCGCGCGGTCGGCGGGCGTCATGCGTGACCACGGCGCAAAGGCGGCCGCTGCCTTGTCGGCGGCTGCATCGGCATCCAGCACAGGCGTGTCATGCGCTTTCACACGCACCGCCCGAGCGTGGCCCATCAACGGCCTCGCTGCAGTCACGTTGTTCCTCCCTGACCCGCGACGATGACAATTCAGCCGTCACGGGTTTTGTCTCCCTTGCGTAAACTTATGCCGAGACAGCCGTAGAAAAATATTGATCCTTGGGTATTTTATGTCAATTTCTGGCCATGTCAGCTTTATCGCCTTCGTTTCAGTTCGGCTTGACGCAGAATGCGGGCATCCATGCAGAAACCTTTCAAAGCGCCCTGCATGACCGGATTCTGAGCCGCACGGTCGCTTTCACCGGCCGCTCATGGAGCTGCATCTTCCTCTCGTCGGGTCAGATCACCCGGCTCTCGTCCACCGAAGAACGGCCCATCGCGGCCCCGGTCTTCCTGTGGGAACCCAAGGACGAAACGGTGCGAATCCGGGCCCATGCGGGCAGCAACGGCACGATCATGACGCTTGGGGAGACGACGCTTGCCAACGCGATCGGTCACAGGCCCGAAGCCGCTGCGCTGCGGCTCATGACGACGCGCGATTTTGTCCTGAGCTTTGCGACCAAACCCGACATCCGGGACAGCGCCCGCGATTGCTTTGCCGCCATCCTGCAGGAACTGGAGGCCAACCAGGCCGGCAAGGAAACCATTGTCGAGGCACAGATCAGGATCCTGCTGGTGCTGCTGTGGCGGGCGGGGGTCGAGGATGTCATCCAGACCAGCGGCTATTCGAACTCGACCCTCACGCTTGAACGGTTTCGGCTGTTGGTAGAAGCCCATCTGCGCGACCGCTGGCCGGTCTCGCGCTTTGCCCGCGAACTGGGCATTTCCCCGGACCGGCTGCACGACATCTGCACCAGAACGCTTGGCAAGCCACCACAGCGGCTTGTTCAGGAGCGCACCGTGTTCGAGGCGCAGACGCTTCTCGAAAGATCCCATCTGACGATCGACCAGATCGCCGACTATCTGGGCTTCCGCAACACGTCCCATTTCAGTGCCTTCTTCAAGACGCAGACCGGCTTTCCGCCCGGTGCCTTCCGCAAGGCGATCGGCCGAAAGGACCAGGCGGCGAAACTCGCCCAGTCCCGCAGCCTCGCGGATTGGCCCTGAGCCGTTGCCGATTGCGCTCTGAACAGCCCGGATCGTGCGGCTGAGAGGGCGTGGTTGCAGCCCTCCGGTCTCGAACAGCCCAACGCGGCAGGCAGATTTGTGAACCCGTTCACATCGGATGAGCCGCATTTCCGGCAAGGTGGTTTCAGGGCTCGATGACGGGTCCGCCAATCCAAAGCCAACCCGAAGGAGACAGATCATGACCAATTTGATTTACCGCGGCGTTCCGCACAAAGGCCACATGAAGATCCGCCCCCGCGTTGCCCAGGATCTGATCTATCGTGGCTTTCCTCATGACGGCCTGAGCGCCGAAGGTCCCGCGCCGGCGCGGAGCATGGCGATGCGCTATCGCGGCGTCGCATACACCCTCACCACTGGGGCCGCGCGGACCTACACCGCAACCGCCACCAACGCGCAAGACCGGTTCGGTTCGGCTCACGCCCTCGCGTGATCCGCAAGGCGCTGGGAACGCGGAGGCGCATGCCGCGTCCGTGTCCCGCGCGTGCCATGGGCCTGCCCTTGCGGTTCAAGACGTTCCGGTCTTTCAACGCCATCCAGACCGGTGTCCGCTTCGATTGTTGCATTTCTCCGCATTGAACGCCGCAACAGGACTCGAAGCGCCTTGAATCGCAGACAACATTTGACCCGACATCTGCTTTTGAGCAATCCTTTCGAGTGCCATGCTTGAAGGGGCAAGAATGCTCGGATGTCTTATTCTCGCGGCCGCGGACGCCGCAGGTCGCGTTCTGGACGTCGTGACAGCTCTGATCGCGGAGGTCTGGAACGACGGGATCGCGATGCGCGCCCACAGCCAGGCCGCCCCCGTTACGCCGGGCGTGTTCGGCGTCACGCGCCCGGCCATTGAAACGATGTGGATCGGCGATCCGCCCCGCCGCGCAGATGGCCCATGTGCCGGGCGGGGCGCATGAGCGCACTTGCCGACGAAAGGGCAGCCACCCTGCGCAAGTGTCACCTGTTCAGCGGGCTCGCCCCGGAAAGCCTTGCGCCGCTCGCGCAGGCCAGTTCGATCCGCGTCACCCAATCGGGGGTCGAGATCTTCGCGGCGGGCGATACCGTCGACGGACTTCGCGTCGTGATCTCGGGGCAGGTGCGTTTGTGGATCGCCGACCGGGAGGGTCGGGAGCTTACCCTGCTCTTTGCGGAGCCCGGTGATCCCTTCGGCGAGATCGCGCTCCTTGATGGTTTGCCCCGCTCTGCGGCCGCGACCGCCCTGGAGACAACGCGCTGTCTGTTCCTGCCGGTAAGCGCGGTCGAGACCGCCCTTGCCGCCGACCCGGCCTTTGCACGGCACCTGATTTTGTCGCTCTGTGAACTCCTGCGTCGCAATGTCGAAACCATCAGCGGTTTCGCATTTTCCGGACTGGATGCGCGGCTCGCACATCGGCTTTACGATCTGGCCCATGATCACGCCGAGATCACCGGACAGTCCGCGCGCTTCACCCGGCACTTTTCCCAGACCGATCTTGCACAGCTCCTCGGTGTGACGCGGGAAGCCGTCAACAAGAAGCTACGCGCGCTTGAACATGACGGACTGGTCCTGCGCAATGGCACAACCCTGAGCCTTCCCGATCTGCCCGCCCTCGCCGCGCGAGCAGAGATTTTCAGGATGGACGGAAGCTGAGCTTTCTTGGACAGGTGCCAAATCGCTGGCCGGCGCTATCTCGTTTCACCTGATCAACCGGAAAAGCGACCCCTTGCGATGCACAATCCCGACCTCAAGGATCAATCGTCTGAGCGCCATGTGCCATCACGCACCGGGATCGGTCGGTCTCTCGACATCTACTACCGGGACGCCAAGCGCTTTGACCGAATGAACGCGCTCAACGGCCAGTTCGTCAGCAAAGGCAGCCTTGCCTTCGACATCGGTGCGCATGTGGGCGACCGGACGGCTGGTTTTCTGCATCTCGGAGCGTCCGTGGTTGCGCTCGAGCCGCAACCCCGCGTGTTCCGCGCGCTGCGTCTGATGCATGGCCGGAACCCGAACGCCGTGCTGCGCGCCATGGCTGTCGGCGCAAGGCCCGGCAGTCTTGATCTGTTCGTGAATTCTGCCAATCCGACAGTCTCGACGGTCTCGAGCGACCTTGTCACGGCAGCACGGACTGCACCGCGCTGGACACGTGAAGTCTGGGATGAGCATGTGCGCGTTCCCGTAACGACCCTCGACCAACTGGTGTCGGAATTCGGAACGCCGGATTTCGTGAAGATCGACGTCGAGGGTCACGAATTCGAGGTGCTTTGCGGGCTCAGCGCAGCGCTGCCTGCCCTGTCTTTCGAGTTCACGATGGTTCAGAGGTCGATCGCGCTGGCATGCATCGAGCGGTTGACGGCGCTCGGGCGCTACGAGTTCAACTTCAGCCTCGGGGAAGAGCATCACCTACGACACGAGACATGGATCGGTTCGACGGAGATCGCGCGCGAGATCGGCGCCCTGTCCGAAGAGGCCAATTCCGGCGATATCTTCGTCAGGTTGGTTTCGTGACGCTGAACTGACATCGTTGCGAAGCCCTGCCACCGAGGCTAGCGGTAAAACCTCGCATTTCTCATGCCCCAATCGGCAAAAAGATCCGGCAGAATGGTACCGAACTGCTCGACGGACGTTCCGGGATCGACACTGGCCGTGCCGTCCGATCCAAACACCGTCGCTTCATCGCCGACCTGAACATCTGCAATTCCAGTCACATCCGCGACGATCGAATTCATCGAAACCTTGCCCAGGACAGGCGCCGGACATCCCCGGATCAACACCGCACCGCGATCCTGGGCGATGCGGCTGTACCCTGCGGCATAGCCGATCGAAACGCAGGCCAGGCGCCGGTCCTCGGACAGCAGGAAATCGCGATCGTACCCGACTGTGGCGCCCTTAGGATAGTCGCCCAGGTGGACCACGCGCGATCTGAGATCCATCGTCGGGCGGAACCCTTGCTCGCGATTCAAGACACCGTAAAGCAGCGCGCCGCAGCGATACATGTCGGTTTCGATCAGCGCACCCGAGAGCAATGTCAGACTGCTGCCAGCATGGACCAGAACCTTTGACCGATCGAGGTCGCTATTGGCAAAGAGCCACGCCACCTGCTGATGAAAAAGGTCCGCATTCTGCCGGAGGGGCATAGGCTCGTTGCTTGGAAAATGGGTACATATTCCGACAACATGCGGCCCGATCAGCTTCAGGATTTCGTGGCAGTCCCCCTGACCTGCCTCGGTCGAGACCTCAAGCCCGTCGCGGGACATGCCGCACGCATTCAGGGAAAGATGCACACCTGCATGGGCGCGCCCGGTTTCGAATGAATCGCGCAGCTGTCTGGCCGCGACAAGCGAGCCGACCTGTTCTTCGACATCGTCGACCAACGCGCTTTCGACTTCCTGCGGAGTCGCCGCGCGCAGCCGGAACAGTCGCCCGGCAAATCCGGCGATCCGCACCGCGCGCGCTTCGGCGTTCGATGTGATGCCGATTTTCGTCACCCCCTGTTCAAGCAGCAGGGGCACAACCCGGTCTATGCCGTGCCCATAGGCGTCGGCCTTCATGACCGCACAAAGGCTTGTGCCTTGGGGAAGCAGACCAAGCGTCAGTTCAAGATTGCTTGAAATACGGTCCAGGTGGATTTCGCACCATGAACTCGGGACAGGCTCGGACATGGTCAGGCCTGCGCGCGACCCAGAATGTGATCGACGATCCCGAGGAACATGTCCGTCATGATCGGGATCAGCGCATCCGGGAAGTCGTAGTCTGGATTGTGCAATTGCGGATGGTTCTCGCCCGCGCCGACATAGAGCATGGTCGCTTGCGCGCCGTCACCACCGATACGGCCGAAATCCTCGGACCAGCGCATGGGCGTCGGCATCTCATGGACCGGACGGTCCTGCGAAAGCGCGACTTTCCGTGCCATCTCGGTCGTCTCGGCGTCGTTGGTCACCGACAGGAAGATGTCGTGCCATGCAATATCCACCGACAGATCCGCGCAATGTTGGTCCACCAGCGCCTGAGCGTCCGCAACCAGCGCCTCCATCCGGTCATCGGTCATACAGCGCAGGGTCACACGCAGTTCACCTTGTCCGGGCGCGATGCCGAAGGTCGGTTCGCCCAGCCACGCATGGGTCAGGGTGCTCAGGGCGAAGTCCTTTTCACCGATGGCGCCGGTGCCCAGCCCCGGCAGCGCCTGCATCAATGCCGCCATCGCCGGACCGGGCGACACGCCGTCTTCGGGCGCTGCGGCATGAGAGCTCTTGCCCTCGAGCAGGATCTGCATGCCGCGCGACGCGCAATTGCCGGGCCCCGGCCGCAGGCCGATCTCGCCCAAGGGACGGCCCGGCACGTTGTGATAGGCAAAGGCGACATCAGGTCGAATTTCGGGCCAGCGCGGGTCTTCGATCACCGCCTTGGCACCGGCGCCGGTTTCTTCGGCTGGCTGGAACAACAGGATCACGCGGCCTTTTGCAGGACGTCTGGCAAGGCCGGTTGCCACGCCCAGAAGGGACACCATGTGCCCGTCATGGCCGCACAGGTGGCCCTTGCCCTCGACCTCGGACCTGTAGGGCAGATCGGAAATCTCGAGGATCGGCAGCCCGTCAAGTTCACAGCGCAAAAGCACCGTTGGACCCTCTTCCGCCCCGGCGAATTCCGCCGCGACGCCATGCCCGCCAAGCTGACGCCAGATCCGATCTGCCCCCAAAGCCTCAAGCTCCTGCGCGATGCGGTCCGCGGTCTCGGCCTCTTCGCCCGAGATTTCCGGTCGGCGGTGCAGCGCATGCCGCAGCGCGGTCAGGTCATGGATTTGGATCTTGGTCAGAACAGTCATGGCTTGGCCTTCAGAAGATTTCGAACAAACCGGCGGCACCCTGCCCGCCGCCGACACACATCGACACCACACCCCATTTCGCGCCACGCCGTCGCCCCTCGAGCAGGAGATGCCCGGCCATCCGAGCACCGGACATGCCGTAAGGGTGGCCAATCGCAATCGCCCCGCCGTTCACGTTCAACCGGTCGTCCGGAATGCCAAGGTGGTCGCGGCAATAAAGCAGCTGCGCGGCAAACGCCTCGTTGATTTCCCACAGGTCGATGTCGGCAATGCCCAGCCCCGCACGGTCGAGCAGCCGTGGAATGGCGATGACCGGGCCGATGCCCATCTCCTCGGGTGCCACGCCGGCAACTGCAAAGCCGCGGAGCGCGCCCAGCGGGGTCAACCCACGGCGCGCGGCCTCGTCAGCCTCCATCACGACAAGCGCTGCGGCCCCGTCCGACAACTGGCTTGCATTGCCTGCGGTCACGGTCTTGTCCTCGCCGAGGACCGCGCCCAGCTTGGCCAGCCCCTCTGCCGTGGTGTCGGGCCGGTTGCATTCGTCCCGGATTAGCCGCACCTGCTGTTCGCTGGTCTCCCCCGTGGCCTTGTTGGTCACGATCTTCACCGCATCGACGGGCACGATCTCGTCCTCGAACAGACCCGCCTCTTGGGCACGGGCGGTGCGTTGCTGGCTTTGCAGCGCGTAGGCATCCTGCGCGGCACGCGTCACGCCGTAGCGAGCGGCTACCACCTCGGCAGTCTCCAGCATGCTGAGGTAATAGGCGTCTGGCGCGTTCGGATCACGGTAGCGATGACCGTTCCAATGGACGTTCTGGACCAGCGAAATACTTTCCAGCCCACCCGCCAGCGCAATGTCGACCTGTTCGCAGCGTATCATGTGCGACGCGATGGCGATGGCGTTGAGGCCCGAGGCGCATTGGCGGTCCACCGTCGCCCCGGCCACGCTGTCGGGAAGTGCGGCCGCCTGCACGATATGCCGCGCCACGTTGACGCCCGATGTGCCCTGCGTCAGGGCGGACCCGAACACCGCCTCCTCGACCTCACCACCGCTCAGCCCGGCGCGGTCCAGCGCGGCCTTGACCGCGTGCGCGGCAAGGCTCGGCGCTTCGAGATTGTTGAACGCCCCGCGATAGGCCTTGCCGATGGGCGTGCGGGCGGTGGACACGATGACGGCGTCGCGCATGGATCAGACCTCCTCCGTGCCGCACCAGTCGGCGATGAACATGGCGGTGGCTTTTGTCACGCGGCGGACACTTTCCAGATCGACACGCTCGTTGAAGCCGTGGATGGCCTCGGCGCGTGGCCCGTAGACCAACGCGGGCGTGTCGGCATAAAGGCCAAAGAACCGCGCGTCGGTTGTGGCAGTGATCGCCGCACGCTCCAGTGCCGTGCCGGTGGCCAAGTGATGCGCCGTCTCCAGCGCGGTGATCGCGGATGCCGCCCGGTCGGAGCTGTCCTGCGACAGCGCGTAGCCTTCGGCGTGAAAGCCGTGATAGACAATCTCGGGCAATGAATTGCGCAGGAACGCGTTGCCCCGCGCGGCATCAAGGATGACCTGTTCGATCTCGGCCTTGGCCGCGTCGATGGACTGGCCCGGAAAGAGCCCCATGCGCACGTCGAAGACACACCATGCGGGCACGGAGCTTGTCCAGTCACCGCCCTGGATCCTGCCGATGTTCAGGTTGAGCGCATGTTCCGCATGGGCGTAATCGTCGGGGCGGTGTTCGACGGCGTTCCAGCGATGCTCCATCTCGTGCAATGCCTGGATCAGAGGGATGGCCGCTTCAATCGCGTTCGACCCGGTGCCAGCATAGGCGACATGGGTGGGCAGCCCCTTGAGGTGGACCTGAAACCAGAGCACCCCCAGCTGCGCGGTGACCAGATGTTCGGCAAAAGGTTCGGGGATCAAGGCCGCGTCGGCTTTATACCCGCGCGCCAGACAGGCCAGCGCGCCATTGCCGGTACATTCCTCTTCGACCACCGACTGAAAGAACACGTCGCCACCGGGGGCCAGTCCGCACGCCGTCAGCGCGTCCAGCGCAAAGAGGTTCGACGCCAGCCCCGCCTTCATGTCGCCACCGCCACGCCCGTAAAGCCAGCCATCCGCCACACGCGGCTCGAAGGGTGGGCTGTCCCACATGTCCAGCGGGCCAGCAGGCACCACATCGATATGACCGTTGAGGATCAGCGACCGGCCAGTGTCGGAGCGGGCGCGATGGGTGCCCACCACATTGACCGCGTCTTCATAGGGGCCGATCACCGGGGAAAAGCCCGGCAGGTGCTGGATATCCGCGATGTCGATCTGCCAGCGATCCACCTCGTAACCCCGCGCGGTCAGTTCGCCGGCCATGAAACCCTGTGCCGATTGTTCGTTGCCACGGGTCGAGGGATGCGCGGTCAGCTCGGACAGGAATGCCACCTGCCGGTCAAATCCGGCATCAACGGCATCACACAGGCGGGTTTTCAGGTCGTCTTGCATGTCGGGCCTCAGAATGTCGGCACGGCAGCTTCGGGCAGGATCAGCGGCGCGCCGGTCGCCTCGGCGACCTCGGCAACGCTGATCCCCTCTGCGGTTTCGACCAGTCCAAAGCCCTGAGGGGTCACGTCGATCACGGCCATGTCGGTGAAAATGCGTTCCACGCAGCCGCGCGCCGTCAAAGGCAGCGCGCAGGCCTGCTTCAGCTTGGGATTTCCCGCGCGATCCGTATGGCTGGTCAGCACCACCACCCGGCGGGCCTTCTGCGCCAGTTCAATCCCGCCGCCTGCACCGGGGCTGAACTTGCCGGGGATCTTCCAGTTGGCCAGATCACCCGTGGCGCTGACCTCGAACGCGCCGAGCATCGTCAGGTCCAGCCGCCCGGACCGTACGATGGCGAAACTCGTGGCGCTGTCGAAACAGGCCGATCCCGGCACGGTCGAGACATAGGCGCCACCTGCGTCGATCAGGTTACGGTCGGCGGTATCGTATCCCTTGGCGGGTCCGATCCCGGTCAGGCCGTTTTCCGTATGCAGGCAAACCGGAAAATCGGACACCAGATGGTTGACCACCTGCGTCGGCAGGCCAATCCCCAGATTAACCACCATGCCCGGTGCGATCTCGCGCGCGGCGCGGGCGACCATGCGTTCCCTAGCGTTGGACAACGGCGTATTCCTTGGACAGGGTTTTCAGTTCGACCACGTGATCGACAAAGACACCGGGGGTATGCACATCATTCGCGTTGATCCCGCCCAGTGGCAGAACCGCCTCGGCCTCGACAATCACTCGGCGGGCGGCCATCGCCATCAGCGGGTTGAAGTTCTGCGCCGTGCCAACATAGGCAAGGTTGCCGAACACGTCCGCCCTGTCGGCATGGATCAGCGCCACATCGGCGCGCAGCGCCGGTTCGACCAGATACGGTGTGCCGTTCATTTCGACCACCTGCTTGCCCGCCGCCAGTTCGGTGCCGATGCCGATATCGCTGAGCACGGCGCCCAGCCCAGCCCCACCGGCGCGGATGCGTTCGGCGAGGATGCCTTGCGCGTTGAACTCGACCTTGATCGCGCCGGAGTTCATCAACCCGATGGCATGGCTGTTCAGCCCCAGATGGGTCGTGATCAGCCGAGCCACCTGCCCGTTTTGCAGCAGATGGTCGATGCCCATGCCCGGCTCGTTGGCGTCGTTCTTGATCAGGGTCAGGTTGCGCGCCCCGTGATCGACCAGCGCGTGGATCAGGGTCATCGGAGTGCCGGGCACGCCGAAACCGCCGATCATCACCGTATCGCAATCCTTGATCCCGGCGATGGCGTCTTCGATATCACTGGTCTTGTCGGGCAGTCTCACGCGGCGTCCTCGACCGGCAGGCCGATCTCGAGCGCGAAGGCATCCAGCGCATCGCGCAGGATCACCATCATCTCGGTGATCTGGTCTCGCGTGATGATCAGCGGCGGCGCGACGAGGAAGTGATCGCCCGATGTGCCCCCCCGCGTGCGCCGCGAATAAAGTATCAGCCCCCGATCATAGGCCAGTTCCACCAGCCGCGAATGCGCCTGCAACGCCGGATCGAGCGGTTCCATCGTGCTGCGGTCCGAGACAAACTCGAACGCGGTCAGCAAGCCCTTGCCGCGCACGTCGCCGATGAACGGGTAGCGGGCCATCAGGGCGCGCAGTTCGTCCATCAGAACGTCCCCCATGCGGGCGGCGTTCTCGATCAGGTTCTGGTCCTGCAATTCCTCGAGCACGGCCAGCCCGGCGGAACAGGCCAAGGGGTTGCCGGCATAGGTAAAGCCGTGCAGGAAACCGCCTGCGTCCAGCACCGGCTCGACCAGCCGGGCACCCGCGACAATCGCGCCCAGCGGCGCATAGCCCGCGCCGAACCCCTTGGACAGCGCGACGATGTCCGGGATGATCCCCCAATGCTCGGCAGCGAGGAATTTGCCCGTGCGGCCCGCGCCGGTCATGACCTCGTCATAGATCAGCAGAACGCCGAACTCGTCGCAGATTTCGCGGACGCGGGCGTAATAGCTGTCAGGTGCGACCAGCGCACCGGTCGACGCGCCGCCCACCGGCTCCATGATGAAGGCCAGCACGGTGTCCGGCCCCTCTTCGATGATCTTGTCGCGCAACAGTTCTGCGTATTTCAGCCCGCGCGCCTCTTCGGTGAGGTTGTCGCGGTCGAGATAGGTCGCAGGGGACGCGACCTTGGGCATGCCCGGCATCATCGGAGCGAACGGTTCGCGCAGCGGCGCGTACCCGGTCAGGTCGAGCGCCCCGAAGGTGCAGCCGTGATAGGACGGAAACCGCGAGATCACCTTGTAGCGCGATCCCTGCCCTTGGGTGACGGCATATTGCCGGGCCAGCTTGACGGCGCTTTCCACCGCCTCGGACCCGCCCGAGACAAAAAACACGCGGTCCAGACCGTCGGGCGTCATCTCAACCGTCTTGGCGGCCAGATCCTCGGATGGATGAGTGCGGAAATGCAGGCGGTAGCCAAAGGTCGCCTTGTCCATCTGCGCCTTGATCTTGGCGAGGACGCGCGGGTTGGAGTGGCCGATATTGGACACCATCGCGCCGGACGACCCGTCGATATAGCGCTTGCCGGATTCGTCGAAGAGGTAGATCCCCTCGCCGCGATCCAGGAACGGGCGCGGGTTGCGGGATTGATAGAACAGATACGAAGGCGCTTCAGTCACGCGACACCTGCCAGATGTTTGCGAAGAAATTCGCGGGTGCGGTCCTTGGTGGGTTTCCTGAACACGATTTCGGGTGGTCCTTCCTCGACCACCACGCCTTGGTCCATGAACAAAACGCGGTCACAGACCGAGGCGGCGAAATCCATCTCGTGGGTGACGATGATCATCGTCATGTGTTCTTCGGCCAGCTTTTTCATCACCATGTTGACCTCGTCCACCAGTTCAGGATCGAGCGCCGAGGTCGCCTCGTCAAAGAGCATCAGCTTGGGCTTCATCGCCAATGCGCGGGCGATGGCAACACGCTGCTTCTGCCCGCCCGACAGGCGCGACGGGTAATAGTCGATCCGGTCCAGCATCCCGACCTTTTCAAGCTGTTCTTCGGCCAGTTTGTCCGCCGCCTCTTTCGACAAGCCCTTGAGCATCTTCGGCGCCATCACGACGTTTTCCCGCGCCGTCAGATGCGGGAACAGGTTGAAGTGCTGGAACACCATCCCGATGTCCTGCCGCATCGCGTTGATGTGCTTTTCATACTGCCGGTGCGGCAGGTCCTTGTTCACCTGCACCCCGTCCAGCCAGACCTCTCCGCCGGTCAGGGAATCCAGATCGTTGATTGCGCGCAGAAGCGTGGACTTGCCCGACCCGGACGGACCGATGATGGCGACGATCTGGCCGCGCTCGACGTTCAGGCTGATATCCTTGAGCACTTCGAGCGTACCGTAGGATTTCTGCGCGTGGCGGATTTCGACAAAATGGCTTTGGTCGGTCATGTTCAGCCTCCTGGGTCAGCGAGAGATCGAGATACGGCGCTCGATCCGGCGCTGCACCCATTCCATGCCAAGGTTGATGACGTAGTAGAACGCCGCGGCGACAAGGTAGAATTCGAACGGACGGTAGGTCGCGCCGATGGCGCGCTGTGCCGACAGGGTCAGTTCGCTGACACCGATCACCGACACCAGCGCACTGTCCTTGAGAAGCGCGATCATGTTGTTGCCGATGGGCGGGATCACATCGCGCACCGCCTGCGGGATCACCACCTTGCGCAGTGCCTGACCCCGGCTGAGCCCCACGGTGCGCGCGGCCTCCATCTGGCCCTTGTCCACCGACAGGATCGCGGTCTGGATCAGTTCGGAATTGTAGACCGCGAAATGCAGCCCCAACCCGATGATCCCGGCCACGAAGGCCGGCAGGTCAATGCCGATCTGAACCAGCCCGAAATAGATCAGGAACAATTGCAACAGCAGCGGCGTGCCCATGAACACCCATTCGAGCAACCGGAACGGCAGGCGGATGATCCACGGCCCGTAAAGCGCGATCACCGCAAAGACGATCCCGCCGAAAAAGCTCAGGACGGCGGCAGCGACGGCGATTGCGATCGTCCAGAGACAGCCCAGCAGGATGATGTCGATGTGTGCGGGAACAACCGTAAAGTCGAGACCCATCTGCGTATCCCTTCCCGGTCAGGTGATCTGCACCTTGCGATCCAGCCAGGCCACGGCCCGTCCGGTCACGTAGATGATGATCATGTAAAGCAGCCCTGCCAGCAGGAACATCTCGAAGGGCTTGTAGGTCGATCCGATATAGCGCTGCGCTGTGTAGGTCAGTTCGACCACGGAAATCGCGGCCACCAGCGCGGTCGCCTTGATGAGCATGTTCATGTTCACCCCCAAGGGCCGCACCATCAGGCGCGCGGCTTGCGGCAGGATCACCTTGTAGGTCGCCTGCCACTGGCTCAGCCCGAGGGTGCGCGCCGCCTCTCGCTGGCCCTTGTCGATCGAGATGATGGCGCCGCGGATGGTTTCGGTCATGTAGGCCCCGGCGTTGATGCCCAGACCGATCACCCCGGCCTCGAAGGCATCCAGCTGAATGCCGATCTGTGGACCGCCGAAGTACAGGATGAACAGCTGGATCAGGGCGGGGGTGCCGCGAAACAGGCTGACATAGGCCGCACCAAGGAAGCGCAGAACCGCAAGGCGCGACAGCCGCGCCGCTGCCCCCAGCGTGCCGCAGGTCAGACCCAGCAGCGCGGTCAGGAGAGACAGCTGGATCGTGACCCAGGCAGCGTCCAGGAAAAACGGATAGACCCGCATCATCAGGTCGATGTCCATGTCACACTCTCTTGTCTGATTGGCGGTTCGGGAGGGATCACGCCCGGCATGGTCGCAAAGCCCGTCATCTCGTCACGATGGCAGGACATTGTCTGCACGGGCTCCCAACCGGTTGGGGCGGGAGCCGGAAAAGATCAGCGGATATCGGCGCCAACCCACTCATTCGCGATTTCGAGATACGTGCCGTCTTCCATCATCGCATCCAGCGCCGCCTGCATTTCTGCGGCAAGCTCGGGATTTCCCTCGCGGATGGCGATCCCGGCCCCAAACGGCTCGGTCGTCGGATCGGCAAACATCTCGTATTCCTGACCCTTCTCGTTCATCGCAAGGATGGCCGCGATGGAATCGTTGACGATGGCATCGACACGGCCGTTTTCCAGCTCGAGCAGAAGCTCGGGAAGGCCCTTGTAGGTGTTGATGTCATAGCCCCGCTCGCGCGCCCAATCTTCGTGGGTTTCGCCAAGGGTCAGACCGACGCGCTTGCCTTCGAGGTCATCCAGGCTGCTGATGCCGGAGCCGGGCTGCGAAAAGATGGCGCGTTTGTCGGAATAATAGGGTCCAACGAAATCGACAACTTCGTCGCGTTCCTCGGTGATGGTCATCGAGCCTACGATGGCATCGTACTTGTTGGCCAGCAGGCCACCGATGATCCCGTCCCAGGCGGTCGTGATGATCTCGGCCTCAAGCCCCATGCGCTCGGCAATCTCGGTTCCGATGGCCGCATCAAAGCCGACAACCTCGTTCTGGTCGTTGACGAAGTTGAACGGAGGATAGGCGCCGGACATCGCGATACGGATGACGCCCTCTTCCTTGAGCGTGTCGAGTTCTTCAGCCGTGGCGGCAGTCAGGCCGGTCACGGCAAAGCCCGCTGCGACAACGGCAGTCTTGAGGATCATACGGCGAGAATTCATGTTGGTCTCCATGTTGGTTTGTCTGGATGGCTGTGCGCCCAAGAAACTGGCGCGGGTTCACCCCGCTGTTCAAAAAGACTTGCATGGCGCCAGCCCATCGCGCAAATAAATATAAGCTACGTTCATTATAGATCAGATTTATGAGCCTTCCGCAACAACAACGCTTCCCCTGGAACCTCGACTGGAATCTGCTGCGCACCTTCATGGTGGTGGTCGAACAGCGCGGCATCTCGAAAGCGGCGGATTTCCTTGGCCTGAAGCAGCCCACCGTATCGGCCGCGCTCAAGCGTCTTGAATACTCCGCCGGCACGCAGTTGATCATTCGCAAACCCAATGAATTCACGATCACGAGGCCCGGTCAGGTGCTTTATACCGAATGCGCGAAAATCTTCGGATCCATCTCGCAGCTGCCGTCGCTTCTCGAAATCGACGAGGCCGAACTGCGCGGTCACCTTTCCATCGCGATAACCAGCTCTGTGGTGTCCGAACATTTCGACGAAATCCTGAATGCATTCTCAAAGTCGCACCCCCATGTCACCTATTCATTCTCGGTCAATGAAAGCGATGACGTTGCAACGATGATTTCCCAGAACCGGGCAAGCCTTGGAATCTGCCTGCTCTCGAAGATGCCGCAGAACCTCGATTCGCTTGTGCTGTATCGCGAGTATTTTGGTCTGTATTGCGGCGCACGCCATCCGCTGTTTCATGCCCCGGAAATCTTGCCCGACGACCTCAGAGGCGAACCTTTTGTTGCCTTCCAGACCGAGGCCGAGGGCAAACCCCTCGAGGCCATATCGCGCCTGCGCGCAAAGCTTGGTCTTGCCAACAGCTGGCGCGGCGTGTCTTCCAGCCTCAATGAAATCCGGCGCATGATCATGGCCAATATCGGCATCGGGGCCCTGCCCCTGCACGTCGCTGAACGCGATGTCGAGGCCGGACGGCTTCGTCAGGTGCCGCCGTATCACGATCTGCCGCAGGTCGACATCTTCCTGATCAGCAACCCAAGCCGCCGCCAGTCCGATGCAGAGGCCACGTTCCTGACCGCCTGTCGCAAGGCCCTTTCAAGGACTGACCTTTCAGAGCGAACCTACCTGGGTTGAGCGCCCGGTCCATTCTTGGGACCGCGCCGGAAGCATGGCTTGGTGCGGGCGGTGGGACTCGAACCCACACGGCGCTGAGGCCTTCGGATTTTAAGTCCGATATGTCTACCATTCCATCACGCCCGCTCTGGCATATTCCTAGCCGGGGCGTCTGGCGAAAACAATGTGTCAACGCAGGTTCGGGCGGCGTGTCTGCCGAAAAGCGGCGCAATCAGATGTCGTCGCCTTGGGGTGGCGTGATCAGCGCGCGCTCGCTCAGCCAGGGGTTCAGTGCGACGGCGTCTTTCAGAACCACCTGCGCCTCGGCGTCGCGGCCCAGCGCGATCAGGGTCAGGGCCTTGCCGGTCAGTGCGCCGGTGTGACGCGGGCTGAGCGCGATCGCCTGATCCAGGTCGGGCAGAACCGCGGGGTAATCACCTCTGAGATAGTTCAGGAGCGCCCGCTGGTTGTAGCCCTCGGCATAGAACGGACAATACGAGACCAGCGCGTTCAACCGATCCTGCGCACGCAGGTAATCACCCACCCGCATGGCGCGTTGTGCGGCGTCGAGCATCATCTGCGACGGCTCGTCCGGCGCATCGAGCCACAACTCCCACATCTGGTTGGAAAAGCCGCGCGCGACCATCTCGTTCGGCGCGCCCTGCACCTCGGCGTAAAGGGTGTCGAGCGCCGCCGAATGATCCGGAGCCTCCGGACATCCTTCCGCCGCTGCGGCCTGTGCCGAACAAAGGGCCAATGCTGACAAGATCATGCGCATGGAATCATTAGGCAGGGTCCGTCGGCTGCGGTCAAGTCACGTTCCCGAAGGTCTCTTCCTTGACGGCCTGCATCGCGACATAGGTCGAGGTCGAGGCGACATGCGGCAGGGTCGAGATCTTTTCCGCCAGGACCTGGCGATAGCTGGGCATGTCCGCCGTGCGCACCTTCAGCAGGTAATCGAAATTTCCGGCGATCAGATGCGCCTGCTCGATCTCTGGAATCTTGGCAACGGCCTCGTTGAAGGCGGCCAAAGCAGCTTCGCGGGTATGGGTCATCTTCACCTCGACGAAGGCGATGTGATCGAGGCCCAGTCGGATCGGATCAAGCAGGGCCCGGTACCCCCGGATGGCGCCGATCTCTTCCAGCCGGCGCAGCCGTGTCTGGGTCGGGGACTTTGACAAACCGATCCTGCGGGACAGTTCAGTAATCGAGATGCGCCCTTCGCGGGCCAGTTCCTGCAGGATTGCACGGTCGAATCTGTCAAGTTCGGAAATATCCATTTGGCCTGCTCCTGCGAACAAAATAGGTTGTTTGGTTTGCAATACTGCAAAATTCCGTAATTTAGCCTGTCGATCCCGCGATACCATAGCGCAAATGACTGGAGTCCGCCATGCCACGTGATGTGTTCCCCAACCTGCGCCCCCTGATTGACGAAAACACCTATGCCGCCGAGCGCCCCGTGATCGAGCAATTGCGCGGCACAGCACAGCTGTCACAGGAGGACAGGGCCGAGATCAAATCCCGCGCAACCAAGCTGGTGACAGCCATTCGCGAGGATGCGCGCCCCGGCATGATGGAGGTCTTCCTCAGCGAATACGGTCTGTCGACCGAGGAAGGCATCGCGCTGATGTGCCTGGCCGAGGCCCTGCTGCGGGTGCCGGATGCCGCGACCATCGACGCGCTGATCGAAGACAAGATCGCGCCCTCGAACTGGGCCAGCCATCTGGGCGAAAGCACCTCTCCTCTGGTGAACGCATCGACCTGGGCGCTGATGCTCACCGGCAAGGTGCTTCGGGACGACCACCCCGGCCCGGTGGGGCATCTGCGCGGCGCGATCAAGCGGCTGGGCGAACCCGTCATCCGGACCGCCGTGGGCCGCGCGATGAAGGAGATGGGCGCGCAATTCGTACTGGGCGAAACCATCCAGTCCGCGATGACCCGCGCCGCGAAGATGGAGCGCAAGGGCTACACCTATTCCTATGACATGCTGGGCGAAGCGGCCCGCACCGAAGCGGATGCGCGGCGCTACCACCTGTCCTATTCGCGCGCCATCAGCGCCATTGCCGAGGCGGCCAAATCCAAGGATATCCGCGAAAATCCGGGCATTTCGGTCAAGCTGTCTGCGCTGCATCCGCGCTATGAGGAAGCCCAGCACGACACCGTCATGAACGAGATCGTGCCGCGTCTGCGCACGTTGGCACAATTGGCCCGCTCGGCCGGCATCGGGCTCAACATCGACGCGGAAGAGGCGGACCGCCTGTCGATCTCGCTTGACGTGATCGAGACCGTGCTGTCGGAGCCCTCGCTCAAGGGCTGGGACGGGTTCGGCGTGGTCGTGCAGGCCTATGGTCAACGCGCCGGCCATGTGCTCGACTGGCTCTATGCGCTGGCCGAACGGCTTGACCGCAAGATCATGGTCCGGCTGGTCAAGGGTGCCTACTGGGACACCGAGATCAAGCGCGCGCAGGTTGCCGGGCTGCCGGGGTTTCCGGTCTTCACCGCCAAGCATCACACCGACATCAGCTATATCGCAAACGCGCGCAAATTGCTGGGCATGACCGATCGCATCTACCCGCAATTCGCGACCCACAACGCCCATACAGTTGCAGCGATCCTGCACATGGCGACCGACCGGTCCGCCTTCGAATTCCAGCGTCTTCACGGCATGGGCGAAGCCCTGCACGATATCGTCAAGAGCGCGGAAGGCACGCGATGCCGGATCTACGCGCCGGTCGGCGCGCATCGCGACCTGCTGGCCTACCTGGTGCGCCGTCTGCTTGAAAACGGAGCGAATTCCTCGTTCGTCAACCAGATCGTGGACGAGGACGTCCCGCCCGCGACTGTCGCGAGCGACCCGTTCGACCAGTCCGGAACCCCCGATCTTGCCACGGGGCCAGAGCTTTTTGCGCCCGAGCGCCCCAACTCCGAGGGCTGGGACCTGACGCACCGGCCGACCCGCGCCGCCATCGAAGACGCCCGCGCGCCGTTTGCAACCGCCCGGTGGGAGGCAGCGCCGCTTTTGGCCACAGAGGCCGAGGTGGGGGATGCCACGTCCATCATCAACCCGGCGCGACCGGGAGACATTGTGGGCCAGATCACCTGGGCCAGCCCGGACACGGTTGCCGCCGCATGCGCGGTGGCCTCGCCCTGGGCTGCATCAGCACAAGAGCGGGCCGAGGTCCTGAACCGCGCCGCCGACCTTTACGAAGAGCATTACGGCGAACTCTTTGCCCTGACCGCGCGTGAAGCCGGGAAATCCCTGCCTGACGTGATTGCCGAACTGCGCGAAGCGGTGGATTTCCTGCGATTTTACGCGGCCCGCTCCGAGGGGCCCGATCCGCAAGGCGTTTTCGCCTGTATCAGCCCCTGGAACTTTCCGCTCGCCATTTTCACCGGCCAGGTCTCTGCCGCCCTGGCGGCCGGAAATGCCGTTCTGGCGAAGCCCGCCGAACAGACGCCGCTGATCGCGCACCGGGCCACGCAGTTGCTGCACGAAGCCGGTGTGCCGCGTTCGGCCCTGCAGCTTCTGCCCGGCGCCGGAGATGTCGGTGCGGCGCTGACCTCGAACCCCGCCGTCAAGGGTGTGGCCTTCACCGGATCGACCGAGACCGCGCAGATCATCCATCGCAGCATGGCAAAGCATCTTGACCCCGGCGCGCCCCTGATCGCCGAAACCGGGGGCCTCAACGCGATGATCGTGGACAGCACCGCCCTGCCCGAACAGGCCGTGCAGGCCATCGTGGAATCCGCCTTCCAATCCGCGGGCCAGCGGTGTTCCGCCCTGCGTTGCCTTTATGTGCAGGAGGACATTGCCAAACCCTTTACCGAGATGCTGACCGGCGCGATGGATGCGCTTGTGATCGGCGACCCCTGGGCATATGGCAACGATGTCGGCCCGGCGATCGACGCCGAGGCGCGCGATGGCATCGTCTCTTATGTCGATGCCGCCGAAGCCGAAGGACGTGTTCTGCACCGCCTTCCCCTGCCCGGTGGCGGCACGTTCGTACCGCCGACCCTGATCAATGTGAAGGGCATCGCCGACATGGAGCGCGAGGTGTTCGGTCCGGTGTTGCATATCGCAACCTTCAAGTCGAAGGACATCGACACCGTGATCGACGCGATCAACAATACCGGATACGGCCTGACCTTCGGCCTGCAAACCCGCATCGACGACCGCGTGCAGCACGTGTCCGACCGCATCGAGGCGGGCAACATCTACGTCAACCGCAACCAGATCGGCGCCATCGTCGGCAGCCAGCCCTTTGGCGGCGAAGGTCTTTCGGGCACCGGCCCCAAGGCGGGCGGGCCGCATTACCTTGACCGCTTCCGCAAGCACCCGGCCCCGCACACCGACAAGGGCGACGCCTCGACGTGGACCGAAAAAGACGATCGGACGCGACTGGACAAGGCCTTGGCCAAGGCCGGCGCGGGCCGCGCGATCAGCAAGGCGAGCCTGCCGGGGCCGACCGGGGAATCCAACGTCCTGACCGTGCTGGCACGGGGCCCGATCCTGTGTCTCGGCCCCGGCGCAGAGGCCGCCAAGGCGCAAGCGCGGGCGGTCGAGAACCTTGGCGGCGTGGCCGTTGTCGCACAGGGGGAAGTTCCGGCGGACTGGCTGACCGATCTGGCCCTCGATGGCGCCCTCTGGTGGGGCGAGGACGACACCGCCCGCGCGATGCATGCTGCGCTGGCGCAGCGGACGGGGCCGATCCGCCCTCTGATCACGGGATTGCCCGACACCGGTCATGTCTGCCACGAGCGCCATGTCTGCGTCGACACCACCGCCTCGGGCGGCAATGCGCAACTTCTGAGCGGCGTGGCTTGACGCGCCGCCGCTTTGGCACAAGTGTCGCGGAATGTTCCCGATCCGTGATCACAACCCGTCCGGCCGAACGCCTTTTGTCACGTACGCGCTGATTGTCGCGAATATCGGTGTATTTCTGAGCTATTGGCCGCTGATGCAAAGCGATCAGCAGATCATGCGCTTCTACTTCGACTGGGCGCTGATCCCGGCGTTGGTCAGCGAAGGCCAGGGCTGGGGCGGGTTCCTGACCTCGATGTTCCTGCATGGCGGCTGGATGCACCTGCTTGGCAACATGCTGTTCCTGTTCATCTTCGGCGACAACATGGAAGACGAGATGGGGCATGTCGGGTTCACGCTCTTCTACCTTGCAGCCGGACTGGGCGCAGGGCTCATCCACTATGTCAGCGCGCCGGGCTCCCCGGTTCCGACCGTCGGTGCTTCGGGGGCGATCGCCGGTGTCATGGGGGGATATCTGCTGCTTTTTCCCAAGGCCAAGGTCGATATTCTGATCATCCTCGTCATCATTTTCCGCATCATTCCGATCCCGGCCTGGATCATGCTGGGCCTGTGGTTTGCGATGCAGGTCTTCGGCGGGTTCGGCACGGCGCCCGATGAAGGCGGCGTCGCCTATTGGGCCCATGTCGGCGGCTTCGCCATCGGGCTTGCCCTGACCCTGCCACTGTGGCTGCGCCTGGGGGGGCCAGCCTTCTGGAACCGCACCGAGGGACATCCGCCGCATCCCGACGCGAAGTACCGCCTGACACGGACGAACGTGCCGAAGGTCAATCGCAAATGACAGACCCGGTCGTCGCCGGCCTTGCAGCGTGACGGCGTGAACGTCCGTCCGGATCGCTGATCCCGTCCGCGCGGCTCCCATTCCAAACAAAGCCTGAACACGCATGATTGCACGGGTCCGCCTGCGCGTGTATCCCTCGGCAAAATCTAAATCCAAAGGAACGCGATCATGGCCTCCTACCAGTATGTCTACCACATGAGCGGGGTTTCAAAGACCTATCCCGGTGGCAAGAAAACGTTCGAAAACATCCACTTGAACTTCCTTCCGGGCGTCAAGATCGGGGTCGTCGGCGTCAACGGCGCGGGTAAATCCACGCTGCTCAAGATCATGGCGGGACTCGATACCGATTTCTCGGGCGAGGCATGGTCCGCAGAAGGTGCCAAGGTCGGCTATCTGCCGCAGGAACCGCAGCTTGATCCGGCGCTGAACGTGCGCGAAAACGTCATGCTTGGCGTGGCCGAAAAGAAGGGCAAGCTTGATCGTTTCAACGAACTGGCGATGAACTACAGCGATGAAACCGCTGACGAAATGGCCAATCTGCAAGACGAGATCGACGCCAACAACCTGTGGGATCTGGACAGCCAGATCGACGTCGCGATGGAAGCGCTGCGCTGCCCGCCGGACGAGGCCGACGTGACATCGCTTTCGGGCGGTGAAAAGCGCCGCGTCGCGCTGTGTAAGCTGTTGCTGGAAGCGCCGGACATGCTCTTGCTCGACGAACCGACCAACCACCTTGATGCCGAAACCATCGCGTGGCTTCAGAACCATCTGATTGAATACAAAGGCACAATCCTGATCGTCACCCATGATCGCTATTTCCTTGATTCCATCACCGGATGGATTCTCGAACTCGATCGCGGACGTGGCGTCCCCTATGAGGGCAATTACTCCAGCTGGCTGGAACAAAAAGCCAAGCGGCTTGAGCAGGAGGCCCGCGAGGACAAGGCCAAGCAGAAGACGCTCGAACGCGAACTGGAATGGATGCGGCAAGGCCAGAAAGCCCGGCAGGCCAAGTCGAAGGCGCGGATTCAGGCCTATGAACAGATGGCGGGCCAATCCGAACGCGAACGGGTCGGGCGTGCCCAGATCATCATCCCGAACGGGCCGCGATTGGGGTCCAAGGTGATTGATGTCAACGGCTTGAAAAAGGCGATGGGCGACAAGCTCCTGATCGAAGACCTGTCGTTCAGCCTCCCGCCGGGCGGCATCGTTGGCGTGATCGGCCCCAACGGGGCGGGCAAGTCGACCCTGTTCAAGATGCTCACCGGGCAAGAACAACCTGACGAAGGGGACGTTTCGTACGGCGATACCGTACAGTTGGCCTATGTCGACCAGTCCCGCGACGACCTGAACGCCAACGACACCGTCTGGGAAGCCATCTCGGGCGGCGCAGAGATCATCAATCTGGGCGATGCCGAGGTCAATTCCCGCGCCTATTGCGGGTCGTTCAACTTCAAGGGCGGCGACCAGCAAAAGAAGGTCGGCCTGCTGTCGGGCGGGGAACGCAACCGTGTCCACATGGCGCGTCTGCTCAAGGAGGGTGGCAATGTGCTCCTTCTCGACGAACCGACAAACGACCTTGACGTCGAGACCCTCCGCGCGCTTGAGGATGCCATCGCCGATTTCGCAGGGTGCGCCGTGGTCATCAGCCACGACCGCTTCTTCCTCGACCGTCTGTGCACGCACATCCTGGCATTTGAGGGCGATGCCCATGTCGAATGGTTCGAGGGCAATTTCGAGGATTACGAAGAAGACAAGAAACGCCGCCTCGGACCGGACGCGGTCGAGCCGAAGCGGGTGAAGTTCAAGAAGTTCGCGAGGTAATGAATGTTAGCTGATGTTGAAACCCTCTGGCCAGCTGGCACAACATCTAGTTGATCTTTGCATCATAATCACTAGTATGATTCTAACTTTGAGGAGGACCGCGCTCAAACCGTGGGAAACCGTCCGACAAGCCAGCGCTTAGCGGCGCTGTGTGAGACTTTAGCTTGGTCTTGCTAAGGTGGACCGAACAGCGGGAAGCTCGTAGGCATCCATCGATAGGGAGCGCTGAGGGTACATAAGCGCAACCGAGCCGCCGTTATAAGGGCGGGATAGAAGTACTGAGCGAACTTAAACGCTCGACCGGTTGAGCACCGCAAAGGGTTTTCCTATGCGTTTCTCGATCAAATTGGAGGGACGTGTGCGTTATGCTGACGTGATTGGCACTATAGCACTCGTACTTACGGTTATCGGCTTGTTGCTGTAGCTGTTGGGCGGCCTTTTTGGCCGCCCTTCAATTCATGGTAATTAAAGAAATGAAAAACTATGCAGGGGTTGTAATCGAATTGGCACCCCAAAGCACCTAATCTACGATTGACGGTGCGCTTCCAGAAAAAACCCGGCTCAGACCGGGCCGCCAACGACCAACGCCACGACCCACATGCCCAGCGCAAAGACCGTGTGTGCGATCAACCCCATGCGACGCGCACGCCACGGATCGTCTGTCTTGCTGGCCGCCCAGCCAAGGCCCATGCCGGGCTGGAGCAGGAACCACCCTGCGGCGATGGTGAGGATCGAGAAAACCCAGAGCGGCAGGAACGGCATGCCATCAAGCCAGTCGGGTCCCACAATCGCCAGAAACAGGACACCGTAGACAATACCGACGCCGTAATGCACCGCCCAGCCGATGCCGGTTTCCCCGGCGACCGGCGCGACGGCGGTGATGCTCTCGTGAAAGACCCGCCCCCTGGACACCTGCGCCGACCAGCGGCCCACATTGCCCCAGTTGGGCAGGGGCATCCCGGCGAACGCCCTGAGCAGCAACGCCCAGAGGTCCATGGCCAGGGTTCCGCCAAGGCCCATCAGCACACCGATTGTCAGCCAATCCATTCCACCCTCCCCGCTTTTTCCGGGGCAGAGTACAGATTGCGCGGCAAATGCCAATGCGCCCGTCTCTCACCTCACCCAGCCGACGATCTGATCCGCCCGCATGGCGCCGGACTGCCGCGCATTTTCGCGGCCGCCGACAAAGCGGATCATCGTCGGGATGCCCCGGATGCCATAGGTCTGGCCGGATTGCGGAAAATCCTCGGTATTGAGTTTGACGAGCCGCGCGCGGCCCTGCAACGTTCCGGCGGCCTTGGAAAATTCAGGCCCCATCATCTTGCACGGCCCGCACCACGGCGCCCAGAAATCCACGACCAGAGGCACTTCGTCGGTTCGGGCGGCCTTTTGCAACGTGGTCCAGTCCAGTTCGATCGCCTTGCCGGGCATCAACGCCGCACCGCAGGTGCCGCATTTCGGATTCGCGGTGAGTTTCTCGTCCGGAACCCGGTTGATCTGGCCGCACTCGAGGCAGGTGAGTTTCTTTGCCGACATGAGCTGTCTCCGCAGTTACATTCCGTTGTTGATATATGACTGAAGCAGAGTGCATCGCAAGACCCGCCGCGTCACGGATCGACTGCGATTCGTGAGTTTCCGGTTGCATTCGCAGTCTGGACCTTGTGCTTTTCAACGGCCCCCCACCATGCCGGCCCGTTCAGTCCGCATCATCATATGCACGACATGTTGCGTCTTCTGACACGTTTGGCCGATCAGGCCGCAAGACCTGCCAAGGGGCCGCTTGTTCGCATCACACCAGTGACGGATCTCTTGCCAGAGCCCCTGATTTCTGTCATACGGAGATGGCTAACGATCTTCTACTCGACCTTCTGTTTTCCGACACCGGCACGCAGCTTTCGATCCAGACGTGACTTTGCCGGGTTGCCGCATGTTGCGGGCAACGGAAAACCAAAGGAATATTCACATGGCCACTGGCACAGTGAAATGGTTCAACACCACTAAAGGCTACGGCTTCATCGCACCCGATGGCGGCTCCAAGGACGTTTTCGTTCATATCTCCGCCGTAGAGCGTTCGGGCCTCACCGGCCTGCAGGATGATCAGAAGGTGACCTTCGACATCGAATCCGGCCGCGACGGTCGCGAAAGCGCGATCAACCTCGCGCTGGCATAAGCCCGCCGATACCAGTTCTCAAAGCCGCCCGGATGCGCCGCGTCCGGGCGGCTTTTTTGTATCTGGACCGCGTTTTGCGCCGTCACGTTTGCGTGTCGGGCGCCCGGTTTTGTGACCTTTGTGCCGCAATGTGACCGCAAGCGCGGTCACGACACATGCACCAAAGGTTGTTTTTGCCTAAAGGGCTGTCAAAGTTCCTGCGGCCCGCCGCACCGAAAGAGCTGTATCGAAAGGAAAGTGCTGCTCATGATTTCCAGACGACATTTCCTGGCCGCGACGGCTGCCGGCCTTGCCGCTCCGCAAATCGCGACCGCGCAGGGGTTTCAGATCGATCCGATCTATCGTCCGCAGACCGTGCGGATCAAAGCCGATGTTGCGGCTGGTCAGATCCTGATCCTGCCGCGCGCGCATTTCCTCTACCACGTGACGCAAGCCGGCGTTGCCCGCCGCTACGGTGTCGGGGTTGGTCGCGCCGGGCTCGAATTCACCGGCACCGCCGAGATTGCGGTCAAGAAGGAATGGCCGACCTGGCGACCGACACCCGAAATGATCGAACGCGAACCGGACACCTACGCGAAATTTGTCGAGAACGACTATGTCCAGCCGGGCGGACCGGAAAACCCGCTGGGCGCGCGCGCGCTCTATCTTTTCCAGAACGGGCGCGACACGTTCTTCCGCATTCACGGCACCACATCACCAAGATCCATCGGGCGGTCCGTATCGAACGGATGCATACGGATGCTCAACGAGCATGTCAGGGAACTCTACGAACGCGTGCCGATCGGGACCGTGGTCACGGTGCTCTGACCTGAAATTCGATCGGGGGCCTGATGATCTGGCCCCCGGTTTTTCTTTTTACTGCCACAGAGTCACCACGATCCTGCATCTTTAATGGAGTTTTAACGGATGGTCTGCATCTTGAAACCAAAGAGGGCTCGGTCATGGCGGCAATTTCCTGCATCATAGGCAGCGTGTTGGGCTGGATCGCCGCTGCTACTGCCCTCTTTTTAGGCGCTCTGGCCTCGACCGCATTCCTTGTTTTCATGTTCACCAGCGTCGGATTCGTGGCGATGATGGTCTGTCTCGCGTCAATGCGCGCCACAGAGCAATAATACCTGAAACCCGTCCTGCGTGCCCCGCATTCGGGACTTGGTCTTCACAACAGGACGTGGATCACCAGAAGGTTGGGGATCACGAAAACCGCCGCGATGCAGACAAGCTTCGCCCAATGTGATGCCATCCGGAACAAAGAATTCTCTTCCAGCGTTTCCCCATAAGCCATCGCGGCGAACAACAGAGCACCGGATTGACCGTTTTCAATCAACCGCTGGCGTTCCAGGTCGGCGCGGGCCTGCTTGTATCGCGCGTCGAGATATTCCTGTTCGTCTTTTGCTGCAAGACGCGCATCTACACCTGACATGTTCACTCTCCCCTTGGTCATATCCTTGAGGCATATGGCGTGCGGCCCCCGCAAGGCAAGGCCGGATTCACATCAGTGCGACGCTCCGGGATTTCTCTTGCGTGATCACAGGAATCACCTGAAGACTTGTACTGCGAAGTTGCAAAGTTCGTTCACTGCTCCGCTCGGGGGCGGTCCTGCGAACCTGACCGACAAGGCCCGTCGCGCCTTCTTGCCGGCGGAAGACAAGACAGACAGGAGTAGAACGGATGGCCACGGGCACCGTCAAATGGTTCAATACCACCAAAGGCTACGGCTTCATTGCACCCGATAACGGCGGAAAAGATGTGTTTGTGCACATCTCGGCGGTCGAACGGTCCGGACTGACCGGCCTCGCCGACAATCAAAAGGTGACCTATGACCTCGAAGCGGGTCGTGATGGGCGCGAAGCCGCTGTGAACCTGTCACTCGCCTGACAGCGACACGGTCCGGGCTGCGTCCTGTTGTCAGGCCATGTTTTCTCAGGTCATGTTTTTTCAGGCCATTTCCCGGTCACAGCCAGATGGGCACCAGCCCCAGGGGCAACCGCTCAACGGGCGGCGAACGTCGCCCGTAGTCACAATGCGCGCCGCTGAACTTTGCGACACTGACGGAAACTGCCTTTCAGATCGCGGGCCGTCAGCCACTTGAACCATGCACAAGCGTCAGAGCTTCAGTCAGACGCGCGTGCCACAAGCTCTGCCACCGCCGGTCCCATGGCCTCCACGATGAGGTCGACACCTTCTGCATTCGGATGGATGCCGTCCATCTGCATCACCGAACGCAAGTCAGCCGGTGTGTCGCCCACGCTGTAAAGCCCTTCGAAGAAACGCGGGAAATACAGCGCGCCATAGTCCTCGGCAAGTTCCGGATACATGGCGTCGAAAGCGGCCTTGTAGTCCGGCCCGTAATTTCCCGGCGCTTCCATGCCGACGACGAGAACTTCAAGGTCGTTCTCCTGTGCCACTTCAAGGATGCCTTCCAGGTTCTCCCGTGACACCGCCGGGTCCAGCCCCCGCAAAAGATCATTGCCACCAAGCGCAACGATCAAAGCATCCGTCGACGGGTTGAGCGACCACGCCACCCGCGACAGCCCTCCAGCGGTCGTGTCGCCGGAGACCCCGGCATTGACCAGCCGCACATCGAGTCCCTGCTCTTCCAGCCAGGTGCGCATTTTGGGCACAAACCCGTTCTCGTCGATCAGCCCGTAGCCCGCTGTCAAACTGTCGCCCAGCGCGAGCACTTCCACCGGTTCGGCCTGTGCCGCTGTCGCGGCGCAAAGACACACAACCGCGACGCGCGTCTTGCTCAACATCTGCGACGCCCCATATGTGAACGAATGAAACATGATAAAGTCCCGTACCCCATGACCCAGACCATCCTTGACCTCAAAGATGTCACGCTCAGCCTCAGGGGCAATGCCGGAATGGTCGAGATCCTGCACGGGATCACCCTTTCCGTTCACAAGGGCGAGACCTTGGGCCTGATCGGTCCGTCCGGGTCCGGCAAATCCTCGCTGCTCATGGTGATGGGCGGGCTTGAAAACGCCACGTCTGGCAGCGTTCTGGCGCTCGGTCAGGACCTGACCGCGATGGACGAAGACAAGATGGCCCGGTTTCGCCGCGATCACATGGGAATCGTGTTCCAGTCGTTTCACCTGATCCCGACCATGACCGCGCTCGAGAATGTCGCCACCCCGCTGGAACTGGCCGGAGAGAAAGACGCCTATGCCCGTGCCGAGGCCGAACTCAAGGCGGTCGGGCTGGAAAGCCGCGCCGATCACTACCCGGCGCAGATGTCCGGTGGCGAACAGCAGCGTGTCGCATTGGCGCGCGCCTCTGTCACCCGGCCCGAGATCCTGCTGGCGGATGAACCGACCGGCAATCTTGACGGGGTGAACGGTCAGGCGATCATCGACCTGCTGTTCGGTCTGCGCGACCGCCACGGCGCAACCCTGGTGCTTGTCACCCACAGCCGCGAACTGGCGGCCAAATGTTCGCGTGTCGTGCGCCTGACCGATGGGCACATCTCCGACGAAGCGCTCAAGGCGGCGGAATAATGGCGATCCGGACAGCGGCCCGTTTCGCCCGCCGGGAATTGCGCGGCGGCCTCAAGGGCTTTCGGATCTTCCTTGCCTGCCTGGCGCTTGGCGTTGCGGCGATCGCGGGTGTCGGCTCGGTGCGATCGGCCATCCAATCGGGGCTCGAGGCACAGGGCTCGATCCTGTTGGGGGGCGATGCCTCGGTCGAATTCACCTATCGCTTTGCCGACCCCGAGGAACGCGCCTATCTCGAAAGCATCTCGACCGGCCTGTCCGAGATCACCGATTTTCGTTCGATGGTGGTGCGCGACCCCGACGGCGAGGCCGAGCGCGCGCTGACACAGGTGAAATCGGTGGACGCCGCCTATCCCTTGACCGGCGAGGTGGTGCTTGACCCGCAGATGCCGTTGGCCGAAGCGCTGGCCGGCACGGACACCCAGCCCGGTGCGGTCATGGCCCCGCTCTTGGCCGATCGTCTGGGGCTGACACCCGGTGACAGCTTTCGCCTTGGAACGCGGGATTTCACCCTGTCGGCAATCCTCGTGACGGAACCCGACAGCTCTGCCTCCGGCTTTTCGCTTGGTCCCCGCACGATGGTCACCACGGACGCGCTGCGCGAGGCGGGTCTGTTGCAGCCGGGCACGCTCTATGAAACCGAATATCGCCTGCTTTTGCCGCCCGACAGCGATCTGGACGCACTTGAAACCGCCACCGAAGCGGCCTTTCCCAGCAGCGGCCTGCGCTGGCGCGATGCCCGCAATGGCGCACCCGGTGTGGCGCAATTCGTGGAGCGGCTTGGAGCCTTCCTGATCCTCGTCGGCCTGTCGGGCCTTGCGGTCGGCGGTATCGGGGTGTCGGCCGCGGTGCGCGCCTATCTCGCCAGCAAGACCAGCGTCATCGCCACGCTGCGCACCCTTGGCGCCACCCGCGCCACGATCTTTCAGACCTATTTCCTGCAGATCGGCGCGCTCAGCCTGTTGGGCATCGCCATCGGCCTTGTCCTTGGCGCGCTTGTTCCGATCCTGTTCGGCCCGGTCATCAGCGCCTCGTTGCCGGTGCCTGCGATCTTCACGATCCACCCCGCCCCGCTGATCGAGGCGGCGCTCTACGGCATTCTCACGGCACTGGTCTTCACCCTCTGGCCGCTGGCCCGCACCGAAGACATCCGCCCCGCGATGCTGTTCCGCGATGCGCTGGACGGCGGCAAGGTGCTGCCCGCCTGGCGCTACGTGATCGCCACTCTGGTCCTGCTGGCCCTGCTGGTCGGCGTGGCCTCGTTCTTTTCGGGCAGCCCGTTCCTCACTCTCTGGACAGCGGGCGGGTTGATCGGCTCCCTGATCGTGCTGGTGCTGGCCGCCATCGCGATCCGCTGGCTGGCCAAACGGTCGACCAAGGCGGCGCGCGGACGTCCCGTCTGGCGGTGGGCGCTTGCCTCCATCGGCGGCCCGCGCGACGCTGCGGCCCCCGTCGTGCTGTCGCTCGGCCTTGGCCTGTCGGTGCTTGCAGCCGTGGGCCAGATCGACGGCAACCTGCGCACCGCCATCGACCGTGACCTGCCCGAAGTGGCACCGGCCTATTTCTTCGTCGACATCCAGCCTGACCAGATGCCGCGCTATACCGACATGCTCGAGAACGACCCTGCCGTGGCCCGGATCGACACCGCTCCCATGCTGCGCGGCGTGCTGACCGAGATCAACGGTCGCCCGGCCCGCGAGGTGGCAGGCGATCACTGGGTCGTCACCGGCGACCGTGGCCTGACCTACGCCGCGCAGCCCGATGCCAACACGCGCGTCGTGGCCGGCGAATGGTGGCAACCCGACCATGACGGCCCCCCCGAGGTCAGCTTTGCCATCGAGGAAGCCGAGGAAATGGGCCTCAACCTTGGCGATGACCTGACCGTCAACATCCTGGGCCGCGACATCGAAGCGACGATCACCAGCTTTCGGGATGTCGATTTCTCGACCGCCGGGATGGGCTTCGTGATGACCCTCACGCCCAATGCCCTGCAAGGCGCGCCGCATACCTTCATCTCGACCGTCTACGCCGAACCCGAAGACGAGGCCCGCATCCTGCGCGAACTCGCCACCGCGTTCCCGAACATCACCGCGATCAGCGTCCGGGACGCCATCGACAGGGTGAGCGTACTGCTCGAAGGCATCGGTGCGGCCGTCCGCTGGGGCGCCGCCGCAACGCTTTTGACCGGATTCCTCGTGCTGATCGGGGCGGCTGCCGCAGGCGAAGGCGCGCGCACCTATGAAGCCGCCGTGCTCAAGACGCTGGGCGCCAGCCGCGCGCGCATCCTGCAAAGCTTTGCCCTGCGCTCGGCCCTGCTTGGCGCAGGCGCGGGGCTTGTGGCGCTTGCCGCCGGCATCCTGGGAAGCTGGGCCGTGACGACCTTCATCATGGACAGCAGCTTCGCCATTGTCTGGCCCTCGGCCCTTGGCATCGTGGTCGGCGGCGTGATGGCCACGCTCCTGGCCGGGCTGGTCTTTGCCTGGCGACCGCTTGCGGCACGCCCGGCGCAAGTGCTGCGCGCGCGCGAATGACACGCGCGAAGAAGGCCGCACGGCCCGATGGATGACGATATACCGCCTTGCCCCCGGGCGCGTCCCTTGGCATGCCCCGGACATCCGCCACAAGAAACCGAGTCGCCCGATGCCTGACAGTCTCCCGATGACGATCCCAGCGCCGCTCTCACCTGCCCAGCGCAGCCAGATCATCAACTTGATCCGCCGCACTGCGCGCGCCGAGATCCTGCCGCGCTTCCGCACCCTTTCTGCAACGGATATCGACCAGAAATCCGGCCCGATGGATGTCGTCACCGCCGCCGACCGCGAGGCCGAAAAGATGATCGTGCGGGGCTTGCTGTCGATGTTCCCCAACGCGCTCATCGTCGGCGAAGAAAGCATGACGGAAGACAAGATCGCAGAACTGGCCGAGGCCGAGATGGGGTTCACCATCGACCCGGTCGATGGCACCTGGAATTTCGCGAACGGGCTGAGCACCTTCGGTGTGATCCTGTCGATGACGCGCTTCGGCGTGCCGGTCTTCGGCCTGATCTACGATCCGGTGATGGACGACGTGCTGATCGCAGACGAAACCGGTCCGGCGCAGATCCTCGCGCCACGTCGCCCTGCGCGCAGCGTCGCCGTGTCAAAGGGCGGTCCGGTCGAAAACCTGACGGGCTTCGTGTCCTTTTACAACATTCCCGAAGAAAAGCGCCCGCAGATGGCCGCGCTGATGACCCGCTTCCAACGGCTCTACATGCTGCGCTGCGCCGCGCACGAGTTCCGCATGATGGCTCAGGGTCATGTCGATTTCGTGCTCTGTTCCAGCCTCAGCCCCTGGGATCACGCCGCGGGCGCGCTTATCGTGGGGCGCGCGGGCGGTCATGTGGCCTGTCTGGACGGGTCCGAATATCGCGCCCAGATGCGCTCGGGCTACCTGCTCTGCGCCTCGGACGCCGCCACCTGGGGCCGCGTGCGCGATGCCGTGTCCTTTCTGCTTCAGGATGACAGCAAGGCGTAGGCTGAACCGGCCCTCCCGTGATCGCGGCACGAGACTATCGCGCCAGCACCACATCGGCGCGCCTGTCCAGCCCCTGTTCGATCGCGTCGATCAGGTAATGCGCCACGCTCGCACGCGAGATCAGACCGTTGCGCCATGCCTTGGGGTCGCGCAGGACGCGGTACTTGTCGGATCGCGGCCCCTTGGTCAGGATGACCGGTCGAACGATTGTCCAGTCCACGTCAGAGGCGCAGATCATCGCCTCCTGCCGGCCCTTGTCCGCGTAGGGCTTGCCAAGCACGGCCCGATGACCGGTCCGCTCGATCCAGCTCATGGCTTCGCTGCTGCGCCCTGCACCAAAGCCGGTGACGACCACCAGCCGCGTCACGTCGCTCTTGCCCATCTCGTCCAGCAGGACATGTGTGGTCTGGGAAAACAGCGTCTCTTCTTCCCAGAGCATCGCCAGACGCTCGGTGATCCCAAGCGCATAGACAACTGCCCGCAAACCCTTCAGGGCGCGCGCCACGTCTTCCGGATTGCGGGCGTCGCCCACGAACGGCTCGACAAGCGGATGCGGCTCAAGCTTGTCCGCGCTGCGCCCGAAGGCCCGCACCGACAATCCCCGGCCCACCGCCTCGGTCATGGCGCACTGCCCGATCCCGGACGTTGCCCCCATGATCAGGATCGGCGCGCTCAATTCAGCAGGTCCTCGTAATGCGACGCATAGCGCCGATGCTGCGATCTGTCATGCTTGAGCGCGAGGTTTCCGCGGTAGGGGTCCACCGTCACAACGGCAACGGCAATCCGCTCCGGCACCAGTGTTTGCCCACCAAGGCTCTGCATCATTCGTGTCAGGATGTGTATGAAATGTCTCATACACATCCAACGTAGACCGACGGATCGAGTTGCACAGGCCAGGCGTGTTTCGACAATGGCGCGCGCGACATCCCGATCAAAAGCCTATTCTGCCGCTTCCGCATACTCTTCCATCGGCGGGCAGGTGCAGATCAGATGGCGGTCGCCATAGGCATTGTCGACCCGGTTGACCGGCGGCCAGTATTTGTCGACCCGAAACGCCCCCGGCGGGAAACAGCCCTGCTCGCGGCTATAGGGGCGATCCCAGTCGCGCACGAGATCCTCCATCGTGTGCGGCGCAAGCTTGAGTGGGTTCACCTCGCGGTCCATCCGGCCCTCCTCGATGGCGCGGATCTCTTCGCGGATCGCCAGCATGGCATCGCAGAACCGGTCCAGCTCGGCCTTGGTCTCGCTCTCTGTCGGCTCCACCATCAGCGTGCCCGCCACCGGCCAGCTCATCGTGGGGGCATGGAACCCGGCATCCATCAGCCGCTTGGCGATATCCTCGACCGTGACACCTGCGGTCTTTTCGAAGGGGCGCACGTCAAGAATGCACTCATGCGCGACCCTGCCCTTCTCTCCGCGGTAGAGCACGTCAAACGCACCCTCAAGCCGCGTCGCAATGTAGTTGGCGTTCAGGATCGCCACCCGCGTCGCCTGGGTGAGCCCCTCGCCCCCCATCATCAGGCAATAGGCCCACGAGATCGGCAGCAAGGACGGCGACCCGAATGGAGCCGCGCTCACAGCCCCCTCACCCGACACCGGATCGCCCGGCAGATGCGGGATCAGATGCGCCTTGACGCCGATCGGTCCCATACCCGGCCCACCGCCACCATGCGGGATGCAGAAGGTCTTGTGCAGGTTCAGGTGGCTGACATCCCCGCCCAGGTCACCGGGGCGCGACAGGCCCACCATGGCGTTCATGTTCGCACCGTCGATATAGACCTGCCCACCGTGCTCATGTGTGATCTGGCAGACCTCTTTGACCGTGCCTTCGAACACGCCGTGGGTGGACGGATAGGTGATCATCGTCCCGGCCAGGTTCTCGGAATGCTGCTCGGCCTTGGCGCGAAAATCGTCAAGGTCGATCGAGCCGTTGGCGTCGCATTTCACCGCGACCACCTTCCAACCGACCATCTGGGCCGAGGCCGGGTTGGTGCCATGCGCATTCACCGGGATCAGGCAGATGTTGCGATGTCCCTGACCGTTGGCCCGATGATACCCGGCAATCGACAACAACCCCGCATATTCCCCCTGCGCGCCCGAATTCGGCTGCATCGAGATCGCGTCATATCCCGTAATCGTGCACAGCTTTGCGTTCAGATCCCCAATCAGCGCGTGATAGCCGCGGACCTGGTCGTCCGGCACGTAAGGGTGGATGTCCGCAAACTCGCGCCAGCTCACCGGCATCATCTCTGCCGCCGAATTGAGCTTCATCGTGCAAGACCCAAGCGGGATCATCGCCCGGTCCAGCGCCAGATCGCGATCCGCCAGACGCCGCATGTAGCGCATCATCTCGGTCTCGGCCCGGTTCATGTGGAACACGTCGTGCTGCAGATACTCGGAGGTCCGGATCAACCCGTCCGGCAAGCGGTACTCCGGCGTCAGATCATCATCCGTCTTCAACAATCCAAAGGCCCGCCACACGGCCTCGATGGTCGCGGGGCGCGCCCGTTCGTCCAGCGTGATCCCGATCTTCGTCTTGCCGACAGGCCGCAGGTTCAACCCCTCGCGCACGGCGGCCTGCAACACACCGCGCTGCAAGAGGCCCACATCCACCGTGATCGTGTCGAAATACACCTCGGGCTCCACCCTGAACCCCGCCGCTTCCAGCCCCTTGGCCAGCCGCACGGTCTTGCGATGGATGCGCTGCGCAATGGCGCGCAATCCCTTGGGGCCGTGGAACACCGCGTAGAACCCCGCCATCACCGCCAACAGCGCCTGCGCGGTGCAGACATTCGACGTCGCTTTCTCGCGGCGGATATGCTGCTCGCGGGTCTGCAGCGCAAGGCGGTAGGCCTTGTTGCCATGGCTGTCGATCGAGATGCCCACGATCCGCCCCGGCATCGCGCGCTTGTAGGCATCCTTGGTCGCCATGTAGGCCGCGTGCGGACCGCCATAGCCCAACGGGATGCCAAAACGCTGCGTCGATCCAACGGCAATATCTGCCCCCATCGCGCCCGGCTCCTTGAGCAGACACAGCGCCATCGGATCGGCGGACATGACCGCAATCGCCTTGGCACCGTGCAGACGCGCAATATCGTCCGTGAAATCGCGCAGATGCCCATAGGTGCCCGGATACTGGAAAATCGCGCCGAACACCGCGTCGGCGTCCATGTCCGCCACATCGCCGACAATCACCTCGATCCCCAATGGGGCCGCGCGCGTCTTCATGACCGAGATGTTCTGCGGATGACAATTCTCATCGACGAAGAACGCGCTCGCCTTCGATTTCGCCACGCGTTGCGCCATGGTCATCGCCTCAGCGCAGGCGGTTGCCTCGTCCAGCAACGACGCGTTGGCGATCTCCAGCCCGGTCAGATCGCTCACCATGGTCTGGTAGTTCAACAGCGCCTCGAGCCGACCCTGCGAAATCTCGGGCTGATAGGGCGTATAGGCCGTGTACCAGGCCGGGTTCTCGAAGATGTTGCGCTGGATCGCCGGCGGCGTGACCGTGCCGTGATAGCCCATGCCGATCAGCGAGGTCAGAACCTCGTTCTGCGACGCGGTCTCGCGCATGTGGTAAAGCAATTCCCGCTCCGACAGCGCCTTGCCGAAATCAAGCGGTTCGGCCTGCCGGATACTCTCGGGTACGGTCTGCGCAATCAACTCGTCGAGTTTCGACACTCCGACCACAGCCAGCATCTCGGCCATCTCCGCAGGGGATGGGCCGATGTGACGCCGGTTGGCAAAATCATACGGCAGATAGTCTATGGCATCATAACCCATGTCGCTCTCCTTGCGGTCGGGAACGGCGCACGTCCCCCTGCTTCTTCTCTTTTCAAATATGCCGAAACGACGGTCGCCACGTGGCACCACGTCGGATCAGTACAGGGTGGGTTTTCGACCCACCCCGAAATGTCAGCCGATGAATTTCTTGTAGGCCGCCTCGTCCATCAGGTCGTCCAGCGCCGACATGTCCTCGATCTTCATCTTGAAGAACCACGATTCGCCCTCCGGATCGTCGTTCACCTTGCCCGGCTCCTCGACCAGCGCCTCGTTGACCTCGGTGATCTCGCCATCCAGCGGCGCGAGGATGTCGGAGGCCGCCTTGACCGACTCGATCACCACGATCTCGTCATCCTTGCTGACGGTGGTGCCTTCGTCCGGCAGCTCGATGAACACCACATCGCCCAGCTGTTCGGCGGCATGCGCGGTGATCCCCACGACCACTTCGTCGCCTTCGACGCGCAGCCATTCATGTTCTTCGGTGAATTTCATGAGTTCCCTCTTGGTGTGATTATCGTTTGAACCCTGCCGCCACGAAGGGCAGCTTGGCAACAGCAACAGGAAGCCGTTTGCCCCGGACTTCGCCAAAAAGCGCGGTGCCGGTCTTGGCAAGGGCGGCATCGACATAGCCCATCGCCACGGGTGCGCCCACGGTTGGGCCAAATCCACCCGAGGTGACAGACCCGATTGGCGTGTCGTCCTCTGCACTGGCAAAAAGCGGCGTGCCGTCGCGCATCGGCGCCCGCCCCGCCGGCTGCAATCCGACCCGACGCCTGGCCGCGCCGCCGGTCATTTCATTCAGGATACGCCCTGCGCCGGGAAACCCGCCTTCGCGGTCGCCCCCGGCACGGCGCACTTTCTGGATGGCCCATGTCAGACCGCCTTCGACCGGGGAGGTGGCGGCGTCGATGTCATGCCCGTAAAGACACAGCCCCGCCTCGAGACGCAGCGAATCCCGCGCGCCAAGACCGATGGGTTCCACATCCGGGTGCGCCAGCAACACCTGCGCCAGATCTTTGGCGGCCGCCAAAGGAACGGATATCTCATATCCGTCCTCCCCGGTGTAACCCGACCGCGACACCCAGCATTCGGCGCCCGCAAGCGGCACCGTGGCCACATCCATGAACCGCATGTCCGCCACTTGCGGGTGAAGATCGGCCAGCACCGCCTCGGCCTTTGGCCCCTGCAACGCCAGAAGCGCCCGGTTCTCCAGCAGCTTGACCGTGACCTCCGGTTCGAGCGCCGCGCGCATCCGGGCCACGTCGGCCTCCTTGCAGGCCGCGTTGACCACGACGAAGAGGTGGTCGCCGCGATTGGCGAACATCAGGTCGTCTTCGATCCCACCGGCATCATTGGTGAAGAACCCGTAGCGTTGCCGCCCTTCGCCCAGACCCAGCACATCCTGCGGGATCAACCGCTCCAGCGCGGCTTTGGCTGTCTCGGGATCATCGGCGCGCAGGATGACCTGCCCCATATGGCTGACATCGAACAGCCCGGCGGCAGCACGGCAATGCAGATGCTCCTTCATCACGCCCATCGGGTACTGAACGGGCATTTCGTAGCCCGCAAACGGCACCATCTTCGCGCTCAGCGCGACATGCAGATCGTATAGCGGTGTGCGTTTCAGATCGCTCACGCGGCATCCCTTCGTTTCAGACCGGATGCTTGGAAAAGCGACAACCGGCATATTCCAGAACGCGCAAACGCGCGTTTGTCCTATGCCCCCTCTGTCCTTTCGCCTGAGATCGTTATCCCTTCGGCGTTCCGGGTCAGGCCCGAAATCTCTCCAGAGTCTATGTCCGCGACGGTCCTTCGGCCTGAGAGTTTCCGGGGGCGGTTGCTCCTTCGGCACCGGTCGAACCGGTTCTCCCATCGCAGATGTGACAAACGCTAGACCGTTTTCGAAGCGGCCTCAAGGGGTCAAACGGCGACCGCCGCATCGCGCAGGGAACAGGCCAGTTCGGGATTGAGGATCTGCAACAGGTCATGGTTCTCGCAGATCAACGCATCCAGCGTGATCGGATCAAGCGACCGGTAGAACGCCTCGACCGCGTCGGACAGCGCCGTGCGCAGGCGGCAGGCTTCGGTCAGCGGGCAGGTATTGTCGACATCGGCAAAGCATTCGGCCACGGGCACCGGCGCTTCGAGAACGCGGAACACGTCGCCGATGGTGATTTCTTCGGCCGGTCGGCCAAGCGACAGCCCGCCGTTGCGACCCCGCTGGGTGTGCAGGTAGCCCAGTTGCGCAAGCTGGTTGATGACCTGCGCAAGATGGTTTTCAGATGCGTTGCAACGCTTGGCGATTTCCGCCTTGGTGACAAGCCGCCCCGTGTTCGTGGCGCAGAACATCAGCACGCGCATCGCGATATTGGTCCGTTTGGTGACACGCAATTCGGGCATCCTTCCATGTCGATTGGCCAAAGCTAACCGAACGTGCAAAGCTGTCTTTGATATACATCAACCAGACAAGAGCAGTTCACCCCGTGAAACACCCGCATTTCTTCGGCTACGGTTCGCTCGTGAACCGAAACACCCATGATTTCACGCCGGTTCATCCGTCGCGGATCACCGGCTGGCGACGTATCTGGCGGCGCGCCGCGCATCGCCCGGCGGCATTCCTGTCGGTGATCGCCGACACCACCGCCGAGATCGAGGGCGTGATCGCGCCGGTGCCGAATGACGACTGGGTGGCGCTGGATGCGCGCGAATATTCCTACGACCGTATCGCCGTGACAGACGACGTCCGTCATCCGGCCACGGATGTGCGCGATATCTCGATCTACGCCATCGCGCCCGAGAACGCGTTTCGTCCCGACAGCGATCACCCGATCCTGCTCAGCTATGTCGACGCGGTGCTGCAAGGCTATCTGCGCGAATTCGGAGAGGCCGGTGCGGCACGGTTCGTCGATACGACCGAAGGCTGGGACACTCCTGTGCGCAACGATCGCGCGGCACCGGTCTACCCGCGCGCACAGACGCTCACCAAGGCCGAACGCGAGTGCGTCGATGACCTGCTGCTGCGCGTGCGCGCCAAGGTCTTTGCCTGATGCGCGAACGCGTCTGGCTGTGGATCACGCGGATGTGGCGGCGGCCGGGCATCCGGATTTCGGCCTTCGGCCTGTCCGCGCTTCTGGTGGCGCTGTTCGCGCCGCTGCTGGACCGGTCGCTTCCTCACTGGATGGTCGAGCGGTTCTCTCGGGAGGCGGTGCTGCCGATCCTCAACATCCTTGCGTCGTCGATGCTGGCGGTGACGACCTTTTCGCTGGGCATCATGGTGCAGGCCTTTCGCGCCGCCGCCGGACAGGCCACGCCGCGGGTCTACCGTCTGCTGATGCAAGACATGACGACGCTCAACGTGATGTCCGTTTTCGTCGGCGCGTTCCTGTTCTCGCTGGTCTCGATCGTCATGTTCCGCGCCGGGGTCTATGGCGCATCCGCCGCCGTCCTGATCTTCGGCCTGACGATGCTGTGCATCCTGCTGATCGTCATCGCGATCCTGCGCTGGATTGCACATCTGAGCCAGCTGGGCAGCCTGCATCACACGCTCAACGTCGTCGAGGCGTCGGCCACGCCGCCGCTTGAACGGCTGGCGACGGTGCCAAACCTGGGTGCGACACCCGCCGACGATGCGTCCCGCGCGCCTGACGATTCCAAGCCTCTTCTGGCAGTCACGACAGGCTACGTCCAGTTCATCAGCCTGTCCTCCCTGAACGATGCGCTTGAAAAGGGGGATGGAACGATCTGGATCGTCGCGCCTCCCGGGCGCTGGGTCAACACCGGCACGCCGCTTGCCTATTTCAAAGGCGATTGCGATACGGAAACGCTGATCGACAATTTCACCCTGGGCGATGAACGCACCGTCGAACAGGATGCCCGCTTCGGCCTCGTCATTCTGTCCGAGGTCGCATCGCGCGCGCTGTCACCGGGCGTAAACGATCCCGGCACGGCCATCGACGTGATCCACCGGATCGAACGCATCCTGTGGAACCTGGGCCGATGCATGAGTGACCCCGACCGCGCGCCGCAAACCCTGTTCGATCGCGTGATCATCGGCACCGTGTCGCCGGCGGACCTGATGCAGGACGGCTACGCCACGCTGATGCAGGATGGCGGTGACAGGTTCGACGTGATGGCCCAGGTGCTCAAGGCCACGAACCGGCTGAGCCAGAGCGACTGGCCCGAACTGGCCAAAGCCGCCCTGGCCATACACGAGACTGCGATCGGCATCATCGACCGCCGGATCGAGGACCCGAAAGCGGCCGAAACGCTGCGCCGGAAGGCGAAGGAAACCTAGCTTTTCGCCAGCTTTCGCGCCGGGATGGTTTGCAAGAGCGGCAGCAGATCGGCCATTTCCGGCCCCCGCTCCTGCCCGGTCAGCGCCTTGCGCAGCGGCATGAACAGGCCCTTGCCCTTCCGGCCTGTCGCCTCTTTCACCGCGTTGGTCCAGTTGCCCCATGCGTCAGGGCCAAGCGGCCCTTCGGGCAACAGCGCCATGGCTTCGGCGATGAACTCTGCGTCTTCGTCGGCAACCATCGGCTCGGCCCCGTTGGCGCACAAGTCCCACCAGGCGGCGATGTCATGCCGCGTGGTGATGTTCTCGCGCGCCACGGTCCAGAATGCCTCGGCCTTGTCCTCGGGCACGCCCAGGGCGGTCAGATCGTCCTTCATCACGCCGTAGTCCAGCGCATGCAGCTTGCGCGCGGTCAGCGGGAACAGGTCTTCGAAATCGAACTTGGTCGGGGCTGACCCGAACTGGCTCAGGTCGAAGCCATCGGCGATCTCGTCCAGCGTCAGGCGCAATTCCACCGGCTGCGACGACCCCAGCCGCGCCATCAGGCTCAGCAGCGCCTCCGGCTCCACCCCCTGTTCGCGCAGATCGCGCAGCGCCAGCGTGCCAAGACGCTTGGACAGCGACTCGCCCTGCGGTCCGGTCAGCAGCGAATGGTGCGCAAAGGACGGCACGGTGCCGCCCAGCGCGCGGATGATCTGGATCTGCGTCGCGGTGTTGGTCACGTGATCCGACCCGCGCACCACGTGGGTCACACCCATCTCGGTATCGTCCACGACCGATGCCAGCGTGTAAAGGATCTGCCCGTCGGCCCGGATCAGCACCGGGTCACTGACACTGGCGGCGTCGATCGAGATGTCGCCAAGGATGCCGTCGGTCCACTCGATCCGCTCCTGATCGAGCTTGAAACGCCAGACCCCGGGACCGCGCTCTTCGCGCAGCTTCGCCTTGTCGTCATCCGACAGCGCCAGCGCGGCGCGGTCATAGACCGGCGGCTTGCCCATGTTGAGCTGCTTCTTGCGCTTGAGGTCCAGTTCGGTCGGAGTCTCGAACGCCTCGTAGAACCGCCCCATCTCGCGCAGCTTGTCGGCTGCCGCATGGTACTGATCCAGCCGTTCGGACTGCCGTTCGACCCGGTCCCATGTCAGGCCCAGCCATTCCAGGTCGCGCTTGATCGCATCGACATATTCTTCCTTCGACCGTTCGGGATCGGTGTCGTCTATCCGCAGGATGAAGGTGCCGCCCGACTTGCGGGCAATCAGGTGGTTGAACAAGGCGGTGCGCAGGTTGCCGACATGGATGTAGCCGGTGGGCGACGGCGCAAAGCGGGTGGTTGTCATGAGGGTGCCTCCTGTTGGCCTGCGCTTTCCCACAAGACGCCGCCTTTGTCGAGTGGCGCAGGCATTCATCGCTTGACGCCGGGCACCGCTGCCGTGCTGATACGCGCATGAACGCGGACACCGATATCGACGACATCCTGCGCTACGCCGAAAAGGCGCTGGCGACCCTGCCGAAACCGTTTCGAGACCTGAGCAGGGATGTCCTGCTGGACGTCGTCGACTGGCCTCCCAAGCGCATCCTTGCCGAGTTGCAGATCGACGACCGGCTCGAACTGACCGGGCTTTACGAGGGTATTCCGCTGCCGGAAAAATCGAACGCCGACCCTGCCCCTTTCCCGGATCGGGTCTGGCTTTTTGCCGAACCGATCCTTGCCGAGTGGCGCGAGCGTGGCAATGAAACGCTCGAGGATCTCGTGGGACATATCGTGGTGCATGAAATCGCGCATCATTTCGGCTGGACCGACGAGGAAATCGCGGAAATCGACGAGTGGTGGCGGTAGACCCGCCTGTTGCTCAGGCCAGAAGCGCCGCGACCCTCGACACGAACACCTCCGGCGAAAGATCGTTCTGCGCCGTCCGACGCGCGCCGGACGACAGGCGCAGGCGCAGGGCCGGATCACCGACAAGCGCCGACAGCCGATCCCGCAGCGCGCCTTCGTCCGACAGGTCCACCCGGAACCCGTTCTGCCCCGAAGTGATGTAACCCGCGCTGCCCGCCCCTTCCGAGATGACGGGGATCGTGCCATAGGCCATCGCCTCGATCGGGGCCCAGCCCAGCGTTTCGTGAACAGACGGCAAGACGCAGACATGATGCGCGGCGAACAGGGCGGGCATGTCTCCATAGCTCACATCCGATTGCAGCGTGATCCAGGGATGATCCGCCACCGCCTTCTGCAACCGGGCAAGATGCGCCTCGTCGGCACCGCTGATGTCGCGGTCCGTTGCTCCGACCAGCGTCAGCGTCGCGCCACCGGGCAAGCTCTGCATCGCGTCGATCACCGCGTCCTGCCGCTTGCGCACCTGCGCCAGCTTGCCCACGCACAAGATGCGCACCGGCTCCCCGGCCATGTCACGATAGGTGTCACGCGGCACCGGAAGTTCCTCGATCGGCCAGGGCAGGTAATGGGCCGCCGGATCGGTCGGTGCCTCGGCATCCAGCCCGCGCACCGGGGTGATCCGTTCCCAGGCGCGCTGTTCCAGCGCATAGGACAGCCGCTTTTTCAGACCCCGCCGCTGCGTCAGGGGCCGCTGGTCGTAAGACAGGATGCGCAACCGGGCCTTGCGCGCCGCCACGTGAATGGCCTTCGACAGCTTTGACGGGTAGCGCGCAAAGATCAGGTCGGGCTGCAATTCGGCCAGCGCGCTGCGCAAGCGGGCGGCATCGGGCGCGGTGCCGAAGACTTCCGGCGCGACATGGCTGTGGTCCTCGATCCGGGACGTCGTTTCGGCAAACACTGCAACGCGATGTCCCGCCTCGATCAGTGCCTTGGTGGCGAAGAACAGGTTGGTGTGAAACCGGGGAACGACGAACAGGATCGAGGCCATCGCGTCAGCCCGGATCGCGCCAGCGGTTCACGATGGGATATCGGCGATCCAGCCAGAACGCCCGGTTCGACAGTCTTGGTCCCGGTGCCGACTGGAACCGCTTGTATTCGCTGATGTAGAGCAGGTGCTCGATGCGCTTGGCGTCGGCGCGGTCATAGCCTGCTGCGACGCAATCCGCGATGGAGCCGTCCTCGTCGACAAGGATGTGCAGGATAGCGTCAAGCACCGGGTAGTCGGGCAGCGAGTCGCTGTCCTTCTGATCCGCGCGCAGTTCGGCCGAGGGTGGCTTGGTGATGATCGCCTCGGGGATCACGGCCCCTTCCGGCCCCATCATCCAGTCGCGGTGATGGGCATTGCGCCAGCGGCAGGCGTCGAACACGCGGGTCTTGTACATGTCCTTGATCGGGTTGTAGCCGCCCGCCATGTCGCCATAGATCGTGGCATAGCCCACCGCGACCTCGGACTTGTTGCCGGTGGTCAGCAGCATCTCGCCGAACTTGTTCGACAGCGCCATCAGCAGCAGACCGCGGATGCGGGACTGGATGTTTTCCTCGGTCAGGTCGGGCTGGGTGCCTTCGAACAGGGGCGCAAGGGTTTCGGTCACCGCGTCGCGGGTTTTGCCGATTGGCAGAAAGTCGTACCGGCAGCCAAGGTTTTTCGCCACGGCCTTGGCATCGTCCAATGATCCCTGCGATGTGTATTCCGAGGGCAGCATCACGCAGCGGACATTCTCGGCCCCAAGCGCATCCACCGCGATGGTGGCGACGATGGCGCTGTCGATGCCGCCGGACAGGCCCAGCAGCACCTGCCGGAACCCGGTCTTGCGCATGTAGTCGCGCAGCGCCTCGACCATGACGCGGTAATCCTGCTCCATGTCGCCCGGATGCTGCGTGAAATCGCCTTGCACGACGCGCCATCCCGCCTCCTCGCGGGTCAGGTCGATATGGCTGATCACCTCGTCGAAGACCGGCAGCTGCACTGCGATCGCGCCTCCGGGGTTGAGTGCAAATGACCCGCCATCGAAGACCTGATCGTCCTGACCGCCGACCATGTTCAGATAGACAAGCGGCAAACCGCTTTCGACCACGCGGCTCACCATGTGGTTCAGCCGGGTCTCGTACTTGTTGCGGAAATAGGGTGACCCGTTCGGCACAAGCAGGAACTCCGCCCCGCTTTCCTCCTGCGCCTCGACCACGTCGGGATACCATGCGTCTTCGCAGATCGGCATGCCGATGCGCACGCCATTGACCGCAACGGGCCCCTGCATCAGATCGCGCGAAAAATGCCGAACTTCGTCGAACACGTTGTAATTCGGCAGGAAATACTTGTGCACCTCAGACGCGACCTTGCCGCCCTGAAGCACGAAATAGCTGTTGTGCAGCTTGAGATCCTCGCCCACGGCGGGCCCACCGATGGACAGTGCAGGCCCGTCGGCGCAGGCTTCGGCCAAGGCTGCCAGTTCGGCCCGCACCGCCGCGACGAACGCCGGTTTCATGATCAGGTCCTGGGCCTGGTAGCCGGTGAGGAACATCTCGGGCAGCGCCACCAGATCCGCGCCTGCCGCCTTGCCCTGCTCCCATGCGGCGCGCGCCTTGGCGGCATTGCCTGCAACGTCGCCCACGGTGGGGTTCAGCTGAGCCAGTGTGATGCGAAACCGGTCCGCCATGGGGCCGTCTCCCTTTCCCGATATCGCCGGTGACATAGCAGAACGCCACGTGAGGGAAAGCATCTTGTCGGATAAGACATTGTCTGACCCCGCCGGCTCGCTTAGGTTTCGGACACAGGGCCATGGCAACCGACATGAGTGGGGCAACAAACAGATGAGACCGGGCAAGACAGTCATGCTGGGCGCAGCCGCCGCGCTGGCGATCGCGCACATGGCACAGGCGCAGGACGACGAGGTCCAGACCAAGCAATATGACGACGGTGGCGTCTATGAAGGCACATTCCTGAACGGGTTGCAGCACGGCACCGGCACCTACCGTCTGCCAAACGGCTACGAATATACCGGCGACTGGGTCGATGGCGAGATCCGCGGCGACGGTGTCGCCCGCTTTCCCAACGGATCGGTCTACGAGGGCCAGTTCGCCAAGGGCAAGCCCGAGGGGATCGGCAAGATCGTCTTTGCCGACGGGTCGACCTATGAAGGCTCATGGCTTGACGGCAAGATCACCGGGCAGGGCGTGGCGCTCTATGCCAATGGCGTGCGTTACGAGGGCAGTTTCCGCAACGCGCTGCACCATGGTCGCGGCACCATGCAAAGCCCTGGCGGATATGTCTACGAGGGCGACTGGGTCAACGGCGTCAAGGAAGGCAACGGGACGATCACCTATCCGGACGGGTCGGTCTACGAGGGCCGCGTTGCCGATGGCGACCGGGAGGGTCAGGGCAAGCTGACCATGCCGGACGGGCTGATCTATGACGGCATGTGGAAAGACGGCCAGATCGACGGGGTCGGCACGCTGACCCAGTCCAACGGCGATGTCTACGAAGGCGAACTGGTCGCGGGCCGACGTGATGGGCAAGGCAAGGTCAGCTATGCCAATGGCGACATCTACGAAGGTGAATTCCAGGACGACCTGCGTCACGGACAGGGCACGTTCATTGGCACGGACGGCTATCGCTACGAAGGCGCCTGGGTCGCCGGCCAGATCGAAGGACAGGGCAAGGTCACCTATCCCGATGGCTCGGTCTATGTGGGTGAATTCCGGGGCGACCTGGCGAATGGCGAAGGAAAGATCACCTATCCGGACGGGTCGACCTATGAAGGGGCCTGGGACGATGGCGTGATCGATGGCGAGGGCCGTGCGGTCTATGCCAACGGGCTTGTCTATGAAGGCGCGTTCAAGAACGCCCGCAACCACGGGGTCGGCACCATGACCTATCCCGATGGCTACAGGTATGAAGGCGAATGGCAGGATGGTCAGCGTCACGGGCAAGGCACCGCGACCTATACCGATGGCACCGTCTATGTCGGAGAGTTCCGCGACGGGCAGCGGCACGGCGAAGGCACCATCACGATGGCTGACGGGTTCACCTATACCGGGGCATGGCAGGAGGGCGAGATCAGCGGTCAGGGCACCGCGACCTATGCCAACGGCGATGTCTACGAGGGCATGTTCCTTGACGGAAAACGTCAGGGAACCGGCACCATGCGCTATGCGTCCGGCGAAGAAGCCACGGGCGAATGGGTCAACGGTGCGCTGACCGACGGCTAGACAAAAAGCGGTGCGGCCTGAAACAGGCAGGCCTGAAAAAAGGCAGGCAAGATACCTTGCCTGCCCAAGTTTCCTTACCCGGCCTTGAGAACGCCGCGTTCGATCTGATCGGCCTCGATGCTCTCGAAGAGCGCCTTGAAGTTGCCTTCGCCAAACCCGTCATCGCCCTTCCGCTGGATGAATTCGAAGAAGATCGGTCCGATCACGGTTTTCGAGAAGATCTGCAACAGGATGCGGGTCTCGCCGCCGCCGACGACACCTTCGCCGTCGATCAGGATACCGTGTTTCTTCATACGGTCGATCGGCTCTTCGTGGCCGACCACGCGGTCCTTGCTCAGCTCGTAATAGGCGTCGGGCGGCGCGGGCATGAATTTCAGCCCCCGATCCGCAATCTCGTCCACCGCCTCGTAGATGTCGCGCGCACCGACGGCGATGTGCTGGATGCCTTCGCCCTTGTACCGCTTGAGATACTCGACGATTTGCCCGGTCTCGCCCCGGTCCTCGTTGATCGGAATGCGGATGCGTCCGCAGGGCGAGGTCAGCGCGCGGCTCAGAAGCCCGGTGAATTTGCCTTCGATGTCAAAGAAGCGGATTTCCTCGAAACCGAAAATGTCGCCGTAGAATCTGAACCAGACATCCATGTTGCCGCGATGCACGTTATGCGTCAGGTGATCGAGATAATGGAATCCGACGCCTTCGGGATTGGCCTTGGACACCCAGTCGAATTCATCATTATACGGGTTTTCCTCGTAATACTTGTCGATGAAATAGATCAGCGACCCGCCGATCCCGACGATCGCCGGAACGTCCAGCGCCTTGTCGTCAGCGTCATAAGGCGTCGCGCCCTGCTTGACCGCGTGATCATAGGCGTGCTGCGCATCGACCACGCGCCAGCCCATCGAAGGCGCACAGGGGCCGTGCTCCTCGACAAAGCGCATGGCGTGGGTGCCGGGTTCGTTGTTCAGGACGTATGTGATGTCGCCCTGCTGCCAAAGCTCGATCTGCTTGGTCTTGTGGGTGGCAGTGTGGGTGTAGCCCATCTTGGTGAACAGGTCGCGCAACGCGTCCGGCTCGGGATGGGCGAACTCGACGAATTCAAAACCGTCGGTTCCGGCGGGGTTCTTTTCGGTAATCTTCGCCTTCGGCGCATCATGTGGAAACGGGCCCATAACTTCCTCCTTGATTTTGGCCAGAATACGCCACGGATGGTGCAGTTCGGGCTCAAATATCAGGGCGCTTGGCGGAAAACATGCGGTTAACTTGCACATTCAAAGTAAATCATGCAATTCTGCCGCATGTCCAGACTTGACCCCAGAGATATCCAGCTGCTGGCCCGGCTTCAGAAGAATGCGCAGGTTTCGGCCCTTGAGCTTTCGGAAGAACTGGGCATGTCGGCATCGCAGATCAGCCGGCGGCGTCAGCGGCTCGAGGCCGAGGGTTATATCCTCAGCACGCCCTGCCGGCTTGATCCCGAACGGCTTGGCCTGAACGTGCAGGCGTTCATCCAGATCGAGACGCGGTCACAGCACAGCGACACGCATCGTTCGGTCAAACGGCTGGTGTCCGGCCAGCCGGAAATCATCGCCGCCTGGACGCTGACCGGAGAGGCGGATTACATCTTTCGAGTCTTCTGCACCGATCTTGCCGCGCTCAACCGTCTGGTTCAGGAGGTTCTGTTGCCGCACGAGGCCATCGGACGGGTGCACAGCCAGATCGTGATGGATCAGGTCAAGGACGACACCGCCCTGCCGTTGCCGGGCTGATCCCATTCGCCCCGAGGCGGCTGACGGACCGGTCCGTCAATCCACCGTCACGAACCGCGCGCCGTTGCCCGAGGACCGCTGCCCGACCGTGACCCGCTTGGCTCCGGCCGAGACCGGGGCGCGCGCCGCATCGTTGCGCATCTCGCGCATCAGGCCGCTGACCACCACCGGGAGCGACATGCCGATGGCCTCTTTCTCCTGCCCCGGCGCGTCGGACATCATCGAGATCACCGACACGATCCGCAATCTGCCCTGATCGTTGATGAAGACCGGCGCACCCGACGACCCGAAGGTCACGTCGCAGTCGAAGGTCATCAGCCCGCCCTGATAGGTGGCCTTGTGGCGACACCCCGTTTCCCGCTGAAGCGAGGTGTTGCGCCCACGCCCGTAAGACACAAGCGTCACCAGGTCTCGGTTCGCCGCTGCGGTGTGCAGCTTGAAAGGTTCGGCCTCGGTGCTGAACACCGGACGGTCGAGGCGCAGAAGCGCCAGATCGTTTTGCACCTTCTGGGTCACGGACAGCGCCGCGGAAGCCCCGTAGCCCGGCGCGACCACGACCTTGGTCACCGCCCGCGTCGCGGCCGTGTCCCCGTGGGTATAGCCGGCATGAAACCGCATCGACCCGGGTGGCAAAACGCGTCCGGTTGCATCGTCAACAACGCAATGCGCCGCCGTCAGCACGAGATCCCGCGCGATCAGCGTGCCGGTGCAGGTGCCCACACCCAGGTCGAGTCGCCCGACGGCTTCCCAGCCCAGCGCCTCGCCCGGCGCATCAAGCCGGTCCCGCTCCTGCGCGGCGACAAGTGCCGGGACAAGACCGAGCATCGCAACAAAAAGAAACAGGCGTTTCCGCATGCCGAACCACCTTTGGCCATGACCATCAGGCGGCAAGCTAAGCGGCGGAGATGGCACAAGCTGGGCAGTTTCGTGTCACGGTCATGCCCCCGGAGACACCTCTGGCCGACCGTCGCGCCGCTTCAGACGAACTGCTCGCGGATCAGCCGTTCTTCCAGACCGTGTCCCGGATCGAACAGCACACGATGGGCTATTGACGGTTCCGAGCGAATGTCCACCCGGACGACATTCCTGACCGCGCGCGCATCAGCCTCGGCCATGACCGGGCGCTTGTCAGGCTCCAGCACGTCAAAGGTGACTTCGGCCGTCTTGGGCAGCAGCGCACCGCGCCAGCGGCGCGGCCGGAACGCGGACATCGCAGTGAGAGCCAGCACATCCGACCCGATCGGCAGGATCGGCCCATGCGCCGAATAGTTATAGGCCGTGGACCCTGCCGGGGTCGAAACCAGCGCCCCGTCGCAGACCAGTTCGGACATGCGCACCTTGCCGTCGACACTGATGCGCAAGCGCGCCGCCTGCGGCCCGGCCCGCAGAAGCGAGACCTCGTTGATCGCCAGCGCCCGGTGCGCTTTGTCATCCTGGGTCGTCGCCATCATCGACAGCGGGTTGATCACCTCTTCCTCGGCCGCGGTCAGCCGCGTCTCGAGGTCATGCTCGGAATATTCGTTCATCAGGAACCCGACGGTGCCCCGGTTCATGCCATAGACCGGCACTTGCAGATCCTGCGTGCGATGCAGCGTCGCCAGCATGAAGCCGTCGCCGCCCAGCGCCACGATGACGTCTGCGCCCGCTTCGGCGTGATCTCCGTAATGGCGGGTCAAGCCCGCTTTCGCCGCCTGGGCAATCGGCGCGTTACTGGCGGCAAAGGCGATGCGCAGAGACATGAGAGCTTCGTTCCTATCGGGATCATCTGGCCCCGAAACAAGCACAATCGCCGCAGCAGCGCCAGCCATGGCGCAGCTTTGACGTTTCTGGTCGCTTCCCACCTTTGCCTTTCGACATGATTCCTTTACTTAAGCGGCAACATGATCCCCGCTTCCAGGAGGCCCTGCCCATGAACGCCCCGCACCGTGACACCGGTTTCTTCACCAAATCTCTGGCCGACAGCGATCCGGACCTGTTCCGGTCGATCACCGATGAGCTCGGCCGCCAGCGCGACGAGATCGAGCTGATCGCCTCGGAAAACATCGTCAGCCGCGCCGTGATGGAGGCGCAGGGTTCGGTGATGACCAACAAATACGCCGAAGGCTATCCGGGCCGTCGCTATTACGGCGGCTGCCAGTTCGTCGACGTGGCCGAGACCCTAGCCATCGAACGTGCCTGCCAGCTGTTCGATTGCGGTTTTGCCAATGTGCAGCCCAATTCCGGCAGCCAGGCGAACCAGGGCGTGTTCACCGCGCTCTTGCAGCCGGGTGACACGATCCTTGGCATGAGCCTCGATGCCGGTGGTCACCTGACCCACGGTGCTGCGCCCAACCAGTCGGGCAAGTGGTTCAACGCGATCCAGTACGGCGTCCGCAAGGAAGACAACCTGCTGGATTACGATCAGGTTCAGGCGCTGGCGACCGAGCATCAGCCCAAGCTGATCATCGCCGGTGGTTCGGCCATTCCGCGCCAGATCGACTTTGCCAAGATGCGCGAAATCGCCGACTCCGTCGGCGCCTACCTGCACGTGGACATGGCGCATTTCGCCGGTCTGGTGGCGGCGGGCGAACACCCCAGCCCGTTCCCGCATGCGCATGTGGCGACCACAACCACGCACAAGACCCTGCGCGGCCCACGCGGCGGCATGATCCTGACCAATGACGAGGCGCTGGCCAAGAAGTTCAACTCGGCCATCTTCCCCGGCATTCAGGGTGGTCCGCTGATGCATGTGATCGCGGCCAAGGCCGTGGCCTTCGGCGAAGCGCTGCGCCCCGAGTTCAAGACCTACCAGCAGAAGGTCATCCGCAACGCGCAGGCGCTGTCGGACCAGTTGATCAAGGGCGGGCTGGACACCGTGACCCACGGCACCGACACCCATGTCGTGCTGGTCGACCTGCGCCCCAAGGGCGTGAAGGGCAACGCGACCGAAAAGGCGCTGGGCCGGGCGCATATCACCTGCAACAAGAACGGCGTGCCGTTCGATCCGGAAAAGCCCACGGTCACCTCCGGCATTCGCCTTGGCACGCCCGCGGGCACGACGCGCGGCTTCGGCGAGGCCGAGTTCCGCCAGATCGCCGACTGGATCATCGAGGTGACCGATGGGCTGGCCGCCAATGGCGAGGACGGCAACGCCGCGGTCGAGGACAAGGTCCGGACTGAGGTCGCGGAGATGTGCGCCCGCTTCCCGATCTATCCCGATCTCTGAGCGGGGCGCACGATGCGTCGATGCATCGTGGAGTTTCCGGTGACGGAAACTCCTGGGGGCCAGCCCCCAAACCCCCGGGATATTTCTGAACCGAAGAAGCGCAGGACGTTCCCGGTACCGGGGGCGTCTTTTTTTCTGTGATGACTTTTCTTTTGGGATTTGCCGCGTATAGTCGCGTTCATGACACGTTTGGCTCATACCGCAATCCTGCCGCGCTTTCGCGCGCCTCTTGCGCTGGCCACCCGTCTTCTCCTAATCCGCCTCTGAGCGCGGCCCAACCGGCGCGACCGCTCAGAGGATGACCGTTTCGCGCCGACGGATTTGGACAAGACAAGAAAGACCCTGACCATGACAAGCACTGACAAGAACCGCGTGGTGATCTTCGACACCACATTGCGCGACGGCGAACAATCCCCCGGCGCGACCATGACCCATGACGAGAAGCTCGAGATTGCCGAGCTTCTGGACGACATGGGTGTGGACATCATCGAGGCTGGTTTCCCGATCGCCTCCGAAGGTGATTTCCGCGCCGTGAGCGAGATCGCGCAGCGGTCGAAGTCGGCTGTGATCTGCGGCTTGGCGCGGGCGCAACTGCCCGATATCGACCGCTGCTGGGAGGCGGTCAAACACGCCAAGCAGCCACGCATCCACACCTTCATCGGCACCTCGCCGCTGCACCGCGCCATTCCGAACCTCACGCAGGACGAGATGGCCGACCGGATCGAACAGACCGTGACCCATGCGCGCAACCTGTGCGACAACGTGCAATGGTCGCCGATGGATGCGACGCGCACAGAGTGGGATTATCTTTGCCGCGTGGTCGAGATCGCCATCAAGGCGGGCGCCACGACAATCAACATTCCCGACACCGTGGGGTATACTGCGCCGGTGGAAAGCGCGGATTTGATCCGTCGCCTGATCGACACCGTGCCGGGGGCCGACGAGGTGGTGTTCGCCACCCATTGCCACAACGATCTTGGCATGGCGACCGCCAACGCGCTGGCCGCGGTCGAAGGCGGCGCACGACAGATCGAATGCACGATCAACGGCCTTGGCGAACGCGCCGGCAACACCGCGCTCGAAGAGGTGGTGATGGCGCTCAAGGTGCGCAACGACATCATGCCGTTCCACACCGGTATCGATACCAGGAAGATCATGCATATCTCGCGCCGCGTCGCGACCGTGTCGGGCTTTGCGGTGCAGTTCAACAAGGCCATCGTCGGCAAGAACGCCTTTGCGCACGAGTCTGGCATCCACCAGGACGGCATGCTCAAGAATTCCGAGACCTTCGAGATCATGCGCCCAGAGGATGTGGGGCTTGCGGGGACGTCGTTGCCGCTGGGCAAGCATTCGGGCCGCGCCGCGCTGCGCGCCAAGCTCAGGGAATTGGGCACCGAGGTGGGTGACAACCAGCTCAAGGACATCTTTGTGCGGTTCAAGGATCTCGCTGACCGCAAGAAAGAGGTGTTCGACGACGATATCCTTGCGCTTGTCACCGCGACGACTGAAGGCGACGATGCGCTTCAGCTGGTGAACCTCAAGGTGGTCTGCGGCACTGGCGGCCCTGCCGAAGCGACGCTGGAGATGGAGATCAACGGCGAAGACAAATCGGCGGTCAGCGAAGGTGACGGCCCGGTGGATGCGACCTTCAAGGCGATCCGCATGCTGCACCCGAACAAGGCGCGGTTGCAGTTGTACCAAGTGCACGCCGTGACCGAGGGCACCGACGCGCAGGCCACCGTCAGCGTTCGGCTCGAAGAGGACGGCATGATCGCCACCGGCCAGTCGGCGGACACCGATACGGTTGTGGCGTCCGCAAAGGCCTATATCCACGCGCTCAACCGCCTGATCGTGCGGCGCGGCAAGACCGGCAAGGATGTCAAGGAAATCTCGTATCGGGATGTGACCTGAGTTCCGGTGCGTGCAAGCACACACCCTACGTAGGGTGCCGTGCTTGCACGCACCTATCTCAATAGGGCACCCGCCATTTCGGCTTGCTCGGCGGTGCCTCGACCTGTGCCAGACCGCTGGTCTCCATCAGGCGCGTGATCTCCTCCTCAAGCAGCCGCTCATCCGCCATGCCGCGCACCGGGACGCGTCCGGGCTCGAGAAACAGCGGTGCGGCAAGCGGTGTGACCCGATCAAGGCGCAGAAGGTCGATGCGGTCACCCACACGCTCGGCCATTTCTCGGATACGGGCAAAATCCACCAGCCCGCGCATCGCCTCTTCGCGGGTGATCTGCATCAGCAGGTGGTCGGGGTCATATTTGAGCAGCGTGTCATAAAGGATGTCCGACGACATGGTCGCCTGCCGTCCGGTCTTGCGCTGACCGCCAAGATTGCGTTCGATCAGACCGGCGATGGTGGCGGACGCCCGGAAGGTGCGTTTCATCACCGCGTTGCCGGCCAGCCAGCCCTCCAGACCCGCCTCCAAGGCTGCCAGATCGAAGAGTGGCGCAGGGTCGATCACCGCGTCCAGCCCCCAGATCAGCACCGCGTAATCGGTGGCGACAAAGCCCATCGGGGCAAGCCCCTCTTCCTCCATCCGCTTGGTCAGGAGCAGCCCCAGCGTCTGCATCGCGTTGCGCCCGGCGAACCCGTAGGCCACCAGTTGTTCGCGCCCGTCATGCGGAAAGCTTTCGATCAATAAGCGGCCCGGTTCGGGGAGGCGGCTGATCCGGCGCTGCATGTGCAGCCAGTCGCTTGTGTGGCGTGGCAGGTCGGGCCAGTCGTCCTGTTGGAACATTCGGACAATGCGGTTGGAAAGCTGCGTGGAGGTGGCAAATTTGGTGCCCATGAAGGTGGCGATCTTGGGTTTCCGTCCGGGGTCTCGCGTCACTTCGACGGTCAGTTCGCGCAGCCCTTCGTAACGCACGATCTGGCCACCGATCAGGAAGGTGTCGCCCTTGGTCAGGGTGGCGGCAAACCCTTCCTCGATCTCGCCCAGTGGCGCGCCGCCGCGCCCCCGCCATTTGACCTTGAGCGTGTCGGTGTCCTGGATCGTGCCGATATTCTGTCGGATGCGCAGGGCGGATCTAGGATCACGCAATTGCCAGCGCCCGTCGGGAAGCTGCTTGAGCCGCTGCCACTGGTCATAGGCGCGCAGGGCATAGCCACCGGTGGCGCAGAAATTCAGGCAGGCGTCGAACGCCTCGCGACCCAGATCCGCATAGGCCCCCGCGGCGGTCATCTCGGCATAAAGCGCATCGGCGTCGAACGGGCCGGAACAGGCGGCGATCAGAATGTGCTGGCAGAGCACGTCACGCGGGCCGCTGCCCCGCCATTCGCCGTCCAGATCATGTGCCTTGACCGCTTCCAAAGCTGCGACGCATTCCACCACTTCGAACCGGTTGGCCGGCACCAGAAGCGCCTTTGACGGCGCGTTGTAGCGGTGGTTGGCGCGGCCGATCCGTTGGACCAGCCGCTTGACGTTCTTTGGCGCGCCGATCTGGATGACCAGATCCACATCGCCCCAGTCGATGCCCAGATCGAGGCTCCCGGTGCAAACAATCGCCCGCAGATCGCCGCGCACCATCGCCGCTTCGACCTTTTCGCGCTGACCGCGATCGAGGCTGCCGTGATGGATGCCGATGGGCAAGGCGTCTTCGTTGGCAAGCCAGAGGTTGTGAAAGAAGATCTCGGCCTGCGCGCGGGTGTTGTGGAAGATCAGCGTGGTCTTATGTTTCTTCACCTCGTCCAGCACTGCCGGAATCGCGTATTTCGCACCGCCACCGGACCAGGGCGGCGCTTCGTCCGTCACCAGCATGGAGATGTCCGGCTCCGGACCCGGATCGGCAAGAATGACCTCGCAGGGATCGGGATGGCGGGCCAGAAGCCGGGCGATGGCAGCCGGGTCTTCGACAGTTGCGGACAGGCCGACGCGGCGCAGGTCGGGACACATGGCCTGCAACCGCGCCAGCGCGAGCATCAACTGGTCACCGCGCTTGGATTCCGCGAGCGCATGGATCTCATCCACTACAACGCGTTGGACGCCTTGGAACATGCGCGGCGCGTCTTCGTAACTGGTCGGCAGCGCCAGTGATTCCGGTGTGGTCAGCAGGATATGCGGCGGGTCTGCGCGTTGGCGTTTCTTGACATGGGCCGAGGTGTCGCCGGTGCGGTCCTCGACCCGGATCGGCAGGCCAGCCTCGTCAATCGGCGTGCGCAGGTTGCGTTTGATATCCGCCGCCAGTGCCTTCAACGGGCTGACATAGAGCGTGTGCAACCCGTCGCGCGGGGTCAGGGCCAGATCCACCAGAGTCGGCAGGAAACCGGCCAGCGTCTTGCCGCCACCGGTTGGAGCGATGAGCAAGAGGCAGGGATCAGCCGCGCGGTCCAGCATCTGTTGCTGGTGCGGATGGATGGACCATCCGCGCGTGTCGAACCATGTCTGAAGGGAGGGCGGCAAGGCGGTCATACCCTCTACATATGCCGTCGAGACGCAAAGAAAAACGCCGATCGCGCATTGCAGGCGGTGGGCCGATGACAGATGGTCCGCGCATGTCCCAAAGGCCCGATCCGATGCGCACCCCACATCCGCTTTTGTTGACCCTGACGCTTTATCTCGCGGGGCTGGGCGCGGCTGGGCAGTTTTCCAAGCTGGCGGTCAGCTTTGTGAGTCTGACACGGGTTTATGCGGATCAAAGCGAGACCGTTCTCGGGCTTGCGGTTTCCCTGATAAGCCTTGTCGGCCTGATCCTCGGGCTGGTGGCCGGGATCGTGGTGTCGCGGATCGGCGCGCGGCGGGCGCTGGTTGCGGCACTGGCGCTCGGGGCGGTGATGTCGCTCTGGCAGGCGACGCTGCCTGCCTTGCCCGTGATGATGTTCAGCCGGGTGCTGGAGGGGGCGTCACATCTGTTGATCGTCGTGGCCGCCCCGACCCTGATCGCCGAGGCCACGCCGGACCGCTACCGGCCTGCGGCTCTGACGCTCTGGAGCACGTTCTTTGGGGTCGCCTTTGCATTGACGGCGGTCATAGCACCTTGGGTGATCGCGCAAGGCGGGCTCTCGCTGCTGATCGGCGCTCATGGCATCTGGATGGCCGTGGCGTGTGTCGGCATTCTCTTGGTGTTGCCGCAAGCGATCATAACAACCGAGCCGCCCGGTGCGCGCATCTCGGTCTTGCGCCGCCACCTGACGGCCTATGCCACGCCCGGCATTGCCACACCGGCGCTGGCCTGGCTGTGTTATACGCTGACCTTTGTGTCAGTGCTGACCGCCTTGCCCCTGCTGACGGGTGGTGCGGCTCCGACGTGGTTGGCGGCCATTGCGCCGTTGGTGTCAATCGCTGTGGCGTTGACGGTCGGAGTTGCGATCCTGTCGCGTCGCCCGGCGCAACCGGTGGTGACGCTTGGCTTTGCGTTATGCGCTGTGGTGGCGGTACTGACCCTGGTGGTCGGGTTCACGACGATCAGCGTTTTACTCCTGTTTGCCGCGATGGCGTTGGTACAGAGCGCCGGGTTTGCTGTGGTGCCACAGATCAACCCCGATGCACCGTCGCGGGCGTTGGCGAACGGGGCGTTGGCCCAGATGGGAAATCTTGGCAACCTGAGCGGCACACCACTCTTGATTGCGCTTTATCAGGGAGCACCGGTGCTGGGCCCGTTCCTGTTTCTGATCACTGCCTACGGGGGCGGTGTCCTTGTCACCTGGCTGATCGGACGGCGGGCGGTCGCTGCGATGGACGAGGGGCGTGTTTCAGTCAACTGAAACATGGAACGCGTCGACGCGTTCCCCGCCCTCAACCCTGCATTTCCGCCAGACGGGCAACGTAGCGCGCCAGGGTGTCGATCTCGAGATTGACCTTGTCGCCCGCCTTGGACCCGCCCCAGGTTGTCACCTCCTGGGTGTGCGGGATGATGTTCACCCCGAACCGCGTCCCGTCGACCTCGTTCACCGTCAGCGAGGTGCCATCGAGGGCCACCGACCCCTTGGGCGCGATGAACCGGGCCAGGGCATGCGGTGCATCGAAGGTGTAGCGGACGCTGTCGCCCTCGGGTCGCATCTCGACAATCGTGGCCAGCCCGTCGATATGGCCCGACACGATGTGCCCCCCGAGTTCGTCTCCGACCTTGAGCGCGCGTTCCAGATTCACCCTGTCGCCGACAGACCAGCCCCCGACATTGGTCTTGTCGAGGGTTTCCGCGCTGATCTCGACCTCGAACCAGTCCGGACCCAGCTGAACCACGGTCAGGCAGACCCCGGCACAGGCGATGGAGGCCCCGATGTCGATGCTCCTGGTGTCGTAGCGGGTGCCGATCCGCGCCCGCAGGTCGCCGCGGCGTTCGAGATTGCGGATGTCTCCTATGTCGGTCACGATGCCGGTAAACATGATTTTGCCCTTGTTGCCGTCGCCCGCACCACATCTTGCGGAAAAGCGTTCCCACAGCGACTCCGTCTGTGATATCGTGGCGCAAGTCCGAGGGATACTGCGCCGACATGACAAACACAACGGTCAAGCCCGAGCCGCCAATGCAGCGGGTGTTCCTCTTCCTGCAAGGACCACATGGACCGTTCTTCAGCACCCTTGCAGACAAACTGCGGGAGACCGGGGCCCGTTGCTGGCGGGTCGCCTTCAATGCCGGCGACGGGGCGCGCTGGTCGGACCGCACGACGCTCTTGCCCTTCCGCGACCCGATCGACGCCTGGCCGGGCACATTTGCGGCGTGGATGCGACAGACCGAAGCGACGGATCTCGTGCTTTATGGAGACACCCGCAGGCATCACGCGGAGGCCGTTTCCGCGGCGCGCGACGCCGGGCTGACCATCCACATTTTCGAAGAAGGCTATCTGCGCCCCTATTGGGCCACCTACGAGCGGGACGGATCGAACGGCAATTCCAGGCTCATGCATATCAGCCTCGAGCAGATGGAGCGGGCGCTGACCCGAACGGCTGACGCTCCTGCACTGCCGCCGGACCGGTGGGGCGATCTGCGCATGCACATGGTGCATGGCGCGCTTTACCATTGGCATGTCCTCTTCAGGAACCAGGCCTTCCCCTTCTACCGGCCGCATCGGGACCAGAGCGTGGCCGAGGAGTTCAGGCTTCAGGTTCTCCGCCTGCTGCGACGCCCTCGGCACATGCTGGAACGCTGGGCGGCGACACGGGGCATCCGGACCGGCGGGTGGCCCTATCACGTCGTGCTGTTGCAACTTGAACATGACGCCAGCTTCCGGTCGTTCTCGGATTTCCGATCGCAGACCGACTTCGTACGCCTCGTGATCGACGGCTTCGCCAAGGGCGCGCCGCCACATCATCGCCTGGTGTTCAAGGCACATCCGCTTGAAGACGGGCGCGCGCCTCTTGAAGCGGCCATTCGCCAATGCGCCTCGCAATTCGGGGTGGCGAAACGTGTCGTGTTCGTACGGGGCGGCAAGCTGGCGCAACTGCTCCAATCGGCCCGGTCTGCCGTCACCATCAATTCGACCTCGGCGCATCAGGCCCTTTGGCGGGGTCTTGCCGTGCGCAGTTTCGGCGTCAGCGTCTATGACAAGCCGGGGCTGGTGTCGTATCAACCGCTTGTCGAGTTCTTTGCCGATCCGCATCCGCCAAACCCGGACGCCTATGCGATCTACCGGCAGTTCCTTCTCGAAACGAGCCAGGTTCCGGGCGGCTTTTATTCTCCGAAAGGCCGGGCCCAGTTGCTGCGCCAGGTGGTCGACAGGATGCTCGCACCCGACAATCCCTACGACATCCGTCTCGATCGGTCCGAGACCATGGCGCAACAGTTGCGGCTTGTTCGCTGACCGGTGCAGGCCAGGGCGCTGGTCAAAGCCATGAGATTTCGGTAGCTTGCCGGAAAAAGATAAACCGAGGCAGACAATAACTGGTCGAGGAGACCGAGCAGTGTTCAGTTCGAAATCCAGGTGGGCGCGGCCCATCGCTTTGGTGCTTTCCGCATCCCTACTGGCGTCTTGCGGCCTGCCGGGCGTCGGACCCACCAAAAACCAGATCTTTGCCGGCTCCGTGCAGCGCGAAGGCGATGCCTTCATCGTCGCGGTCAATGATCGCGTGACACGCACGACGGCGGTTGTCCCCGCTCTCGGGTTTTCCGATGCCCTTAAGAATGCCAGCGTGCAAAGTGCCGACATCATCCGGCCCGGCGACATCCTCGGCCTCACGATCTGGGAAAACGTCGATGATGGCTTGCTGGCCGGCGAGGCTTCGAACGCCACGCTTCTGGAAAACGTGCAGGTCGACGGATCGGGCTTCATCTTCGTGCCCTATGCCGGACGCATCAAGGCCGCCGGCAACACGCCCGAAGCGATCCGCCGCATCATCACGCAAAAGCTTGAAGACCAGACCCCCGATCCGCAGGTCGAGGTCCGTCGAACCGCCGGTGACGGGGCGACCGTGTCCATTCTCGGCTCTGCCGGGACGCAGGGCGTCTATCCGATTGCCCGCCCGACCCGCACCCTGGCCTCCATGCTGGCAAGCGCCGGGGGCGTCGGCATGACACCGGAGATCGCGCAGATCACCCTGACCCGGGGCGCCCATAGCGAGACCATCTGGTTCGAGGATCTGTACGATCACCCCGGTCTCGATATCGCGCTGCGCGACGGCGACCGCATTTTGGTAGAGGCCGACCAACGGTCCTTTACCGCGCTTGGGGCCGCCGGGTCCCAGACCCGGATGACATTCGAAACCCGCACCCTGTCGCTTGTCGAGGCGCTGGCCCAGCTTGGCGGTCTGAGCGCCTCGACCGCCGACCCGACCGGCGTTTTCGTCTTCCGCAACGAACCCGCCGAGATCGCCAACGCGGTTCTTGGCCGCACCGATCTGGTGGGCGCGCAGCGTGTGATCTACGTGCTGGACCTGACCGAACCCAACGGGCTGTTCGTGGCACGTGATTTCATGATCCGGGATCGCGACACGATCTATGTCACGGAAGCGCCGATCGTCCAGTGGAACCGTACGATTGCGTCGATCACCGGTACGCTTGGCGGCGCGCAGGGGCTGACCACCGCAGCGACGGGCGGCACCCTGGGCGAGTAACCCGGCGGTGCACAGCGCGACCACACAACCAGACGCCGGGGAAACGACGCCCCGGCGGCTGTGTGTCTACAACAGCGGCTTTCTCACTCAGGGCCGGATCAAGCGCATCCTCGGGCTCGCGGGCTGGCAGGTCACGCTCGGCCGCCCCTCTGGCGAGGACTGGGTTGGCGTCTGGGGTGCGGCCCCCAGTGCGACGCGCGGCCTTTCGGTGGCCGAAAGCCGCAAGGCCCCGGTGTTGCGCGTCGAAGACGCGTTCCTGCGCTCGCTGCATCCGGGCCGGGCCGCGAAAGAGCCACCGCTCGGTCTCTTGCTGGACCGAACCGGTTTGCATTTCGACGCGGCGCGGCCGTCGGATCTTGAAACGCTCCTGCTCGAGGATGCGCTGGACGACACGTCGCTGCTGAACGAGGCGCGGGACCTGATGGATCGGATGACCCGTCTGCGCCTGTCGAAATACTGCGCCTACGATCCCGATCTCGCCCTGCCCGAGCCTGGATACGTTCTGGTGCTGGACCAGGTCGCAGGCGATGCGTCGGTCCTGGCCTCGGTTACCGGACCGGACATGGCGCAGGCCCGCTTCGCCGAAATGCTGTATTACGCACAGACGGAACATCCCGGCGCGCGTATCCTCATCAGGTCCCATCCCGAGACCCTGGCGGGCAAGCGGCACGGCCACTTCCAGCCGGACCAAGCGCAGGGTCGGGTGTCCTTCATCGACGGTGCCTACGCGCCGATGGATCTTCTCGACGGTGCAGTTGCCGTCTATACGCTGTCGTCGCACATGGGGTTCGAGGCGATCCTCGCCGGGCACAGGCCGCGCGTCTTCGGCACGCCCTTCTATGCCGGGTGGGGCCTGAGCGAGGATGAGCATCAGCTGATCCGGCGGCAGCGCAACCTGACCCGGGCGCAACTGTTCGCCGGAGCCATGATACGGTTTCCGGTCTGGTACGACCCTTATCGCGATCGCCTGTGCGACCTGGGCCAGGTGATCGAAACACTGGAAGCGACGCGCCGCGCATGGATCGAGGACCGCGACGGATGGGTCGGGCAGAATATCCGGCTTTGGAAACGGCCCCGCATGCAGGCCATGTTCGGCCAGCACAAACCGATGCGCTTCGCGAATCCCGCTCCGGATGCTGCGCCACGGATCATGCTGTGGGGCGCCACCGCGTCTGAGGGACAATGGGCTGTCGAAGACGGGTTCATCCGATCGCAAGGGCTCGGAGCCGAGCTTGTCCCGCCAATATCACTGGTGCTGGACGATCGGGGCATCTATTTCGACCCGTCGCGCCCCTCGCGGCTGGAGGCGCTGATTGCCGACAGTGTCTCGCTGCCGGATCACACGCTGCGCCGGGCGCGTCGGCTCATGGACCGCATTGTCGACGAACAGATCACCAAATACGCCGCCGGACGCGCCACGCCGGAATGGACGCGCACCGGGGCCGGTTCGGTCATCCTTGTGCCCGGGCAGGTTGAAGACGACGCCTCGATCCTGTTGGGCAGCCCCGATATCCGGACCAACGCCGCCTTGCTGGAGCAGGTGCGCCGCGCCAATCCGCAGGCGATCCTGCTCTACAAGCCGCATCCCGATGTGATGGCCGGTTTGCGGCGCGGGACGGTTGCCGATGCGTTGCGCTGGGCGGACGAAATCGTCGCCGACGCCCCCTTGGCACTGTTGCTGGTGCAGGTCGACGCGGTCTGGACGATGACCTCGCTGACCGGGTTCGAGGCGCTCCTGCGTGGGGTGCCCGTGACCACGCTGGGCGTGCCCTTCTATGCCGGTTGGGGCCTGACCACGGATCTTTGCACCGTGCCGGACAGGCGGCAAGGCCCGGTGACACTGGAGGGCCTGGTGCATGCCGCGCTGATCGACTACCCGCGCTACCATGACCCGGTGACCGGCCAAGCCTGCCCTGTCGAGGTGGCGCTGGACCGTCTGACAGCGGGACGCGCCGGGCAACCGCGCAGCTTGCGTCTGCTTGCCAAGGCGCAGGGGGTGCTGGCCAGCTATTCCTGGCTCTGGCGGCGCTGACGGGTCCATGTCTGCACCACGTCGTCGCCGATCCGGCGCAGCGACCGCAACCCAAATCGTGGCGCATCGGCCAGCCGGTCAAGACCCAAGGCGCCAAGCGCGGGGCGGCCTTCGGCGCCAATCACCACGCCGCCCATGTGAAGCTCGAGCCGATCGACGAGGTCGGATGCCAGCAGGCTCGCCGCCAACTCTCCGCCACCTTCGCAGAACACGCGGGTCAGACCTGCCGCGCCGAGGCTGTGCAGGAGCGACGCCATATCCAGCTGTCGCCCGTCAAGCGGAACCCGGATCAAGGTCGCACCGGCCGTTTCCCACGTCCGGCACAGCGCATGGGGGGCATCCTCGGCATGGCACAGCCACACCGGGGCATCGTCAAGTGACCGGTAAAGCTGGCTGTCCTGCGGCAGATCGAGGCGACGCGACACGACGATCCGGACCGGCTGTTTCGGCACGTTCCCCCCGCGCACCGTGAGCAGCGGATCATCGGCGCGCACGGTGCCGGCCCCGACCATCACCGCGTCATGAGTGGCGCGCAGATGATGCACATAAGCCCGCGTTTCGGCTCCGGTGATCCATTGACTGTCGCCGTTTGCCGTGGCGATCCGCCCATCGAGGCTGGTGGCAAGTTTCAATGTCAGAAGCGGCCGTCCATGGGAGACACGGCAGAAAAACCCTGCGTGATCCTCGGTGGCGACCTCGGTTCCGACCCCGGTATCGACCACGATTCCGGCGGCACGCAAGGCCGCAAAGCCCCTTCCGGACACGCGCGGATCGGTATCGGGGAAAGGCGCCACCACGCGGGCCACGCCTGCGGCAATCAGGGCGTCCGTGCAGGGTGGGGTCTGTCCATGATGGGAACAGGGCTCAAGCGTGACATAGGCGGTCGCGCCGCGCGCCGCTTTTCCGGCCTGCGCCAATGCCTGCGTTTCGGCATGCGGCCGCCCACCCGGTTGCGTCCAGCCCTCGCCGATCACCTGTCCGTTGCGGACCAGAACACAGCCCACGGCCGGGTTGGGCCAGGTGTTTCCCATCCCCCGGCGGCCCAGATCCAACGCACGGTCCATGTGCTGCGCATCCTCCGGGCTCATCGGAAACGGTCAGCCTTCGGATTTTGGTTTGTCTTTTTCCGAGGGGCGCAATTCGCTGACGAACTTGTCGAAATCGTCGGCCTCCTGGAAATTCTTGTAGACGCTGGCAAAGCGCACATAGGCCACGGTGTCGATCCGGGCCAGCGTTTCCATCACGATCTCGCCGATCTGTTTCGACGCGATATCTGTCTCGCCCAGGCTTTCGAGGCGTCGCACGATGCCCGAGATCATCTGGTCGATCCGTTCCGGTTCGATCGGACGTTTCTGCATCGCCATGCGGATCGAGCGTTCAAGCTTGTCGCGGTCGAAATCCTCGCGTCGGCCACTTGTCTTGATCACCACCAGGTCGCGCAGCTGCACCCGTTCATAGGTCGTGAAGCGACCCCCGCAAGCCGGGCAAAAGCGCCTGCGCCGGATAGCGACATGGTCTTCCGCGGGACGGCTGTCCTTCACCTGTGAATCGATATTTCCGCAAAACGGGCAGCGCATCGGCCGTTCCCCTCTTAATCGTCTCTGCCTCAGACTGTGGGTTCGCTCCACTTATCCACAGCAACTATAGGCGAGCCGCGAAGTTTTGGGTAGAGGCGATTTCGCGCCCCTATCGGTGGTGGTGCGGATGCATCAGGCAGGGCGTCTGAGCGGCGGGAGGACCGCCCGCGCGCCTGTCATGTTTAGCGCCATCGCCTCAGCGAAGATCAGCAACGACCTTGCGCCTGTGCGGCGCGTTGCGATGCTCGAACAGGTAGATGCCCTGCCAGGTGCCCAGGGCAAGACGCCCCCGCGTGACCGGGATCGACAGGCTGACCGGGAGCATCGCCGCCTTGATATGGGCCGGCATATCGTCAGGCCCCTCGTAGGTATGAGTAAGATAGGACATCGACGGATCCGTCGTCGGCGGCACGAGCCGGTGAAAGAACGCGGTCAGATCGGTTTGCACCTCGGGATCGGCGTTTTCCTGGATCAACAGGCTGGCGGAGGTGTGCTGGATGAACAGGGTGAGCAGTCCAGTCCCCTCAACCCAGTCCGCGACCTGCGGCGTGAATTCGTAAAGGCCGGGGCCAGTTGTGCTGATTTCAAAAACGGTCTGCATAAATGAACAATACCCACATCGTGTTCAGGAGCTACCTTCGCTGCACCCGTGCCGGACGATGCAAGATCCGGTCATGGGCTTACAGGGAGCATTACCATGAATGAGATTACCCCGACAAAACGAATGACCGCCAAGGACTTCGATCAGGAACTGCTTGAGCTGTACGATTTCTACGCGCATGGGAAGATCACGAAACGCGAGTTTCTGGATCGGGCCGGCAAGTTCGCGGTCGGCGGTCTGACCGCTGCGGCGCTGCTGAACATGATGTCGCCAAATTACGCGCTGGCCGAACAGGTCAACTTCAACGACCCCGACATCATCGCCGAGTACATCACCTACCCGTCCCCGAACGGCCATGGCGAGGTGCGCGGCTACCTGGTGAAACCCGCAGCCCTTGAAGGCACCGCGCCGGCGGTTGTGGTGATCCACGAAAACCGCGGCCTGAACCCCTATATCGAAGACGTGGCGCGCCGGGTCGCCAAGGCGGGCTTCATCGCACTGGCGCCGGACGGGTTGTCCAGCGTGGGCGGATATCCCGGCAACGACGCCGAAGGCCGCGAGCTTCAGCAGACCGTGGATGGCGAGAAGCTGATGAACGACTTCTTCGCGGCTTACGAATTCATGGCCGATCACTCCGATACCACGGGAAACGTGGGCTGCGTCGGCTTCTGCTATGGCGGCGGAGTGTGCAATGCGATGGCAGTGGCTTATCCCGAACTGGGCGCATCGGTGCCGTTTTACGGGCGGCAGGCCAGCGCGGAAGACGTCCCGAAGATCCAGGCGCCACTCCTGTTGCATTACGCCGAACTGGACGAGCGGATCAACGAAGGCTGGCCCGCCTATGAAGCTGCGCTTCAGGAACATGGGAAAACCTATACGGCGCATATCTATCCGGGTGTGAACCACGGGTTCCACAATGACAGCACGCCCCGCTATGACGAAGCGGCGGCAGATCTTGCCTGGGACCGTACAATTGCATTCTTCAACGAACACCTGACGTAACACGGCCAGGCCAGTCCGGAAGAAACCGGATTGGCCCCCTTTGCGTTGGTGTTTCGATAACGTTCACCAATTCGAAGGATAATCTGTGCCCAGCAAGACACTTTTCATCACCGGCGCGTCCACAGGCATCGGTGAGGCAACCGCCCGTGCGGCAGTGGACCACGGCTGGAACGTCGGGCTTTTTGCCCGCTCCGAAGACAAGCTTGCAACCCTGGCTCGTGACCTCGGAGACCGCGCCCTGCCCTTGCCGGGCGATGCGACGTCGCTTTCGCAGCAGGAAGCTGCGCTGGATCACCTCGCCGGTCATTTCGGCTCGGTCGATGCGGCTTATGCCAATGCGGGGACCGGCCTGAGTGCCGCCGGTACCGATGCGGGCGATCCGGATGAATGGCAGACGATGATCCAGTTGAACATCCTTGGCCTGCTCTGGACAACAAAGGCGGCAATGCCGCATCTGAAACGGACGAAAGGTCATCTGCTGATGACCGGATCCGCAGCGGGACGTGTGCACATCAAGGGCTCTGTCTATGGCGCGTCCAAATGGTTCGTGCACGGCTACGGCGGCAATATTGCCGAGGAAATGCGCGAATTCGGCGGGCGCTGTACCGTGGTCGCGCCGGGCATGGTCAACACGCCGTTCTTTGATGAATCCAAGCCGGACAAGCTTCAGCCCGAAGATGTCGCCCGTTCGGCGATCTTTGCGCTCGAGGCGGACCCGCGCGCGAACGTCCAGGAAATCTTCCTGATGCCCACCCAGTAAGGAGGTCACCCATGACACAGAAAAACAGCGATCCGAAGACAGGACCCGGCACGACATCCGACCCGAACCAGGCCGACCGGACAGGCTATCCCGATCGGGACAAGTTCAAGGACGTGCCCGAGAAATCATCAGGCAGCAAACAGACCAATCCCGATCCCACATCGGGCCCGGGAACAACAAGCGATCCGAACCAGGCAGACAAAACCTGAGACACTTGGCCCTGTGAACGGAGGTTCAGGTCCGAGTTGGACCGCCGGGCCGCAACAAGAGCTTCAGCACCAGCAACGCCCATGGCAGACCGTGAAAGGCAAGGTCGAGCATATCCACAGGTGCCGTCAGGGTGCCAGCCACCAGCATCCTGAGCTTTTCCCAGACATGCGGCTCGGGCAGGAATGGCGCGAGTCCCAAGGTGACGCACAGCACAGCCAAGAGTGTCAGGGGAACCTGGTCCAGGAGCGTGCGTAGTCGGGTCATGCCGGACAATCAGTTCGCCGCATCACCCGAAGATCGCGTCGCCTTGCTGATCCACAAGCATGCGCGCCTTGCTCACCGAGGCGGTCACAGCCTCGTCAAAGCCTTGCAGCGTATCGGCGCGCACCATGCGGTGCGATTTGATCTCGCCGTCGATCTCTTTCTCGATCCGCGCGCCGATGCGCCAGACCGACCCGTCCTTGATCGGGGCGGGATGGATCGTGTACCCGTTATGCGTTTCGGCGGGCACGGTGGGCTCTGATGAGCCCCCGCCCCCGCCGAAGAGTTTCTTGAGAAACGACATGGCTTATTGATCCAGGAACGACCGCAGCTTGCGCGACCGGCTGGGATGCTTGAGCTTGCGCAGCGCCTTGGCCTCGATCTGGCGGATACGTTCGCGCGTGACGCTGAACTGCTGGCCCACTTCCTCGAGCGTGTGGTCGGTGTTCATGCCGATGCCGAACCGCATCCGCAGAACCCGTTCCTCACGCGGCGTGAGGGACGACAGAACCCGCGTGGTGGTTTCCTTGAGGTTGTCCTGGATCGCCGCATCCAGCGGCAGAACGGCGTTCTTGTCCTCGATGAAATCGCCAAGCTGGCTGTCTTCCTCGTCGCCGATGGGCGTTTCGAGCGAGATCGGTTCCTTGGCGATCTTCATCACCTTGCGAACCTTCTCCAGAGGCATCTGGAGCTTTTCGGCCAGTTCCTCGGGCGTCGGTTCACGGCCGATCTCGTGCAGCATCTGGCGGCCGGTCCGGACCAGCTTGTTGATCGTTTCGATCATGTGCACCGGGATACGGATGGTGCGCGCCTGATCCGCGATACTGCGGGTGATTGCCTGACGGATCCACCACGTCGCGTATGTCGAGAACTTGTAGCCGCGACGATATTCGAACTTGTCGACGGCCTTCATCAGGCCGATGTTGCCTTCCTGGATGAGGTCAAGGAACTGCAAACCGCGGTTGGTGTATTTCTTGGCGATCGAGATCACCAGACGCAGGTTCGCCTCGACCATCTCCTTCTTGGCCTGACGGGCTTCTTTCTCGCCCTTCTGGACCTGCGCGACGATGCGGCGGAATTCAGAGATATCCAGCCCGACATACTGGCCCACCTGGGCCATGTCGGCGCGAAGTTCCTCGGCCTTGGGCAGCGAGCGTTCGATGAACATCTGCCAGCCGCGCCCGGCTTTTTCGCCCATCTCTTCCAGCCAGTTCGGGTCAAGCTCGCGACCACGATAGGCGTCGATGAATTCGCGACGGTTGATGCGGGCCTGGTCGGCCAGCTTAACCATTGCGCCGTCGATGGCCATGATGCGCTTGTTGATGCCGTAAAGCTGGTCGATCAGCGCCTCGATGCGATTGTTGTGCAGGTGCAGTTCATTCACCAGTTCGACGATCTCGGACCGCAGCTTCTGATAGCGGTCCTCGTCGCCGGCACTGAAAGATCCGTCCTCGTTCAGGGTCGCAGAGATACGATTGTCCTGCATGCTGGACAGTTCTTCGTAATCCTGAGCGATGCGGTCCAGGGTTTCCAGGACACGCGGCTTGAGAGCGGCTTCCATCGCGGCAAGCGACATGTTCGCCTGCTCGTCATCATCCTCATCGTCCTCGGTCGAAATCGGATTACCGTCGGCATCAAGCTCCTGGGTGTCGTCGGACTTCTTCTCGGCTGAACCATCGGTTTCGGTCACGACCGGCGCGGCGACATCTTCTTCGTCGCCCAACTGGTTGCCGAACGTGGTTTCGAGGTCGATCACGTCGCGCAGCAGAATGTCTTCGCTCAGAAGTTCCTCGCGCCAGATGGTGATCGCCTGGAACGTCAGAGGGCTTTCGCAAAGCCCGGCAATCATCGTGTTGCGACCGGCTTCGATCCGCTTGGCGATGGCGATTTCGCCTTCGCGGGACAGCAGTTCGACGCTGCCCATCTCGCGCAGATACATACGCACCGGATCGTCCGTGCGGTCCAGCTTTTCAGCCGTGCCCGACGCCAGGGTCACTTCGCCCGGGCGCTGGGTCTGAACAAGGTCGGTTGCGCCCTTGTCCTCGTCCTCGGCCTCTTCGTCTTCTTCGGTGACCTGGATGCCCATCTCGGACAACATCGACATCACATCCTCGATCTGGTCGGAACTGACCTGATCGGGCGGCAGAACTTCGTTCAGCTGATCGTATGTGATGTAGCCTCGTTCACGAGCGTCGGCGATCATCTTCTTGACCGCAGTCTGGCTCATATCGAGGCTGACATCCTCATCGCGGTCTTCGGTCTTGGCGTCGTCGTTATCTTTGGCGGCCATGGATGCTCCTGTCGGGACGGGGCGATTCGATTGACCCGAATCATTAGCGCGAAATACCGATTCGCACACCCGTTTACCCTTTTTCGTTTACGCTTTCCTTAGCAAAACACCGTCACCCTCGGGGTTTGTCAAAGCGAATGGTTTCCATCAAAGCGGCGAATGCGCTGCGTTCTTCCCGGTTGATCGCGGCCCCGTTGGGACCAAGATCGTATTCTGTCTTGTCTTCCGACTGCGCGCGTTGGGCAGATTGGCGCGCCTGTGCAGCCTGGCTCAACCGCCATGTCAGCGATTCATCCGCCGCGCCGTCCAGGTCCTCCGCTGCTTCGGCGATCTCCGCGTCCAGTCCGATGCCAGCTTCAAGTTTGGCAAGCTCCTCGGCAATCGTCAGGCGGACCAGGTCGTGATCGCCCGGCTTTCTCAGACACGGCGTAATCGCGACATGGCGTGCGCGGCAAAGCATTTCAAGTGCGTCACCCCCAACTGTCGCATCTGCGGCCGCCCGAACCGTTTCGGCCGACGCGCCTACGTGTTGCAAAAGACACGCTCTCAAGGCGGCATGATCCGGATCGACGCAGGACATATCGTCGATCTGGGCCTCGAATTCGGAAATCAGGTCGGGGGTCGACAAGAGCGCCGCCAGGATCACCGCCTCGCGCAGCCGCAATTCGACATCCTTTCCACCGGAAACCAGCATGGAGGCGCGGGTGTTTTCGGCAGGTTTGGCGGGGCCCGGCTGGCCGAACCGGCGAAAGGTGCCGGAGCGGGGTTTTGCCGGGCTCCGAAACAGGTCCCATCTGAGGCGCTTGATCTCTTCGCCATAGTGACTGCGCAGCGACGGGTCCTGGATCGTGCGGATGCGTTCGCGCAGCGTCTTGTCGAGCGCGGCCTTGCGCTCGGGACTGTCGAAGACGCGGCCTTCGGTTTCGCGCCGCCACAAGAGCTGGACCATGGGCTGTGCCGCCTCGACAAGCGCACGCATCGCCTCGCGCCCCGAGCTGCGGATCAGGTCGTCCGGGTCCTGTCCTTCCGGCAGCAAGACGAACCGCAGCGATTTGCCGGACTCAAGGAGCGGCAGCGCCGTGTCGATGACGCGGTAGGCGGCCTTGAGCCCGGCCTTGTCCCCGTCCAGCGCCAGGATCGGCTCGTCTGTGATGCGCCACAGCATCTGCAACTGGCTTTCCGTGACCGCTGTTCCCAGCGGCGCAACAGCGGCCTCGAACCCGCCCGTCGCCAGCGCGATCACATCCATGTAGCCCTCGGCCACGATCAGCGGCTGGCCCTTGCCCGCCGCTTCTCGGGCGGGGCCCTGATTGTAAAGCGTGCGGCTCTTGTCGAAGAGCGGCGTTTCCGGGCTGTTGAGGTATTTCGCGTTGTCGTCGGGATCCATCGCCCGCCCACCGAACGCGATCGCCCGCCCCCGGGCATCGCGGATCGGGAACATGATGCGGTTGCGGAAGGTGTCGTAGGGCTTTCCGCCCTTCTGCGAGGGCTTGGCCAGCCCGGCTTCGACGATCTGCTCGGGCGAAACGCCCTGCCCTGTCAGGTGATCCCAGAGCGTTTGCCAGCCGGGTGGCGCGAAACCGATATTGAACCGGTCCTGCGTCGTCTCGTTCAGGCCACGGCGCGTCAGGTAGTCGCGCGCCGCCGACCCTGCGCCGCTGCGCAATTGCAGCCGGTAGAACCGGACCGCCTGCTCCATGACATCGACAAGCCTGGTGCGGTGATCGGCTTTTTCCTGTGCCTGCGGATCACGCGCAGGCATCGGCATTCCGGCTTCGGCTGCCAGGATCTCGACCGCTTCCATGAAACCGACGTTCTCGCTCTCGCGGACAAAGGAAATGGCGTCTCCCTTGGCGTGGCAGCCAAAGCAATAATAATAGCCCTTGCGGTCATCGACATGAAAACTGGCGGATTTTTCCTGGTGGAACGGGCACGGTGCCCACATGTCGCCCTTGGCCTGGTTCGACTTGCGCGTGTCCCACAGGACCTTGCGCCCGACCACCTGTGACAGGCTGGTCCGGGTGCGCAGGTCATCAAGAAAATTTGGCGGCAGGCTCATCCCCAGAATATCGGGTCTCCGTGGCCAAGAGTCCAGTGGTGCAAGCGCCGGGAGAGTGCGTTACTGCGACATGCAGACCTGGTAAAGCGCATTGCTGACTTCGGGCGTCAGCTGGTCTTCCGGCAGGCTGTAGATCCAGTCGACAAGGGCCGGAACGGCGACCTCGTAATTCCGCGAATCCTCGGGCAGCGATCGGATGACACGCCGTTCTGCGCGCCGCGCGTTTGCCCCGTTCCTGCGCTCGGACATGATGTTCGTGGCAATCTGGCCCTGCTTGCGGCATTCGGTGTCATCGCCCTGCGCCATCGCAGGCGTGGCTAGGCCGATCATCAGGGCGGGAATGGCAAGCAGTGTGCGGATCATGAGTGTCCTCTTGGTAGGGGCGTGGTGAATGGGCTGGAAGGATGTCAGGATACACCTAGCTCAGCCCATTCCGATTGTCATCCGTCAGAGCCCCTTGGCACGGTAGCTTGCCGCGACCTTGCTGATCGACACGATATAGGCTGCGGTCCGAAGGTCGTGCACGTCTTCGCGATCATGCCAGACCTCGCGCATGGACTGGTAGGCAATCCGCATCGTGTCATCGAGGCCCGAGCGCACGAGTTCAAGCTCGTCGGCACCGCGCAGATACTTGTCCTTGAAGTTCGGCGTCATCGACCATTGATCCCCAAGCACCTCGTCCAGACGTTGCAATTCGTCGATGACAAGTTGATGCCGCGCTTCTTCCTGACGGCGCTGCATCCGACCAAAGCGGATATGGCTGAGGTTCTTGACCCATTCGAAATAGGACACCGTCACGCCGCCCGCATTTGCGTACATGTCCGGGATCACGACCGTTCCCTTCTCGCGCAGGACATCGTCGGCACCCGCTGTGATTGGGCCGTTTGCAGCCTCGATGATCAACGGAGCCTTGATCCGGTCAGCATTGGTCAGGTTGATCACCCCTTCCAGAGCGGCCGGGATGAGAATGTCGCACTCGGCTTCGAGGACCGTTGCGCCTTCGGCGGTGTGCGCCGCATCGGGATACCCGCTGACGCCGCCATGCTTGAGGATCCAGGCATACACGGCATCGACGTCGATCCCGCTCTCGTCGTGCAGCGCGCCGTCGCGTTCGATGATGCCGACGATCGTGCAACCATCCTCATCGCGCAGAAACTTGGCCGCGTGGTAGCCCACGTTCCCGAGGCCCTGAACGATCACCCGTTTGCCGTCGAGTTTGCCGGTCAACTTCGCCACCTTGACGTCCTCCGGGTGACGAAAGAATTCCCTCAGCGCGTATTGAACGCCCCGTCCCGTCGCCTCGACCCGGCCCGAGATCCCCCCCGCATTGAGCGGCTTGCCCGTCACGCATGCCCGTGCATTGATGTCGGTGGTGTTCATCCGGGCATACTGGTCGGCGATCCACGCCATTTCCCGTTCCCCCGTGCCCATGTCCGGAGCAGGCACGTTCTGCGCCGGGTGGATCATGTCACGTTTGGCCAGTTCGTAAGCAAAGCGCCGGGTGATCTGTTCCAGTTCGTATTCATCGTAGTCGCGCGGATCGATGCGCAAACCACCCTTCGAGCCACCGAACGGTGCCTCGACCAGCGCGCATTTGTAAGTCATGAGAGCCGCTAGCGCCTCGACCTCGTCCTGATGGACCGACGGCGCGAAACGGATGCCGCCCTTGACCGGCTCCATATGTTCGGAGTGCACGGAACGGTAGCCGGTGAACGTCGTGATCTGGCCGCGCAGGCGTACACCGAACCGCACGGTATAGGTGGCGTTGCATACGCGGATTTTCTCTTCGAGGCCGGGCGGCAGATCCATCAGCGCCACGGCGCGGTTGAACATCAGGTCGACTGATTCCCGAAATGTCGGTTCATTGGCTGGTATCGTGCTCATGTGTCCCTCCCGAGTCATGGATCATTCGTCCCTTATTAGGGGCAGCCTATGACAGGTTGGTTAATTTCGCACGTAGATCTCTGCCCCGGCTCCGAGACACGGCATGGCGAAATCGCGCAAACTGTTTCACCTGAGACGTCAATGAGGCTCTTGGGTGTGCGATTATTCAATATAATCAATACATTCCACATTTTTTCCACATTTCCTGCCCTATTGCCGCCGCCTTTCGCCTTCAGATCTCCCAAAATCTAAGTGGGGTGTCAGTCCGTCTTATAAGGGCGGGAAAGAGGTAACAATGATCGGATTAAGCAACCTTCTGCCAAGGGTGCCGGTCGCGAAACGGAAGAAATCCATGTTGCGGTCCTCCGTGGCCGGCACGCTCAACCGCTTCGCCCGAGAGACCGATGGCAATATGTCCGTCGTGGCCATTATGGGTGCCATGATGATGATGGTGTATGGTGGTGTCGGGATCGACATGATCAACGCTGAAGTGGAACGCGCGCGTCTCCAGGGAACGCTCGACCGCGCGGTCCTGGCGGCTGCGGATCTCGAGCAACAGCTCGAGCCGGAAGCGATCGTTCAGGACTACCTGACCAAGATGGGACTTGAGGACACGTTGTCCAACGTGACGATCACCGTCGATTCAGGTTTGAACTATCGCACCGTCCGGGCAGAGGCACAACGGGTCTTCCCCGCCAACTTCCTCAAGATGGTCGGCGTTGACAACCTTCAGGCTACCGGTCTTTCAGCCGCCGAGGAACGCATTTCCAATATCGAGATTTCGATGATCCTCGACATTTCCGGTTCTATGGGGGCAAACGACAAGATCGCAAACCTGCGGACGGCAGCCACCGAGTTCGTGGAAACGGTCGTCGACGACGAGAACTCGGGTCTGACGACAATCAGCATCGTTCCCTACAACGCGACCGTCAATCTGGGGTCGTCACTGTCACAGCATTACAGCCTGACCGATGAACATGACATGTCGCGCTGTGTAATCTTTGACGATTACGCATTCTGGTCCAAAGGTATTTCACCGAACGAGTCACTGCAACGTCTGGCCCATTTCGACCCGTACAGCATGGATGAGCATTCGGTTGTCACGCCCGACTCGTGGTGTCCAACGGATGACTACGGCGCAATCATGGCCCACAGCGATGACACTGACGCATTGGTCGCCCATATCGCCGGGCTGAGCGCCGGTGGCAACACAGCTATCGACCTTGGCATGAAGTGGGGCGTTGCCCTGCTTGATCCGTCCGCGCGCCCTGTCGTGGACGGCCTGATCAGCGATGGTCTTGTCCCGGCCGAAGCAAGCGGGCGACCCGCAGAGTATCTTGCGCCTGACGCTCTCAAGATCGCGGTGGTCATGACGGATGGGATGAACACCACCCAGTATAATCTGGCCCCGGAATTCGCCAGCGGCAACTCCGACATCTGGATCGACGATCGAGGCGACAACAATCCGACGAATGATCGTTTTTCTCATCGCGTTCGGAACCAGAGCGGTTCAAGCAACGACGTCTATTACTGGGATCGCAACCGTAACGGGTCGTGGAACGAACGGTATCGAAACCAGCCCGATGGTGGCTGGAGCGCGCGTCGCATGACAAATGCCGAAGTCTTCGGACGCTGGGGCACACGGGCCTTTGGCCAGAAGTTCTTCCGCACCCCGTATTATGATGGCTGGGTGTCGTACAGCGACTACTACAACGCCTACTATTCCTACGTTCCCATCGTCGACGGCAGCCAGGCAGATGATCGTCTGTCGGTGATCTGTGAACAGGCCCGTGATGCCGCCATCACCGTCTTTGCCATCGGTTTCGAGGCCCCCGACGAAGGTCAGGCCGCGATGCGCGACTGCGCCTCTTCGCCGGCTCACTACTTCCCCGTGGAAGGACTTGAGATTTCCGAAGCATTCCGAGCGATTGCCCGGACCATTAACCAGCTGAGGTTGACACAATGATGCGGTTCGAATTGAAAAAACTCCGCCGCTTCCTGCGGGACGAAAGTGGCTCTGCCGTGTTGCTGCCTTTCGCGATCTGGCTACCCCTGTTTCTTGCGGTAATCATTTCGGGCCTCGAGATCGGCGCCTTGTCCATCCGGCATACCCAGTTGGAACGGGGGCTTGATTCGGCGGTACGCGAAGTGCGGCTCGGGACGGGCGAACAGATCGATCATGACGACCTGAAGCAGATGATCTGCGATAGCACGACGCTTCTGGCGGATTGCAACGAGATGCTGCGCCTTGAGATGATCCCGCTCGACCTGCGTGATTGGTCCGAGCCGACACGTCGCGCGGATTGCATCGACTCTGCAGAGCCGGTTCGCCCCTTGCGCCAGTTTGAAGCCGGAACACCCAACGAACTGATGTTCCTGCGCGCATGCTACAAGTACAAGCCGATCGCTCCGACAGGCGCGCTTGCATCCAAAATGCCAAAAGATGCCGAAGGCTATGCAGCTCTCGTGTCCTTCTCGGCCTTTGTTCAGGAGCCATACTAATGACTGCTCTTATCAAGAAGTACCTTTCGCGCTTCAGCCGCGACGAAAAAGGGGATGTCACCGTCGAAGCGATGATCGTCTTTCCAGCGCTGCTGGTGATCTTCGCGGCAACCTGGGTCTATTTCGATGTGATGCGCCAGCAGACCATCAACCAGAAGGCCAACTATACCATCGGCGATATCCTTTCTCGGGAAACCGAGATCGTGACAGAGGACTACATCGACAATGCGAGGAACCTTGTCTTTCACCTTGCGCAAGCCGAAGGGGATGACGTCGATCTGCGCATTTCAGTTGTGCAGTACAACGTAAACGGCGGTGGCAATAACGGGAGCTATGACCTTGTCTGGTCAAAGGCCCGTGGCGACTGGAACGCACTGACCCAAGGCGACATGGGCACTTATACGCCACGGCTTCCCGTCATGGCGTCGGGTGACCAGACCATCGTCGTGGAGACACGCGACTGGTATGAACCGACATTGCATCTGGCCGGCCTCGATGCGTTCGACATCTCGACTTATTCGTTCACGCGCCCCCGATTTGCACCGCAGGTCATCTTTGAAGGGATCAATGATGGCTCGGGCAAGCAATGGGGGAACAACGGATGGGGCAATGGTGACCAGGACGCTCCTGGCGGGTCACTCTGCAACAACAACGCCGAGAACTCGACAGACTGCACCACAACCACCACGAAACCAACAAACGGCAAAGGCAAGAAGAAGCAGTCGTAATGCCTAGCCGTCGCGCCGTGCGATCATCACGGCGATGATATCAGCCACTGGGCGGGCCTGAGCCCCCGGGGTCACCCCGCCCACGGCAACCCGGCGCCCCACACGCCACCACAAACCCGGCTGCCACGCCCGTGGCGCCGGGTTTTTTGTCTTCAGCATGAACCCATTGGAAGGCTTGAGCGCCAAAAACCCGCGATTGACAGATACAATGTCCTCGATCCGGGCAAGCACTGTGCCTTCGCTGTCCGTCAGGTCCTCGTCCGTCAGATAGAGCTTCCGCGTCGTCGCCATCTGGACCTTGTAGGCGGCCCAAAGCGAAATCGACCCCATCGCCACCAGAAAGCCCTGCAGCCCGAGGTTCGACGGCGGTTGCGCGACGGCGAGGTAAAGAACAAGCCCCCCCAGGGCAAGCAACATGGCGATAGCCAAAACGCGTCGTGGACCGCGTGGGTCGATCTCTGCAATTATCTCGGTCCGCATCGGGTCACTCCGTTGTCCAGTGACGCCGATAGCCGATTGCGGCGGCTAAAGCGAGACCGCTCGAACCACCTCCGCCCCCCGTTCCTCGGGTTCGTCGTCGATCAGCTCGGTCGGAAAGCCCGGCGCCGTGATGGAAAGCCCTGTCGCCTCCTCCAGCCGCTCGATCAGACGGTCAGACTGAGCGCGCGCCCCGTAGCGCGCCTGCGCGTCCTTCACGATCTCGATCAGCTTCGGCGACAGTTCCAGAGGCACGTTCCGCGCATCTGCCAGCGCCTGGAACAGCCCGATATCCTTGAGCACCAGATCAAGGGTGAAATCGACATCGCGATTGCCCGACAGGATCAACTGGCTTTCCGTTTCGTGCACGAAGGAGTTTCCGGAGGACGCCTTGATCGCTTCGTAGGTGACCGCCAGGTCCATGCCATGCGCCGCCATCGTCGTCATGGCTTCGCAAAGGGCGCCCAGGTGAACCGTGGCAAGGTAATTGGTCATCACCTTGAGTACCGACGCGCTGCCGACCTCTCCGGTATGCAGCACGCGGCGCCCCATATGGGTCAGAACGGGCAGGACCGCATCGAAGGTAGACCGGTCGCATCCCGCGAAGATGGCGATATTGCCTGTCGCGGCGCGGTGGCAGCCGCCTGACACGGGACAATCCGCTGCCTGACCACCCATCGCCTGAACCGCTTGCGCCTGCGCGCGAATGGCGTCGGCGTCGGTGGTGGACATCTCGATCCATATCTTGCCGGGGCGGATCTCGGGCAGCAGGTCTTCGAGCACGGATTGCGAGGCGACAGGGCTTGGCAGACTGGTGATCACGATATCGCAGGCGCGCATGATCGAGGCCGGATCGTCTCCGGCCTTGGCGCCCTGCTCTCTCAGAATGTCGATGCGCGACTTGTCCAGATCGTGAACCGTCAGATCAATACCGTTCCGCGCGAGCGTCCCGGCCAGTTTGGCGCCAACCGCCCCCAAGCCGATGAATCCGACCTTCATGTTGCGCTCCCGGTTGTTATCCCATCGGGTCACGGTGCGGCGCGCGGACCGACCCTGTCATGGCCAAAACCGACGCATTTCCGTCAACAATGGCAGAAACCGCTATTCCGCGGCCATACCGTCGGTGAACTGCAACCGCGCAAGCCGGGCGTACAGACCGTCTTCGGAGACCAGCGCATCATGCGCACCGGTCGCGACGATGCGGCCCTGGTCCATCACGATGATCCGGTCGGCTTTCTTCACCGTTGCCAGCCGGTGCGCCACGATCACCGTCGTGCGCCCGACGGACAACTCGTCCACGGCGCGTTGCACTGCGCGTTCGCTTTCGGCATCCAGAGCGCTCGTCGCCTCGTCCAGAAGAAGAACCGGCGCATCCCGCAGGATCGCCCGTGCGATGGCAATGCGCTGTTTCTGCCCCCCGGACAGCATCACGCCACGTTCGCCAAGCCAGCTGTCATAGCCATCGGGCAATGCGGAGATGAACTCATGCGCAGCAGCGGCCTTGGCCGCGGTCTCGATTTCGGCATCGGTGGCATCCGGACGGCCAAAGCGGATATTGTCACGCGCGGAGGCGGCAAAAATGACCGGGTCCTGTGGCACCAGCGCGATATGCTTGCGAAAGGCATCGCGGTTGAGCGCATCTACCCGCATGCCGTCAATGCACACCGCACCGGTTTCCGGGTCGTAAAACCGCTGGATCAATTGAATGATCGTGGTCTTGCCCGCCCCGCTCGGGCCGACCAGGGCCACAGTCTCACCCGGCTCGATGCGCAGGTTCACGCCATCAAGCGCCGCAACGCCGGGGCGAGACGGATAGGAGAAATGCACGTCTTCGAAGGTGATTTCGCCCTGCACCGGCTCTGGCAGCACGACCGGTGTTTCCGGATCGTTCACCGTGTCTTCGGCATGCAACAGCTCGATCAGGCGTTCGGTAGCACCTGCCGCGCGCTGCAACTCGCCGAAGATTTCAGACAAGGCCGCAACCGACCCCGCCACCATCACCGAGTAGATGACGAACTGCACCAACGCTCCGGCGCTCATCGTGCCGGCGCGCACATCGGTCGCGCCGATCCAGAGCACACCCACGATCCCCGTAAAGACGAGGAAAATGACGATGGCCGTCATCTGGGCGCGGGTCCAGATGCGGCGGCGCGCAGCGTCAAAGCTCTTTTCCGTGACGTCCTCGAACGCCTTCCGCGAGATCGCCTCGTGCGTAAACGCCTGCACCGTCTGCACCGAAAGCAACGCCTCCGAGGCATTTCCAGACGAAGCCGCGATCCAGTCCTGGTTTTCTCGGCTGAGCTTTCGCATCTTGCGCCCAAGAACAAGGATCGGAACCACAACCGCCGGCACGATCAGCAGCACCATCCCGGTCAATTTGGCCGAGGTGAACAGCATCAGGACCATGCCACCGAAAAAGAGCAGCATATTGCGCAGCGCAATCGAGATCGACGATCCGATCACACTCAGGATCACGGTGGTATCGGTCGTGATCCGGCTCAGAACTTCGCCCGTCATCACCTTTTCGTAGAAGCTCGGGCTGAGACCGATCACGCGGGTGAAGATGGCGATCCGGATATCGGCGACAACGCGTTCGCCCAGTCGCGTGACCAAGGCATAACGCAGCGCCGTGCCGATCGCCAACAAGCCCGCAATGCCAAGCGCCGCACCGAAATACAGATCGAGCAGCGCACCGTCGGCGGTGTTGAAGTTGTCGACCACGCGGCGCACGGCCATCGGCAGGATGAGCGAAACTGCCGCTGTCGCCGTCAGCGCGAAAAGAGCCGCGAACATCAACAGGCGATACGGCGCCACAAAAGGCCATAGCGCGGCAAGGGAGCCGATTTTCTTCGACTTCTGCCGGTCTTCCTTTTTCATCGGTGTGAGTGTCGCGTCCGCCATCGGCTACCTTTTTTGATCGACATGCTTAAACATTGTGCTGCCCACAATGGTCAAGACGCAGGCTGAAGAAATGCCGATTTGCCGCGCTCGCGATCACACAAGAATCAGGGAAAAGCTTGGAGCGGGCGACGGGAATCGAACCCGTATCATCAGCTTGGAAGGCTGAGGTCTTACCATTACACAACGCCCGCTCGATGACCTACGAGGTATTTCATGCGCGATCCGAGGTCAAGCGCCCGGCTTTCCGCTTTGTAAATTTATCGGTGCAAGACGCCTGGAAATTTCGCGCATCTCGGGGCCCGCCAAAAAACCGACGCCGGTCAGTCTCCCTTGGCGTAGGTCCCGATGCGTCACTCTTTGGACGGCTCTGCCCCTTGGCGATGCAATTTTGCCAAGACGCTGTCCGGCACCACGCCCGAGAACATCGTGATCACCTTGCTGAAAAACCCAGGGATGGCACGCATGTCGCCGCGCATCGCCGCAGCGTAGCCCTGCTCTGCCACCTTGACGGGATCCTGCTTGTCGGCCTCCGAAATCGGCGCCTCTTCGAGTTCGTTCTCGGAACGATGGAATATCGGCGTTTCGGTCGGCCCCGGCATCAGGCAGGTCAAGGTCACATCCGAGTCCTTCCATTCATCCTGAAGCGCGTAGCACAGACTGTTCAGATAGGCCTTGGTCGCATCGTAGACCGCGTCGAAGGGGCCCGGCACGAAGCCTCCGATGGACCCGGTGACAAGAATCCTGCCCTCACCATCCGCGTGCATTTTCTGGCCAACCTTGTACAGCAGCGACGTGGTCTGCAGGATATTGAGGTCGATCAGGCGTTTCACGTCCGACCAATTCTGATCGTGGAAGGCCTCGCCCAGCGCACGGCCGGCATTTGCAGCGAAGAAATCGATCCTGCGGTCTTCGATGAAGGTCCAGAATTCAGCCACGCCGGACCGGGTGGACAGGTCCGCCACGATGGCCTCGACATTGGCACCCAATCGGCGCAGTTTGTCGGCGGCGACATGCACCTCGTCTTCATCGGCAACGAGGACCAGATCGTACCCGTCCTGCGCCGCCAGACGCGCAAATTGGTAGCCAAGGCCCGACGAGGCCCCGGTGACGACGGCAAGCTTGTCGGTCATTTTGACGGCTCCTGAGGTTCAGCGGTCTCGCGGTGCATCCGGGCCAGCACGGTCTCGGGAACGATCTCCGTCAAGGCCTGCTGAACCTTGTTCATGAATCCCGTCGTCACGCCGGATGCGCCGCGCAGCATCGCCTGGTAGCCCTTGCGCGCCACCATGGCGGGGTCGTCCTTGCTGTCGCTCTGGCCGATCGGGGTGTCCTGCATGTTGGCGCGTTCGAAAAACTCGGTATCGGTTGGTCCGGGCATCAGGCAGGTGACCGTGACCCCGCTGCCCTTGAGTTCTTCGCGGATCGCCCATGACAACGTGTCGAGATAGGTCTTGGTGGCATTGTAGACCGCCTGGTAGCTGCCCGGGATCGACCCCGCCAGCGAGCCGGTAATGAGGATCCGACCGTTGCCCGCCGCCTGCATCTCGGGGATGGCGCGATGCAGCAACGCCGTGGTGCCGGTGACATTGGTATGCACCACGTCCTCGATATCCGACCAGTCCTGTTCAAGGAACGCATGGCCAAGCCCGCGTCCGGCATTCGCCATCAGGTAGTCGATATGACGGTCCTCGAGCACATCCCAAAGCTGATCCAGCCCGCTCCTCGTGCCCAGATCGGCCTCGACCACATCGACCTGCACGCCCTCCTTCCGCAAAATGTTGCCGACGGCTAGAATCTCTGGCTCTTCCGCCGCCAGAACGAGGTCGCACCCATCCGCCGCCGCGCATCGGGCCAGTTCGAACCCGATGCCCGAGGACGCACCCGTGATGACCGCCAATGTCCTGTCCTGCGCCATCAATTCGCCGCCGTACCCGGTTTCAGGACAACCTTCGTCCAGTCATCCTGGTTGTAGCGGAAATTCTTGTAACCCTTCGGAGCCTCTTCCAATGGCAGGCGGTGCGAAATCAGGAAGGTCGTGTCGAGTTCTCCGTCGCCGATGCGGCGCAGAAGATCGTCGAGATAGCGCTGCACATGGGTCTGGCCGGTCTTGACCTGCACCCCCTTTTCCATCAGCGCGCCGAGCGGAAACTTGTCAAGAAACCCGCCATAGACGCCGGGTATCGAGATGCGTCCCGCCTTGCGGACCGCCATGATCGCCTCGCGCAGGGCATGCGCGCTGTCGGCCCCCATGCCGATGTTCTGCTTTACGTTGTCGAGCATCGTGTCAACACCGAAGCCGTGCGCTTCCATGCCCACCGCGTCGATGACCGCATCAGGGCCAAGCCCGCCCGACATGTCCATCAGCGCATCCAGAACGCGGGTCTGCTTGAAGTCGATCACGTCGGCCCCCAGCGTGCGGGCAAGCTCGAGCCGGTTGGGGTATTCGTCGATGGCGATCACCCGCGCCGCGCCCATGGCCAGCGCCGACTGGATCGCGAACAATCCCACCGGCCCGCAGCCCCAGACGGCGACGGTATCGCCTTCCTCGATGTCGGCATTTTCGGCGGCCATCCACCCAGTCGGCAGGATGTCCGACAGGAACAGCACCTCGTCATCCTCCATCCCGTCGGGAATGACGATGGGGCCGACATCCGAGAACGGCACACGGACATATTCCGCCTGACCGCCGGGATAGCCACCCGTCAGGTGCGAATATCCGAACAGCGCCGAGATCGCGTGGCCGTACAGGTTTTCGGTCACGTCCTGGTTGGGCACCGGGTTCGAGTTGTCGCAGGCCGAGTAAAGCTGCTTCTGGCAGAAAAAGCAGGCGCCGCAGGAAATCGTGAAGGGCACGACCACCCGCTGACCCTTCTTCAACGTGCTCTTGGATCCGGTTTCGACAACCCGGCCCATGAACTCGTGGCCCAGGATGTCACCCGACATCATGCCGGGGATCACCCCGTCATACAGGTGCAGATCGGACCCGCAGATCGCGGTCGACGTGACTTCGAGAATCGCATCGCGGGGATTGATGATTTCGGGATCGGGGACGGTGTCGACGCGAACGTCGTGTTTCCCGTGCCAGGTCAATGCGCGCATTGTCTGTGTCTCCTCAGCTTGGGGAATTTCGCAAAGCGGATGTGGCGATCTCGCCGGTTTCCATCAGCATCTTGAGCCGTTTGAGTTCGCGCCGCCCCTGCATGCGCGGCTCGGCCTGAAAGGTCTTGGCGACCCAGCGGCCAAGCGTGCCCATCGGCGGGACATAGGCGATGATCGCTTCCATCTCGGTGCCCCGGTCGCCGGGGGCATCACGGAACAGGACCTTGCCCTGGGTCTCGATGTCCGAGGCGTCGGTCGACTGCCACGAGATCATCTCGTCGGGCCGGTCCTCGACCATGCGTGTCTCCAGGTAGACCTCGGTGCCCGCCGGGCCTTCGATGGTCCAGTGGTTCAGACCGCCGGTCTCTTCGACCGAGCGCACGTTCTGCATGAAGCTCGCCAGGTTCGACCGATCACGCCAGAAGGCGTAAACCTCGCTGCGGGGCTTGGCGATGGTGACGGTCCGTCCCACCACGGCATAGCGGCCAAAGCGGCTGCGCCGCGCGGTCCGGCCCGGCGCGCTGTCGGGTGGGCGGTCGGTGACGCTGTTGCGTCCTTGCGAAGTCCGCAGCGCGGCATAGCCGAGCCCCCCGGCCAACACGCCAAGGACCGCGCCCCAGAACAACCGGTCGTTCGAGTACCGCGGCTCCGGACGATTGCGTCCCAAGTAGGAAGCTGGGTTGGTTTGCATGGTCCTCTCCTTTGCCATTGAAGATCGAGCCGACGGCGGAGGCGTCGCCCCGCAGCCGCGCGTCGGGTTCAGGCCGCCTTGCTTTCCATCCAGCTGCGGTGGCGCTTTTCGTCGGCCAGTGCCTTTTCGAACGTGGCCCGAAGCTCGCCTTCGCTGAGGCTGTTGCTCAGCGCCTGCTCATAGGCCTGGACGGTGTCATCCTCGTTGGTCTTCATCGCTTTCAGGATCGTCTGGTCACCCGCCAACTCGGCAAGCGCCACCTTGCCTGTTGTCAGGTACTGCTTCATGTCGCCTTCCTTCGGCACATCGACGCCATGCTTCGCGGCGTGGCTTTCGAGCTCTGCGACATGCTTGTTGTGATCCTGGCGGAAGCTCTCGATCTGCGCCTTGCTTTCGGCATCGTCGAGACGCTCGATCGTGGCCTCGTAGGCCGCAATCGCGTCGTGCTCCAGCTTGAGCAGGTTGCCCAGAAGGTCGTTCATCTGGTTTTCGGTTCCGACTGTTGTCGTCATTGCCTTGTCCTTTCTGCGTTAATCCATTTGTTCCGTTTGGGCCCCGGACCGCTTGCGGGCCTTCCCGAGATCGGGCTTCTGGCCCAGCGGTTCGGGCTTTTCCTTCACGGAAAACTCGCTGCGCCCGTCAAGCGACGGCCCCGAAGACCAGCGCCCTTCCGGCGTCGGCTCATCCAGCGACGTGTTCAGGAAGTAGTAGGAATGCTCGGTCGCTTCATGTGCCTGGGGCGTGCTGTTCGGGATCGGCATCTGCGCCTCCACGCCGCCCAGTTCCTCGATCACGGCCATCCATTGCTGCTGGTGCATCGTGTCCCGCGCGATCAGGAAGGACAGCATGTCCTTCATCCCGGCATCGTCCGTCATGTTGTACAGCCGCGAGGCAAGAACCCGTCCGCCGCTTTCGGCGGTGACATTGGCCATCATGTCGGCGGCAATGTTCCCGGTGGCATAGACGTGGCTCATGTCGAACGGCACGCCATTGGCATTGACCGGCATGGCCGAAAGGCCCGAGGACAGGATGTGCCTCGGGTTCGCGCCCCCCATGATTGCATTGACCACAGGATCGGTTGCCGCTTCTTCCTGAACCGACACCGGCGCCCCTTCGAGATTCAACGCGACCGCGTGGCCAAGGAATTCGATATGGCTCAACTCTTCGGTCGCCGTCATCATCAGCAGGTCGCGGTATTTTGCGTCCCCGCGTGCGCCCATTGCCTGGAAGAAATACTGCATGGCAACTCGGATCTCGCCCTCGACGCCACCGATCGCCTGTTGAAGGTATTTGGCGAATTGCGGATCGGGCGTGTCGCAGCGCACTTCATATTGCAGCTTGGATGAATGATGAAACATCTCGTGTCTCCTGTCGAAGGTCTGGAAAGGCCGCCCGACGGGGATCGGACGGCGATGTCGTTCAGGCGGCTTCGCAGCTGATGTGCAAATCCACGAGGCAGGTCGCGTGAGACCTGGCAGACAACGCCGAAACGCGCTGCTGTTCAGCACACCAATGGCCGCAAGGCGCATGCAGGACCCGAACGTCATTGTGGTGACCGTCACTGGAAAAAAGCGCCATCGAAGGTCTCCTTTCTGGGCCAGCTGCGCCATGCTGCGCGGTGTCTGACTTGAGAACGAGGTCGGCTCACCTTGGTTCCCGCAACCGGTAGCTGGTTGCGCAATCAGCGAATTGTCTCTTGTCTCGGGATGGATCCAGGGCAGCCGGTCTTGCACTGCGGGCTGCGATGACGACTTCGTGGCGGTCCCGGCGGGGCGGGTCTCTTCGCCGTCATGCAGGTCGATGTAGTGTGGCAACAGTATCACAGACCCCGGCGGGCCAAGGATGACGCCCCGCCGGATCGCCGCCAGTGTCCGTTCTGCGCAAGCAAAGACCACCCCCTGACCTGCCTGTCGGCCAAACGCGTGCCCGACCGATGACGCTATCGGCCAGCCGCTTTCATCGGAATGTCAGGAGCCCAGGCGGTGATCTGCGGTGATCGGCGTATGCCCGTCTTGCAGCAGGGCGGCCTCCACCGCGTCGATGAAACCTGACGCGAGCCGGGACAAGGGGGTGTTGGGGCGGGTCAGAAGACAGGCGCCAACCC
>NZ_JAIPUT010000118.1 GCF_020055635.1 Marivita sp. | reverse complement strand
GCGGGGATCGTGTACATGCCGGTCTCGGCGCCGCTGTCGTCCAGCACGGGCCGCACGGTGATGGAGCTGAGCAGCGTCCGCCGCGCGATGTCCTCGGCCAGTTCCTCGATCGACACGCCCGCCTTGACGTGGCGCACGTTCGACTGGCTGAGCATCAGCTTGTTGAAGGGAATGTCGCGCGAGGCGCTGAGGGTGATTTTCTGTTGCTTGGTCATCGGGATATCTCCGGACGGGCCAGCCGGGAGCCACTCTCTCGACCTCCAAACCCGTCACGAAAAACCCGGCCAACCTCTCACTCTGGGAAACCTCTATCAAGTTTATGCTTGGTAGCTGCAACGCACCGTAGTTAAGGTGTGTTTCGAACCAAACTTCCTTCTTCTATGCAGATGAATGCAGTGCTACCGTGATAGTGAAGTATATTTTGGACGTGGATTTAGACTTATGGCGACGATAACGGACGTAGGTTCAATTGTAAGAGTTAATGGTTCGATGTTCTCAACGCTAGTTGAAACGAGTCGAGCGGTGCCAATTGTTAGATCAGATCAAGAGAAAATAATTTCTACCAGTGAACGAAGTGTTCTATTTGCAATGCTATTGCAATTGATAAAAGAACTGTCGCTTGCACCCAGCGCACCCAGCATACTTGATCTAATACAGATTCAAGCTGATACAACAAGTGGGTTGCTCGACGTTCAAGCTACAATACTTGAGAGCTTTGATGTTCGCAGAGGCGCGCCCAGCGAATTTTCCATACTACTGAAAGAATTAGATCAACTCGAGATTAGAATATCATTTGAAACTGCAGGGCTATATTCGGGCAGCCTTGGAAAAAAGACGCTGATCAAAATTGATATTCTTTCAAACAATGCGACTCTAGCTGCCGTATTTGGTCCGCTCATTATCTACGCGGCCACGGCATTTTGGTCTGATATGGCAAGAATTGAGTATATGAATCATGTCTACGAAAACATGTACGTGTGTACCGTTGGGGAGATTGGTTTCTCAGATGTTTTTGAGGCTGAAGATAATGCCGTCGCTTTGCTTGTAACTCAGACATTTGATAATAGTGAGCACGAAAGAGACGTTTGGAAGGCTAGGCAATTGTGCCTTAAGGCTGCAGGGGTTTCGCCGGGCGAGATAGATGGAATATATGGCGAGGCAACGAGGGATGCGGAGCAATCGTATACCGAAAAGTATAACGGTACTGTCGTGAATTGGTCCTCGAGGAATTTTGCGCGCCACATAATTCTTCAGACTCGTTCTATCTACGAGCGTCAATTAGAAGATTCATCAAAGCTCACTGAATCCAATGGACGACGGCGAAAGTAGCGGTGAAGATCATTAACAGGCTTGCTCCAACGTCAGTTGAAAGCTGGTAAGTGCGAGGTCGATACTTTCAGTCGTCTACATCACGTTCCTTCGACTAAACTAGCCTAAATGACCTTCTCCAACAACGCCTTCGCCTTGCCCTCCATCACCAACCGCGCATCCTGCTGCTGCTTTGCCCGAGCCACCGCCGTGATCCCCTGAACGAAGTCGAACACGCTCTCGGGCGGACGGCCTTCCTCGGCCAAGCACCGTCTCGACGATCCGCCCCGTCTCCGCCTTCGAGAATCCGCGCTTGCGCAGGAAGTCCTGACGGTCCTCGTCCGACCGCGCGACGATCTTGTCCCGCGCTGCCCGGATGCCGTCGATGAAGGGCGCGGGCGAGGACTCGGCGAAGCGGCTGAGCGCCGGGACGGCCTCGTGGGCAAAGCGGGAGGCGGCGTATTTCGAGTGCCGGATCGTGATCTCCTGGAAGTCCTCGACACCCCAAAGGTTGCGGTTCTGGCAGACCGCCCGCAGGTAGAAGCTCGCGATGCCGAGCGTTTTCGCCCCCACCTCCGAATTCCAGCAATAGAACCCCCCGGAAATAGAGGTCGGGCGAGCCGTCGGGCAGCAGCCCCGCCTCGATCGGGTTCAGATCGTCGACGAGGAACAGGAAGACGTCGCGGTCCGAGGCGTAGAGCGTCGTCGTCTCCTTCGTCACGTCCACGCGCGGGTTGTAGATGCCGGTCGACCAGTCGAGCACGCCCGGCACCTTCCAGCGCGTGTCGCCCGTGCCGTTGCCCGCGATGCGTTGAACCGCAGAGACCAACTCGTGATCGTAGATGCGGCCATAGTCAGGCCCGGTCACGGCACGCAGTTCGGTGCGTCCATCTCCGGTTTCCAGCGTCTTGATCTGTTCGGCACGGTGGTTGGTCAGCCCGTATTGCAGGTTGATCCCCGCCAACGGCGCGGGCAGTTGGCGCAGATAGGCGGCGGGCGCACCGACGAGGCTCGAGAGCTGGCCAAAGGACCAATGCGTCGGCGCGATGGGTTCATCCGCACCGGGCAGGACCAGCCCCAGCTTTTCCGGGTTGTCCCGATGCGCCTCGACCCGGATCGCGGCGCTCTCGACCGTCTGCGTCCGGCTCCGCTCCGCCCGGCCCTTGACCGAGGCGAACAGATCGTCGAGTGACAGATACCGCTCGTCATCCGGTCGCGAGAACCACTCCGACGACACGCGGTCCACATTCGTGCCGCGCGACACATCCACCTTGTAGCCGCCGCTGATATCACGCCCGGCATCGATAATTTCGGTATTCATTGGGGAACCTCCGCGACGGGCGCCGGAGGCCTCTCCTCCAGCCTTCAACCCGTCACGGCCCTCCCTGCCCGCCTCTGACTCTCAAGACGTCGAAAAGCAGGGGCCAGCGGTACCGACCAAGGGCAGAAAAACGCGAAATTTGGGGGGAAGTGGCGCACCCAGTAGGATTCGAACCTACGACCTTCGCCTTCGGAGGGCGACACTCTATCCAGCTGAGCTATGGGTGCCTAACGTCTCTCTACACAGAAGGCATTTGAGGCGCAAATGCAAATGTGGCCCGGCCTGTGTGTTTTCGCCGGGCCACGATGCGGTAACGCATCGTTCGTTTCGGTTGACCGAAACGCAGGTCTCAGCTCGCGGCTTTCAGTTCCAGACGGCGCTTGTGCAGAACGGGCTCGGTATAGCCGGACGGCTGCACGCGCCCTTCGAACACCAGATCGCAGGCCGCGTTGAAGGCGATGCTGTCGAACCCCGGTGCCATCGGCCTGTAGGCCGGATCGCCCGCGTTCTGGTCGTCCACCACAGCCGCCATGCGTTGCAGGATCTCCATCACGTCGTCTTTCAACACCAACCCGTGGTGCAGCCAGTTGGCGATGTGCTGCGCCGAGATCCGGCAGGTCGCGCGGTCTTCCATCAGGCCCACATCGTTGATGTCCGGCACCTTTGAGCATCCGACACCCTGATCGACCCAACGAACCACATAGCCCAGAATGCCTTGCGCGTTGTTTTCCACCTCGCGGGCGATCTGGTCTTTCGACCATTTCTGGAACGCCGCCATCGGGATATCGAGGATCGTGTCCACATGCGCGCGACGTCCGCCGCGGCGCAGCTTGTCCTGCACCGCGAAGACATCGACCTTGTGATAATGCAGCGCGTGCAGCGTGGCTGCCGTGGGCGAAGGCACCCACGCGCAATTGGCGCCGGATTTCGGGTGTTCGATCTTCTGCTCCAGCATCGCGGCCATCATGTCGGGCATGGCCCACATGCCCTTGCCGATCTGCGCCTTGCCGCTCAGGCCACATTCCAGCCCGATATCGACATTGCGGTTTTCGTAGCCACCGATCCAGGCCTTGCGCTTGATGAAATCCTTGCGGGAGAAAGGGCCTGCTTCCATCGAGGTGTGAATCTCGTCGCCGGTGCGGTCGAGGAACCCGGTGTTGATAAAGGCCACACGATGCTTGGCGGCGCGGATGCATTGCTTGAGGTTGACGCTGGTGCGGCGTTCCTCGTCCATGATGCCCAGCTTGACGGTGTATTGCGGCAGGCCCAGCGCCTGTTCGACAAAGCTGAAGGTCTCGTCGGCAAAGGCAACCTCATCCGGACCGTGCATCTTGGGTTTGACCACATAGACCGAGCCATGATGCGAATTGCGCAGGCCTTCGGTCTTTTGCAGATCGTGCTTGGCGATCAGCGCGGTGATCATCGCGTCCATCAGGCCTTCGAAAATTTCGGATCCGTCCTTCAGCAGGATCGCCGGGTTGGTCATCAGGTGGCCGACATTGCGCACCAGCATCAGCGCGCGGCCCTTGATCGTCACCTCGCCTTTGCCGTCCGCCGCGGTGTAGGTCAGGTCGGGGTTCAAGGCGCGGGTGACGGTCTGGCCGCCCTTCTCGAAGCTGTCCTGCAGATCGCCCTTCATCAGGCCCAGCCAGTTGGCATAGGCCAGCGACTTGTCCTCGGCATCGACGCAGGCGACCGAATCCTCGCAATCCATGATCGCGCTGATGGCGCTTTCAAGACGCACATCGGCAAGCCCCGCCTGATCGCGGCTGCCGATGAAATGCGTCCGGTCGAAGACCAGTTCGACATGCAGGGCATTGTTGCGCAGCAGCACGGCGTCGGGGGCCTTGGGATGGCCCTTGTAGCCAATGAACTTTTCCGGCTGCACCAGGGGCATGTCGTCGACAAGCAGCGCGCCATCATGCACGTAATAGCGACGCGCGTCGGCATGGCTGCCGCCTTCGATCGGGAAGGCTTCGTCAAGGAACACGCGGGCACGCGCCACGACGCGGGCGCCACGGCCCTTGTCATAGCCGCCTTTCGGCGCGGGCGTGCCCATCGCATCGGTGCCGTAGAAGCCGTCATACAGGCTGCCCCAGCGGGCATTCGCGGCATTCAGCGCATAACGCGCATTGGTGATCGGCACCACCAATTGCGGGCCGGGAACGGTTGCGATCTCGGGGTCGGTGTTCCGGGTCTCTATCTCGAAATCGTCGCCCTCATCCAGCAGGTAGCCGATCTCGGACAGGAAGCTTTTGTACGCCTCGTGATCGTGCGGCTGATTGCGGTGGCGAATGTGCCATTCGTCGATCCTGGTCTGAATGTCTTCGCGCGTCTTCAAGAGCGCGGCGTTTTTCGGGCCGAATTCATGGGCCAGTCTTGACAGCGCATCCCAGAACGCATCGGCCTCGACGCCGGTGCCGGGCAGCGCCTGCCCTTCGATGAAATCAAGAAGCGTCTGGTCGATCTGCAATCCGTGACGGTCGATGCGGCTGGCCATGGCTGTGGGTCCCTCGCTGTATACTGCGGTACTCAATTAGAAAGAAAGTTTCCGATCCGCAACAGGGCTGGTCAGGTTATCTGACCAAAAGCGGTATTCCGGATTATTTGAAAGTCACCGATGATCTTCGCCTGTTTCCGTAGGGTGCGTGATCTCACGCACTATCCTCCTGTCCGATGCAGCACGGTGCGTGCAAGCACACACCCTACGGCTTTGCCTTCGCGCGTCGGCACCTGTCCGAGCAGTACCGCACCTCGTCCCAAACCTTTTCCCACTTCTTGCGCCATGTGAACGGCAGCCCGCATTTTGCGCAGGTCTTGGTCGGCAGGTCGGCTTTCTTGCGCTGCCTGGGCATTACAGGTCCAGTTTCAACTGCGCGTCATCGGCTTTGGTCCTGCGCGGCTTGCGCGATGCGCGGTCGTTGACGAAATGGCCGGCGCTGTCCTTGCGGCTGGCATGTTTTTGGATCACGCGGCGGGTCTCGGTGCGGTCGGCATTGC
>NZ_JAIPUT010000108.1 GCF_020055635.1 Marivita sp. | reverse complement strand
TCCAGTGGCACCAACACCGAGGCGAACGTCATCCGGTCTGTCGATAATGGCAGTAATCTGTACTATGCATTTGACAATCAAAATGGACCCACCAACTTTACGATTTCTGGGTCTCAAGCGCTGACGATTACAGCCGAAGTTGGTGTGGGTTTGACCGCCAGTTCCGACGAGCGTGGTTTTGAAAGTGCTGTCAATCTTGACGCCTCTGATGCAACAGGAAACCTTCGCATTGCCGGTTCTGGCAACGCGGACGTCCTTCAAGGCGGCTCCGGGGATGACATCCTCTATGGGTTGGGCGGCGATAATGTTTTGATTGGTAATGACGGCTCCGATCAGTTCCGGTTTTTCGACTGGAGTGGAACCTCAACGCTTCAAGACTTCGCTGTCGGACAAGATAAAATTGGCTTGGAACGTGTTGATTTTGGGAACACTAACGCAACGCAAGCCGGTACAATTCTCAACGCAAACGACTATATTGACAACGTTTCATCGATCACAGGAATGTCGAATGCAGAAAGCAATCGGGTAGTTGAGCTCCAGTCGGCCTTGTCTCAAAACCAGATCGAAAATCAAGCAGGTAGTGCCACAGACGCATATATCCTTGTCTTCAATTCGACCTCTGGAAGAGGGGAGCTCTGGTTTGACACAGATTGGTCAACAACAGGTGGTCGAAGCCAAACCGCCATTATCGATGACATCACGGATCTGGTTGAACTGACTGGGTTGTCGAACAGTGATATTGTAGAGTATACCTTTTAAATCAGAAGGTTGTTAAAAATTTGCGATGCTTCTCGGATGATCGTATATGCCCTCGAAGGCTATAAGATCATCCGGGCTGGAGGGTTAACCATTTTCGCATGCGTCCCATGAAATTTGTTGAGTCTGACGTGGTATTCTGATTATTCTCCAATGATTGAACGTCTGGTTTTGAGCCTATCTGATCGTTGGACAGAAATCTTGCATAGTCATAAAAGAGAAAATCGTATTTTAGATCTTCCCGGCACTCGGCCAGAAATCCTTCATCAAGATCAATTTCTGGAGACACAGAGCGATCTTCGGAGACATTTTCCTTGGGAATCTCGGTGGGTTCTCTAACTTCGCTCTGGAGCTCGGGGATGCTTTTCACGAATTCGTCCAAGCTCTCGACAGTACCGACTTTGTAGTCTCCAAGATTCTGGCATGCTTGTCGGAAGAGTAACGACATCTCTATCTCACGGGCCTTGTCCGTCGATCGCAGGCCAAGCATAAACATAGCCATGTGTTTTTCACTACGACTGTTTTCTGACCTGAAGTAGTCTTCAAAGGTCATGGCTGTCATGGCACGTTGGTCGTTAGTTGCTTTATCCGGCTCAGTCATTACAGCAAAATGTGCATATTTGTATGAGCTTATAAGTCTTTGAAGTGGGTCGCGCAGTAGGACGACTCGCTTCCTTCCAGGAAATAATTCCCGAACCTCGAAGTGATAGAAATGGCCACCGATAGCCGGGATATTTTCTAAATCCTGCCGTAAATTACTTTCAAGAGCTTTGCCGTTTTGAAAATATCTACATTCACCCAGTTGCTTTGTAATTAACTGGGTGAAGCTTGTTCCACCGCATTTCGGTATATGAAGGAATAGCAACTTGGTGTATTAATCTCGCGTCTTTACTGAAGCTTCGTTCTTCGTCTGCAGGAGCATGGCGCGCAATTAGGTGACAGTTTGGCGAACCCTGATCGAGCAATTTTGTATCTTTCCAAAGGGAGCTATACTCAAAGATTGGTGACGGCCTTGGTGAGGTAGCGATGCTAAGTTGCTTGATCCAATCCTCGAACTCAAGCCCCTGGATGATCTCTGGCAGACAGTTTGGACTGAATATTGGTTTTCCAGTCGCGATCCCAGTCATTACGCTGCCCCTTGGAAGGATACCGTGGCGCACAAGCTGCTGACTTGCTTCTTCGTCCAGCAGATGTGCGTGTTCCGAAATGAAGGCGCAAACTTCCGCTTGCACTTGCCGTTATCGTCAACTCCATAGCCTCACACATGCCATACCACCTTCCTTCCGGGTGCAAGACCTGAGCGACGGATGAATGACCTCAGCCGGTCCGTGCCGTTGCCCGGAGTGTGGATGTCTTGTCGGTCGCATCAGCCTGTCGAAGATCGAGCCCCATAAGGACGAGCTTCTTGTTCAGATCGCCGTAGATGCGGGGCTCGGAGAGCGCGGTGAACCCGTAGCTGCGACGGTAGAACTCGATCTGCGCGTCCTGAACGGCAGCGACGCCATAATCTGCGTGCCGGCCTTTGTCATAATGATAGCAGAGGCGGAGGATCCTCCGGGCGATCAGCAGCCGCAAGGCGCCCATGTCGGGGGCGATCGCGAACCGCGCGCCGTCGAGCAGGGTCATGCCTGACCGGATCTTCGGCATCAGGAGGTCCGGAAAGGCCGCCATCGTCGCCGAGCTGTGGTTGCATCTGTCGAGGACATGCAGCCTGATCGTGCCGACGATCCGTCCCTTGAGCCGGATCATGAAGACCTGCGTGGCCGGAGCGAAATCATACGCGTCGAGGAAGGTCTGATCGGGGCGGGGATCGATCAGACCCTCGGCAAGATAGCACCTGTGGCGGAACGCGCCCACGGCCCGGAAGTCCTCGTCGGTACGCGCTTGTGCACACTCAAGCAGACTGGCCGTCACGCTCGGGTCCTCGAGACAAGCTTGGGAAGCAGGAAACCGGCGTTTTCCTGGTAGGCAAGATACGCGTCCGCGTAGCGGCCCTGCTTGAGCGTCCGTTCCTCGCGGAGCGCGGAATAGATATAGATGAAGAGCAGGGTGGCGAAGACCACGACCGAGGTCGGATGGGTCGTCCCCAAGGCGCAGGCAAGCCAGAACAGGATGTAAGACACGTAGAACGGGTGCCTGACATATCGCCAGGGCCCGGTCGTGATGATCCCGTCGACCTTGGTCTCTTCGTCGAAGGCGAGGGACAGGTTCTTCTGCTTGCTGTGACGGACCGCCCAGAAGAACAGCGCGAAGGCCAGGCCCATCAGGACAAGCGAGGCCACGGTGAACTCGAGGCTCCAGAGGAAGGCATGCGTCAGGAACGCGAACAATCCGACGAGCGAGACAAGCGAGATGACATACATGCCCCGAGGGAATTTTTCCGACGCGAAATGCTGCCTCGTCGCGGACGAGATCACGAGGAAGTAGGCAAGGGCGACAAGCCCGATGAGAAAGTCGAACACGGATGAAGCCTGCTGCGTGACCCGACATGGCCATGTGCGGCCACAGAGGGTTCTTCGGCTGTTGAGGCCGCCGATTGGAGTGGAAAGATTTACTACTGGCAACCTACTGGGAGGTACGCCGCAACACGCAGCGTAGATACCCTCTTAAGTTGAGCTTACGGTTAATAGAAGCAAGCATCAAGCAACTTCAGCCTGATACGGCAAAAGGCCGCTGGGAAGCAGTGATGACCCGGCGTCAGTAAGACCGGGTTATGTGGCGCCTCGCACGGCTAAGAGCGTGCGGATGCCGCAATCGGTCGATCGGTTTCATCCGGGTCCGCTGGGGACGCCCCTGGATCGACACGCGGTTTGGAGTCGAAAACCGTCTTGCAGGGCAGCCCGATGAAGAAGGTCGTCCCCTTTCCAAGCTCGCTTTCGTAATCGATCGTTCCGCCCATCGCCTCGATGATCTCGCGCGAGATGGCCATGCCAAGCCCGGTTCCGCCGAACTGGCGCTGATCGGAGGAGTCGAGCTGGATGAACCGGCCGAACACCGCCTCCTCGGACCCGTCGGGAATACCGACGCCGCGGTCGCGCACGAAGATGCGGGCCCGCCCGGCATCGACCTCGAGCCCGATATCGACATCGCCCTGGTCCGGCGAGAACTTCGCCGCGTTCGAGATGATGTTGCTCAGGACCTGCATCAACCGCTCCGGGTCGGTGTGAACGTAGACCGGGGTTGTGCTGTTCCGGTCAAGCTTGAGGGTCACATTGTACTTTTCAGCCAGTCCCAGGTGCGAACCGAGCGCATCGGCAATGAAGGCCCCGAGCTCGATCGTCTCCTTGTCGAAGGTCATCTTGCCTTCCTCGATCCTCTGCAGGTCCAGAAGGTCGTCGACGAGATCCGCGAGGCGTTTGCTGTTCTTTCCGGCCAGTCCCAGCAAGGATTGTGCCTGCGGCGAGAAGGTGCCGAACTTGCCCGAATTGAGAAGATCGAGCGAGCCCTTGATCGATGTGAGTGGTGTGCGTAGCTCGTGGCTGACGACGGCCACGAACTGGGACTTGAGGACAAGCGCGGCCTTGGCGCGCTCGTGCTCGGCTTCCAGAGTCTCAAGTTGCTTCAGGTCGCGGCGATACATGCCCAGGAACCGCAACGAGCAGTCGATCAGGAAATACATCACGAAAATGACGGTGAAGAATTGCAGCCACATGTCCGACGACAGAGGGGGGCGGTAGACCCAAAGGTCATGGATCGTGATGACAAGGAAGGCGACGCCATAGACCGTCAGCCGGATCGCCAGAATGCTGGCAAGCTGGTGGTTGTTGATGGCGGAATAGAGCGCGCCGGCGAACAGGCAGAACATCGCCGTGAAAAGTCCGGAGCCGCCCGCGGTCACGCCGACCCAGACGGCATAGAAGCTGATGGTCACGACGCTGACACCCGTGTTGACGAGGAAGGCGGCGAACACCGTCCGGGTGGCCTTGGCATCACCGGGTTCGATCCGGTTGGTCTTCCTCGCCAGGGTGAGATCCACGTATTCGCAGGTCATGCAGATCGCAAAGAGCAATGCTGCCTTCCCTGGCGGAAAGAACCACATCGTCAGGATCGTCAAGGCAATGAAGATGCCCTGACGCTGCCAGGTCAGGGTGAGCACCGCCCGTGAATAGTCCTGGAGGTTCTTTAGCAAACGTCGAGTGTCGGCGGCTTTCGCGACGATCGGGCTCTCATTGCTCATGACAGCCACCAGGCGCACTCTTGGCGCAGAGCAAAACGTGCCAGGGGCCGTGCCGGTCGCTTTCGCGCGGCGGCCCGTGGCGCACGTGCCGTTTCGTGCCTGAGAGGATGGTCTCTGCGGAGCAACGCATCGAGATTCCGTTTCGATTGTTCGCCCATTCGGGATGATGTCTTTCGAGACCTTGAGCGAATGGTTCAAATGCCTCCCCAATTTTTTATAACTGTGAATTCGGGCAAGATTGTGAAGCTGAAACGGCTTTTTCGACATGTGCGGGATGTGGCCCGCGCAGATCACCATGCGCCACGAACTGACGGTTCTGCAGGGGCGCAGGGCGTCAGCCGGCAGGGAAAAGGATCGCCTCGACATCCATTGCGCCGTTCAGGATATGAAGGATGGTGATCCGGTCAGCGCCGATGCGGTAGAAGATCAGGTATCGGCCGTGCACCCTGCGGCGGACTCCGTGATGTTCGTAACGGGGCACCACAGGCCAAGCTTGCGGCATGTCGGCAATGTCGAGGCAGAGTTGGGTGAGCTCGCGCACAAAGCTCAGCGCCCGCACCGGGTTGTCCTGGGCGATAAAGTCGCCGATTGTTTCAAGGTCCGCCTCGGCCTCGACTGTGATGAAGGTCTTCATTCCTTGGGGTGACCTGACCCTTCATACTTCCGTTCGAGGCGCGCGACGACATCCATCAGCGGCTTTGCCCGTCCGGCCTCTTCATCTTCCATGCCGCGCACCAATGCGCGTCCGAAGCCTTCGACCACCTCCGGGTTCTCGGCCAAGTAGCTTTCCAGCACCGCGTAACCGTTGCCGAAGAAGCCGAGGTACTCATCTGGCGTGATCTCGCGAAGATCGATCCCGCGCGAGGCCAGGATCGCAGAATCGCTGATCGCGCCGGCATAGGCCTCCACTTCTTCGCGCAGGAAGGCGACCGCCGCCGTACCGCCGTCACCCACCGGCAGGAAGGTGTAGTCCTCCCCGCGCGACATGCCGGCCCCGGACAAGATCGCCTCTGCGAAGGAGACCTCCGCCCCGTCGGCGGTCCCGACACCGATGACCTCGCCGGCCAGGTCAGCCGGCTCCTGGTAGTCGGAGTCCGCGGGCACCAGCAAGCCGAACACGCTCTTGGGATAGAGGTTGTAGATGAACACGACGTCGAGGCCGCGTGCCCGTGCGCCGAGCACAGGCCCGGGTCCGGGGGCGCCGATCTCGGCTTGGCCCGACGACATTGCCTGAAGCACCGAGGACGAGCCGTCCACGGCCTGGACATCGAGGATGAGGCCCTCGTCCTCGAAATAGCCTTCGCCGATTGCGGCCCACATCGGCGCCCATGTGACGGCCGACGGGTTCGGCACGGCGACGGTGATGTTTGTCTGTGCGAAGGCGCCTCCCGCCAGACCTGCCAGCATTGCGCCAGCCGCCGCAGCACAGCGTAGCCCTTGAGTGATTGTCATGATTGCTTGTCCTCCCTGTTAGCCGGCCCGGTCCCCCGAGCCCGTTGGTAACCCCGTTATCGTATATAATTCGGGCCAGAAATCACTAAATATATATATAATATTGATAAAGATCTGCGAGAAATGCTTATAAATTATTGAAATTCATAAAGATTATTAAGCCCTCGCCAATCTTGGCCCGAGAATATATATATATTTATGAAACAACAGGGAGATCACCATGACAACTGTCGACGAGGCGCCGGCACCTGCCGAACTGGCCGTCACCGGCACCGATGCCAAATTTCCGGTACGGCGCATCTACAGCATCGGCAA
>NZ_JAIPUT010000107.1 GCF_020055635.1 Marivita sp. | reverse complement strand
GCCGGTGCCCGGCGTCGGAGAGGTTCTGCTCCGAGTGCTCGCTGCCGGGGTCAACAACACCGAGATCAACACGCGGCTGGGGTGGTATTCCTCTTCTGTCCGCGAGGGCACGGAAAGCGCTGACGATGGCGAGACCCGCGCCGACGGTGGGTGGAACGACGCGACCCCGTTTCCCTTCATTCAGGGGACCGATTGCTGCGGGCGGATCGTCGCTGTGGGGCCGGGCGGCATCGAGGCGCGTATCGGCCAGCGGGTGATTGTACGCGCCTGCATGCGCCCCGACGGGTTCGACGACATGAAGACCGTGTGGCTCGGGTCCGACTTCGACGGGGCGTTCGCGCAATACGTCAAGGTGCCGGCCGCCGAGGCTTTCGCCGTCAAATGCAGCTGGACAGATGCCGAACTTGCCTCGATCCCCTGTGCCTACGGCACCGCCGAGAACATGGTGGCGCGGGCCGGGGTGGGCCGCGGCATGCGCGTTCTCGTGCCCGGTGCGTCCGGCGGCGTCGGCTCGGCAGTGGTTCAGCTTGCCAGGCGGCGCGGCGCCGAGGTTGTCGGCATCACCAGCGCCGCGAAGCGGGACTGGGTGCGCGGCATTGGTGCGGACCGCGTCCTGACGCGGGAAGACGATCCGCTCGATGTTCTCGGCAGCGAGAGCGTCGACGTGGTGGTCGACAACGTCGCCGGCAGGGGCTTCGGTACGATGCTCAAGCTGTTGCGCCGTGGCGGACGGTTCGTGTCCTCGGGCGCGATCGCCGGCCCGATCGTGGAGCTGGACATGCGCGACATGTATCTCAAGGACATCACGCTGATCGGCTGCACCGCGTGGGATGAGGCGGTGTTTCCCAACCTGATCTCGTATATCGAAGCCGGCGAGATCCGTCCCTTGGTTTCGGCCACCTATCCCCTGGAACGGATTGCCGAGGCCCAGGAGGCGTTTTCCACCAAGGCTCACGCCGGAAAGATCGTGCTTTTGCCCCCGGCTTGATTTGCAGGATCAGTAGCAAAGCACCGTGTCTGCCGCGTCCGCGAGTTCGACCAGCTTGTCGGGCATCCCGAACTCGGCCGGGTGGCCCTCGAGCAGGGTCTCGTCATACCCGCGGGCTTTCGCCGACATGCCGGACAGGACAAATTTTCCGCCACCCTCGGCGATCGCTGCGATGTGATCCTTCAACGCGCCGGTTCCCGTCCCGACGAGCGTTTCAAGGTGTTCGTCGGCGAGCAGGTGAACGCCATCGCCCGCCATGAAGACCGTCACGTCATGGCCTTCCTTCAGGGCGGTCGCAGCGATCAGACAGCCGAGCGTCGCTTTCGTGGGATCGCTCGGACCGGTATGGATGTGGACCAGAAACTTCGACATGGCGTGTTGTTCCTTGCGCTGACGGATGCTCTGACTCTGCATTGAATTGAAATCCAAGGCAATCGAAGCGGCCTGAAGGGGCGCTTTTCCAACTGTTCTACCCACCGTGGCGTGGGTGGCCCACACGGTTCAGGACAGCTTTTGCGACAAGGCCAATCGTGGCACCCATCACGAGACCCACACCATTAGCTAAGCTGTCGACGATATCCGATGACCTTCCCATCAAAGGTTGGACGATCTCGATGATGATCCCGAAAATGAATGCCTGCAGCATGACCACCCCGAGACGGTGCGGTCGCAGAATGGCCGTGGGCAGGATCAGGCCGCAGAATGCCAAGGCATGTGCAAGCTTGTCGCCGCCAGGAGCCGGCATGGCTTGCATCGATCCCTGCGGCAGCAACGTCAGCACGGCGATCGTGGTGGCCAGGGCAAGGGTCGAGACGCGCCAGATGGGGAAATCCTTTCGAGGTTCGGCCGCATATGCGTCAGGCAGGGCGTGCTGAAAAGGCTTCGCTCGGCGATTGGCGACGTTTTGCGCATTCCGCGCCGACGATGCCGCAGTTGGTGGGCGGGTTGGCGATCATGACTGCTGCATGCGCCGTGTCCTACACTCGATTTTGCGATCAAGGTCGTCAAAGCACCGGAAGCTGCAGCTGCTTTCCGAGCATCAGGGCTGGGTGTTGCGCCCTGGCACCGTCACAGGGGCGATACAAGCGCGCTGTGGGCGCAAGTCGGGTCTTTGATGGGAGACGGGTGAATGAGAAGAAAGATCGCACTTTACGGGCAAAATTCGGGGAAGTAGTGCCGGGCCGCGTCGTGATGGCTGCCTTTTTGGTTCGTCACTTCGCCAAAAAGCGGTCTGTCGCATCCATCATCACTGTGAATGCGGGATCGGACGGCGCTATGGCGTGGCTGTCGGTCTTGAGCGAGCAGAACTCGGCGTTGGGCAATGCGCGGGCGAGATGTCGACTTTGGGATGGCGGATGTACGGCATCTCCGGCCGATGAAATCACCAATACCGGAGCCGTGACCTGCGAGAGTATTCCGGTCACGTCAAACTGTCCGACCGCATCCCGCATCGCGGCCGCACCTTCGGGGCTGGCAGAATGTGTCTGCATCTCCACAAAACTCGCCAGTTCGTCTTCGGTCGCGCGTGGCATAAACAAGGTGGCCACGGCCTTGACGAAAGGGCTGCCGGGTTGGCCCCAGCCGGCGCGGATCATTGCGATCATGGCATCTGTTTCCGCCTTTTGTCCACGCGCATAGCTTCCTTGAACAAAGCCGTTCACAAGCACGATCCGCCGCACACGTGCGGGCCATTGCGCGGCAAAAGCCAGAGCGATCGGCGCGCTTTGAGAAACGGCGAATATGTCAACGGCGTCATCGCCCGTCGCATCGAGAACCGCCTCCATATCTGCGACGAAGTCTTCCTGCGCCTGCCGCATGGGGTCGCGTTGCGACAGGCCAGTGCCCCGCGCGTCATAGCGAATGAGCCGTCGCCTGACGCCAAGACGATCCAGCCAAGGACGCCAGACCGGGCTGGTCCAGTCATGTTCCAGATGCGAAATCCAATGCGCACCCCGCAAGAGTGGCGGACCTTCATCTGCTGATACGGCGTAGGCGATTTCGGTACCATCGGCAGAGGCGGTAAAACGAATGGTCTGGTACGGTGCAGCGGATGGTAAAGTAGGCTGCGTCGCCTCGCCAACCGCCGCTTCATCACTTGCCGTCTTAAGAACCGGGCAGGCCATTTGCACCCCACGGCGCGCAATGGTGCGGATTACCTTTTGCGCCGCGCCACTGTCGCCCACGGCCGCGCGGGCCGAACTGATCCGAGCGCTGAGGGTGGCATCGGACACGATCCGCCCGTTCCATACCTGTTCAATCATGTCTTCGTAGCTGAGCAGGCCAGGAGCCACCCGTGCCAATGCGACCAAGAGATCGAAGACCTGTGGCTCCACATGCACAGGCCCATCGGCGCGGGATAACTGATGGGTCGACTCGTCGAGCACGCAATCGGAAAATTCATAAATCATGCGTGATTGTGGCCCACTCGCGATGCTTCCGACAAGTACGCCACGTCGTCTTGGGTAAAAATCGTGGAATTCTTCAGAACCTCTAAAGGCAGCCTTCAAGCGAGTATCGACAGTTTGGCTCATGGTTGGATCAGAACACGTAGCCGAAAAGGAACATCCCGTGACTGACCAAATCAAATCCCGCGCCGACGGAAGCATCGACACCGCTCACTACATGCGCGTCGGCAGGATGGTCCGCAGCCAAGCGGCTCATGACATGAGCCGCGCCGTTCTCTCCAAGCGAACATCAAGAACGGGCACGACCAGGCCATGGATTTTGCCAGTGGCGATGGTATCGATCGCCGCCATAACATTGCCGTATCTGGTATAATGAACATTGCCCGCATTGTGGCCAACTTGCCTTTTCAGGCAGGGCACTTGACGGACTTTCAGGGGGTGAAATCAGGTTGGTATGGCTCGAAAATATCTTCGACGGCCCGATATCCAAGCCTTGCTTCGCACGGACATATTGTTATTATTGTTAGTGCGGAGTATAGATGGAGGATTCCATGGCTAATCTTACTATCAGAATGGCCCCGCTGGAAAAGGACAAACTGATGGCTTGGGCTGCGGTCAGGGGAACAAGTGTCACTGACTACATCAAGCAACTGGTCGCCGCTGACATGGCAGCTGGAAGCCCTCAGGAACGCGCCGATGCCTGGTTTCGCGAAAACGAAGCCGCGATTTCCCGTGAGGCGCAACATATCAAAAACAGGGGTGTTCCAGGATCGCATCTGGCGCTGAACCACCCTTGGCCCGATGCATAAATTCGACGTCCTCAAGATCGACGGCGATCTGTATCTGGTTGCTCAGGCAGAACACTTATTGGGCCTCAACACGGTCGTTCTACTGCCGATCTTGCCGGCTGATGTACTTCCTGCCCTGAGGCAGCTTACCATCGATGTCCGGATCGAGGGCGATCTCTATCGCATTCGTGCACACATGCCACTTACGGTGGATGCGCACCGTTTACGGCATCTGACGCCTGTCCATTGTCTCTCTCCGGATGAAGGCCAAGAGGTGATGGATGGCCTTTACGCGATCTTGTGGGGACTTTGAAAGGCACTTCGGAAAACTCGCCTGGGCGAAACAGTAATTTCAACATTTGCCGTAAGGGGCTGGGGCCTTTCCCGAGTTGACGTGCCTCAGAAACCGAGCGGGTTGTCCAGAACCCCGACAACCTGCATCAGGAACTCGCCACTCTCCGGGTGAAGAGCCTGTTGGTAATCGTCGTCGATCGCAGCCACGGCCTGATCGATGCTTGCCTCTCCAAGGACTTGAATAGCTACATTATTTGTAGTTACATTTTTGACATGGCATCGCCACTCTTTATCTGGGACGAGGGCAAAAACCTGTCCAACCAGCGCAAGCATGGCCTCAGTTTTGAAGTCGCAGCTCGCGTGTTTCTTGATCCACTGCACCTCTCTGTTCAGGATAGGATCGAGAACGGTGAGCAACGCTGGCAGACAGTCGGCCAGATCGACGGCCTCGCGGTCGTCCTGGTCGCCCACACGTTCATGAAAGAAGAAGGGCCGCTGGATTAACCGGTTGAGGTAATCCGTATCATCTCGGCTCGCCCGGCAACACGGAAAGAAAGGAAGCGATATGAAGACGGTTGAACATACACTCGACACGCTCCCACCCTTGACGGAAGCACAGAAAAGCGACCTCAAGCGCTTGGCCGCACTGCCCGACGATGAGATCGACGCGAGCGACATCCCCGAGCTGACCGCCGCGCAACTGGCCGAGATGAAACGGCCCGAACATTTCCGCCCGGTCAAGAAACAGATCACGGCTCGTCTGGACGCTGATGTGCTGGCTTGGCTCAAGGCCAGCGGCAAAGGTTAACGGTAAAATAGGGCGTGGGGCCCATGGCGTATTCCTTTCGGTGCCGAAGAATTAATACACGACGGAGTCAAAGGTAAGCGATGCCCGATGAGTCTCTCGTTGAACGAGGCATCGCCCGGGCCTTTCGTAACCGCCTCGTTGATACCGCGGCCTACGCGGCTTGACTGCTCATTGCGGATGCCGCTGGCGTCCAGTTCCACGGGAGCAGATCGTCGAGGCGGTTGATCTTGTGATCGTGGATGCGGTCGAGAATGTCAGCAAGGTAGGCCAATGGATCAATGCCATTGAGCTTGGCAGTTTCGATGACCGTCATCGCGCGCGCCAAAGTTTCCGCGCCGGTATCTGCGCCCGCGAAGAGCCAGTTTTTACGTCCTATTCCAATCGGGCGCAGGGCGCGTTCGGCCGGATTGTTGTCGATGGCCACACGCCCGTCGATCAGGAACAGGCTGAAGGCTTCCTGCCGGGCGAGGCCATAGCGGAAGGCCTTGGCCAGATCGCTTTTGCCCGGAATGCGCAAGAGCTGCTGTTCGGACCAGGCAAAGAAGGCCTCAACCTTGGGCAGGCTAAGCTTTTGGCGCACGGCGTGGCGGGTGTCAGCGGGCTGACCATTGATGTCGCGCTCGATATCATAGAGCTTGCCGATCCGGTCGAGCGCCTCGCGGGCGATCTCGGATTTGGTCGAGGTCCAGAAGTCATGGAAGTCGCGCCGCAGGTGCGCCCAACAGGCCGCCTCGCGCAAACGCGGTGTGCTATCGGGTTCAGGCGCATAGAGCTTGGCATAGCCCTTGTAGCCATCCGCTTGCAGGATGCCGCGCGCATCGGCCAGATGGCCAAGAACGTGCTCTTCCTTCCAGTCGGGCGCAAAGCAATAGACAGCACCCGGTGGCGATGCCCCCGCCCAGGGTCGCTGGTCACGCACATAGGCCCAGATCCGGCCTTGCTTGACACCCTTGCCAAGCCCCCTGTCGCGCAAGCTGCGATCCAGCACTCGGATGGGTGTGTCGTCCGCATGCAGCAGGTCGCTGGTCATGATGTTCGCCTCGATCCGTGCGATCAGCGGCGACAAGGTCTTCATGGCGCGGCCACACCAGCCCACGAGGGTGCTTTCGGGGATGTCCACCCCCATGCGGGCAAAGATCTCGTGCTGGCGATACAAAGGCAAATGATCGTCGAACTTCGAGACAAGCACATGCGCGAGCAGGTTCGGCCCCGCCATACTGCCCGGGATCGGGCGGCTGGGGGCAGGTTCCTGCACCATCCGCTCACAACGGCGGCAGGATTTCTTGATCCGGGCGATCTGGATCACCTTCATCTGAGCGGCGATCATGTCCAGCAGTTCGCTGACATCCTCGCCCACCACGCGCAGATCACCACCACAGTCGGGACAGCAGGCACCGGGGTCCAGTTCACGGCGTTCGCGCGGGGTCGCATCCGAGACACGTGGCCTGCGGCGCAAAGTGGGCGCATCGGCAGCTTCCGGTGATGGCTCATCCGGCCCTTCGTCGATTGGCGCTTCATCGTCTTCGGCCACGGCAACCAGCAGGTCTTCCAGCGCCAGTTCCAGCTGTTCGATCTCGCGTTCGATCTTTTCCGAGGATTTGCTGAAGGCCAGTTTCTGCAACTTGGCGATCCGCAGACGCAGTGCCTGAACCAGCTGATCATGGACGCGCAA
>NZ_JAIPUT010000099.1 GCF_020055635.1 Marivita sp. | reverse complement strand
TCATAAGCGAAGTCCGCTGGCCGACCAGTCGATCCCGAACCCGGTGGAGAGCTTGGATATCAAGCTGATCCTCGCTTTTGGGCGTCACGAAACGCATCGTTGGCCTTGTCGCTGCCTCTACAATGGCCTCGGCATCCCTCTCATCATTCTTTTGCGCCTTGACGTATGGACGCACGTATTCCGGCGACATCAATCGAACTTCGTGACCCTGACTGGTCGCCTGTCCGGCAAGATGATGCGCACCACAACTCGCTTCCATGGCAACGACACACGGATCAAGCTTCGAAAGATGATCAACCAGCTTATCCCTTCGAACGCGACGACGCCGTAGCACCATTCCCACCTCGTCGGCCTCGACAATGCTGCAAACATTCTTCCCAAGGTCGATCCCAACAATTGCAATTCCCATGATCCGAACTCCTCCACTTGGTTGCACCTGACCGCAGCTTACCAAAGGCGCGGCGGGAGGGGCGGGCCATTCCATAGAGAACCTTCAGGAAAGCCGAGCCGCGCGCGCCGGCTGCCACCTATCACCGCGCCGACCTGACGGTTTCGCAGAAGACCTGACGGTTTCGCAGAAAAGGGCCCGCGCTGGTCGTCCATCACGACGCGGGCCGACAGGGAACAGACCGGGACGCTCGTCGTCACGCCGATGGCGTAGAATTGGCCACGCCCTGGGGCGAGGGCATCCTGAAAATACGGGCGAAAGACATAGTTTTCGCCTTCGAAACTGCTTGGGCGGGTCCAGTTTGACGCCGCGTTGGTCTCGCCTTCGGCGTCGATCAGGAACAGGTCATCCGCCCCTGCATGTGCGGCGACGGTTTCCAGATAGGTGTTGGCGTCGCTGAGGGGCCCGGTGCCTGCAAAGGAAGCGCGGACCCGTGCGTCTTCGGCAGCGACGCCGGGCAAGGCGCGCAGCCGGTCGCCCTCGGCCTGGACGGCGCGGTGGTCAGCAAAAGGGTCTGGTCCAGTTCCTGCCGGGCCGAGCCAGGCGCCAGCGACGACGTCACGACCCACACCAGCAGTGCGGAAACGCATGCGCGCACAAGCGGACGCGCAGGGATCATCCGGTCGACCGGACCAGTCGTGGGGTGCGGCTGCGACGTCTGCCGCGACGCCGCGTCAAGAGGCCGTGGGCGGACGGGCCTCTGCGCTTTGTGCTGAGGTATCCGTTCGGTCGCGATCCTTCCGGGCCTGTGCCCAGTTCAGCGCGAGGACACCGAGGATCACGGCGGCGCCCAGCACCTCGACCGTCAGGTCGGGCCAGAAGCAGGCGATGACGCCCGGCACAAGTGCCGCCCGCGCCCAGAGCGGCATGGGTCGGAACAAGAAGCCCTCCAGCGCGGCGGCAAAGGCAGTCAGCGCGAGGATGGCGATGGCCCCGCTCCAGAGCACCAACGGCAGCGGGCCGCCCAGGATGATCTCCTCGTTGAAGACCATGAACAGGGGGATCAGGTAGAGGCCCTTGGCGTATTTCCAGGCCTGAACGCTCGTCTCCATCGGTTTCGACCCGGCTATGGCCGCGCCCGCGAAGCCCGCCAGCGCCACGGGGGGCGTCACATTGCTGTCTTGTGAATACCAGAACACCAGCAGATGCGCGATCAGGATCGGCATGCCGAATTCCTGCGTGAGCGCCGGGCCGACGAGGATGATCAGCACGATATAGGCCGCCGTCACCGGCAGCCCCATGCCGAGGATCAGGCTGGCGATGGCCACCAGCAGGATCGCGAGGATCAGGTTGCCGCCGGAGAAGGCGATCATCATCGCCGAGAATTTCAGCCCCAGCCCGGTCAGGCCCACGACCCCCACGATGATCCCCGCCACCGCACAGGCCATGGACACGGCGACCGCGTTGCGCGCGCCCAGTTCCAGAGCCTCCAGCATCAGGGCAAGACCCCGGCGGCACAGCGCAACGAAACCTTGGGCGGTCGGACCATCGGTGAAGAACACCCACACCGCGCGTGCGGCGGCGGCGGCCACGATCGACCCTATCGCGTAGAACCCCACCCGCATGGGCGAATATCCCGCCACCAGCAGCGCCACCAGCGCCACCAGCGGCAACAGGAAATGCCAGCCCTCAGCCAGCACGCCGCGCACGCTGGGCAGTTCAGCGGCAGTCATTCCGGTCATGCCCTGTTTGACTGCGGCAATATGGACCAGCAGGTAGACCGCTCCGAAATAGAGCACCGCAGGGAAGATCGAGACCAGGACGATGTCGACGTAAGGCACCCGCGTGAACTCGGACATCAAGAACGCGCCAGCCCCCATCAGCGGCGGCATGATCTGCCCGCCGGTACTGGCCGCGGCCTCGATCCCGCCGGCCTGCGCCGGGCGGTAGCCCAGCCGCTTCATGAGCGGGATGGTGAAGGCGCCGGTCGTAACCACGTTGGCGATGGCCGAGCCCGAGATCGAGCCCATGCCGGCCGAGGCGATGACGGCGGCCTTGGCAGGCCCCCCGCGCTGGCGCCCCGTCGCGGCATAGGCGAGGTCGATGAAGAACTTGCCCGCGCCGGTGACTTCGAGGAAGGCGCCGAACAGCACGAAAGTGAAGACGAAGGTCGCGGCCACGCCAAGGGGAATGCCGAATATACCTTCCGCCCCCAGAGTCATCTGGCTGGCGAGCCGCTCCAACGAATAGCCGCGGTGGTTGAGGATGCCGGGCATCAAGTCGGCGAGAAACGGCAACTCCCCCCGGCTACCCGCGAAGGCATAGGCGATGAAGACCACGCCAATGATCGTCATGCCGAGGCCCACGGCGCGGCGCGCGCCCTCGAGCACCACGAGGATGGTCAGCACGCCCACCCAGACGTCGATGTCGCGCGGGAAGATCTGGTTGGCGATGGTGTCGATATTGACCGGCAGCCACGCGCCAACGACGATGGACGCCGCAATCAGCGTGCCGTCGATAGCCCAGCCCGAGGGCCCACGCGGGTGGCCGCGGCCCCAGACCGGGTAGATCAGGAAACACAGGACGAGGATGAACCCGAGGTGGATGGGCCTCTGGTAGAACAGGCCCAGCGGTTGCACACCGGCCGCGTAAAGCTGAAACAGCGACAGGCAGATGCCCACCACGGCGATCATGCGCAGCACGATCCAGGGCTGCGGGTTTTCCTGCCTTGTTGGCACCTCGGTGTCGGTCACCATCGCCCTAGTCTCCCGTCAGTTCGATGCGCACCCGCTGGCGCGCGGCGACCGCCGACAGCGACACCACCGTGTCGCCCACCTGCAGCCGATGATCGACGTGGCCGGCCCCGGGGCGCAGCACGTAGGAATCGCCCGGCACAAGTTCGTCGATGTCGAGTATCCAATATCCGCCCTCGCCGTCCGAAACCTGCCGGCCGCGGCCTGGGATATGCCCCAGACCGGCCGCGAAATCGGGCTGGCGCGAGCGCACAAGAACCATGTGCCCGCCCCGGTTCTCGTAGCAATCGGCGACCGGAAAGCCCTGCACGGAATGATTCCAAAGCACGCACCACCCCGCCCCCTCGGGAACGGGCAGGCGGGCGATTTCGGTGCCGTCCTCGGCAGTGGCGACAAGCTCGCCCGCCGCGGCGGCGGACAGGGTGGAGAGAAGGAGGAGGGCTGAAAGCCCCCCTCCAATCCGGGCAGTCACGGCCCCGCGCTCACTCGCGCAGGCGGTCCGGAATCTCGGCGCCGATCTCCTCGTAGTAGCGGATCGCGCCGGAGTGCAGCGGCACCGGGGTCGCAGAGAGCGTGAACTCCACCGTGGTCTGGTTCGCCGCCGGGTGCACCGCGCGCAGGTCGTCGATGTTCTCGAACATGGCCCGCGTGATCTCGTAGGCCAGATCGTCGGACATTTCGGACGACACCGCCAACACGTTCGGAACGCCCAGCACCATGGTGTCGCCGACACCCTCATAGGTGCCATCGGTCAGCGTGGTGCGCGCGAACAGCGGTTCGGCCTCCTGTGCAGCGGTCATCTCGGATTCCGACAGCTCGATCATCACGATCGATTGCGTGGTGGCGAGGTTCAGGATCGACGAGGTTGGTGCGCCCACCGACCAGAAGCCCGCATCGATATCGCCATTGGCCAGCGCATCGGCGGTCTCGTTGAAATTCAGGCGCTGTTCCTCGATATCATCATAGGTGATGCCATTGGCGGCGAGGATCGCCTCAGCGTTGACCTCGGTCCCCGATCCCGGCGCACCGACGGACACGCGCTTGCCCGCGAGATCGTCGAGGGAATCGATGCCCGACCCTTCCAGCGCGACGATCTGGATCATGTTGGCATACATCGACGCCAGACCGCGGATCATCGGCAGTTGCTGATCCTCGAACCGCCCGGTGCCGGTATAAGCCTGGGCCACGGTATCGGCCAGCGCAAGGCCCATATCGGCATCGCCCAGCGCGATCAGGCCCATGTTCTCGACCGACGCGCCGGTCACCTCGGCGGTGGCTGAATACCCTTCGACATTGTTGTTGATGACCTCGGCCAAGCCGCCGCCCATCGGGTAATATACCCCGCCGGTGCCGCCAGTGGCGACCGAAAGCTGTTGCTGCGCCAGCGCAGGCGCCCCCAGGCAGACCGCGATGATCGCGGCCGTTCCGACCAGGCCCTTCGGCGCGCGAAGAATAGTGTGTGGCATGTTGTCCTCCCATGACAGGTTTATCATTTGGTCTTGTAACGTTTCTCTCCAGACAATCGCAAGCTTTCAGAGTTCTAGCAAAGTTGGATCGCTTTCCACCTTGGACGGTGAGTTTCGTAGCAAGCGATCACCATGCCCTGCGAAGGATCTCGCAACGTGCGAGAAGCGCTGGCAGAAGGCTGGACTTCATCGCGCAAACAAGCAGGACAAACGATCGAAATCTGCGACTATCATCACTATAGCGTGTTGCGCCCTTTCCGATTCAGGATTGAACGAACCCGCTAACGCGGGATTTGCGTTGCTATTGGCGGGAATGGCCTCCTGATGAGAAGGTTTGGTTGCTGAGACCAACCTTTGAACAGGAGACCATCCCATGGCAAATGCCACACCAGCGGTAAGTCCGCTGCGCCGCCGTATGATCAACGACATGACACTGCGCAACCTGTCGCCGGCTACCCAGCGATCATATCTCAACGCTGTGACCAGATTTGCGCGTCACTTCAACCGATCACCGGATCAACTGGGGCTGGAGGATGTCCGGGCCTTTCAAGTTTACCTGGTGTCGCAGGGCATTTCGTGGCCAGCGCTCAACCAGACGGTCTGCGCCTTGCGCTTTTTCTACGGTGTCACCCTGAACCGTGCGGAGATCCCTGAGCGGATCGCCTATGCGCGCACGCCGCGCAAGCTGCCAACGATCCTGAGCGCCGACGAGGTTGTGCGGTTCCTCGAGGCAGTGCCGTCCCTGAAGGCGCGCGCGGCACTGACCACGGCCTACGCTGCTGGGTTGCGAGCCTCGGAAGCGGTCAGCTTGAAGGTCGCGGATATCGACAGTGATCGGATGGTGCTTCAGGTCCGCCATGGCAAAGGTGCCAAGGACCGCACAGTCATGTTGTCGCCACAGCTTCTCGGCATCTTGCGAACCTACTGGCGTTTGGCGCGGCCGCCGGACTGGCTGTTTCCGGGACGCGGCGACAAGCCGATCGACGTGCAGGTGCTGCACTCCGCCTGCCGATCCGCAACCAAGGCGGCGGGACTGACCAAAAAGGTCAGCGTCCACACTTTGCGGCATAGTTTTGCGACGCATCTACTTGAAAGCGGCGTCGATATCCGCGTCATCCAAGTGCTGCTCGGACACAGCAACCTGTCGACCACTGCGCGCTACACGCAAGTTGCCACGACAACGATCGCGAGGACGCAGAGCCCGTTCGATCGCCTGAGCCTGGAGGTGGTGCCGCCCGGTTGAGGGGCGCGCCATGCCCCCCACCCTGGAGGTGGCGGATATTTTCCGCCGCCATGGCCCTGCCTACATCCATGCTCACGACGGCCACCTCGGACGCGTGGAGCGCCGCGTCATGTCGGCGATCGAACTGTGCCGCACGGCCGCGCTCGGCGGCCATGTCGAGGGCTGCCGGGCCTGCGGCGAGGTGCGTGTCGCCTATAATTCCTGCCGCAACCGGCATTGCCCCAAGTGTCAGGGTGCGGCCGCGCGCGACTGGCTCGAGGCGCGGGCGGGCGACCTTCTGCCGGTGCCTTATTTCCACGTGGTCTTCACGCTGCCCGCCGAGATTGCATCCATAGCCTTCCAGAACAAGAAGGTTGTCTACACAATTCTGTTCCGGACAGCCGCCGAGACGCTGCGCATCATTGCCGCCGACCCCAAACATCTCGGTGCCGGGATCGGTCTCATTGCAGTGCTGCACAGCTGGGGTCAGACCCTGAGTTATCATCCCCACCTCCATTGCATCGTTCCGGGCGGTGGCCCGTCACCTGATGGCACGCGCTGGATCGCCTGCCGCCCCAACTTCTTTCTGCCAGTCCGGGTACTGTCGCGCCTGTTCCGTCGGCTGTTTCTGCAGTCGCTGCGCGTCGCCTTCGAGGCCGGACAGCTACAGTCCTTCGGCGACACCGCTGCAGTCGCCAACCCGCAGGCCTTCACCCGGCTCCTGGCGTCAGCCAGTCGTCAAGACTGGGTGGTCTATGCCAAACCGCCCTTTGGCGGGCCGGAACAGGTGCTGGCCTATCTGAGCCGGTATACCCATCGTGTCGCCATCGCCAATTCACGTCTGGTCAGCATGGCAGATGGCAAGGTGACGTTCCGTTGGCGTGACTATCGCCATGGCCGCCGGCCAAGGGCGATGACCCTTGATGCCGGAGAGTTCATCCGCCGCTTTCTTCTTCACACCGTGCCCGATGGCTTTCACCGCATCCGCCATTTCGGCTTCCTCGCCAACGGCCAGCGCGCCGCCCGTCTCGCGGCCTGCAGGGTGATGCTGGCTGCTCAGGTGCCGGAAGCAGAGGGTCGCGCAGAACCCATGGCGAAGGTCGCGCCCACTCCGCGTCCATGCCCCTGTTGCGGTCGAGCAATGGTTAGGATCACCGTATGGTATCATGGCCAGGCGCCGCCCGAATGGGCCTTCCGGAACGACAGCTCATGATCGACCACGACAAACACCGGATATCCATCCAACCGTCTGCTTCCATGCAGGCCGGAGCGATACACTACGGCTCAAAGCCTTGGTTGCCCCGGTTCTGGCCGTTGCGCAACACCACTTGCCAGAAAACCACACCGGTTTCGCGACCCCTGAAGGCCAGCCATGGGCCAAATTGTCATCCGCGCGCCGCCATTCATCGGTCTGCCCGCCGTCGCAAACACCACCCCAGAGCTGAGCCAGCAACACAATCCCCATAGCGCAAAACCAACCCGCGGGTTCGCTCAATACGGCTTCAATGAGGTCGCGGGCAGCGCATGTGTGACCCCACTGTTGTCCCCCGCGACCTCACAGAACCCTCCAGATTCCCATTGGGCCTGATTTCTGATTCAAACTTCCAAAATGGAGGTTTGAATGAACGAACAACGGTTTGTGGTGTCGGACGTCTTGTGGCAGCGATTTGAGCCGCAGCTGCCGGGCAAGGCCAGTGATGCAGGGGTAACAGCGAAGGACAACCGTCTCTTTCTCGAAGCTGTTTTCTGGCGGGTTCGTACCGGCTCCCCCTGGCGCGACCTGCCCCCCATGTTCGGGAATTGGAACAGTCAATTCCGGCGGTTCCGCAGGTGGGCCAAGTCCGGCATATTCGAGAGTCTTTTCAAAGCCATGAGCGGTGACCCCGATCTCGAATACGCGCTCATCGACGGTACGATCGTTCAGGTTCACCAGAAGGCAACCGGCGCAAAAGGGGGACTCAAGCTCAGGCCATCGGGCGCTCTCGCGGCGGACTGACGACCAAGATCGTGGCGCTGGTGGATGCGCTCGGCAACCTGACCCGCTTCCTGCTCTTGCCCGGTCAAGCCCATGACATGAAGGGTGTTGCGCCGTTGATCCGCAATGTCTCCTTCGGAGCGCTTCTGGCGGACAAGGCATTCGATGCTGATTGGCTGCTGGAGGAGCTGGACGTGCGTGGCGCGAGCGCCGTGATCCCGCCGAAATCCAACCGAAAGCAGCAGCGCGGCTATGATGCTGATACCTACAAGTGGCGGCATCTGATCGAGAACTACTTTGCAAAGATTAAGGAATTCAGAGGGATAGCCACACGCTACGACAAAACAGATTGCAGCTACGCTGCAAATTGGAACCTCGTCGCGGCCTTGATCGCTTCACGATGATTGTCCACAGGCCCTAATTGGAAACAAAAACTTCCCTAGCGCCAAAAGTTAACAAATCAGAAACATTTGCATCTCTAGGTTGTGTTTCGTCTGTGGATAAGCCTGGGGATAATTTCTGACGAACTGGAAATGGGGGATCTCGATGACTGACCTGCACCACCTCCCGGCCCGCAAGGGTCTGGATGCGCTTTTGCCCGAAACTGCGCGGCGGTACCTGGAACACACCGCCGAAGGACGCCCGATCCGCGACATCG
>NZ_JAIPUT010000097.1 GCF_020055635.1 Marivita sp. | reverse complement strand
CGCTGGTCCAGCGAACCGGCGACCGGGGAAACGGGCGCGTGCATACACGCAAAAGCACACTGCCGTTACGTCAAGCAAAAAATTGTCACCGGGGTCGCCGAAGCAAACCCAAATTCGGGCTGCGGCGGAAATCACGGCGCCGCTCGTCAAAACATAGGAACCTGACATATGATGAACACGACTTCCGCCATCCACTTCAGCGCCGACCTGAGTTCGGTAACCTTGGGCAAGCTCGCGGGTCTTGGTGACGGGGACTATTCCGCACTGTTGTGCTGCGAAAACATCTATGGACAGAAGTTCGAACTGAGGGTCGAATTCCTTTGGTTTGCCGGGCGGCATCCAATCGAGATCGTACACGCCGACATCATTGGCAACGATGAGATGGGCCTGACCATCGCGGATCGTCACGCCAAGAAATTCCGGGCCGTCCTCGCCGACGCGCTGGAGGAAGCCGCTGCGGCAGGTGATTACCTGTTGCGACTGACGCCGCCTGAGGCAGCTTCTTGCCTCGAGTTGACCCAGTGCGAATGGCAACAATGCAGACCGAAATGATCTCTCAGAACATCGCTGCGATATGCCTGTCGGACCAGGGTCAGCGGTTCTCAAGTTACCCTTCGCCACCCAAAACCAACGCAAGCCCTGACCGGACTGCTGGCCCCGTGCCGCTGCACTCCTGATCACAAACAAGGATATGACACCATCATGAAAAAGCGCACTCCCCTCATTACCGATCTCGCCCCGACGAGCGCGATTGAGCAACTCCGCTTCATTCCGGCCCTATCCGCAGGATCCCGCCACCTCATGACCGCTGACGAGCTCGCGGAAACCATTGCCTTTGTCGAGCAAAAGGTCAGTCAAGGTCTGCCGAACGCGGAGATGAGCCTTGCTCTTCTGCGTGCTGAACAGTCCAAGCGAGCCACCGATACGCTCGACGACCGAGCAAGCAGGCTTCGGAATCGTATCGCTTGGGAGGTCGCGCAGGAAAAAAAGATGAAGAACCCTTGGGCCCAAAATCTTGTGACCCGCGGAGCAACGAGTCGGCGCTACGTATCAACATGACGCGACCCAGCCATGGATTGATGCAGGCTGCCAATCATGAAGACGGTGTCCGAAGGAACTTCGCAAAATGTCAGATGTCGTCCTTTGATCATCTATCGGGCGTCGTGAAGACGATACGAAACAGTCCGCACCATAAAAGGGTTGTCATTCGAATTGTTTGGCGCCCGGTCAATCCCATCCCGGCAGGTTGGCCTCGTCTGAACCTGCATCAAAGCGAACCGCGCATGTTGCACCGTCGGGAAAAGCCAAAAGGGCCAAAGCCTCAACAGCGGAAATAAGGGAAATCCAGGCTTCGACCTTTCCGCAACCAAGATACTTCAAATAATCTCTCCTGCGCCGACATCTCTGCGTTGACCGGCGAGGCGTCGCGCCGCACATCGCAAGTTTCTCCGCCAGCCATCAGCTGCGGCCGGCTGCTTTGGACCGCTTTGGTCGTCGCACAGGGGAGGGCCAGAATGATCATCGCGCAGCCTGTCACGCCGTGTTCCCTGATCGCCATCGTCAGATCCGTCAGGTTCGTGCGGAAGATAGTCTCGTCGGACTTTGTGGACGATGCGACCACGATGACTTCGGCCGAGGGCGTGACGCCCACCTCAAAAATACGCTGCGCAATGCGACGCGCCTCGACCGTGGCCATGTCAAAAGCCAGCGTTGCGCCCGGCCTGGCGTGCCGGGTGAAGTCGGGAGGATCGTCCTCGTCGCGCGTCCGGCCCGTGGTCAGGACAAGCGTGTCCGTCTCGGGAGTGTGCCCGTCGGCAGCGCCTTGAACAGGGTCTTGATCCGGGAGTTCTCGCCCATCCGCTTGCGCAGATCGATGTCGTTGGCCTGGGCGCGCCCGATAAGGTCAACCAGCTTGACAAGCGCTGCGCCCAGAACTTCCGGGATGTGCCGTGGAAGGCCCGAGATTGGGAAGTTCCCGTTCAAGGCTCGGGCGCTCCGCGACGGGAACCGCGTGCGCTCCGGCATGCCGTATGTCAATCCTCGGCAACTCCGGGCCATAGGCAATCACAGCCAGACCATCTTCCGGGCCTGCTCGAGCACATCCGCTTCGGTCTTGTGCTGGCAGTCCGGGCCGCAGCCCTTTCGGCCACAATACCATAAGGCGTGTTGTCGCCCCTGCCGGGTGGCGAGGCTTATACTGGCATGGTCGACGTGGAGGCCGAGCGTGATCCGGTTCTCTGCCGGGGTCCTTTGTGAGTCTGATGGCCTGCATGGAACATGGGTCCGACGCTGCGCGGACGACACCGCGTGAAGTGGGAAATCCGACAGAGCTACGTCACCGCCGGAATGCGACAAGATCTTCTTCACGCGCGATCCCATGCCCGGTTCCAGGATCGGCTTGCGGCCCTGCCGGGCCGTGCCCTCGGGCTGGCTGGGCTGCTTGATCAGGTGGGCAGACCCAGCGCCTCAGGCAGGGCAATCGGTGCGGTTTGCGCCGCCCTGGACCTTCATTGGCGCCGCAGACACAAGGCCGTGCCGCCGGGCTCAGAGCACACTCGTGTCTGTCGACAACGCACGGATCTGTTCGAGGATCGCGACATGATGCTGAAGAAACGTTGCTTCCAGCCAGCAGGTCATCAACCGCACGATATACGCATCGGGCTGATCATTGTCATACGAGAAATCGCGATAAAACGGCAAGCGGAACGTCGTCCGGAAGCTGAGCGGCTCCAGCCGGGTTTCACCGTCTTCAACTACAACGCAGGCTGTGAGCGTGGACGTCGAAAAACAGCAAGCTTTCACGATATCGAACACACCTGCCTCGGCGTTGCGCCGGACGATCAGCGGCCTTGAAACCTCGAGAAGGTCCAAATGCGCTGCATTGTATGCCAGAAGCAGCTGGCCGAAACGGTCCTGGAGGTCGGTACCCCGAAAGACGTCGTCTTCGGTGTCCTCGGTATCGTCAAGCATCTGTGTTTCGGTTTCTTCGAAAGGGTTCATCTGGGACATCGTGTGCTCCTGGGTATGATGTTTTTTTCAGAGACGGTTGGCCTCGCCGGGAACATGGGTTCATCTCCGCTGATCGGGAAAACGGAAGCTGCAATTTTTTCTGCTGCGGTGGCGGAGATCGTTTGTCCGATGCTGCCGAAGCCAGCGGTCGCGGTTGAACCGATGATCCATGCGGTCGCTCGACCGCCGCGCTCCGAGGCGGTGCAGGCCCGGATTAGAGGACCTGTCGGATGCGCGTCGGGCGCGCGCCTCGCGTCAGAGCGCCGTTTCCCCCTCCGCGATGCCGAAAAGACGCGCGCATTCTCGCTCTATGTCGCAGTCCGATGCTCCCGCGGCCACCAGCGAGCTGAGTGGTGCGAGATGATCCCGGTGGGGAAGGGGGAGCGCTCTGAGTTCGGTGGCGGAGATCGCCATGCTGCCGCTGAGGCAGCGCAGGATCATGTCGGCGACCTGGCTCTTCAGGATCGCCGCAACAACCTCGAGCGGAACGGCCGGTGTTTCATCTTCCGGCTCGACCAGGTTGAGGTGGTTCTCCACGCCGACGGCACCGTGCGCGTCGATGAAGGCACGAGGCAGCAGGCAGGTGACGAGCCGGCGCGGCTGTTCGGGCGCTGTCGTGCGTTGAACAAGTATCGCAGGCTCGCGGAGGAGGTCCTCCTTCCCGGCAACGAACCAGGCCGCGTTCCCGCGCCTCACGCCAGGCCAGGTGAAGCCGTCTGCGGGGTCCACGGAGTCGGCCCAGATCAACGGGACCCGTCCGGGCCCGGGTGTGGCGGCGGCACGGCTCTTCAGGCCGCTCCCGTCGATCGGTCCCGTGCGGACGCGGTAGCCCCAATCCGCGAGCCGTTGCCCGCTGCGGTGAAACGCCGGGGCAACGTGGGCGTGAGCCACGCGGCGGGGGAGGGGCCAGGGATCGGTCGAACATGTTGGCAGGCGGCCGGTTCCGATTTCCTCGATACGTAGACGCCCGCCGGACATCTGCACCTCCGACAGCTTGATGCCGCCTGAGTGGTGATCGCGTCGCCATGTAGCGAGCAGCGTTTCCTGCTGCGCCGTGTCGTAGACGCCCTTGCGCTCCACCACGAAATCGATCGTGACGGGAGGGGCCTCCGCGGCAAGCCGCTTGCGCAGGTTCTTGTAGTACTCGCCCCCAAGGCAGCTTGTGGGCGTCAGGAACGCGACGATGCCGCCGGACTGAACGAGGTCAAGCGCCCGGTCGAGGAACAGTGCGTAGAGGTTTGCGCGCCCGAAGAGGACCCGCGAGAATGCCGCCCGCTGCTCCGAAGAGAGGCGGATCGTTCCGTATGGCGGATTGCCGATGATCACGTCCGGGGCCTCGGCGGCAGTGACGCTCGCACCGGAGTGCAGACTGTCCCTGACCTCGATGATCCGCGGGGCGGGCATGCCGCAGCGCCTCGTCGATGGAAGGAGCGCGGCGTCGATCATGTTCTGCGCCAGCCATGCGGCAGCGGGGTCTATATCCCAGCCCTTCAGCCGCGCTCCGACGTTCTCGAGCACAAGCCTCGGATCGGAAGACGGGAGGGCCGCAACGAGGCGGCGCAGCGCCGGTAGCAGGAGCGCGCCGCCGCCGCAGGCCGGATCAAGGACGCGGGCGGTGCTCCAGTCCGCGCCCGCTTCGGTCGCGCGCTGCGCCGTCAGGTCTGCGAGCGGTGGCGGGGTGTAGTAGACCCCGTGCGTTGCACGCGTGGCCGGGCGAAGGGCGGAGGAATAAAGCCGGCCAAGCAGGTCGGCGGCCGCCTCGACCGGCAGGAAGGCTGCGGCCGATCCAATCCTGGTGGAGAGGCTGACGATCTCGTCAGGCAGGTCAGGGGTCTCCTCCGTCCAGAACGGTGTCCGCGGCGTGTGCGCCGGAGAAAGGGCCTGCCAGAACGCGGTGACCGCTATCTCCAGAGTGGCATGGGCGACCCCGATGCCGGCGGCTTCGTCAACGCCTTTTGCAAAGGCTCGCACACGCGCGATGCCGTGCACGAAGTCAAGATCAGAGGAAGTGGTGGAAACCGGCGCGGCCGACGTGGCCTCGGGCAGGGTGGAATGATGCATGGGATGATGTCCTTCGTTTTGTGCGAAGGACATCGGTCCATGCTGCCCGAAACGGAAAAGCCCGCCCTGACAGGAAATGATCCGTCTGGATTGAGAGCGTGTCTTGGTTAGACGAGGCCCCTTTACAGTCGTTTCATGGGTTCAAGGCTTCAAGGTTTCCACGATCGCTTTCATGAGCAATACCAGCGGCGTAGACGCCGCTCTGCCGGGAATGGCCGGGGGGATGCCCTGAACGATCGGGAAGATGACCGGCAACCCCCGGACAGCCAGCGCCATCGGTCGGGCGGGTGCCGGGGATCGACTGAAAGCTGACTCGCGCGTTTTACGACCCGATTTCTGAAATCGCCGCAACGACATCAAGTGCTTCACGACACTTAGTGATGGAGACTTTGATGCAAACGACGCCAACCGCCCCGGCCTCTTCGGCCGCGGGTATCCCGCGACCCAATCTCTACCGGCTGTCCCAGCCCTTTCTCGACGTCGTGTACAGCCGCGGTCTGGGGCTGCAGGGCCTGCGGCTGGTCCATCTCATCGCGCACGCGGTATGCCGGCACGTGCCGAACTGGCATAATCTGACCGTGCATCAGCCCGAGGAGGGTGACCGTCAAGAGTGCCTCGAGTTCCGACGCCGGCTTGGCCTCGAACGCTCGAGGGATAATGGGGCACTTGCAGACGGCATCGCCGAGTTGAGCAAGACAGATCTGGTGGACTGGATTTCCTTCGAACACGATCATCACTGGCTCTCCTGGCGCATGCACGACGCGCTGTTCGACCTGCTCTTCGACAAGCCCTACGGCTACTTCGACATCGCTCAGCTTGGTCGTTTCGGGACGCCTCTTGATCTGATGATCCACGGAGAGATCGGCATCATACGCGACATGCGGCAGCCGGCTGTTTCGCTTGGCCTGGCAGGATACGGCGCCAACCTCAACCGCTCGCCCGACTGGTCCCGCCTGCGTCCAGACCTGGTCCGGGCGCTTCAGCAAGCCGCTATCGTATATGACTGCGGTTTTTTTCTTCAGCTGGAATGCCGGGGAACCAGCCGCGGCATAGATGTGGCGACCCTGCGCGCACGCACCGCGCGCTCGCGCTGGAGCTGGCCTGCGCTGACGGGGAAACCCGAAGGCATACCCGTCCGCAAGGTCTTGCTGATCGACGCGGGACGCTGCCAAGAAACGACGCAGAAAGCCGCGCCGGCCGTTGCGCAGGAGTTCTTCGGGGTGAAGCCGGAGGCGTCACGGGAAACGTAATGGCCAGTGCAACGCATTCTCGATGGGCCAGGGGCCCCTGACCGTGGACAGCAGAACCTCGGGCGCAGGCATCCAGGATAGAGCGAAGAACCGGGTTTGGGAGGTCACCTTGCCTTCAATTTCTCGGATTGCCTTGATCCGGCCGGCCGAACCCCTTGAGGCCGGGAAATTCATGATCGTCTTCCAGTGACCTGGCCGAAACCACGATGGCTTTGCGGGTCTCGCTGCGACCATGGCCGGTTTCCTCGGTGACCGTTTCGGGATAGGCTGCCCCCAGTCCCGTGAAACAGCCACGGGCGTCAGCCAGGAGCGACGCCTGATTGGCTTTCAGAGCCAGACACCAGTTGCCACCGCCTGCCAGCCTTGGCAACACGGTTGCAGGAACCCTTGGGTGGGACTGCGGCACTTACAGGAAGGTTCTTCAGTGTAAGCCGCGGTTTGGGGCTCCATCTTTGGACAAAACACCACGCGTTGGAGCAATGGAGTCAACGACCCTACCCGGCGAACAAGATGCCCAGCATCCATAGCCCCATACCAGCCATGATAAGGTTTTCCGACAGCGTGATTGCCCGCAGCGGCACGTTCGATTCGCCACCAACGCAGGCGAATTTCGGGTCGCGCTTTTCTACACAGCCGGCCTTGATCACGCTGACAGCACCGATGGTTCCGATGAAGATGCCGACCGGAGCCACGAGCCAGATCAATGCGCTGTCGGTGCCGATCATGGCCATCATGCAGACCCGGCCCAGAGCTCGGCGAAAGTATATGCAGATGGGGCACGCCATCCGCGAGATGATGGACGACCGGAACCACGAGCTGCTCCCGCTGGACGACATCGTCGAGGTGGACGAGGCCTGTGTCGGCGGAGCTCCGAAATGCCTCTCTGGGGCCTACAATCCGCCTGGCAAGGGATGCGGCAAGCCGTTGGTCTTCGTGGCGGCCTCCCGAGATGGGCAGGCGCGCGCCAAGGTCGTTTCCGATGACCAGCGCGCCACGTTGGAGCCGGTCCTCGCCGGGTGGATTGTGTCTGACGACATCACGCTTATGACGGATGGGAGCACGAGCTACCTCGGCATTGGCGAGATGATGGAAGAGCACTACAGGGTCATCCACAGCCAGCACGAATACGCCAACCCGGAGACCGGCGCCGACGTCAACACGGCGGAGGCCGTGATCGCCCAGGTCCAACGGGCGTTGGTCGGTGTCTACCACAACCTGGGCAGCAAGCACCTTCAGCGATACCTCGACGAGATCGTGTGGCGCTGGAACCATTGCGAACCGGCCCGGGAAGTCTTCAAGCAGTGGACCACCAAGTCCGGCGCGCTCCGTAAGAAGACGAGGGTCATCTGGCGGCCGATCCCGGTGCTCGCTCAGATGCGGGTGCTGCTCCAAGGGGCCGTTGGAAAGCAGATCCGGCGGTCAAAGGAATACGGGCTGTGCTGGCCGTGATCTCTACGCTTATTTTGTTGGACAAGTCGGAGGCTCGATCATCTTCTCAGAATGGCGGAAACCAAGACAGATGATGTCTTTCGAAATTTCGCGTCGTGGCCTATCTTTCCACCATGGATCTCAACGCTCTCTCACTCGAAGACAGGCGATCATGGCAGCTTAACGCGGCCGCGATCAAACATGCCTGCGCCGACTGGCCCACAGCCAAGATCATCGTCGCTCAAAACCTCGATCGTATGGATCTCGGAAGGCGCGTGGCGCCTGGCTATGTCTCGCGCTGTAGAGACCTGTTGCGCCTTGGCCCCGAGGCAATGAAGGCGGCCTTCCTCGCGCTCGATGACGATGGTCAAGTGTTGCGGTCCATACACCCATGGGCCGGGCTTCTCCCGAATGCTGAGAGGCTTGCCATCTTGCGCGCAACTCGGAGACCCCTTGCAGATGAAGCGCGCTGAAGTCGCGCACGTCGTTCGGGCGGCCCAGGCCATCACCAATGAACGGGAATTTGTTTTGGTCGGAAGCCAGGCCGCGCATCTCCAACTCGAGCAGATGCCCGATATCATGCAGATGTCGGGTGAGCTTGACATTTATCCCTTGCGCAAGCCTGAACTTGCCGAGCTTATCGATGGTGCTCTTGGTGAGGGCTCTCCGTTTCATGAAACCTTCGGCTATTACGCTCACGGCATCGGACCCGAGACAGCCCGACTGCCGACTGGCTGGGAACGCCGGGCTGTCAGGGTATCCGCACCATCAATGGACAAGGCCATCGCTATCGCGCCGGAAATTCATGATATCTGCGCTTCCAAAGCTATCGCAGGGCGCGAGAAAGATCACGCCTACGTCATGGCCGCAATCAGCACGAAGATTATCGATCCAACGACGCTGGTGGAGCGGATAGAGATGACCGACAGAGCCGATCCGGACCTGCGTAACGCGGCCAAGGCCTGGGTGGCCTCCCTTAGCAGCAGAAGCGATCACCACCGCTGAGACAGCTTGGTAACCAAATGCTGCCTGATCGCAAGTATGCCCGGGTCAGCGAAAACCAAGTTTGAGATTTCAGATGCTTTTTGTCGTGGATAAGCGGATGCTCGAAACGGAAAAATCCCGCCCTGACAGGAAATGATCCGTCTGGATTGAGAGCGTGTCTTGGTTAGACGAGGCCCCTTTACAGTCGTTTCATGGGTTCAAGGCTTCAAGGTTTCCACGATCGCTTTCATGAGCAATACCAGC
>NZ_JAIPUT010000092.1 GCF_020055635.1 Marivita sp. | reverse complement strand
TCGGTGGACGTGGCGCTGCTGCAGGTCGAACTGGGCGGTGCCTGTGGCGTCTGCTGCCAGAAGGTGTCCGAGGCCGAAGTGTTCGCCCGCGGTGGCATCAAGGACGTGTTGGTGTCGAACCAGGTGCGCGACCCCGCCAAGATCGACCGTCTGGCGCGCATGCCGAAGCTGGGCGCGCGGACGATCTGCTGTGTGGACGATATCGAGAACGTGACTGATCTCTCGGCTGCTGCGGTCAAACATGGCACCCAGATCGAATGTCTGGTCGAGATCGACTGCGGCGCAGGCCGCTGCGGTGTGACCACGACACCGGCCGTTGTCGAGATTGCCGAGGCGATCGACGCGGCAGAGGGCCTCAAGTTCGCGGGCATCCAGGCCTATCAGGGCGCGATGCAGCACATGGACAGCTATGACGAGCGCAAGGCGAAGATTGCTGTCGCGGTCGCACAGGTCAAAGACGCGGTCGATACGCTCAAGGCCGAGGGCATCGAGTGCGACATCGTCGGCGGTGGCGGCACAGGGTCGTATTACTTCGAGTCCAACTCGGGTGTATATAACGAGCTTCAGTGCGGATCCTATGCATTCATGGACGCCGATTACGGCCGTATCCTCGACAAGGACGGCAAGCGGATCGACCAGGGCGAATGGGAGAACGCGCTGTTCATCCTGACCTCGGTCATGAGCCACGCGAAGGCGGACAAGGCCATCGTCGATGCCGGTCTCAAGGCGCAGTCGGTGGACTCTGGCCTGCCGGTGATCTTTGGCCGGGATGACGTGCAATACGTGAAATGCTCGGACGAGCATGGCGTCGTCATGGATGCGGACGGTGTTCTCAAGGTCAACGACAAGCTCAAGCTTGTGCCGGGCCATTGTGACCCGACCTGCAACGTGCACGACTGGTATGTCGGTGTACGGAATGGCGTTGTGGAAACCGTCTGGCCGGTGTCGGCACGCGGTCGCGCGTATTGATCCGGTTTCGGATCGGGCAGGCCCGATCCGACCGATTGGGGGGCCAGCCCCCCAAACCCCCCGGGATATTTTTGAACCAGAGAAGATGACAGGACGGTGCGCAGTGAGGACTGTCGCACCGTTTTTGCGAGGGAGAGACCATGTATATTGTTCCTGAAGCACTGATCGCCGATCTTGTGTCGCGCGAGGCTGCGTTCGAGGCGGTCGAACAGGTGTTCGCCGCGATGGCGGCCAAGGATGCCTATAACTTTCCGGTGGTGCGCGAGGCGATCGGCCATGAGGACGCGCTCTACGGTTTCAAGGGCGGGTTTGATCGCGTTGGCGGATCGCTTGGCCTGAAGGCGGGCGGATACTGGCCGCACAACCTTGAAAAGCGCGGGTTGATCAATCACCAGTCGACGGTGTTCCTGTTCGATCCGGATACCGGCAAGGTTCACGCGATGGTGGGCGGCAACCTCTTGACCGCGCTGCGCACGGCGGCGGCGTCTTCGGTGTCGATCAGGCACCTGGCGCGGGCCGATGCCAAGGTGATGGGCATGGTTGGTGCGGGCCATCAGGCGACGTTCCAGCTGCGCGCTGCGCTGGAGCAGCGATCGTTCGAAAAGGTGATCGGCTGGAACTATCATCCCGAGATGCTGCCCAATATCGAGAAGGTCGCACAGGAGGCCGGTCTGCCGTTCGAGGCGGTGGACCTGCCGGGAATGCAAGAGGCGGATGTGATCATCTCGATCACCTCGGCCTTTGCGCCGTCACTGATGGCCGATCATGTCAGCCCGGGCACACATCTGGCCTGCATGGGAACCGACACCAAAGGCAAGCAGGAGGTCGAGGCGGCGCTGCTGGCGCGGGCCAGGATCTTTACCGACGAGGTCGCGCAATCGGTCTCGATCGGTGAGGCGCAACACGCGGTGGCCTCTGGTCTGATCGCCGAAAGCGACGTGCTCGAAATTGGCGCGGTGATCAATGGCACCCATGCGGGGCGGACGTCGGATGACGACATCACGCTGTTCGATGGCACGGGTGTTGGGCTCCAGGATTTGGCGGTGGCGTCCAGGGTTGTGGAAGTGGCCATCGAACGCGGGCTGGCGATCGAGGTTGATTTCTGATCCCTGGCTGCTCCGAAAGTTGTCCGTATTTCCGGCTCCCTGCGCGTCGGCGCTGCGCGGATTCTGGAACGTGTCTCTCGTCTGTGTGTTGAGCCGATATCTGCACCTGAAAGGAGGACACCATGTCGATAGCACGTGTAACGGAAATCTCCGCAACATCGCCCAACAGCTTTGACGATGCGACCAAACAGGGCATCGAACGCGCCTCGAAGACATTGCGCGGGATCAAGAGCGCCTGGGTCAAGGACCAGAACGTGATGATCGAGGATGGCAAGATCACCGAATTCAAGGTCAATCTGGCCGTGACTTTTGTTCTGGACGACTGACCTTTCCAGACCCATCGCCGCATGGCAAAAGAAAGCCCCCGCACCGATTTGTGCGGGGGCTTTCCTTGTCTTTTTCGCGTGTCGAGCCGATGCGCGCAACCAGATCGGGGGCAGCGGCCCGAAAGCCTCAGTCCACGCGGGACTGGAGCTGCGTGTAGTCGAAATTTTCGATCGTATCGATCTGCGCCTGGTCATAGGGCATCTGGTAGCGCGCTCCCATGAGTGGCGACACGCGGCCATCCTCGTAGGGATAGGCGTAGTACCCGCTCCGCCCGTAGCTGGCGGCGTCCGAAACGACGGCAGTGATCGCGCCATCCTGCACGATGATGTCGGCGACATAGCCATAGCGCACCCCATCCGCGAGATACGCGTAGTCCCCGATCAGGTCGGTTGCCTTGAAGATGCCCTGACCGGCCACAAGATCGTCATCGACGACATTGGTGCCCGACGCGTCGCCCTCGGCGATCATGCCGTCGCCCTCAGCCGCACCGAAGACGTCGAAATTGTCGACCTCGTCTTCTGTCACGGGCACCTGGGCCAGCGAAATGTCATTTCCGATCGACACGTCCTCCCATGGTACGAAGACATGGGTGTCACCGATATCCCAGAAGCCTCCGACCTGGGCGATGATACCGACAACCTCGCCGGTGTTGCTGAAGATGACGTTTTCGACATCGCCGATGGTCTCGCCGGTCGCGTCCGTCACGTCGGTGACGTTGAACATGTTTTCGACGCTCCAGCCCTCTTCATAAAGCGGGGCATAGCTCCAGTTCGCCAGGACCTGCACGGACCCGTCTCCGGTCTGCTGATCTTCAGTCCCTTGGGTCTCGGACGCCTGACCGTCGGATGCTTGGTCCTGGGACCCCTGGTTCTGCATTTCCTGATTGCCAGTCTGCTGATCGTCGGTCTGCTGATTGTCGGAACCCTGCGTGCCGGTGTCCTGATTTCCGGTGTCCTGAGTGCCGGTGTCTTGTGCAAACGCCGGAAGTGCGGCCACGAGAGTAATCGCGGTGGCCGTTCGCGCTGCTGACGTGAAACGGGTCATGTTGGCCTCCTTTGCCTTTCGTACTTCAAAATCCTTCTGACCGGCAAAACGAACTGAGGCGTGTTTCGTTCCGGGCCGGGGCCAATCCGGGGGGATGCGTGAACGGCATGCAGATACAGCAAAAAGGCCCCCGAGCGGATCGCCGAGGGCCTTTCTTGCCGCGTTCAGTCAGACGGGATCAGACGTTGGCGGCGCTTGCCTCTTCCTTGGCTTTCTGGCCCGCACCGTGGCCCGCCATGCCGCCCGAGACTTCTTCGGTCGACTCTCCCGAGAGTTCTTCGGGCAGGATCAGGTTCAGCACGATTGCGATGAGCGCGGCAGGCAGGATGCCGGAGGTCGCCAGCACCTTGAGCGTCTGTGGCAGGTACTGCAATGCGTCCGGTTCAAGCTGAAGGCCCAGGCCCAGCGACAGGGAAATCGCGAAGATCACCATGTTGCGGCGGTTCCAGCTCACATCGGACAGCATCGAGACGCCTGCCGCAACGACCATGCCGAACATGACGATCACGCCCCCGCCCAGCACTTCAATCGGCACCGACGAGATCACAGCGCCGACCTTGGGCACGAGGCCGCAGAGGATCAGGAACAGCGCGCCGATGGTCACGACACCGCGGCTCATCACGCCGGTCATGGCGATCAGGCCGACATTCTGACTGAAGGAGGTGTTGGGCAAGGCGCCGAACAGGCCTGACACGGCCGTGCCGATCCCATCCGCATAGGTTGCGCCCTGGATTTCGGTGTCAGTCGCCTCGCGGCCCGCGCCGCCCTTGGTGATGCCGGACACGTCGCCCACGGTTTCGACGGCCGACACGAAGGACATCAGGCAAAAGCCGATGACGGCGGCGACCGAGAATTCGAGCCCGAAATGCAGCGGGTTCGGCAGGGCAAACGGGGCTGCGCGTCCCACATTGCCGAGGTTCACCTCGCCAAGGACAAACGCCACGGCATACCCCACCAGCAGCCCGACCAGAACAGCCGAGACCGACAGCATGCCACGGGTGAAGAACTTGAGCCCCAATGTGACAAAAATCACGGTTCCGGCCATCGTCCAGTTGAGCAGCGAGCCGTATTCCGGCGTGCCGATGGCGGGAACACCCCCCGCAGCGTACTGAATGCCCACCTTGACCAGCGCGAGGCCGATCATCGTGACCACGAGGCCGGTCACCAGGGGCGGCAGGGCAAAGCGCAGCTTGCCGATGAACAGTCCGAGAAACGCGTGGAACAGGCCGCCGACAAAGATCCCGCCCATCAGGACGGCGATGCCATCGACCCCCTTGCCCGCGACCAGCGGGATCATGATCGGGATGAAGGCAAAGCTGGTGCCCTGCACGATCGGCAGGCGCGCGCCCACCGGGCCCATGCCGATGGTCTGGAACAGGGTGGCGATGCCGGCAAAGAACATCGACATCTGGATCATGTAGATCATCTGCGGAAAGTCGGGGCTGTTCGAGCCAAAGCCGAAGCCCGCAGCACCGCAGACGATGATCGCGGGGGTGACGTTCGAGACGAACATGGCCAGCACATGCTGGATGCCCAGCGGCACCGCCTTGATCAGCGGGGGTGTATAGTTCGGATCGCGGAGCTGCTCCGGCGTACCGATGGATGCGTCAGACATGGTTCTCTCTCCCTCGTAACCATTACGTGTTTCCGAATGCCCCTCCTCAAAGGTGTCCGGTTCGTCATCTTCCGTCGATCACCTCGCAAGGGGTGTCGAGCCAGTGTTCCTGCAGGTTGTCTCCCGCGCCAATGCGGTCGATCACGGCGAATTGCCCGGTACCGGACAGCGGTGTCAGAACCCCGTGCCAGGTGTTGCGGTGGATGTTGATCGCCTGTCCCGCTTGGGTCAGGAAGGCCCGCGGCGTGCCGGGTTGGCCGTTCTCGTCCGGGGCGACGATCACCAGAAACGGATCATGGCTCATGGGCACAAAGGCCTGGCTGCCCAACGGGTGCCGCTCCAGCAGGTCAAGCCTGTAGGGCAGGCTGCGCAACTCGGCCTTGAAGAGGCTGATCCCGGCGCGGCCATCGGCGAAATCGAGCGTCGCGCGGTCGTGGTAACGCCCGCAGAGCCCCTGGTTGATGATCCTGTCCGGGTCGCCTGCGCAATCCAGCAGGTCTCCGAACGGGGCGAAAGCGTCGGCCGTCAGCGGCTCTGTGGTGATCTGCCGGGTCATGCGCCCAGCTTCTCGATCAGGCGCAGTTCGGCGATGCGTTCGACCTGACGGCAGGCTTCGGCGAATTCGGTGGTGCGGTCGTTTTCGATGCGGCGGTGGAAGGCGTCGAGAATGCTCGACTTGGTGTTGTCCTTGACCGCGATGATGAAGGGAAAGCCGTGCCGCGCGACGTAGTCCGTGTTCAGGCTCTGGAAGGTCGCGCGTTCTTCGTCGGTCAGCATGTCCAGACCCGCGCCCGCCTGTTCGGCGGTACTTTCGGCCGTCAAGCGACCCGCGGCAGCCAGTTTTCCTGCAAGGTCCGGGTGGGCATTCAGCACACCAAGTCGTTCTTCGTCCGACGCATTGCGGAACGCACGACAGAGCAGGCTGTGCACCCCGCGGGCCGTATCATGGGTCGGACCGGTTTCGAAATCGCAGGCGCGGTCGGCAATCCACGGCGAGTGTTCGAAGATGCCACCAAAGGCCGCGACGAAATTCTCGCGCGACATCTCGGAGGGGCGTTGTCCTGTCGGAGCAGGATGCTCTTTGGCCCAGTGCTGCGCGATCTGTTGGCGCGTGGCGAACCAGACTCCTTCATGGCTGTTCATGTAGTCGAGCGCCCGCTTCAGGGCTGCGGCACGACCGGGGCGGCCCATGATGCGGCAATGCAACCCGATCGACAGCATCTTGGGACTGCCCGCTTCGCCCTCGGCGTAGAGATAATCGAAGCTGTCCTTGAGATAGCTTTCGAACTGGTCACCGGTGGTGAACCCCGCCTGGATGCCGAACCGCATGTCGTTGCAATCCATCGTGTAGGGCATGATGAGCTGATCCGTGTCGCCGAAGCGCGACCAGTAGGGCAGATCGTCGGCATAGCTGTCGGCGACATAGTCGAACCCGCCCTGTTCCGCGACCAGCCGCACGGTGTTGTTGGAGCAGCGCCCGGTGTACCAGCCCTTTGGCGGCTTGCCGACAACCTCGGTATGAAGGCGGATCGCCTCGGCAATCTGGGCACGCTCCTCGTCTTCGGGCATGTCCTTGTGCTCGACCCACTTGAGACCGTGCGACGCGATTTCCCAACCGGCATCCTTCATCGCGGCGACCTGTTCAGGTGCCCGCGCCAAGGCGGTTGCGACGCCATAAACGGTGATGGGCAAATCCTGCATCATCCGGTGCAGCCGCCAGAACCCGGCGCGGCTTCCGTATTCGTAGATCGATTCCATGTTCCAGTGCCGCTGCCCGGGCCAGGGCTGTGCACCGGTGATCTCGGACAGGAACGCTTCGGACGCGGCATCGCCGTGCAGGATGTTGTTCTCGCCACCCTCTTCGTAGTTCAAAACGATCTGAACGGCGATCCTCGCACCGCCCGGCCAATTGGCCTTGGGGGGATTGGCGCCGTATCCTGTCATGTCGCGGGGGTAGCGTTGCACGGTGGGTCCTCCTGAGTGGTCGTCGTTATATTCCGAATAATGCAATCTGTTTTTCAAGAAATCCCGAAAGGTGTCTCAAACGCGTTCCATTTGCGGTTTTGTCCCAACCGGCTGCATAAAGAGGCATCGCATCACGAGGAGAGCGCAATGTCCGGCTATTTGACGACACATGTTCTGGATACGGCCAGGGGTTGCCCGGCGGCGGGTCTCAGGATCACGCTGTCCCGCGTGACGGATGCGGGGCTTGAGCAGATCGCCGAGACCGTGACCAATGAGGATGGGAGGACGAACAGTCCGATCCTGCCTGCGGATGCGTTTGAGACCGGGACTTACGAACTCGTGTTTTTTGCCGGCGATTACCTGCGGGCGTCAGGTCAGGCTGGGGAGGATCCGCTGTTTCTGGACCAGGTGCCGATCCGCTTTGGCATATCGGACGCCGAGGCGCATTACCACGTGCCGCTTCTGCTGTCGCCGTTCGGGTATTCGACCTACCGGGGCAGTTGAGCGGGCGTTTCCGTCAACGGAAACGACCAGATGCGTCGACGCATCTGCGGCGTCTTAATTGGGCAAGAAACACGTCATGCGTACATGCAGTTACGCATGACGGAATTTCAATACTGAGCAAACTTGCGCCGATCAGGGCGGGCATCAGAGAAAGCTGGTGACCGTTTCGGGATATTTGCGTATCGTTTATATTCATTTTCCAGTTTTCGATCAGGCAATTTCGTCTGCGCAGAAGCAATTTTTACAAGTACTTTCAGTAAATTAGTTCATATTGGAGATATATTATGTCAAAAGCGATTAACCTGAATCCGCATCATGGCGTCGCTGGGCGTCATCCAACCCGGGATTTCCTTGATACTCTGAGCGGCCACGACGACCCCGGCAAGTTCGGACGAATGTTTCCCACACTGCCACCGTTGAACGTTCCGGACGATGCGCTGAATGACCTTGCCGCGGCTATGCTCGATAACGAGGCCGCATCGGATGACAATCCGCACATTCCGGCGGGTTTCACCTATCTGGGTCAATTCATCGACCACGATATTACGCTCGACCTGACCTCATTGGGCGAGAAAACGCGGGATCCGAAAGGCATTCGGAACTTCCGCAGCCCCAGTCTGGATCTCGATAGCCTTTATGGTCGGGGCCCTGACGGAAGCCCGCACATGTACGCGCGCAATTCAAACGGCAAGTTCCTGATCGGGCGGAACGTGACCGTCGATTTCGGGGGCGTGGTCGGCGACTTTCGGAACGATCTCCCGCGCAGCCCGGAAGGCCAGGCCCTTATCGGGGACCATCGGAACGACGAAAATCTACTGGTGGCCCAGACGCATGTCGCGTTTCTGAAATTCCACAATGCCGTGGTTGATCGTCTTGAGGCCGAGGGGGTGGAAGAAAGCGCGCTTTTTGCCGAAGCGAGAAAACTGGTCACCTGGCACTATCAGTGGATGGTTCTTCACGATTACGTCGGAAGACTGACCACACCCGGAATTGTCGACAAGATCCTTCACGAGGGGCGCAAGTTTTATCGCTTCAAACAGTTTCCCTACATGCCGGTGGAGTTTTCCGGAGCGGCCTATCGTTTGGGCCACAGTCAGGTGCGCCAGCGCTACAACCACAACAGGATTTTCTCGGATATCGGCTTTGATCTGCTGTTCGGATTCACGGGGCTGTCCGGTCAGATCATCGGCGACCTGGCGCCCGAGCCGCCGACCGGGCCCTTGCCCATCTCGCGTTTGCCAAGCAACTGGATCATTGATTGGCGGCAGTTTTACGATGTCGACCCGAGCGTGACGCCTCAAGCCACACGCAAGCTCGACGCCTTCCTCGCGTCCGAGTTGCACACATTGCCGGGCGGTGCCAACCTTGCCTTCCTCAACCTGCGGCGTGGTGTGCAGCTTGGTCTGCCGTCGGGACAATCCATTGCAGACGCGATGGGGATTGCCGATCCCGTGACGTCGGCGGAACTTGCCAGCGGCCCTGACGGTGCGGTCTTGGCGCAGCATGGGCTGCATGTACAGACGCCGCTTTGGTACTATGTACTGAAAGAAGCCCAGGTGAAATCTGGAGGGGAGCGGCTTGGTCCGGTTGGGTCGACGCTTGTCGCCGAAGTGCTTGTGGGTTTGGTGCACGGCGATCATCAATCGTACCTGTGGCAGCGCGGCCCCGGCTGGCGACCGACGCTTCCGGGCGCAACACATGAGGACTTTACCATGGCTGACATGTTGCGGTTCGTGGATGACATCAACCCGATTGGAGACAGCTGACAGGCGCGTGCCGGTCGACCTGATCGGACCGGGCGATTGCGTCGCCGGCCTACGTGTTCTGGCACTGGTCTAACCGCTCGCAACAGGTGAAAAGGCGGCACCCGGGTTTGCCGCCTTTTTTGCGAAACGCACCGCAGGCAAACGGCTTGTCCAGGCTTGGTTGAACGCCCGAGACCTATCGTTTGCTTCTCTCGAGTGCTTTTCGCCTTGTTTTTATGCTCGACATTCGGCTTCGTCACTGCCCCACACGTTCAGGCGTTCTTGATCGCTGCGCCGACGCGGCCGGTGACGAAATCCATGAACAGCCGCGTCTTCGGGTCCTGCCTGCGCCTGTGGGTGAAGAGGCACGCCATCTGGACCGGCACCGGCGGTGTCTGTCTGGCGACCGGAACAAGGCGTCCCGTCCGCAAATGGTCTGCGACCTCAAACACCGGCTTGAGCGCGATTCCATGACCCCCAAGCGCCCAGTCGGTGAGCACATCTCCGTCGTCGGATTCGTACCGCCCTGTGACCTTGAACCGCTTTGGCCCGTCGCCGGTTTGCAGCCGCCACTGGAAGTCGGTTGCGCCCGGAAAACGCAGGTTCAGGCATTCGTGGTTCTGCGCAATCAATTCGTCGCCTGAATTGGGATAGCCCCGAGCCTTGAGGTATTCGGGCGCGGCGCAGAGCACGCGGGTCACATCGGCGATCTTGCGGATGCGCAGCGTGCTGTCCTCGGGTTCGCCCAGAAAGAACGCCAGATCCAGACCTTCGGTGGTCAGGTCAACCTTACGGTCCGTCAGGCGCAACCGTACGGACACCTCGGGGTATTGTTCGATAAAGGCGGGCACCTGTGGTGCGATCAGGCGGCGGCCCACACCCAGGGGGGCGGCAACATAAATTGACCCGCGCGGGTTGTCGGT
>NZ_JAIPUT010000086.1 GCF_020055635.1 Marivita sp. | reverse complement strand
CATCGATGTCCGGATCGAGGGCGATCTCTATCGCATTCGTGCACACATGCCACTTACGGTGGATGCGCACCGTTTACGGCATGTGACGCCTGTCCATCGTCTCTCTCCGGATGAAGGCCAAGAGGTGATGGATGGCCTTTACGCGATCTTGTGGGGACTTTGAAAGGCACTTCGGAAAACTCGTCTGGGCGAAACAGTAATTTCAACATTTGGCGCAAGGGGCTGGGACCGCGAGGGGGGTCCTCTACATTTCTGCGGCATGGGTAGCCCAAAACAAAGATACGCATGCTGGGCGCACTCAGGGCGTCTTTCTTCCCGTGACGGGATCAGTCCTGGCTCTTGCCGAAGGTGTGTGAGGGTCGCGCACGGGTGGGCAGTGTCAGGGGCGGTGTCAGGGCGCGACGGGCGGGCCATCCTGTGGCCCGCCGCCTTGCTCTCTTTGTTCAGGACTCGTTCTCGGGATCGATCTTCCTGCCTTCCTGCTTTTCACGGGCTTCCAGAACGCGCAGTTCCAACAGCTCGCGGGTGACGGCGTCGTCTTCTTCGAACATCACCTCCGGGCTCACCTCGTGCATCGCGGCCTTGCCGATCGTGCCCAGATGGCGGTCGCGCATCAGGCGCAGCAGGCCGTAGACAAGCGATTGGATCGCCTCGTCCCAGGGCAGTTCGGTGTCGCCGCAGATATAGGCGTAGCTGCCCAGAAACTCCGCCTCGAACTCGGTCAGGCGCATGCGCATCAGGTCGTCGATCACCATCCAGATCTCGGGCTGGTACTCGCGCAGGGCGATCTTCACGAACTCCTGGCTGTCGACGTCCAGCGCCTTGGCGAGTGCCGGGATGCGGCTGATCGGGACCTTGCATTCGCCGGTCTTCATCATCGACAGGGCGTTGGGGGATGAAAAGCCCACATCGCGGGCGATCTCGCGCTGGGTCTTGGGGCTCTGCTCGATGGCGTCACGCAGAAAAGCCAATGTCGGGGAAACGGGGGTGGTCATGGGGTGGTCCTTTTCTCTTGGGATCATGATCTGCAAGTTGCAGTAACCCCTTGATAGAAGGACTTTTCGAAAGCCTGCGCTGTGCCTTCGGCACGGCCATGGCAACGCCGCAGATCCGCGAAGTCCGACAGCAGATCTTATCGAATACAATCGGACGGGCATGACGCCTCTCGCGAAGGATGAAAGGCTTCGCTGGCGTTGATTTGTCCATATGTGGACTATAGATCCATATTTGGACCAAGGAGGCAGAGGATGCAGATTGCTGATTTTCCCGATGTCTCGACCCCTTCCGAGGGCATGCAGTTCGCACCATCTCCAAAGAGGACCGCGCACGGACGAGTGCTCCGGGTCTGCGGAGCTTTCGCGCGATCGCGGACAGGTTTGATCTGAGCGAGGCGGAACGGATCGCCATCCTCGGCGACCCGGGTCGTTCGACCTATCATCAGTGGATTAAAAAGGCGCGTGAGCACCAGCCGCTTACGCTGCCCCTTGATACGCTATTGCGGATTTCGGCCATTCTCGGGATCTACAAGGCACTGGCCATTCTGTTCGAGGATGAGAGCCAGGCACTGGTCTGGTTGAAAGGGCCTCATCGGGGCCCAGCCCCTGACGGTAAAAGTTGATGGCATCCCTCTTTGGGTGACCATTCTGTGTTGTGGAGCACAGCTCGGAGTGCGCTGGCGCGAAAAATCCGCGCAAACACGCTTTCGAGACATTGCTTTTCTGTTAGGGCTTATTGCCAAGATGCTCGCCAATCAGCTTCGCGAAGGGAGTGATGTCTCCTCCAAAGCTCGCGGCATCGAGAGCCTGCATATAGCGCTTCCGCTGATCGAGCCGGATCACAGCCCATGGATAACCCGAGCTCGCGAGCACCGCGTTCATCACGAAGCGAGCGAGGCGTCCGTTTCCGTCCGGATAAGGGTGGATGTAGCCCAAAAGCCAGTGACCAAGCACCGCACGCACTCCGGGATGCTCCTCCTCGTCAAGGAGATCGAAGTAGGTCTCCATCGCATCCATGAGCTTTTCGCACGCCGGGGGCACATGATTGGCTGTGCGAATGAATACCGGGTGATTGCGATATCCGATCAGTTGGCCTCGCGTTAGAATGCCCGCGTCGATCGACGGCTCGAAGAGATCTTGATACCAATCGCTTAGATTGTCGCGCACCGAGACCGGCTCACCTCGCTCGATGGATGTTTTCACCACCTCGCGGGCAGACTGGAAAACATTCCAGTAGCCCTTCGCGGCCATAGCATCACGAGAGGTGGCGTCCGACTTGTCGGCCTCCGGGTCCCAGGTTCCGCTGCGAATCTTCTCGATCAGCTCTTCAGAGACCCGATAGCCTTCGATCGAGAGCGAGTTCCAGGCATCATGAGTGTAGACATCGTCGATCTGCCCAAGCACCTCGTCGGCATCCACAGGCCCTCCCAGAGAGGGCAGCAGGTCAATGATCGCCTGTCGATCCCTCTGCCATATCGCTCGCAACATGTTCGAGATCGGGGCCGCACCAGCAACAACAGCAATGCCTTCCCCAGTAAAGGGGTTTTCATTCCTCAGATCCATATCTGCGCGGCGCATGCCATCGGCCAGGCGCCTGGAGTGATCGTCCATCCCCAAGTGCTTGAACGCGCCAACCAGGCGGTTACCCGGGCGCCTGTGCGCCCCGCCCACCACCGCGCGCAACAGGGCATCGACATTTCGGTAGCTGCCCATTAGCGCTGCAACTGACATAGCCTGCGCATGATAGCAATTCTCTGCCATATGGATCAGCGTGGCCTCCGGAGTGTAGACCCTCAGCCCGTTCGGCAGCTGCGTCCTCCGATCCTGCTCAGGAAGCTCCCTGACCCTCAGATCAAAGAGCGACCGCTTGCCAGGGAGTTCGACAGCATTGTTGCCTCCCTTAGGGGCATGCACGATCACCTGGGTAGCCGGCACCTGCGATCCAGTATGCAGATCGAGGCAAATCTCAGGACTGAGAACCCAGTCGCTACCGAAGCGGTGCTCGCAGTATCTCTGGACAAATGACCAGTAGCTCATCATCCACGGCGTCGTGTCACCGGGACGCGAACTGGGGTCCAACAGGTGATACCAGCCCTTCATGATGGGCTGAAGATAGCCAGCCTTCCTTAGCGCCTTGATCCTCACCGGGTCGATTTCGCCGCTGCGAACCACAAGATGCCCTTGCTTCTGCAAGGTGTGCAGGGCTTCCAAGGCGCCGGCCAAGATCTCCCGTTTGTCTGCCATAACCGTCCCAGTTCGTCACATGCGTCCAAGTATAAGTATATAGAGATGTCCAACCTCAAGTAAATGGTGCCGTCCATAGTAAAGTAAATATTACAGTCCGAGATCAAGTAGATTGCTTCGTCCAAACGCAAGTAAATACCAAAAATGCTCGAAGCGAGCCGCCGCGGCCCTCTCGAAGATGTTTTCGAGACTTAGCTCACCTGTGTTCTCCCTCAGAGTTTCCGCAAAAACCTTATGTCAAAAGCAATGTTGGCCTTTCGGGGGCCAACAGAAATGCTCATTTCAACATTTGCCGTCAGGGGCTTGTCATCGGGGCACGCTCTTCGCGGGGCACTACCCGCCCATGGCCTACATGTTGGACGGCGGGCATGACGGGCTCATGTGCGGTGCGTCGCTATCTCGATGCCTGGCGCGGGGGTATTATGGGCTTCGGCGCACCGGAGGGCAGTTTCGAGGCTGTCACCGAAGACGATCTTGTCTTTGCATGACGATGGCCGACCTGGCTCAAGGCCAGCGGTAAATGTTGACGGAAGCGTCGCCTGTTCTGGGGTCGTTTAGTCTTAGCCTGAGTGGCGAAAGTCTCGACGGAGTCAAAGGCAAGCGATGCCCGATGAGCCTCTCGTTAAACGAGGCATCGCCCGGGCCTTTCCCGAGTTGACGTGCTTCAGAAACCGAGCGGGTTGTCCAGAACCCCGACAACCTGCATCAGGAACTCGCCGCTGTCCGGGTCAAGAGCCTGCTGGTAGTCGTCGTCGATCGCAGCCACGGCCCGATCGATGCTTGCCTCGGTCCCGTCGAACAGCTCCATGACGGCAGATGCATTCTCGACATCGGACAAGTCACGCTAACATTTGTTGATCGTTTCTCAAAACCTGGTCGGCTTGGGTGGCTAAATCCCGCGAGGGGTGCATCGAAGCGGCGAAGTATACACCTGCTCAGACGACCACCCCCTTCTTGCGAAAGATCATGAAGACGCCGCTGGCAATGATGATTGCCGCACCGAGGATCGTCATCGTATCCAGGCTTTCTCGCCAGATGAGCCAGCCGAACAGCGTGGCCCATAGCAAGCCCGTGTAATCGAGCGGCGCCACGACGACGGCCGGGGTCACGCGAAAGGCTTGTGTCATCATGGTCATGCCTGCCGTTCCGAAAAAGGCGATTGCCGCGAAGAGCCAGATATCCTCTGCCCGGATCGGGACCCAGACAAATGGAACGATGAGCGCACCGAGCAGCGCGCCTGACCCTGTCAGGTAGACCAGCAGCGTCCACACAGTTTCGCGCGGGTCAACCCAGCGTGCGCTGAGCATGAGCAATGCGTAGACCAGGGCAGTCGCGACGGGCAGAAGGGAAATCGGTTGGAACGTCGCGCCGCCCGGGCGGACGATGAAGAGAACCCCCACGAAACCGAGCAGGACCGCCAGCCAACGCCGCCAGCCGACGTGTTCGCCCAGAAAGAGCGCCGAGATCACGGTGATGAAGAAGGGTGCGACGAAGATCAGCGCGGTGGCCTCCGCCAGGCCGAGATACATGAAACTCGTGAAGAACATGATCGTCGCACCGACCCAGAGTGCGCCGCGCAGCAGATGTGCTGCGGGCCGGTACGAACGCAAGGCAGACGACCCGCCCAGAAGGAATGCCAGCAGCACGGTGAACGGCAGCGCGATCACGTTGCGCATGAAGAGGATCTGGAGGGGTGCGTAGCTCGTGGTCAGGGTCTTGGCCACCGCATCGTTGACGCTCAGGCAGGCAACACCGACACACATCAGCAGGATACCTCCCGTGTAAGTGCTTGGCGCTTCGCGAGATGCAAGCCTCATCGTGAACTCCCTTGGCCCCCTCCTGCCGCTACACAAGCAAGGCCACGAAGTCGACCAGGTGCAACGAAAGAGCCCCGTTGCGTGTGCGGTAGTTTCGAAGGGCAGGGCGCGGCTGTGGAGGCCGTACGGGCGCGCGTTCGTTTCGGCCCCCCCTCTGTCCATGGGCATGTCGAGATCAAAGTCTGGGTCACATGGAGAGCGTCTCAGGGGCACGTTCGCTTGCCCGTCTCTCCCGGGCCATTATGCTCAAGATATGCCGTGGGGTCGCCGTTTCAGGCGCGGCGCGCGTTCGTCGGCGCAAGTCTCGGCCGACCAACCTGGTTGCAAAACACGTGTGCGCTTTCCCTTCCAGATAGGGCGCAAGTTCAAAGATCTTCACCCAGTATTTCCTGAACACCAAAATGGATGTTTTCGGCATTTATCCCGGCAGTCCAAAGCGATGATTGTGCATGCAAACGTTTGCGCAACCGTGTTTCCGGAGAAGTCTAAATGTCCGACCGTCTATTCAACGTCCACTTCACGGCCGAAGGCGTGTGCGTCGGAAAGCTTCGCAACGAGGTCAACCTGACGGCGGTCGAGCCGTTTCAGGTCAATCGGATGCTCGCCACGGATGAAGGCAAGTTTCAAGGCGGAGAGGACACATCTCCGACGCCGCTCGAGTTTTTTTTGACCGGTCTCGTGGGCTGCCTCATGACGCAGGTCCGGGTGTTCGCCAAGCGACTGAAGATCGATCTCGAAGACGTCAAGGTCGACTGTCGTGCCAGGTGGGAAGCCCTGCCGGACCCGGTCGGGCCCTATCAAGGGCGGCCCGTCGGGTTTGAAATCGACGTCGATGTCACGTCGAGCGCAGATCCCGCACGGGTGGCGGAACTTGTCAGCGCGGCACGTCGAGGGTGTTTCGTCGAACAGACCCTCAGCCAGGCGAATGAAATCGTTCACAGTTTGAAGGTGAACGGCCAAGCGCAGCCTCGGGAGGAATAGCGAGACTGCGTGCATCTATCATCAAAGGGAGGAAATCGATGAATTGTTCAGACCTCAAGGACACGCTGCGTGTTCGCAACCGCATCACCGGCATGCTGGTGGCGACAGGGCTGGGCCTTGCCTCACCCGCATTTGCACAAGAGGAAATCGATGTCAGCATCGTGTCGGGCTTCTCGCCCGCCGTGGCGGCTGTCAAGATGCTGAAGGAAAGCTTCATGCCGGGCGTCGACGAACGGCTGGCGGAGACCGGCAACTACACGATCAACTGGCAGGAAGCCTTCTCGGGTACCTTGGCAAAGCCTGCCGGCGAGCTCGAGGCGATCGAAACCGGCCTTGCGGACATGGGGGTGATCCCGACCGCGTTTCATGCCGACAAGCTGCCCGTCTACCAGATCGGTTACGTCACGCCGTTCACCACCAATGACCTCGTTCTGATCCATGAAGTCGTCGACGGGCTTGTCGACAAGTACCCCGCTTTCCGGGACACGTGGACCGGGTTGAACCAGGTCACGCTTTCGGCAAGCGGCATTCCGGACAACTACATCCTGTGTTCGTCGGCGCCGATCAATTCGGTGAGCGACATAGACGGGTTGAAAGTGGCGGGTGCGGGTCCGAACCTGCGCTGGATCGAACCCGCCGGTGCCACAGGGGTCACAGGCAGCCTTGGCAACTTCTACCAGCTGGTCGAAACCGGCGTCGTCGATGCGATGCTGGTCTGGGGCGAGGCCGTCGTGTCGCTCAAGTTCTATGAGGTCTGCGAGAATTACTTCAACGCAAACCTCGGTGGTGTGAATTCATACGTGATCAACGCGAACCAGCAGGCTTGGGACGGCTTCCCGGACGAGGTCAAGGAAGCGATGATTGCGGCAGCCAAGCAATACGGTGTGGATATCGGAAACTTCGCTGCCGAACTCGGGGCGCAAGCCCGTGATACCTTTGTCGCCAATGGCGGCAGCGTTGTCGAGATCGACCCGCAGGAGCGCGCGGAATGGGCCGCAACCCTTCCCAATCTCGCGCAGGAATGGGCCAGCAACCTGGAGGCCAACGGAGTTCCAGCGCAGGAAATCCTTGCTGAATACATGCAGGCCATGCGCGACGCCGATCAGCCCATTGCACGGCAGTGGGACCAGTGACAGCCCCCGGGAAATCCAGGTCTGGAGGGGCTCCGGCCCCTTCAGAGGAACCGCCAACCCCCGGCTTCACGCCCTTCGTGGTCGGGATGGACGCTCTGGGTGCGCTCATTGTTCTGGGCATGATGATCATCGTCAACATCGATGTCTTCGGTCGTTGGCTGTTCGACTCGCCGCTGGCCGGAACCTTCGAGTTGACCGAGATGGGCATTGTCGCGGTGGTCTATCTTCAGCTGGCCCATACGATCCGCGTCAAGCGACTGACGCGTTCGGACACGTTTCTCAACTTCCTGGCAAGGGTGCGCGGGAAAGCGGCGGATCAATCGCTGCGGCTCGTCTTCAACCTGGCCGGCACGCTGATGCTCGGGATCATCGCCTATGGCCAATTCCCGCGGCTGATCGATGCCTGGAGCAGGGGATATTACAAGGGCAATGTCGGTATCTTCACGGCACCGACCTGGCCGCTGGAAGGGATCATGTTCGTGGGGGCAGTTGCTGCGGCCATCCAGTTCCTTTTGCTTGCCGCTCGCAATGCCAAAGCCCTGCGTGGCGGGTAACGCACCGCCTCGGCTGACATTTGCGCAAATTCGCTTGAACTCGTGATCACCTCTGGAGGTGTCAAATGACTGGGCTTGAAATCGGCCTGTTTTCGGTCGGGGTAATTATCCTGCTGATCTATTCCGGAATGCATGTGGGCATCGCGCTCAGCGTGGTCTCCTTTCTTTCCGTAGCCCTTCAGAAAGACAGCCTGACGCTGGCCATGAAACTTCTGACTTTGGCGGCAGCCGACGGCATTGCCGATCAGACCTTTGCCGTGATCCCGCTGTTCGTGCTGATGGGACTGATCATGAGCGCATCCGACGTGGGTCGGGATGCCTACGATGTCGGCGACTATTTCCTGCGGCCGATCCGGGGTGGCCTGGGGTTGGCGACGGTTGGATCAAACGCGGTCTTCGCGGCCGTCACCGGTGTCTCCATCGCGTCGGCTGCCGTGTTCACCCGCGTCGCCGTGCCCGAGATGCTGCGACTGGGCTACAGCCCGCGATTTGCCGTGGGCACCGTGGCCGGCAGTTCGGTTCTCGGCATGCTGATCCCGCCCAGCATCCTGCTGATCATCTACGCCATCCTGACCGAGCAATCGATCGGCATGATGTTCTTTGCCGGCATCGGCCCGGGCATCCTGCTGTCCAGCGTCTATTGTCTCGGGATCATCGGGATGGCGTATTTCATGCCATGGTTCGTCTATGACCGCACAGGGCGCTTTTCCGACCAGGCAGCCATCGCCCAACACGATCCGCGTGACGAGCACAGTCTCGGTGGGATTCTCATCAAGTTCCTGCCCTTGATGGGGTTGGTCATCATTGTCCTGGGCGGCATCTATGGCGGGATTTTCACCCCGACAGAGGCGGGGGCCGTTGGCGCGATCTGCGCGCTTTTGCTTGCGGTTGTTCGCAAGAAGATGAGCCTGAAGTCCTTCTGGAAGGTACTGCTCGAGACCGGGCATATCACGGCGTCGATCTGCTTTCTCATCATCGCGGCAACCATGTACAGCCGATCGCTTGCGCTTGCCGGTGTTCCGATGGAGATCGGCGGCCTTGTCCGCACGGCCACGGATCAATTCCTGCTGGTCGTACTGATCTATGTGCTGATCGTCCTTGTCCTCGGAACGATCATCGACTCCGTGTCGATCATCCTGATCATGGTGCCGCTCTTTCTGCCGGTCATGCAGGGGTTCGACGCCGATCCGATCTGGTTTGGCATCCTGACCGTGATCGCGGTCGAGGTCGGGCTTCTGACACCACCGCTTGGAATTGCCTGTTTTGTCATCAAGGGCTGTCTGGACGACCCGAGAATTACCCTTGGCGACGTGTTTCTCGGGGCCATCCCGTTTGCGCTCATGATGATATTCGTGCTGGGCTTGATTACGGCCTGGCCGCATCTCGTGTACGTCAATCAATGGATATGAGGGTGGCAACAGGGTTATCGGAAGAGCAGGGCAGGTACGGTGGCAGATCCCGAAAACAAACGTTCTGAAGGCAAAGTCGCCCGCGTGAAGCTCGCCGATGTCGCCAACGCCTCGGGGGTGCATTATTCGACGGTGTCACGTGTCTTGCGGCCTGGCTCGAAAGGACGAATTTCGGACGACGTCGCGGAACGCGTAAGATCGGTTGCGCGGGAACTGGGGTATCAGCCGAATTCCGTCGCGGCGAGCCTGCGCACGCAGTCGACGCGGTCCATCGGGCTCATCGTGCATGACATGAGTGACCCGGTGTACCCACCGATCCTGAGCGGGATCGAAGCGACGCTGTCTCCAGAGGGTTTTGCCGTTCTGGTCAGCAATACCGGGTACGACATCGACGTGGAGATCGACATCGTCAATCGCATGGCGTCGCGACTGGTCGATGGCATCTTCCTTGCGACGACACGGCTGCATGATCCCGTTGTCGCAAGGTGCAAGGAATTGGGCATTCCGCTGGTGTCCGTTCTGCGGCAGACCGAAGACGCGACCTCGTCCGCTGTCGTCAACGACTGTTACGGCGGCATGACGGATCTCACCAACCACATTCTCGGCCTCGGGTTTCGGGATATTGCGGTCATCCTCGCGCCGCAGGGACTGTCCACCGCCCGCGAGAGATGGCTGGGTATACGCGACACGCTTTCCCAAGTCGGCCTGAGCTTGCCCGAACACCGTGTCGCCCATGTGGATCGTATGTCCGCCGAGAACGGGAAACAGGCTGCGCAGAGGCTTCTGGCCGCTGCGCCGAGCCGGCCTGAGGTCATCATCTGCGTGAACGATCTTGTCGCGGTCGGGGCCATTCAAGCATGCCGGGGTGCGGGGCTGAGCGTTCCGTCGGACATCTCCGTCTCGGGGTACAACGACATCCCGTTGGTCGACATCATCGACCCACCCTTGACGACCGTGCGGATGAATTTGCACGACATCGGAAAGGAAGCGGGGGAATTGATGCTGGAACAGTTCGGGGCTGAAAGCGACGCTCCAAAGACGCTGCGGATCGCCTCGCAATTGGTTCTGCGCGCGTCGTTGAGGTATAATCCAGCTGGCAAGAACAGGAATGCCCGCCCCGGCACACTCGGTCCATATACACCCTGATCCTGTCGAAACATCTCTCTGCAAGGGTCGGTGTGGCAGTTGGCTGGGCCAGAGCGGTGCTGCACCCCGACAAACCCGACTCTGTCACTGCCTGCTTGTGCGTCCCTTGCTTGTCTTCCCCTTTCCAGGGGCATGCCCGTTTCCGGCAACATGACGGCCTTTCCCGTACCAGGGCTGCTCTTTCCCCCCTGTGTCTGCACGGGTTCGCGTCTTCCGGGGGAATGTGTCTTGCCCCGGTCTTTGTGGGGCTCAGTGCGCTCTTGGGTACGTGTTGCCTGGTCGGGATTGTTCCGGAATGGTCCCGTCAAGATTTTGAATCCGTGTGGGGTTGTTTATGGATTAGGCGGGGTTAGTCGGCGTTTGTAGGGTCTTGGCGCCATACTGACAGCAAGCTTGCTTGTGCCGTTGCAGTGTCACTCACCGAGACCCGGACCCGGCTCGAGACCGTCGCAGACTTCAAACAGCCTGGTGCGAGGGTGCTCGGTCACCTCGGCCAGGACGCCGTGCGCCACCCTGTCGACAATGGGGTGTGTCGCCGCGCTTGTGGGTGCGCAAGTTCGTTCTGGGCACCCCATGCCCACGAGCATGTCGAGGTCGCAGTCTGGGGCGCATATCGAGCGTCTCTGGGGGTCTTCATGGGCATCACACGCTGTCGAGATCGTCGTGGTAGATGGCATGGTGCTCACAGTTGATGGAGCGCATGCCAGAAACGAAAAGGCTGCGATCCCGCCCGCCACGGGGTGGTCCGCTATACGCTCGAAGGCGTGGACAGATGGCAGTAATGGGACATCCTGCATTCTCTACGGGCATGAGGATCTACTGGCATGGAAGACATGCGGAACAGACCACGTCCAGAAGGTCAAGTCAGCGCAACTCCGGGCGATTAGCCGGTCGCAGATCTCGCTCGGGAAGCAAAACTTGACCAATGGGCAAAATCAGGCGAAAATTTCATACATATATCAGATTGGTACTTCACGTATTTTGACGGAAATAAAATCCTGGAGGTAGGGTCTTATGGGACTACTCAATGCACTCCGAAGCGCCTTCATTGATGATGAAAACATAGAAGAAGTTCTTCAGGCCGCCGACGAAAAGGCCAAACAGGCTCATGCACTGGCACTGGCCGGGCACGTGGTCTCAAACCAGGCAAGCAAGCAACTCAAGGACGCCGCCGATGGGATCGCGGCAGTTAGATCGAAGATATCGACGGTCCAAGACGTACACGACAAGATGGACGCTTTTTTTCGGATCAAGGATGCTGTGGAGGTGCTGGAAGGCTGGCCTCACAAGGGCGTTTCAGATGAAGCTGCCGCTGCAGCCTTTGATGAGATGTTTGGCGCTGCGGCGGTCTTCGCCGAGAGCCTGCCGCCGCCGCTCAACCAGTATGCTCAAATTCTCAAGCAAGTGAAGGTGGCAAGTTTTTTTCAGAACATGCAAGGGCTCGGTGCCAGTCGCGTCGGCGGCAACGCATCGACACCCACTGGTCGCCAGATGCAGAAGATCAATGAAATTCTGGAGCGACAGGGTCGTGGAGAATATTGAGCCAGTAGGTTGCATTCTTGCGCGGCGGTCTTCGACTGCCATTCTTCAGGCGTGCTTTGAGCCTTGCCTTCATCGGGTCGGAATGTAGCGCGACGAAAGTCCGCTGCCGGGCAGGGGGCGATGTCATTCCGGGTCGGGTGCGTCGCTGGCTGTGCGAAGTTGCGTGAAGAACGCCGTGACCTCTTGTGCCGTCGCATGCTCGGCAGCATTTGCGGCAACCTCGTCCCTTGACCAGATCCAGGTCGCGGCGGGATCGTGAAGCATGGCCCAATGCGCGAACAAGCGTTCTGTCGCCGGCTCCATCACGTGGGTTGTCAC
>NZ_JAIPUT010000081.1 GCF_020055635.1 Marivita sp. | reverse complement strand
GGGTATTGGCGACTATGAACTGAGTGTGAATTCTCTAGGCGCCGCGGATGATTATCTGCCTGGGAGTTCTGCAGACGTATTTGGCTCTGCGACAGTCGACGTTCCAACTGGCGGGAGCATTGACTCCGAGGGCGATCGCGACAGATTTGACGTAGCGCTTCAGGCGGGTGTTCTCTACAACATTTCGCTCGAAGGCATCGACACCGGTGGCGGATCACTGGTGAACCCGGAAATCATTGGGGTCTTCAACAGCCTTGGCCAGCGTGTCGCTGGAGGCGCAAATAATGATGGTGGCGTGGGCGCAAATGCCCTGGTCGAAAGATTCGTTGTTGACGCTGACGGAACCTACCAGATTGAAGTTGCAAGTGCGCAAGCGGGTAATGTTGGCGACTATACACTAACGGTTGAATCCGCAGGCTTTTTGGACGACTTCCTACCCGGGGTTTCCGGCGGTTTTGGAGATGTATCCATTGGTGGGCGGACGGTTGGGGAAATTGAGTCGTCCGGCGACATCGACGGGTTCCGCGTGTCGCTTCAGGCCAACACCACATACGAAATCAGCATTTTGGGAAACGACTCCGGCAATGGAACGCTGCTCGACCCGGATCTGCTTGGGATTTTCACATCAGGAAATTTGAACGGAACGCCGACCTCGTCTGTTCAAACGTTGAACACACAGTTTGTTGGTGATGACAGTGTCTCATATTTTACGCCTCAGAGTGCTGGCGAATATTTTATAGCTGTTCAAGATTCTTTTGGCGGCGTCGGCACCTATGCGGTCGCCGTTGAAAACATTGGTGTCAGAGACGACTTTGCCGCTGATATCGACACAACCGGGTCAATCGTACCGGGCGGCAGTGCGGTCGGTCGTATCGATTTTGTGCAGGATAATGACTGGTTTGAAGTCAGCCTGGCCGCGAACCGTCTTTATGAAATTGAACTTGTCCCAACAAACAACGCCAATGCGATTGCGGACCCGTTCTTCACGGGTGTCTATGACAGCAATGGCAACCTGATCGAAAACACCGACAATGATGACGGTGGCGTTGGCACAAGCAGCGCGCTGCAATTTGTGGCAGATCAAGCCGGTACTTATTATTTGTCTGCCGGTGGTTTCGGAGGCAGCACAGGTCAGTATCGCCTTGAATTGAACGATCTTGGTATTTTGGATGACAATACATTCGACATCACGATCGAATACACATCGGATGACGTGCCTAGTGCCTATATCGACGCATTCGAGGATGCGGTCGAGCGGTGGGAAGAAATCATTACCGGAGATCTGCCTTACGGGTTTGTAGAAGGCTACGGCTTTGTTGACGATATCCTGATCGAGGTTTCGGTACAGCAGGACATTGAGCTTGTCGTTGATGGTGTGGAGCAGACCATCCTGGCGATCTCAACTGTGCTTGACCAGCGCTCAGATGCGTCGTCCGGCGCGGGTCCCTTGCCGACAAACTCGCTTATTGTTCTGAACTCCGATGAGATCGGGACCCTTAGCAACCTCAACGAACTCGCGCAAAACACCATCGGCCGGGCGCTTGGGTTCGGCTTTCTCTGGGAAGAGTTTGGCTTGGTCCGCGATATTGATGGTGTCGCAACCTATACCGGGCCCAACGCGCTTCGCGAAATGGAGGAACTTTCGGACGATCTGAATGGCCGGAACGTTCTGGAAGATGGCGCGGATGGCGCGCTTGCTGCCGAGTATTGGAGCGAAGCGAACCTGACCTCGGAACTCATGACACCGCGGATTTTGCTGCGCAGGCCGTTAGATGGACCCGCGGAATTTGGCCGTCCAGACAATCCGATCAGCGAGCTTACAATCGCAGCCATGCAGGACCTTGGTTACCAGGTCGATTATGACGCAGCGGATTTTTTCGGCCTGCGCACAGGCCCTCTGGCACGCGAGTCCAGCGTCGAGGTCAACACACAAACAGAGAACGATAGCGCACGGCCACTCGCGTCCCAGCGATTGCTGGACGATTTGCCTGACAATGACGAGATTCCAAACGGAACGGCGTATATTCATACACGCCCAAACATATTGTCGGAATCCCCGGCAAGCTTTGCACTGACAAATGCAAACAGCGAGCTGGTCACGGCTACAGGCACAAACGTAATCTTCATTGAGGGCGCGACGGGCGAAAACTTCGTCGTGGAACTGAAGGGGACATTCGAAAAGAATGACCCTGCATCGGTGGTCAACCTTGTCGGCACCGTCGACTCGATGGAAGTTCGGTCGGTGACTGGTCTCTTGCTGTTCAGCGTTGACTACACACAGAGTCCAACGGCTGTGACAGACGTCCTCTCGCAATGGCCCAACTACTCGATGGATGATGACAATGTCATCATCGTCGACAGTCTGGACGGCACCGTTGCCCGTATAAATCCGAACGGTGGTGGCGAAAACGAGAGCCGCATCTTCTCCGGCGCCGGTGACGATTATGTCCGTGGTGGTGACATGGCTGAATTCATCCATGGTGGCTCCGGAGATGACACCTTGATGGGCAGCGCTGGCAATGACGTCCTTGAAGGGGGTGGAGGCATCGACACAGCAGTCTACTCGGGCGATCAATCTTCTTACACGCTGCAGTTCTCGCCGACGGGCACAACGATTACGGATCGACGCTCTTCGGAAGATGGGACGGACACGTTGATCAATATAGAGGCTCTGCAGTTTGCAGATGGTAACTTCGACATCGGCATCCGGTTGGGAGCCGTCGGGCTTTCAACAGAAGACTTTGCGTCGATTGTTGAGCTCTACATTGCCTATTTCAACCGCGCGCCAGCTGCGCTGGGACTGCTTTATTGGGCCACACGTCTGGAAGATGGCATGACACTGCCGCAGATTGCTCAAAGCTTCTTTGAGCAGCCTGAAATTCAAAGGACCTATGATGCCTACTTGAATGCAGATGGAAGCCTGAACGATACCGAGGCTTTCGTAACGGCTGTGTTCAACAACGTGCTTGGGCGTGATCCTTCAGGACCGTATTGGATCAATGAACTGGAAACCAACCCGGCAATTACACCAGCCATATTCATCTTGTCGGTATTGAACGGAGCGAAAGCCCCAACCGGAGGCGCTGGCGACAGAGCCTATCTCGGGGACAAGACTGACATCGGGGTGTATTTCTCCGCCATCAAGGGCTTGTCTGAGTTTGAGGATACGGTTTCTGTGATGGGTCTTTATGATGGAAGCAGCGCGAGCGTGAATGCTGCGGTATCTGCGACTGACCAGATCTACGCCGAGGCGCTTGATCCAAACAGCGGCGAGTTCCTGATGCCGCTGGTGGGCGTCATCGATGATCCGTTTGCTGTGGCGTAACTTTGTGTAGTGACTTTTGTTGAAGAGGTTTCATCAAAAGCGTTCTCAGACCAGACAAGCATCTACATATCATTGACTTTGGGTCGTCTTGTGTAAAAGCGGTTCCCCGCGCCCAGATGATTTGGCCCAGTATTCTTGGTTATTTTCTCTAATCGCTTGTCAATGCCTCGGAGCTCCAGATGTCCATGCTCGCCGCGACAACCTTTGATGTCACGAACGACAAGATCATTGACGTTATGACATCCGGGATTGTCTGGGACGTTCCAGCCAACCGTGTGATTTCGTGGGCCCTTGCGGATGGGTTGAATGACATGTGGGAAGATCGCGACGAAGCGATCCAACAGTTTGGAGATGCGCTGGCGTCAATCCAAGCATTTATTGATATAGATTTCCGGTATGTTGGAGATTTTTCCAGCCCAATCCTCGCCGGGGATGCAGGCGCAGACATCGTATATACACTGGACCTTCAAGTAGACGAACCCCGGATGTTGGCGTCAGCCTTTTTCCCCGGACCAAGCATATTTAATGACATAACAGATTATATAACGGAAGGTGGTGATGTCTTTCTGAACTTTGCAAATGACATCATTGCGTCTTCCAGTTTCGAGCCAGGGTCAGATGGATTTTTAACGCTCATTCATGAAATTAGTCACGCCCTTGGATTAAAACACCCATTCACATCTGAATTTGGTCGTCCCAGCATCCCGGAATTGAATCGCACTGACATCTTGGACGTCGATTGGTTCACAGTGATGTCATACACCGACCCGTTCGAAAGTGAGCTGGAAAGATGGGACCCGGCGACCCCGATGCTCCTTGACGTGCTCGCGCTACAATATCTTTACGGCCAGAACCTTTCCACAAATGCGGGTGATACGATCCATTTTCTGGAGAGCTTCGATTACCAGTACGCGATTTGGGATGCGTCTGGGACAGACCGTGTTGACGTATCTGGTCAAGCCGAAGGCTGGTACATTGAGCTGCCCAATACCTACTATGCGTCCGTCGTAGACACGCTCGCTGGATTTGCCTTACCGCAAGCCGAATACGATGGGAGCCTTGTAAGTTCGATCCCACGGGAGCTGGTTTGGTTGATGGGTGACCTTGAAAACGTGGTCGGAAGCTCTTTTGGTGACGAAATCCGAGGCAACAATCTTGTAAACGACCTACAAGGGGCTGCAGGCAACGACAGCTTTTTCGCTAGCAGCAATAACGACGTCCTGAATGGGGGTGGAGGCATCGACACAGCGGTCTACTCGGGCGATCAATCTTCTTACACACTGCAGTTCTCGCCGACGGGCACAACGATTATGGATCGACGCTCTTCGGAAGATGGGACGGACACGTTGATCGATATCGAAAATCTGGTTTTTGCCGACGGGAATTTTGACCTCAGCATACGCGCGGGCGCTGTTGATCTCTCTGCGGAAGATTTTGCCGCCATCGCTGAACTCTACATCGCGTATTTCAACCGTGCGCCGGCGGCCCAGGGACTGCTCTACTGGGCCACTCGTCTGGAAGATGGCATGACATTGCCGCAGATTGCCGAGAGCTTCTTCGAGCAGCCTGAAACCCAGAGAACTTATGAAACCTACTTGAACGCGGATGGCAGCCTGAACGACACCGAGGCTTTCGTCAGGGCTGTGTTCAACAACGTGCTGGGCCGTGATCCCTCGGGGCCTTACTGGGTCAACGAACTGGACAATAATCCGGCGATTACGCCTGCCATCTTCATCTTGTCCGTCTTGGAGGGCGCGCGAGCTGAAACCGGTGGGGCAGGAGACGTGGCCTATCTCCAAGACAAGACCGATATCGGCGTGTATTTCTCCGCGATCAGGGGGCTGTCGGAGTTTGACGACACTGTTTCCGTGATGGGTCTCTACAATGGCAGCGCTGCCAGCGTTAGCGCTGCTGTGTCCGCGATCGACGAGATCTACGGCGAGGCGTTGGACCCGAGCAACGGCGAGTTCCTGATGCCCCTCGTCGGTGTCATCGACGACCCCTTCGCTGTGGTGTGATTGGCGAATTTTGCACCTTTTCCCGTTGAAGGCAGGATTTTTTGAGAGGTCGCGGCGACTCAAGCCCCTATAAAACCACCACAAGATGCATCGTCCTTGCTCAAGAAGTTCAATGGTCGCGCGAAGCCGGCAACAGCGGAACGGCTCGTCAGACTTTACTTGACTCGAAGGTAGGTTCCACGTCTCATCAAAGGTGTTTGGACTAACCCATCGCTTCCAAGCGTGTCATGATTTTTTGGTACGCCCCCGGTCGAAGAATTGTATTGTGATCGCTCGAAGCAGTTAAAAACCTGCGCATATGCTGGCCTTTGCCGCAGGCAAATATCCATTGTGAAAAAGTGATGCCAAGATGCCTGATGATTTTGAAGCTTCAACGTCTACCCTTGGAACGATAGATGAGGCAGGATTTGCCTTTGGAACGATCGAGGAAATCGGAGACCAAGATTGGTTCCGGGTAGAGCTAGTCGCTGGTCAGAGATATGCCATCGAATTGATGAGTGACTTTTCCAACGAAAGTGGGCTGCGAGATCCCTTGTTCGTTGGCGTCTACGACAATCTGGGCAACTTTCAAGGCTACGGTAATGATGATGCCGGTTCAGATACGCTGGACAGCTTTTCTTATTACACTGCGCTTTACTCAGGGACGCATTATCTATCTGCTGCGGCTTTCGTCGGTGAGGGAACAAACCTAGGCGACTACAGTTTGGAGATCAGCCCCTTTTCTCAAGGATCATCCCCGATCGAGGAAGTTCTGAACGAGGGCAACGACCTGAACCTGTCGATCTCTGCTGAGATACCCTCGGACATCCAACTGCCCTTCCCCGGTACCGGCTCGCCGGACGAATTGATTGCCGCAAGAGACATATCTTTGCAGGTGATTTCGGCGGATGCGGTTGAAGGAGAGGACTTCACGGTCTCTTATTCTTTCGGCCAGACGCAAACCCTGAACTTCGCGGCTCTCGAGGATGCTTTGGTCGAGGATGATGAGACGGTTCTCGTGCGGGTCTCCGGCTACGTCGACTGGATTATTCCCTTCGACTCCTCGGACAGTTCGTATACCAACCTGCTTGGAGAATTTGTTAGCGGGACCATCCAGCGCACCTATGTCGACTTGTCGCTTGAGGTAACCATCAACTCGGCACCCGAGGGCGAGCCATTCCCAATCGAAGCCTATACGTTTACCGGCCCCGAGATCATCGGCAATGTGTTGACGGAGTTCGAGGACGGCAGTCTCGAGACCTTTACGGCGGTACCCTTCAGCTTCGAGAGCCCCACGATTCAGGGGGAACTTCTTGAAAATGGTGACATCTCGATTACTGGCGCAACGGGCATAACGGGCGAGCGGGCTATCCTCCGATTTGATGTCATTGATGAGCGAGGGGCAGTAACCCAGAGCGAACAGATTATCGAGTTTGGTGGTGGAGATGACTACCTGCCAGGTCGGTTTGCGGAGATTTTGGGAACAGCCTTGGTTGATGTTCCCACAACTGGAAATATCGAAATCCAAGGAGATCGCGATCGGTTTGAAGTCGCTCTTCAGGCCGGAGTAGAGTACGACATTTCTCTTGAAGGACTGCCAACGAATGGCGGCTTAAATCCCGATCCGGAAATCTTCGGAGTTTTTGCAAGCTCCGGCGCACTGATCCCCGGCAGCGCTGACGACAATGGCGGTACAGGGACAAACGCGCTTGTCAGCGGACTGATCGTTCCCACAGACGGCATATACCAAATCGAAGTCGCCGGGGCCGATGACGTTAACATTGGCGATTATACTCTGAGCGTGGATTTTGTCCGTTACCTGGATGACTACCTGCCCGGCATCTCCGGGGACTTTGGTAGCGTATCCATTGACGGGAGTTCCACGGGCGAGATTGAAACAGCAGGAGACATCGACGGTTTCCGCGCGTTCTTTCAAACTGGAACAACGTATCGCATTGATGTCCGCGGGCAGGACTCGAACGGCGGAACGCTTGCAGATCCTGATATCCGGGGAATCTTTGCTTCGGGCGCCCCAGCCAACTTCGTTCAAACATTTGACGACGGTGGTGTCGGGCGTGACGGTCTTGCCTACTTTACGCCGACATCCTCCGGTGACTATTTTATAGAGGTTGCGGGCTTCGACGATGAAACCGGCACCTATACAGTCTCGATCAATGACTTGGGCCTTAGAGATGATTATGCCTCTGACATAAGTACAGATGGAACCGTCGCTCCAAACGCGTCAACTACGGGCCGTATCGATTTTTCAAGTGATGCGGATTGGTTCGAGGCAAATTTGCTTGCCGGACGCCTCTATCAGATCGAGCTCGTTCCCGAAACTGGCGGGAACGTCTTGGCGGACCCATTTTTCAACGGGGTCTATGATTCAACTGGCCAGCTGATCGAAAATACGTCGAGCGATGATGGTGGCTTTGGAACAAGCAGTTCCATTCAGTTTGTCACTGATGATTCCGGAGTTTACTATCTTTCCGCGGGCGGGTTTTCTGAGACAACGGGTCAATATCGTTTGGTTTTGAGCGATCAAGGTGCTTTGGACGACGGTGGCTTTGACATCACCCTGAGATATAGCTCTGATGATTATCCCAGCGCGTACATAGATGCTTTTGAAACTGCTGTGGAACGCTGGGAAGAAGTCATAACGGGCGACTTATCTTATGCGTTTGTCAACGGTTTTGGATATGTCGATGATATTCTGATTGACGTGACCTTTGATGATATAGACCTGGAGTACGAAGGCGTCAGTCAGACCATCATTGCAATTTCAAGCGTTCTGGATCAACGACCGGCAGACGCCGCCATTGGCGGGCTGCTCCCAACGCACTCACGTGTTGTGCTCAACACGGAAGAAGCAGACCGTGTCAGGCTGAACCTCGATGAGCTTGCGGCAAATACAATCGGCCGTGCGCTAGGCTTTGGTTCCCTTTGGGAAGATTTCGGCTTGGTGCAGCAAATCGAAGGGACGGCCGTATATACTGGCCTCAATGTTCTTCGGGAGCTCGATGAGCTATCCGGTAATCTGAACCGGGCCAATATTCTTGAAGATGGTTCCGACGGTGCACTGGCAGCCGAATACTGGGACGAAGGAATTTTCGACGCAGAACTGATGACCCCTCGGATCGAATTCCGGGGCGCTGGGTCGCCTCCAAGGCCGCCCAATATACCCGATAACCCGCTCAGCAGCCTGACGATCGCTGCGATGCAAGATCTAGGGTACACGGTTAATTTTGATGCGGCGGATTCTTTCAACATCACCCTGACGGCTGTAGCGCAGAGTTCGGCGGATGATGACGATGGGGGCTCGGTAGCGCCGCAAACGCAAGAGGCGTCGGCTGTAAGACTGGCATCCGAGCTTCCAGATAGCGATGAGATCCCCAGCGGAGCTGTCTATATTTACAGACGGCCCAACATCTTGTCGGAGCAATTGGGAAGCTTTGCTCTGTCCGACAACAATAGCGAGCTTTTGCTGGCCTCCGGAACCAATGCATTATTTGTCGAAGGCGTGACCGGAGAAAACCTGACTGTCGAATTGAAAGGCACGTTCGACAAAAACGCTCCCACATCCGTCGACCAGCTATCTGGTACCGTGACCTCCATGGAAGTGTCTTCGCTGAGCGGGACTCTGCTCTTCAGCATAGATTTCTCACAAAAACCTATCGACGTGTCGGGCGTCATCGCGCAATGGCCTGGCTTTCCGATCAACGGTGAGAACGTGATTGTCGTCGATACGCTTCCGGGGACAGTTGCGCGGGTGAATCCGAACGGGGGCAACGAGACGGAAAGCAGGATTTTTGCCGGGGCGGGCGATGATTTCGTTCGTGGCGGCGATCTTGATGAACTCATCAATGGGGGTGCAGACAACGACACGTTGCTCGGAGAGAACGGCAATGACACTCTCTTGGGGGAAAATGGTCTTGATGTTCTGGAGGGCGGCCGCGGGAACGATCTGATCAACGGCGGGAACAATGCCGACACGGCAGTGTATTCGGGCAACCAGTCGTCCTATACGGTACAGTTCTCTCCAACCGAGACCATCATCACAGACCGCCGGTCATCTGAGGACGGAACTGACAGATTGGTGAGTGTGGAGACGCTTGCATTTGCGGATGGCAGTTTCGAGTTGGATATCAGGTCTGGAGCGGTGGGTCTGTCAGCGGACGACTTTGCCGCGATCTCTGAACTCTACATTGCCTATTTTGATCGTGCCCCTGCCTCTATAGGTCTGCTGTACTGGGCCACGCGCCTGGCGGAAGGAATGTCACTGCCAGAGATAGCTCAGAGCTTTTTTGGGCAACCTGAAACCCAGAGAACTTATGAGACCTATCTCAAAGCAGATGGAAGCCTGAACGACACGGCAGCTTTCGTGACAGCCGTCTTCAACAACGTGCTCGGGCGTGATCCGTCAAGCGCATACTGGATCAATGAGCTGGACAACAACCCTGCCATTACACCCGCCATTTTCATACTTTCAGTTCTCAACGGCGCACGTGCTGAAACCGGTGGCGCCGGAGATGTCGCCTATCTCCAAGACAAGACGGATATCGGGGTCTATTTTTCTGCCATCAGGGGCTTGTCGGAGTTCGAAGATACGGTATCCGTCATCGAGCTATATGATGGCAGCAGTGCGAGCGTGAACAATGCGGTGTCGGCGATTGATCAGATCTACGCTGAAGCGCTCGATCCAAACAATGGCGAGTTCCTGCTGTCTCTGGTGGGCGTCATCGATGATCCTTTTGCCGTAGCGTGAAGCGAAAGGTACATGGGACGTTGCCTTCCAAAGGCACTCGCCTGCAAAAATGAGACGATTATCATCAGGTGACGGTTAAATCCAATCACCCCAAACGTCGGACTGGAAGCCTAAGCCAACCAGGAAGTCTATCATCTGCTCTTCGGACTGATAGTTGGCATATCGAATGTTTCCATCTGCGTGCATGTAGGCATGCAGGTAAGCAGTCCCATCTGCAGTACTCATGTACAGCTCCTGAAACCCATCGCCGTCGTAATCATCCGCTCCAAGCAACCGGTCGAAGTTTGCATTTCTCAGATCATTGGCGAAGCGGACTTGGCTGTCGAAATCACTACCGGCCTCAACTTGCCCCTGTGCGACCAAGGGATCAATATATGTGCCTACAACTCGAGTATCCCCACCAGCGCCATGATCCAAGAAATCGATGATATCGAGCTCGTCAGGTCCTAGGGTCCCCCACCTGCCTAGCGTGGAATTGATGATGACGGCTTCAATATCGCCATCGCCCTGAACATCCGCTTCACCCAGCAAGGTCCAGTCACCTGCAGATCCAAATGTGTTTCCGCCAAAATCTCGTAGGTTCTGGAGAAATGGAGCAAGGTCACCCCCCGCATCGTTAATCGCTATTAGTTCATGGCTAGACGTTAAACGATTCACAAAGTTGTTTGGACTACCTGGAATACCATACAAATCCTGCATGGCTTCGATATCAAGCGGGCGTGGCTGCGTATTTGTCCAAGGGCCATTCTGACTCATTAGAGTTATATCTTGATTGTCCAAATTTGGCACCAGCGTCACATCACCAAAGTCAGGAGGCTTCAAGCCGAGCGATACTGAAATTGCCCAAATGTATTCTCCAGGAGGTTGACTGTACTCCGAGCTAAAATAGATATATGCAATATTGTCGTTTGGAAATTGAGCATTCGTTGTTTGAGTTGGAAAACCGTCTCCTGAGCCGAAAAAGATCCCAATTCCACTCACTTGGTCAATTGCTGGGTCTGAAAATCCATACCCAACCTCAACGATCTGTATCCCAGCTAGAATCTCCCAATTTGATATGGCGTCTCGGATAGCCGCACGCTCGTCAGCGCTTGCACGTACCATGTTGTTCTGAAAAAAATTTATGCTGTCGGCTGTTAAGTCTGGGTTACTTGTCCGTATCGCTTCGTCAAAGATATCCCACAAATCCGGAGAGATTACCACAACGGGCACGCCGTAATTGGAATCAACCGGCCAAGAAAATCCACTCTGAATTCCAGTGAAATTAGTTACTTCAGGCATGCTGGACAAGCTCCAATATATGTTTCAGATTTATCTCATCACTCTATGATTGATTGCCGTTATAAAGCAAGCCTTTATAGGCTCGTTGTCTTTAGGAAAATGTCACTCGTCTCGATGAGCTCATGCTCTGGATTTACACTGCGTCAGCAGGTGCAAGCCGGAGCCGCAAGCAAAGCCAGATCACCCTCACCGGAAGCTCACGGTATAGAGAGACGAGACAGAAGGGCATTCAAGATCAACTTGTCAAAGTTGGATAGCTTGGGGGGAAAGGACTTCAACCGAACGCGCATCGCCATCTATGAAGCCGGGCTTAGGGATTTCGAAACCCGTTGCGCCGTCCTCGACTTGGCGGTCGAGGTCGCCCTTTGTGTGCGGTCTCTTCGAGACGTGGCGGAATCTGGAAGCGAGGATTCGCGAAATTTATCCGGAGGGACTCGGTAGAACCTACAGAGCCTATGTGTGCCCAACGCAATCCTTCTTCGCGCGGTTTTGCGCCACAAGCCGGTTTTCGCATCTATGCCGAGGACAATCGCAGCTGCTTTTTGCAACCGACGATCCTGAAATCTCGCCTGATCGCCGATCGTGGTGCCAAGGGTGTGCTGTTACCGCTCAATTTTGCGCGACACTGGGCGGCGCTGGCGGAGCTTGCAGCCGCGGACAGGTCGTTTGGAGAAAAGAATGACCGACTAGTGTGGCGCGGCGCGCCTACCGGCCCGTTTGTCGACCGAGGCGACGGTCAGGGGGCTGACCTCTGGATCAAATCGCTGTAAACGCAGGCCGAAGACCTGATCGGAATCCTTCATGGCCGCGCTTTCCTCTGCAAAAAACACCAACGACGCGAAAAAGAAGCAACCCATGTTCTCCGAACAGGACCGGTCAAACATTGCTTGGTTCTGGCACAATTATCTGAAATCAAAGTCGCCTTGGCTCGTGCTGGTTCTGGGCATGATCACGGTCCAGGGCCTGGTCTATCAGCAGTTCCTGGCGCTGACCGAAGACGGGCTGCGGGTGATCTTCGACAGTGGCTCCATGTCTGATCTGATCCAGGTTTGTGCGGTGGTGTTCGGGCTTTTCACCACGCGCGCGGTCATTTCCTACCTGATCCCGCGGCTGTCGGTGCGGCTGGCCAGCGACGCGGTGATGAAGCTCCGGCGCGACCTGATCGACCACCTGATGACGCTCGATCTGGCCTTTTTCGAGCGGACCCAATCCGGTGAGATCATCCTGCGGCTGGTCAACCAGGCCCAGGGGCTGAGCATGTTCGTCGGACAGTCCACGGTGAACGCGGTACGCGATGCGGCCACCATTCTGATCGTGTCGGGCTACCTGGTCTACAAGTCACCGCTGCTGTTTACCGCAGCGGTGATCATCTTGCCGACGATCCTGATCCTGTTGCAGCACGTCTCCTCGCGGATCAAGGACATCCAGTCGACGGCGGAAAACGCAATGGGCGCCTACATGACTGGCATCGACGAAATGTCCTCGGGCATGCGCACGGTCAAGATCGCAGGTCAGGAACCGATCGAGCGGGAGCGGTTGGTGAAGGCGACCAAGAACATTCGCCAACTGTCGATCCGCCTGCAGTCAGCGCAGGCTGTGGTGCTTCCCGCCATCGATATGATGGCGGCCATGGTCTACGTCCTGGTGATAGGTGGCGGTGGCTACATGGTGCTGTCAGGGGATTTCGGTCTCGATGGAGCCGGGATCATCGCCTATCTTCTCGGGCTCGTGCTGATTTTTGATCCGGCGCGGTCGCTTGCCAGCTTCTTTGCCAAGCTGCAGGCCAATCTCGTCATTCTCAACGGTGTGCGCGGCCTCTACCAAGAAACGCCGACCATTTTCGACAAGCCGCATGCACATGAGGATTTCGACACAAAAGGCGATCTTGCACTCGAAAATGTGCGCTTCAGTTATGACCCCACACATCCCCTTTTCGACGGGTTGTCGATGCGCTTCGAAGGCGGCAAGGTCACGGCCATCGTGGGGGCAACCGGATCTGGCAAGACAACCGTGCTCAGCCTGCTGACTCGGCTCTACGATGTCGAAGCTGGGCGCGTCACGGTCGATGGTACCCCGATCAACGATCTCAAGATCAAGGCATGGCGGTCGTCTTTTTCAGTGGTGGCGCAGGACATCGTGATCTTCAACAGCTCGCTGGCCGACAACATCCGCTACGTGCGCCCCGATGCAACCGATGACCAGGTGCGCGCCGCCGCCGAAGCTGCCGAGATCGCCGAACTGATGGATGCGCGCGGAGACAAGCCGCTGGGCCCCAAGGGCAGCCAGCTTTCGGGCGGGCAGAAACAGCGCATCGCCATCGC
>NZ_JAIPUT010000073.1 GCF_020055635.1 Marivita sp. | reverse complement strand
GGGCGGTTTGAATGACGGCGGTGCATCTGGTTGGTTTGTTGTTGTGACACAAGCCACCATCCAAGGAGCACCACCATCATGGACAACCCTACCATCATCGAATTCACGGGTCGAGATACGGTCACGGACCCGCTGACCGATCTTCTTCGCAAGGGGGCGAGGGACCTGCTCCAGGCGGCGGTTGAAGCTGAGAGGGATGCCTTTCTTGCTGAGTTCGCGGCACGCCGGACATCGGATGGCCGCGCGGCGGTTGTCGGCAATGGGTATCATCCGGAGCGCGCCGTGCAGACCGGGATCGGGCCGGTCACGGTGAAAGTGCCGAAGGTTCGTGCAAAAGACGGCAAACCGGTGACACCCTCCGCGCTGGAGACGGGCAAGTTCTTGGAAGGTTGAGCGCGCCGAATAACGACTAAAGGCCGCACCAGTGCGGCCTTTTTGCTGTCTGCCACGTCACATTCCAGCAACACCAAACCGAATTTTTGCCGCGATTACGAGAATCCAGCGACGAGCCATCACCGATCAGCAATCCGAAAATTGTCTAAGTCCCAATGATCCTTAGACAGGTAGGGCAAAAAAACCAGTGTTTACAGACATTTGGGGAGGGTGGTGGCGGACCGAGGAGGATTCGAACCCCCGACCCCTTGATTCGTAGTCAAGTACTCTATCCAGCTGAGCTATCGGTCCACGAGGCGTGGGATAGACGCAGTGCCGGAGCGATGCAAGCGCAAATTCGAAGAAATCTTCTGCCCGGCTAACCCATTTCGCCCATCGGCAATCGGATCCGGAAAGCGGTGCCGGTTTCGTCGCTTTTCCTGAGCTCCAATGTCCCGCCATGGCCGCGCACGAGTTCTTCCGAGATGGCAAGCCCAAGCCCCGATCCGCCCTTGCGCGCGCCACCCTGGAAAGCGCGGAACAGGTATTCCTTGGCCTTCGGTGGCAAGCCCGGTCCGGTGTCGGTCACGTCGATGCACCACGCGTCGTCACAAACATTGGCGGCCACATTGATCTCGCCCGGCTGGCCGGTGCCGATGATGGCCTGTCGGGCATTGCGCACCAGGTTGGACAGCACGCGAAACATCTGTTCGGGATCGGCCCGCAGCATGAGGTTGCCCGGCACGTCCTCGCTCAGGCTCAGGTCGAACTCGCCGATGGCCAGCCGTTCACTGTCAAGCACGTCCGAGACCAGTTCGGCCAGGTTGAACAGGGTCAGTGTCGGGGCCGGCTCCTCGGCGCGTCCGAACGCCAGCGTGCTTTCGCAAAGCGACACCGCCCGCGTGATCGAATTCACCAGCTTGGGCGCCATGCGCTTGACCGCCGGGTCCTCGCTCATCTCGATGCGGTCGGTGAAAAGCTGCGCCGAAGTCAGGATGTTGCGCAAGTCGTGGCTCACCCGCGCAACCGCACCGCCAAGTTGCGCCAGCCGTTCCTTCTGCTTGAGCGCCTGGGTCAGCTGTGTCTGGAGCGATTGCAGCGCCTGCTCTGCCTCGCGCAGTTCGGTGACGCTGGCCGAGGGTTCGATGATCCGGCGGGCGTCTTCCGGCGCCTTGGCATAGCTCTGCATATGGCCCACCACGCCCTTGATCGGCTTGACCAGCAATATCTGCACCGCGAGGAACAGAAGCCCGGCCGTGAAGACCGAGATGACCGCCGACAGGATCAGGATGCGCAGCCCGTAATCGATCATCGCCGCGCGCAGTTCGGAGGTCTCGAGCGTGATTTCGATCAGCAGTCCGCCGTCGCGGAACGGGTTGCCGATCACCCGGATCATCTCGCGCTCGGGCGTGATCAGACGGTTGAGCGCATCGCCGATCAGCGAGAATGCCGTCGCGTCGCGCAGGTCATAGGTCGCGTCGACTTCGCCCGGCATCGGCGAGGACAGCACCAGCTGGCGCAGTTCGTCCCGCCGCAGCACAACATTGAAGACGCCGGCGTTCAGAAGCAGCTCTTCCTCGAGCTCGGTGTCGATCATGTCATCGGCCAGAAGCGCCAGCGACGCGATCTGTGCCCGTTCCAGCCGGTTCAGCAGGAAATCCTCTCGATACCGCGCAATCGACGGCACGAAGATCAGGATCTCGGCCAGCATCACGAAGATGACGGTCAGGATCAAAAAGCGACCGGACAGGGAATTCAGCACCGCAGCGCCCTCCGATCCGTCACATCAGGGCAACCACTTCTGAACAAATCCAACCACTTTCTTCACGGTATCACTCTCGAACAGTCGTGGAGAGAAGTAAGCGCCCGCGGCGCGTTTGTTAAGCTCTCCGATGGTCGGGTACGGCGCGACCATGTTCGCGACCTGGCTCATCTTCATCCTGTTGGCGATCACCAGCGCCCAGAGATTAATCAGTTCCCCCGCCTGCTCGCCTGCAATCGACGCACCGACAGGGCGGCCCTTGACGACCATCACCTTGATCAGACCACGCGTCTTGCGCTCGGCAATGGCGCGGTCGTTGTGAGTGTAGTGAAACCGCACAATTTCGACAGCGGTCCCATGCGCCTTTTTCGCCTGCGCCTCGGTGGATCCCACCTGCGCCAGTTCCGGCTGGGTGTAGGTCGCCCATGGCAGATGCCGCGTCGAGGCCTTGGACGGCAGGCCGAACAGCATCGACCGGATGACGACCCCGGCATGGTAACCCGCCACATGGGTGAATTGCAGCCCGCCGGCCACGTCGCCGATGGCATAGACCTTCTTGTTCGTGGTGCGCAGCCTGTCGTCAACCTCGATCCCCGACCGCGTCGTCTTGATCCCGGCCTTGTCGAGGTCCAGCCTATCGGTATTGGCCCGCCTGCCGACGGCGACAAGAACATGCGTGCCCTTGAAGACCTGCCCGTCCTCGGTCTCGATTTCGATCGCCCCGGCAGCGCCGCGCACCTGCCTGGCGTTGGAGCCTTCGACGATCTCGAGCCCCTCCTCGCGCAGCGTGTCGAGCACGATCTCCGACAGTTCGGGGTCATCCTTGCCCAGCGCCTTGGCGCCTTCGATGACCGTCACTTTCGATCCCAGCCGCAGATGCGCCTGTGCCATTTCCATCCCGATGGGGCCGCCACCGATGACCAGCAGGTGTTCGGGTTGCTCGCGCAGTTCCCACAGGGTTTCGTTGGTCAGATACGGCACGCTGTCCAGACCGGGAATCGGCGGCACGAAGGGCGACGACCCGGTGGCGATCACCACCCTGCGGGCCTCGATCCGGTAGGCGCCCGCCTCGACCACCGACGGCGACACGAAGCGTCCGTATTCCCGGATCACCCGCACACCCAGGCCCTCGAACCGCTCCTGGCTGTCCAACGGTTCGATCTGCGAGATCACGTCCGCCACATGGTCCTTGGCCGCGGCATAGTCCACCTGCGGGGTGACCGACGCGATCCCGTAACGGTCCGCGTGGCGCATGGCGTGGGCCGTCTTGGCCGACGCGATCAATGCCTTTGACGGCACGCAGCCGTAATTCAGACAATCGCCGCCCATCTTGTGCGCTTCCAGCAGGACAACCGACGCCCCCATCTGCACCGCACCTGCCGCCACCGACAGCCCTCCCGACCCGGCCCCGATCACCAGCACATCCGTCTTGATCGTTTCCATGGTCACAGTCCCTTCTTGCCGCGGACGGCCTTCAGCACGATCGGCAACGCAGCCAGCAGACACAGACCCAGGATCGGCAAAAGGATATGCGGCTCGAAGATGATCCCAAGGTCAGGAGTCTCACCGCGCGCAAAGACCTCGCCCAGACCGGCCCCCACCGATGTATAGACCACACCGCCCGGAATGATGCCCAGAAAGGTCGAGACAAAGAACCGATACAGCGGCACGCCGACAAGCGCCGGGACAAGATTGGCCACGAAAAACGGCACCGCCGGCACCAGCCGGATCAGGAACAGCATCGACCACTGGTTCTCGTCGATCCCGTCCTTGATCTTGCGCACCATGCCTTCGCCGGCATCCATCCGCGCCGCCATGCGGTCCCCAAGGCCATAGCGCGCCGCGAGGAAGATCACCGTCGCGCCGATGGTCGCCGCCAGGACATTGAACAGCGCCCCGGGGAACACTCCGAACAGGAACCCGCCGGTCAGCGTCGCAATCGTCGCGCCAGGCAGCGAAAAACTGACAATCGCGACATAGGCGAGCATGAACGCCCCCGCCGTCAGCAGGTAATTGGCGTCCCGGAACGCCTCCAGCGCCTCGCGGTTGGCGGCGAGCGTCTCGAAACTCAGATAATCGCGCAGGGTAAAGGCACCGATCAGCGCCACGGCGCCAATCAGGATCAGGGGCGCGTATCGCTTCCAGGTCGGGGTGTCTTGGGTGTCTGTCATGTCTGTCATGTCTTACAGGCCAGCAGCGGCCACCTCTTGAAGTGTTTCGGGTTGCTGGGTCAGAACATGCCCCCTGACGCGCCGCCGCAACACCCGCCTCACGGCCGGTTGATCGCCCACCCCGCTTTGCGTGAGAATTCCCCTCCGGAGGCCCGGAATTGAAACATTCGGCGCCAGAGCGCCCGGCCAATGTTGCACTCTGTGTCAGCCGCACACGCGCCTGTGTGGCATTATTTCATTCGCGTCCGCAATCCGCCCGACCAGAGTCCGCCCGACCCCCGTGAAATCACGTAAATTTCCGGCATCAGCGTTTGACAAGGCAGGAGCACCTGCCTATAGCACGGGCTTCGAATAACCCCGGCGGACGAATCCGCGCCCCCGGATCGACAAGACGGAGTAGGACGCGATGAAACGCACCTTTCAACCCTCGAACCTCGTGCGCAAGCGGCGCCACGGCTTCCGTTCGCGCATGGCCACAAAAGCCGGTCGCAAGATCCTGAACGCGCGCCGCGCCCGTGGTCGCAAGTCGCTGAGCGCATAAGCGCCCGGCGATAACGCAGGCAATCTGACATGACACCGCCGGAGGCCTCCTTGGAGACAAGGGGACACATGCCTCCGGCGGTGCTGTCTTGTCCAGCTGTCACTGTCCTGCGCCACCGCGCGGATTTCCTGCGCGCCGCCCGTGCCCTGCGGCGCGGAACGGACGGGATGTTGGTGCAGGCCCGCGACCGCGGCGACGACGATCCCACCATCCGCGTGGGCTATACCTGTTCCAAGAAGATCGGCAACGCCGTGGCCCGCAACCGCGCCAAGCGCCGTCTGCGCGCCGTCGCGGCCGAGACGCTCTTGACCGGTGCGCAACCGGGCTGGGACTATGTCCTGATCGGCCGTCCGGGCGTCACCATCGACCGCGACTTCACCGCTCTCAAGGGCGATCTGGCTTACGCCCTGCGCAAAATCCATTCCGAAAGATGACCCCTCTCGCCTGGACACTCGCCCTGCCCGTCAAGGCCTATCGCCTGATCTTCAGCCCTTGGGTCGGCTACAATTGTCGCTATCACCCCACCTGTTCTGCCTATGCGCTCGAGGCGTTGCAGAAACATGGTGGGATCCGGGGCGGATGGCTTGCCCTGCGCCGTATCGCCCGCTGTCAGCCTTGGGGTGGCTCGGGCGTGGACAACGTTCCCGACTGACACCTGCGCGCTCTTGCCCAAGGTCTCGCTCGCCAGCCCCGCTACCGGGCCGGGTCGCCCAGTAACGCCGACTGAACCGTCTGGCCCCATCCAAGGTAAAGCCTGTCTCCATCCCGTATGACAGGGCGGGCCATCACCTTGGGCTGTGCCGCGATCTGCGCGTCGACCTCGGACGCCTTCAGCCAATCGCTCAACGCGCGGTAATCATTGGTGCCGCGATCCACGAGGCGGTCGCCGAACTCCGTGATGAATTCGGCCAGTTCGGCCTCGCTCAACGGCTCCGCCCGGATATCGCGCAGGCTGACGGTCCGACCCTCCGCCTCCAGCGCCTTCTGCGCCTTGCGGCACTCCGAACAGGTGCTCAATCCATAAATTACCAAAGCGCAGCCTCCTCTTTCCGGTCACCCATCCCGACACTGTCCAGCACGCGCGCGAAGGTCGCGCACATCGGTCACGTCTTGTCGGGCGTCGCCTTGTCTTTCCTTGTGGTCTTGTTGTTCCACAGGTTGTTGCTCAGACCCAACGCGCTGGGCAGCGGTTTGGTCTTGCCCACGCTGACAGTGCCGCCCTTGTTCAGGTATTCCTGGATCAGCGCATCGTCGGTGGTTTTCTTGGGGATGTGTTTCATACCCACATGCTTACGGGCAAAGCGGCCCGCAAGTCACGCACCAAAATCCCGAAAGCCGCGGGTCATACCCCGAGACAATACCGCATGATCGCCTTCTGCGCGTGCAGCCGGTTCTCCGCCTCGTCAAAGATCACCGATTGCGGCCCGTCCATCACCTCGGATGTCACCTCTTCGCCGCGATGCGCGGGCAGGCAGTGCATGAAAAGCGCGTCCGGCCTGGCATGGCGCATCAGATCGACGTTCACCTGATAGGGCCGCAACATGTTGTGCCGCCGTTCCTTGGCCGATTGCGCGTCATGCATGCTGACCCAGGTGTCCGCCACCACGAGGTCCGCGCCCTCAACCGCCTTGAACGGATCGCGCTCGATGGCGACCGAAACGCCAGCATTGCGCGCCAGCCCGACGAACTCCATTTCGGGATCAAGCTGCACCGGGCCGGTAAAGGTGAAATCGAACCCGAACTGCCCCGCCGCATGCAGGAACGACGCGCAAACATTGTTCCCGTCGCCGCACCAGACAACCTTCTTGCCACGGATCGGCCCGCGATGTTCCTCATAGGTCATCACGTCGGCCATGATCTGGCAGGGATGCGTCCGGTCGGTCAGCCCGTTGATCACCGGCACATCGGCATATTCGGCCATCTCTTCCAGTACCGCCTCGTCGAAGGTGCGGATCATGATCAGATCGACATAACGGCTCATCACCCGTGCGGTGTCGGCAATGGTCTCGCCATGCCCGAGCTGCATGTCCGAGCCAGAAAGCACCATGGTCTGCCCACCCATCTGGCGCACACCCACGTCAAATGACACCCGCGTGCGCGTCGACGGTTTCTCGAAGATCAGCGCCACCATGCGCCCGGCCAGGGGCTGCTCGTCATCCGGCGCTCCCTTGGGGCGGCCATTGCGTGCGCCTTTCATCGCGATGCCCGAGTCGATCACCGCCCGCAGATCCTCTGCGCCGGTCTTGTGGATATCCAGAAAATGCTTCATGTCCCTGCCCTCAGCCCATCGCCTCGCGGACCGCGTCCGCTGCGAAATCAAGCCGGTTCACGGCTTCGGAAATCTCGTCTTCACTGATGTTCAATGGCGGCAGAAGGCGCACCACGTTGTCCGCTGCCGGCACCGTGATCACCCCGCATTCATAGCCCGCCTTGACCACGTCGACCGGCGCCACCCTGCACTTGATCCCCAGCATCAGGCCCAGCCCGCGCACGCCTTCAAAGATGTCCGGATGCGCCGCGATCAGCCCCTCCAACTTTTGCCGCAGGAACCCGGCGCGAGCGTTCACGGTCTCGAGGAACTCCGGCGTGCTGACGATATCCATCACCGCGCACCCCACGGCACAGGCCAGAGGATTGCCGCCATAGGTGGACCCATGCGTGCCCGCCGTCATGCCCGAGGCCGCCTCTTCGGTGGCAAGGACCGCGCCCAGCGGGAAGCCGCCGCCGATCCCCTTGGCCACCATCATGATATCGGGCGTGACGCCCGCCCATTCATGCGCAAACAACCGCCCCGTCCGGGCCACCCCGCATTGCACCTCGTCGAGGATCAGCAGGATGCCCTTCTCGTCGCACAGCGCGCGCAGCCCCTTGAGGCACTGATCCGGCAGAGGCCGAATGCCGCCCTCTCCCTGCACGGGTTCGATCAGGATCGCGCCGACGCTGTCATCGATCGCCGCATGCATCGCGTCGTGATCGCCCCAACCGAGATGCGTGAACCCGGGCAGGATCGGCCCGAATCCCTTGGTCATCTTCTCCGATCCGGCCGCCGCGATGCCGGCCGAAGACCGGCCGTGAAAGGATCCTTCGAAGGCCAGGATCGTCGTCTTCTCGGGATGGCCTTTGTCATACCAGTACTTGCGCGCCATCTTGACCGCCAATTCGCAGGACTCGGTGCCCGAATTGGTAAAGAACACCGTGTCGGCAAAGCTTGTCGCGACAAGCTTGTCGGCCAGCGCCTGCTGCTGCGGGATCTCGTAGAGGTTCGACACGTGCCACAGCTTCTGCGCCTGATCAGTCAGCGCCTGCACCAGCGCCGGATGCGCATGGCCCAGCGCGTTCACCGCGATGCCGGCCCCCATGTCCAGAAAACGTCGCCCATCCGCCTCGATCAGCCAGGTGCCTTCGCCCTTCACGAAATGAAGCGGCGCGCGGGAATATGTCGGCAGGACAGAGGGGATCATTGGAAACCTCGTTTCAAGAAGCCCAAGCCGTGCCAAGCGGCGGGGGGCAAGTCAACGGAAAGGATGATGGAGAGAGACAAAAGGTGACAGATCGCCCACAATCCGGGGCGGCAGGGCGAGATCAGAAATCTCGTCGGATATCGGTCAGCAGTGTCATGCGGATGACTTACTTTCAAATATCGCTGAAAAGCAATCCCTGATCTTCTTCTCTTTCCAAATATTGCCGGGGTCTGGGGCAGAGCCCCAGACAGATTTTTCAAAATCTGTGTCCCCGCGATGTGCAGGGCACAGCGCAAATCCTGTCAGCGGCGGAACGGATCATCGGGATACCCGACCCCCACGAGGTAGAGCCCCTGCGGCGGGGCCACCGGCCCGCAGGCCGCGCGGTCCCGCGCTTCCAGCGCGTGTCTCACATCCTCCGGTCCCCAGGCCCCGGCACCGACGCGTTCAAGCGTGCCGACAAAACTGCGCACCTGGTTGTGCAGGAAGGACCGCGCGCGCAGGTGGAACCGGAATTCGGTACCCCACTCGGTTTCGCTCCGGGTGATTTCCAACGCGTCCAGCGTCTTGACCGGTGACGCCGCCTGACACAGGGTCGACCGGAACGTCGTGAAATCGTGCAAACCGATCAGGTGCCGCGCCGCCAGCTGCATCGCCTCAAGGTCCAACGCCTGCTTGACCTGCCAGACCTGCCCTGCCTCCAGCGTCAGCGGCGCGCGGCGCGAGACCAGCCGGAACAGATACCGTCGCTCCGTCGCGGAAAACCGTGCGTGCCAGTCGCCCTCCACCTCGGCCGCATCCACCACTGCCACAGGCAAGGGCTTGAGGTGATAATTCACCGCCTCGGACAACCGGAACGGGGTCCAATCCTTGTCCAGATCGCAATGGCAGACCTGCCCGCGCGCGTGGACGCCCGCATCGGTGCGCCCGGCGGCGGCAATCCTGTGCTCTCCAGGCTCCAGCCGCGACAGCGCTGCCTCGATCGCGCCCTGCACCGACGGCTGATCCATCTGCCTTTGCCAACCGGCAAAGGGCGCGCCATCATATTCGACTTTCAGGGCATATCTGGGCATGCGCTCCGCTTAGCCTGACGATTTGCGCCAAACAATCCCCCTTGCGCTGCACTGGTATCTGCCGGCCCCCGCCTTTATCTGTGGGATCAACGCAACGAAAAGAGGCCGCCCTTGGTCATTTCCACCCTCGCCGACACCCTGACCCGCGGCATCGAGAACGTCACGGACACCGTATCGGGCGCCTTTTTCGAACCGGTGATCCGCCTTGGCGTGACCGGGCTGGCGCGATCGGGCAAGACGGTGTTCATCACGTCACTGGTGGCCAACCTGATGGATCGCGGACGCATGCCCGGCCTTCTGGCACAAGGCGAAGGGCGCATCCTGTCGGCTTATCTTCAGCCCCAGCCAGACGACACACTGCCGCGTTTCGACTACGAGTCCCATCTGGGCGACCTGACCGCGCACGATCCGCACTGGCCCGACAGCACCCGCAGCATCAGCGAATTGCGCCTGTCGCTCAAGGTGCGCCCGGCGGGGCTTTTGTCGGGCCTTCAGGGGCCACGGACCATACATCTCGACATCGTGGATTATCCCGGTGAGTGGTTGCTTGATCTTGGTTTGCTGGAAAAAACCTACAGCCAATGGTCTGAAGAAACCCTTAAGCGGATCGAAAACCGCGAGGCCGCGCAGGATTACCTTCAGATCGCCCGCGCCGAAGACGCGACCGCACAGCTCGATGAGCCCCGCGCGCAGAAACTCGCGGCCAGCTTTACCGCCTACCTGACTGCCGCGCGGCAGGCCGGGTTCTCGGATTGCACGCCGGGGCGTTTCCTTCTGCCCGGGGACCTGGCCGGCAGCCCGGTCCTGACCTTCGCCCCCCTGCCGCCAACCCCGAACCCGCCGCGCAAGTCCCTTGCCCGCGAGATGGAACGCCGGTTCGAGGCCTACAAGTCCCAAGTCGTCAAACCCTTCTTCCGCGATCATTTCGCCAAGATCGACCGGCAGGTCGTGCTGGTCGATGCGCTGGGCGCGATCCACGCAGGCCCGCAAGCGGTCGAAGACATGCGGCAGGCGATGTCGGACATCCTGAGCGCCTTTCGCCCCGGTCAGAACGCCTTTCTGTCCCAGCTTCTCTTGGGCAAGCGGGTCGAGAAGATCCTCTTTGCCGCCACCAAGGCCGATCACCTGCACCACACGCAGCACGCCCGCCTGACCGCGATCATGGAGGCGCTGACCCGCGACGCCCGCGACCGCGCCCAATTCGCCGGCGCGAAGACAAGCGCCATGTCCATCGCCAGCCTGCGCGCCACGGTCGAGGAAATGCGCCCGCATCAGGGCACCGACCTTGCCTGCGTGCGCGGCTCCCTGCTCGATTCGGGCAAACAGGCCGCGTTCTACCCCGGTGAACTGCCCCTTGATCCGACGCATCTTCTGGGGCCGGCGCGCGAGGGTGCGGAAAAATGGCTCGATCAGGACTACCAGATCATGCGCTTTGCGCCCGCGAAACTGAGCCTGAAACCGGGGATGGGACCACCGCACATCCGGCTCGACCGCGCCGCGCAATTCCTGATCGGAGACCGGTTGTGACCGTGCTGCGGCCCGCCACGGCGCTTGATGCGGGACGTGTCGGCGCGATCCTGTCGGCCTGGATCGACGAGACGCCGTGGATGCCGCGCATTCACACCCGCGCCGAGGATATCGCCCACGCGGCGATGATGGTCGACAGGGGCTGGGTGACGGTGTCGGAGACCTCGGGCATCACCGGCTTTCTCGCCCGCAACGGGGACGACATTCACGCGCTCTACATCGCGCCTGAACAGCGCGGCCAAGGCATCGGGTCCCGCCTTCTGGCCGACGCGATGCAGCAGCAGGACCAGCTGACTCTCTGGACCTTTCAGTCCAACACGGGCGCGCAGACGTTTTACGAACGCCACGGCTTCAGCCCCGTGGAACGCACCGATGGCACGGGCAATGACGAAGGCCTGCCCGACATCCGGTATCAGTGGCAAAGGACAGGACAATGACCAACGCCAAGGGCCCCGTGCTTTTCGATCTGGAAAAAGACATGCCCGCTCCAACCCCGGCAGAGGCACCACCGGTTCCGGACGCCCTCGAACCGGCGCCGCAGGGACAGGCCATGACGACCGCAGCCGCGCTCGCCGCGCGCCCGGTGTCCCGGCTCGCGCGCTGGTTCTGGTCTCTGCTGGTGCTGTTGATCACCACGGTCGCGTCGGTTGCCGCGTGGAACTTCGTGACCGACCTCGTCAGCCGGAACATAGTCCTGGGCTATGCCGTCGGGGCGCTTTTTGCCCTGTTCCTGGCCGTCGTGCTGATGATCGTGGTCAAGGAACTGTCGGCCTTCGCCCGGCTGGGACGGATCGACAGGATCCAGCACGATGCCGACGCCGCCCTTGCCAGCGAAGACCTGACCGCGGCTCGTGCCGTGGTAAAGGACCTGACCAGTCTCTACGCCGCGCGCGATGACACGAAATGGGGCCGCGACCGGCTCAAGGACCGCGAGGCGGACATGTTCGACGCCTCCGCCCTGATCGCGCTGGCCGATCACGAACTGCTCGGGCCGCTTGATGCCGCTGCCCGCCGCGAGGTCGAGGCCGCCGCGCGTCAGGTCGCCACCGTCACGGCGCTGGTGCCGCTTGCGCTGGCCGACGTCGTCGCGGCGCTTGGGTCCAACATCCGCATGATCCGCCGCATCGCGGAAATCTACGGCGGACGCTCCGGCACCCTGGGCAGCTGGCGCCTGACCCGCGCGGTGCTGTCGCATCTGGTGGCCACAGGGGCCGTCGCCGTGGGGGATGACATGCTGGAGCCGATCCTTGGCGGCAGCCTGCTTGGCAAGCTGTCGCGTCGCTTTGGCGAAGGGCTGGTCAACGGCGCACTCACCGCCCGTGTCGGGGTCGCCGCGATCGAGGTCTGTCGACCGCTGCCCTTTGCCAAGGGCACACGTCCGGCAGTCCGGTCCGTGGTCAAGACCGCGCTCAGCGGATTGATCGGAAACGCCTCCCGTTGACCGGGCGTTTGATCCAGCGCATGGCGCGGGGCAAACGCTTCGCCCCAAGGTGAGCATCATGATCACCCAACCCGGCGACCACGGACATTCGCAGTCCGAAATCGAAGCCCGGATCGACGCACCCGCCGGTCGCGGATACGTGCGCGACATCGTCTATGGCGGCATCGACGGATCGGTGACCACCTTCGCCATCGTCGCAGGCGTGGCCGGTGCCGGGCTGTCGCCCTGGGTGATCATCGCGCTTGGCATCGCGAACGTTCTGGCCGACGGCTTTTCGATGGCGGCGGGAAACTATTCCGGGACCAAGGCCGAACTCGATGACGCGAACCGCCTGCGCAAGATCGAAGAGCGCCACATCCGCACACACCCGGACGGGGAAAAACGCGAATTGCGCGAAATCCTGAGGCGCAAGGGGCTCTCGGGCGATGCTCTGGAAGGCGCCGTCGAACAGATCGCTCAGAATCGCGACCAATGGATCCAGATGATGCTGGAAGGCGAATACGGTCTGGCTTCCGTCGACCCGCATCCGCTCAATGCGGCCTGGGCCACGTTCCTGGCCTTTATCGCGGCAGGCATGGTTCCCCTGCTGCCGTTCCTCTTCGGCCTGGACAACGCATTTCTTGTCTCGACCCTCCTCACGCTTGTGACGTTCTTCGGGATCGGTGCCTACAAATCCAGGTGGTCGCTCAGCCCGTGGTGGAAATCCGGGCTTGAAACCCTGCTGATCGGCGGGACCGCCGCCGCCATTGCCTATTTCGTGGGAACGCTGTTCAATTTGTGATCCGTCTGGACGTCAGCCGCCGTCACTCCTATAACGCGGCGCATGACGCACCGCATCGCGATCATCCTTCGAATTACATGCCCGGCGCTCTGACGATACGAGCCGCCGGGACAAGGCGTATGGACAGCCGCGCCGATCCTCTCACAACTCTCTGATCCGAATCCCGAGGACGCCCCAAATGTGCGCCGAGACACCAGACTACAAAGACACGCTGAACCTGCCGAAAACCGATTTCCCGATGCGCGCGGGGCTGCCCAAGCGCGAACCCGAATGGCTTGAGAAATGGGCCAGGATCGGCATCTATGACCGGCTTCGCGAAAAGGCCGAAGGTCGCAAGCCCTTCACGCTCCACGATGGCCCTCCCTATGCCAACGGGCACCTGCATATCGGCCACGCGCTCAACAAGATCCTCAAGGACATGGTGGTCCGCTCCCAGCAGATGATGGGCCGGGACGCGCGCTATATCCCCGGATGGGATTGCCACGGCCTGCCGATCGAATGGAAGATCGAGGAAAAGTACCGCGCCAAGGGGCTCGACAAGGACAAGGTCGACGTCGTCGAGTTCCGCCAGGAATGCCGCGAATTCGCCGAAGGCTGGATCGACATCCAACGCGACGAGTTCAAGCGTCTGGGCATCACCGGCACATGGGACAAGCCTTACCTGACGATGGACTTTCGCGCCGAGCGGATCATCGCGGAGGAGTTCCAGAAATTCCTGATGACCGGCACGCTCTATCAGGGCTCCAAGCCGGTGATGTGGTCTCCGGTCGAAAAGACCGCCCTGGCCGAGGCCGAGGTCGAGTATCACGACAAGGAAAGCTTTACCGTCTGGGTGAAATTCCGCGTCGCCAGCTTTGATCTGCCCGATGTCCTTCTGTCCGACGAAGAAGCCACCGACGAAGACCGCGAAGCCGTCATGGCGACCATTGCCGAGGCGCATGAGGACCTGACCGGCGCCTATGTCGTGATCTGGACCACGACGCCCTGGACCATCCCGTCGAACAAGGCGGTCGTCTATGGCGACGATTTCGACTACGGCCTCTACGAGGTCACGGACACTCCCGAGGAAAGCTGGGTCAAGACCGGCGACCGCTACATCCTTGCCGACAAGCTGGCCGCACAGACCTTTACCCGGGCCCGTCTGGACGAAGGACAGTGGCGGCGCGTCCGCAGCGTGTCGCAGGCGCAACTGGCCGGCATGACGCTGACCCACCCGCTGCACGGCGCGGACGGTGCCAACGGCGAATGGGACCAGCCGCGCGATTTTCGGGCGGCCGATTTCGTGACCGACGAGGAAGGCACCGGTTTCGTGCATTGCGCCCCCAGCCACGGCATGGAGGAATACGAGCTTTACCGCGATCTCGGGATGCTCGAACAGGTCATCACCTACAACGTGCTCGATGACGGGTCTTTCCGCGAAGACCTGCCGTTTTTCGGCGGCACCCGCATTCTCAAGCCCAACGGCAAGGAGGGCGACGCCAACACCGCGATCATCAACAAGCTGGTCGAGGTCGGCGGGCTGATGGCGCGCGGCAAGATCAAGCACAGCTATCCGCATTCCTGGCGCTCCAAGGCGCCGGTGATCTACCGCAACACGCCGCAATGGTTCGCCGCCATCGACCGCGCCGTGGGCGACGGTCAGGACACCTATGGCAAGACCATCCGTGAACGGGCGCTGACCTCGATCGACCAGCTGGTCAAATGGACCCCGCAGACCGGCCGTAACCGGCTGTATTCGATGATCGAAGCCCGCCCGGACTGGGTGCTGTCGCGCCAGCGTGCCTGGGGTGTGCCCCTGACCTGTTTCGTCAGGAAAGGCGCGTTGCCGACGGATGACGATTACCTGTTGCGCGACGAAACGGTCAACAAACGCGTGCTGGAGGCGTTCGAGGCCGAAGGCGCGGATGCGTGGTACAAGCCCGGCGCGAAAGAGCGGTTCCTGGGCAACGATTACGACCCGAACGAGTGGGAGCAGGTTTTCGACATCCTCGACGTGTGGTTCGATTCAGGGTCCACCCATGCTTTTGTCCTGCGCGACCGCGAGGACGGGTCCGAAGACGGGCTGGCCGATCTCTATCTCGAAGGCACCGACCAGCACCGGGGCTGGTTCCATTCCTCGATGCTCCAGTCCTGCGGCACGCAGGGACGCGCACCCTATCGCGGCGTGCTGACCCACGGCTTCACGCTCGACGAGAAGGGCAACAAGATGTCCAAGTCGCTGGGCAACACCGTCGCCCCCGAGGACGTGACCAAGCAATACGGGGCCGACATCCTGCGTCTCTGGGTGGCACAGGCGGATTACACCGCCGACTTGCGCATCGGGCCGGAGATCCTCAAGGGGGTCGCCGACAGCTACCGCCGCCTGCGCAACACGATGCGGTTCCTCTTGGGCGCGTTGTCGCATTTCGAGGAATCCGACCGGGTTGAACCTGCGGATATGCCGGAACTGGAACGCTACATCCTGCACCGTGTGGGCGAACTCGACGAGGTCGTGCGCTCGGGCTATGACGCCTACGACTTTCAGGGCGTGTTCCAGCAGCTGTTCAACTTCTGCACCGTGGAACTGTCGGCGTTCTATTTCGACGTGCGCAAGGACGTGCTTTATTGCGATGGTGACACCCAGCGCCGCCGCGCTGCGCGCACCGTGATGGACATCCTGTTCCACCGCCTGACGACATGGCTGGCCCCGGTTCTGGTGTTCACGATGGAGGATGTCTGGCTCGACCGCTTCCCCGGCGAGGACAGCTCGATCCACCTTCAGGACATCCCCGAGACGCCTGCGGATTGGCGCGACGAGGCGCTTGCTGCGAAATGGATCAAGGTGCGCCGCGCCCGTCGGGCCGTCACTGCGGCGCTCGAAGTGCAGCGAACCGACAAGGTGATCGGTGCTTCGCTCGAAGCGGCTCCGGTGGTGCATATCGACGATGCCGAGATGCTGGAGGCGCTGAAATCGGTGAATTTCGACGACCTGTGCATCACGTCCGCAATCAGCCTGACCGGCGATCCGGCTCCGGCAGAGGCGTTCCGGTTGCCCGAAGTTGATGGCGTCGGTGTGGTCTTCGAAAAGGCCGAAGGCCAGAAATGCCAGCGCTGCTGGAAGATCCTGCCCGATGTCGGGACGCATAAGCATCCCGGCACCTGCGGGCGCTGCAACGAGGCGTTGGGCTGAACTTGCCTGATCATACCCCCGGCGACGACACCATCGCCGGGGTTCTGATGGCCCTTGCCGAAGCGCGGGGGCCGGGAAAGACCTTCTGCCGCTCAGAGGCCGCGCGGCGACTGTCCGATGACTGGCGCCCGTTGATGCCCGAGATACTCCGTGTCGCGGCAGACCTGGGGCTGGTCGCGACGCAGCGCGGGCGCCCGGTCGATCCCGTCTCAGCCAAGGGGCCGATCCGTCTCCGCCTGCCGACTGCGTCGTCGAAAGCCTGAGATCAGGCGG
>NZ_JAIPUT010000074.1 GCF_020055635.1 Marivita sp. | reverse complement strand
GCCCGCCGCTCCGAAAAGCGCGCCACCCGCCAGCACAAAGGGCACCATCCCCAGCGTGTGCGGCCCCAATTTATCCAGACAGCGCGATGATGGATTCCCGCAGGGCAAACAGGATCCCGGTCATGGCGACAGGGAAGATGGCGCAGAACAATAGCCCATCGCGCCAGGCTTGCCGGGACCCGGTCCATCCTTCCTGTATGCTTGGAGAGGCCGGGATCGTACCAGGGTTTTCTCGTCAAAAAGAACCGGCACCTTGCGCTGCGAAACGGCCACGGCGCGCCCCGACCATGTCCGGATCGACAGGTGCGCCCGCCGCTGCTACGGTCGGTTCAGCGGATGGTCCACAGGCGCAGCGCCCTCAAGCACCGAAGACTTGATGTCAGGGAGGGGAAATCGAAGCGAGGTCCGACCATGCGCCTGACCAGAATTGCCTGCATATGACCGTAAATGCATATCGCAATTGAACCCCACCCGAATTACCCTTTGACGGAGCGGTGTCACGCGTCGTCCACAACCCGACCGGAGAGAAACATGCAACTCATGATAAACGGAGAACCGCGCGAGATTGACGCGAATCCGGACATGCCCCTTCTGTGGGTCCTGCGCGACGAACTCAAAATGACCGGAACGAAATTCGGCTGCGGTGTCGCCTCGTGCGGGGCGTGCACGGTGCACGTCAACGGCGAAGCCACGCGGTCGTGTCAGGCACTGATCGGCGATCTCGAAGGCGCGAACGTGACCACCATCGAGGCGATCGACACGCCGGCGGCAAAGGCGATTCAGGCAGCCTGGGTTGAACTGCAGGTCCCGCAATGCGGCTACTGCCAGTCCGGTCAGATCATGTCAGCCTCGGCGCTGCTGAGCGAAACGCCCAAGCCCAGTGACGACGACATCGACGCAGCCATGGAGGGCAATCTCTGCCGCTGCGCCACCTATGCCCGCATCCGCCGCGCGATCCACCGCGCCGCCGAAATCATGGAGGCCTGAGATGCTGCATTATCTCGATGCGAAACGCCCCGCGCCGCAGCCCACGCGCCGCACTTTCCTCAAGCTGTCGGCAGGGGCTTTGGGCGGGCTGCTCGTCGGTGCGGTCCTCCCCCAAAAGGGCCTTGCCGACACCGCCTCCGGAGCAGTGGCCACGCCTTTTGTGCACATCACGCCGGACAATCGCGTGATCGTTCTCAGCAAGCATCTCGACAAGGGACAAGGGACAGCGACGGGCCTTGCGACGCTGGTCGCCGAGGAACTCGACGCCGCCGCAGACCAGGTCGAGGTCGAATTCGCCCCGTCGAATCCCGAACTCTACAAGAACTTCCTGTTCGGCCTTCAGGGTACAGGTGGGTCCACCGCCATGGCCAACTCGTTTGACCAGTACCGTCAGGCCGGGGCTGTCGTCCGCGCGATGATCGTGGCTGCGGCTGCATCGGAATGGGGCGTGTCGGCGGGCGATATCGCGATCACAAACGGCGTGGTCTCGGCGGGCGGAAACTCGGCAACCCTGGGAGAACTTTCAGCCCTCGCCGCGGCGCAGGAGCCGCCAGCCGAAGTGACGCTGAAATCCCCCGAGGACTGGGTCTATATCGGCAAGGATTTTCCCCGCGTGGAATTGCCGATGAAGACGCGCGGCAGCGTCGGTCTGTTCGGAATGGATGCCCAGCCCGAAGGCGGACTTGTGGCCGTAACCGCCCGCCCGCCCCGCTTTGGCGCAACCCTTGCCTCGGTGGACGCGACGGCCGCGCTGGCCCTGGACGGGGTCGAGGCAGTTCTCGAGATCCCGCAAGGCGTTGTGGTGGTGGCGACCAATACATGGACAGCGATGCAGGGGCGCGAGGCGCTGGTGCTTGACTGGGCCGCGGGCTCGGGCGAGACCCGGGGCACCGATGCACTTCTCGCCGAATTCCGCGCCGCACTCGACGCACCCGGCCTGCCGTCCCACCCCCGCGGCGACGCGGCCACCAAGCTCGCGCAGGCCGCGCAGGTGATCGAGGCTGAATACGTCTTTCCCTACCTTGCGCATGCACCGATGGAACCGCTCGACATGACCGTGCTGTACGATGGCCAGTCGGCGACCTTCTGGGGCGGTTCGCAGATCCAGACACTGGATCACGGCACAGCGGCGGCGGTGCTCGGGCTCGACTTCCCGCAGATCACGATCAACACCCGCTGGGGTGGTGGATCTTTTGGTCGTCGCGCAAGCCCTGACGGCCATCTGGCCGCCGAGACGGCGATGATCGGCAAGGCCTGGCTCGACGCGGGAAACACCGCGCGGCCGATCAAGCTGGTGTATTCCCGCGAAGACGACATTCGCGGCGGCTACTACCGGCCGATGGCGGTGCACCGCGTGCGCGCCGGGCTCGACGCCGAAGGCAACATCTCGGGCTGGGAGCATCGTATCGTCAGCCAGTCGATCTTTACCGGCACATCGTTCGAAAGCTTTGTCGTTCAGGACGGGGTCGACCATTCGACGGTCGAGGGCATTTCGGACACCACCTATGCGATCCCGGACATGCATGTGGACGTGCATCACCCGAAGGTCGGCGTTCCCACGCTGTGGTGGCGTTCGGTCGGGCATAGCCACACCGCCTATGTGATGGAAACCATGATGGATGAGCTGGCCATCGCGGCCGGGCGCGATCCGGTTGAGTTCCGCCTAGCCCACCTTGCAGGCGATGCACGGCTGGCCGGTGTGCTGCGCCTTGCAGCCGAAAAAGCCGGGCCGACAGGGCCCGAGGGCACCCATCGCGGCATTGCGGTTCACAAGAGCTTCAACAGCTACGTGGCCGAGATTGCGGATGTGCGGATCCGCGACAACGGCACCGTCAAGGTCGAGAAAGTGACCTGCGGGGTCGATTGTGGCGTGCCGATCAACCCCGACAACATCAATGCCCAGATCGAGGGTGGGCTGGGCTATGGCTTGTCGGCCATCCTGCGCGAAGAGATCACGATGGTGGACGGCGAAGTGGCGCAGTGGAACTACCCCGATTACACGCCGCTTCGGATCACCGACATGCCGGAGGTCGAGGTGCACATCGTTCGCTCGGACGAGGCACCAACAGGCATCGGTGAGCCGGGCACGCCCCCGATCGGCCCGGCCGTCGCCAACGCTGTCTTCCGGGCGACGGGTACCCGCATTCGTGAACTTCCCTTCACGCGGCACGGGCTGGCCTGACACTGCCAGCATGACAGCCGGAGAAGGCCAAACCCGGTCATGCCTGCGCTAGCACATCCCGGCTGCGACGCCTTGGGGTGTGCAGGCGCATCACGCGCGCACCGTGCAGCCGGAGGACAGATCCGGTTTCATCGCAAGCAAATCCATCAGGCCACAATTGCCGCGCACCAGGTCTTCGAGTGTGACCATGTCAAGCTCGTGATAGAACGCTTCGAGCGCGCGGGTGACGTAGGACCGCAACCGGCAGGTGGCCGCCAACGGACAGGTGTTGCGCACTTCGTCGAAGCATTCGGCAAAGGGAATTTCCGTCTCGAAGATGCGGAACACGGCGCCAATCGAAATACGGTCGGCGGATTTTGCAAGGCGGATGCCCCCGGTCCGGCCACGCAAGGTTTCGAGATAGCCCTCGGCCTGCAATTGCTGAACGACGCGGGCGACATGGTTGGTCGACGCATTGCACCGTTCCGCGATGTCGGAGGTGCGCACAAGCTGCCCGTCATTGACGGCACAGAACATCAAGGTGCGCGCCGCAAGGTTCGTTCGTGTCGTCAGTCGCATCCGGGTTCCCTCACAATGGAGCCGTTATTCCACATCTCTGATACCAGTTTCCTTGATCCAGATCACGTCAATTCATCAGCGACTGTCATAAGAGGCTCTCAGTCACTCAAAAGGCGCTGAGCATGGATGATCCTTCGAAGCCGCAACAGATGTCTGCCAGGGCCACGGCCCCGGGTGGCGGTCTTTCCGTCTTGGCCAACCTGATCTGGCTTGCGCAGGCGTGGGTCATCGCCACCGTTCTTGCCGACCTTCTGTCCGGGACGGCGCCACAGGTGTGGCTCTCTGCGCTGTCGTTTCTCGGGCTCGGCGTTTTGCGCGCTCTGCTGAATCTGCGAGCGCAAGCCGCGCTCAGCCATGCGGCGGAGGCGGAAATCCATCGCTGGCGTCTGGACATCGCCGCGACCGAGGCCGCAACAGCCGATGTCTCGCGCTTTGGAGGTGCGGGATCGCTTGCGGCGCTGGCCACGGAAAAACTGGAGGCGCAGCGCGCTTTTCTCCTCCGCTACAAACCTGCGCGGATGCGCGTGATGGTGGTGCCCCTTCTCATCCTAGCGATCACGGCATGGCACAGCTGGGCGGCGGCGGTGGTGCTCCTGGCGGCGGGGCCTTTGATCCCGGTGTTCATGGCGCTTGTCGGCTGGGCGGCAAAAGACGCCAGCGCACAACAGATGGTCGAGATCGGCTCGCTGAACGATCTGCTTGCGGATCGGTTGGCGGCTTTGGCGGATTTGAAGCTGATTGGCGCAGGGCCGCAGGTGATCGACGGCTTTGCCATGGCGTCCGATACATTGCGACACAAGACGATGGCCGTACTGCGGATCGCCTTTCTGTCCTCGACCGTGCTCGAATTGTTCTCGGCTCTTGGTGTGGCAATGATTGCCGTGTGGGTCGGTTTTGCACTTCTCGGCGAGATTGGCTGGGGAACATGGGGGAGCCCGCTGACACCGTTTGCCGGGATCTACCTGCTCCTGCTGGCGCCGGATTTCTTCCAACCTCTGCGCGATCTGGCAGCGGCCTGGCATGATAAGTCCGCCGCAGCCGCAGTGAAGGAAGACATGGCCTCATGGCAGGACGAGGCGCGCCCCAAAATGCTGGGGGCGGGCGCGGCTTCACCAGCGATGGCCTTTGAGAGTTTGGTCTTGTCGGGGGCAAAGGTTGAACACGCTGACCAGACCCTGCGCTTCCCCGATCTTGAGATCCGGCCCGGCGACAGCCTGGCAATCCAAGGGCCAAGTGGCGTCGGCAAAACGACCCTTCTTCGGGTGATTGCGGGTCTGGAACGCCCATCGCATGGGGCTGTCCTGGTGAATGGTGTGCCCCTCTCTGACACGCAGGCCGACGCGTGGCGCGCGTCTTTGGGCTGGATGCCACAAACGCCGCGCTTTTTGGGGCGCAGCCTGCGCCACAACATCGGTTTCGGCGCGCCTTTGGACAAAAGCATTCTGCATCGCGCACGCGTTTCGCATGTGTTGGACACTCTGCCTTTGAATGACCTGACGCAGTTGGGAGAGTCGGGCGCGGGTCTGTCCGGAGGCGAAGCGCGGCGCGTGATGCTGGCACGCGCGCTGCATCGCAATCCGTCCGTTCTTTTGGCCGATGAGCCGACCGCAGACCTTGATGCAGAGACGGCGCAGGACATCATCGACGGCCTGCTCGCCTACGTGGCTGACGGCGGCACGTTGATCACCACCACGCATGACCCGCGGCTGATTGACCAGATGCATCGGGTGATGACGCTGGAGCCCCGCGCATGAGATCCTTGTTCAAAATCATGCACATCCTTCTGGCCGGGGAGACCCGCGCCTTTGCACAGGGAATGGCACTGTCCCTGACGGTACTGATCATGGGCGTCGCGCTGTTGGCGCTGTCCGGATGGTTCATCACCGCCGCCGCCGCTGCCGGAATGATCGGGCTGGGAACGCTTTTCAACGTCTTCGCCCCGTCCGCGATGGTGCGCTTCCTCGCCCTCGGGCGTACTGCCGCGCGGTATGGAGAGCGGCTGACCACCCATGACGCAACGCTGCGCGCATTGTCGAATCTGAGGGTGCGATTGCTGGGCGGCGTTCTGACCTCGCCCTACCGCCGGATCGAACGGCTACGCGCGAGCGTGTTTCTGAACCGAGTGACGTCGGATGTGGATGCGTTGGACGGTCTCGCGCTGCGGCTGGTCCTGCCCGGTGCGGCGGGGCTTGCCGTCATCTGCTTGTCCGCTTTGGCTGTTGCGGTACTGGTGTCCCCGGTGATCGGCGGGGTCATTGTTCTGGGCCATGCTATCGGCCCGACACTGGTGTTTTTCTGGGGGCAACACCGGGCGGACGCGCCATCCCGCAAAGCGCAAGCTGGCATGCAGTCCTTGCGCAGCCGCGTTATCGACCTGATCACCGCACGGGACGAGTTGATCGCCTTTGGTCAGATTCCCATGGCGCAGAAGAGCGTGACGAAGGCGGCGCAGTTCCAGTCAGAAAGCCAGGCCGAGGTCGAGCGGATCAAGCGGAACACAGGGTTTTTGCTCGACCTCATGGGCTGGACGGTGGTCGCCATGTCGCTGGGGATCGGGGCGTCGCTGGCGCAGGCTGGTGACATCACGGCGGCGCAAGCGGCCATCGCGATCTTCGCCGCTCTTGCCCTGTCCGAAGCGGTGGCACCAGTGCGCCGCGCCCTTTCAGAGATTGGAAAGATGCGGTCCGCCGCGAAGCGGATTTCGCCGCTGATAGGAGACCACTCTGAGCCTGGCACGACATCAGCGATGTCCGTCTGCGATGGCCCACTGGTCTTGAACACTGTGACCGCGGCGCGCGCCGGAGCGGCAACGCCTCTTTTCGCGCCTGTCGATTTGACCCTCGCAAGCGGCGAAACAATCGCACTCACCGGACGCAGCGGATGCGGAAAGTCGACCCTGCTGCTGATCGCGGCGGGTCAGATTGCGCCGCTGGGCGGCGATGCGCGCTTTGGCGGTGAGGATGTGTTCCGGATTGACCCGGACCAGCGCGCAAATCTGATCGCGATGGTGCCTCAGCGGCATGCGTTGGTCGCCGGGACCATCGCCGAAAACCTGCGGCTCGCCGCGCCCGAGGCAATGGACGACGCGCTTTGGGCCGCCTTGGAGGCCATGCAGCTTGCCAAGACGATACACGCGAAAGGCGGGCTGGACGCCCGGTTGGGGTTCCGTGGAACGGGTCTTTCGGGCGGCGAAGGGCGGCGCTTGGTTCTGGCCCGGGCCGTGTTGTGCAAGCCCAAGCTCTTGTTGCTGGACGAGCCGACCGAAGGCTTGGACGCGCCGATTGCCAAACGTGTGCTTGAGGGTTTGCGGACGGCCCTGCCCGGCGCAGCGATCCTGATGGCAGCGCATCGGCCTGAAGAGGTCGCGTTCGCGGACCGGATCGTAAAGCTGCAGCCTGTGAGGCAGGTCCACTGAAATAATCCGTATCTACGATGCGGGTTTTTGACTCAGATCAAATAACACATTTCTAAATCAGCATATGAAGCAATTAATCCGCATCTTTGATGCGAATTATTGAGCATTAAAGGAGCACATCATGGAGATCGGTCTGGTCGAGCTGTCGCGCATGCAATTCGCGCTGACAGCGATGTATCATTTCCTTTTCGTGCCGCTGACGCTGGGTCTGTCGATCCTCGTGGCGATCATGGAAACCGTCTATGTCATGACGAACCGCCCCATCTGGCGTCAGATGACAAAATTCTGGGGCACGCTGTTCGGCATCAATTTCGTGCTGGGCGTCGCCACCGGCATCACGATGGAATTCCAGTTCGGCATGAACTGGAGCTACTACAGCCACTATGTCGGCGACATCTTCGGCGCGCCGCTGGCGATTGAAGGTCTGATGGCGTTCTTCCTGGAAGCCACGTTCGTTGGCTTGTTCTTCTTCGGCTGGGACAAGCTGTCAAAGGTCCAGCACATGGTGGTGGCCTGGCTGGTCGCCATCGGGTCGAACTTTTCAGCGCTCTGGATCCTGATCGCCAATGGCTGGATGCAGAATCCGGTGGGGGCCGAATTCAACCCCGACACGATGCGCATGGAGATGACGTCGTTCTTCGACGTGTTGTTCAACGAAGTGGCGCAGGCGAAATTCGTGCACACCGTGTCGGCAGGATACGTCACCGCGTCGGTCTTCGTTCTGGGTGTGTCCGCGCTCTACCTGATCCAGAACAAACACAAGGATCTGGCCCGCCGGTCCATCGCCGTGGCCTCGGCCTTCGGACTTGCCGCGGCGCTGTCCGTGGTCGTTCTGGGCGACGAATCCGGATATTCGGCGAGCCACACGCAGAAAATGAAGCTCGCCGCAATCGAGGCGATGTGGGAAACGCACGACGCCCCGGCCCCGTTCACCGCCATCGGCTTTCCCGACCAAGAGGCGCGCGAGACACATTACGCCGTCGAAATCCCGTGGGCGATGGGCCTCATCGGCACGCGGTCACTGACGCAGGAAATCCCGGGCATCAACGATCTGGTCGCGGAATCCGAGGTCAAGATCCGCGACGGCCTGATCGCCTATGACGCGCTGATGACCATTCGCGAACAGCGCGAGGCGACGCCTTCAGAGGTGCGCGAGACGTTCGAGGCGCATTCCGACAATCTGGGCTATGCGCTGCTGCTCAAGCAGTATGTGGACGATCCGCGTGACGCGACCGACGCCCAGATCAAGATGGCGGCGGATGACACCGTTCCCGGTGTGGCGCCGCTCTTCTGGGCGTTCCGGATCATGGTGGCGCTTGGGTTCAGCTTCATCGCAGTGATGGCCTACTTCTTCTACCGGGCCTCGTTCCGACAGATGCAATTCCCGCGCTGGTCGCTTTATGCCGCCGTTGCGATCATCCCGACCCCGTGGATCGCGGCAGAGCTGGGGTGGTTCGTGGCCGAGTTTGGCCGCCAACCCTGGACGGTTGACGGCGTGCTGCCAACGGCCCTCAGCGCGTCGCACCTGAGCATCGCGGATCTGCTAATCACGCTGGCCGGGTTCCTGATCTTCTACTCGGTCCTCTTCGTGATCGAGGTCAGCCTGATGGTGAAATACATCCGCAAGGGCCCGTTCCAGGACGTGGAAGAAACCGACGCCTGGCAGGAACGTCACGAGTCGCGGCTGCGCTCCGAGACCCCCGCTCCGACCCTTGCTGCAACCCCCGCGGAGTAAGACAGATGATCCTTTTTGAACTGATCGAATACGACATCCTGCGCGTGATCTGGTGGGCGCTTCTGGGCGTGTTGCTGATCGGATTTGCCCTGACCGACGGGTTCGACATGGGGGTCGGCGCATTGCTGCCCTTCGTCGCCAGGACCGACGTCGAGCGTCGTGTGGCGATCAACACGGTCGGCCCCGTCTGGGAAGGCAACCAAGTGTGGTTCATCCTTGGCGGCGGCGCGATCTTTGCCGCGTGGCCGCCGCTTTATGCCGTCAGCTTCTCGGGCTTCTACCTTGCGATGTTCGTGGTTCTGGCCGCCTTCATCGTGCGCCCGGTGGCGTTCAAGTACCGCTCCAAGCGGGAGGATGCCACATGGCGCACCCGCTGGGACTGGGCGCTGTTTGCCGGTGGCGCCGTGCCTGCGCTTCTGTTCGGCGTGGCGGTGGGCAACGTGCTTCTGGGAGTGCCCTTCTACCTGACCGAAGACCTGATGCCGATGTATCCGGGCAACTTTGCGATCAAGTTTGTCGGCCTCCTGCGCCCCTTCGCGCTGCTGGCCGGTGTCGTGTCGCTGTCGATGCTTCTGATGCATGGAGCGGCTTGGCTGTCGCTCAAGGCCGAAGGGATCGTCGCAGAGCGGGCCCGGGCGATTGGCGTCAAGGCGGGCATGGTCGCAGCAGCAGGTTATGCGCTGGCGGGCCTCTGGCTGGCCGTGGGTGTGGACGGTTTCGCCTTGGGTGAGGTCGCCGCCAATGGACCGTCGAACCCGCTCTATTCGGACGTGACACGCGGTGGATCGTGGCTGTCGGCCTATGCCGCACGCCCATGGATCGCCGTTGCGCCAATCCTCGGCTTTGTCGGGATCGCGCTGGCGGTCATGGGCCTGAAGGCTGGGCGCGAGGTATCCACCCTGCTCTGGTCGAAGATGGGCATTCTCGGGATCATTTCGTCCGTGGGCCTGACCATGTTCCCGTTCATCCTGCCCTCGACCCTTGATCCCAACAGTTCACTGACCGTGTGGGACGCCTCATCGTCACACCAGACGCTGTTCATCATGCTGATCTGCACCGCGATCTTCATGCCGCTGATCCTGATGTACACGGCTTGGGTCTACAAGGTGCTTTGGGGCAAGGTCACCGAAGAACAAGTCACTGATAACGCTGACACAGTTTACTAAAGGAGACCTGAACCATGTGGTATTTCGCCTGGCTTCTCGGACTGCCGCTTGCCGCGCTCTTCGCCGTGTTGAACGCGATCTGGCTGGAGATGCGCACCGACGCCTGTTTCTCGGACGAAGGCGACTGTCCGATGGGTGAACACATCCATCGAAAGTCCGGGCACTGAATGACCGGGGGCTTGTTCCTTCCTCCCCCAGTCCGGCGCGGATCCCGTTATGGCGAGGGGCCCGCGCCCCCATAGTTCTCAACCGGTCCAATCCGAGAGGACTTTCGACATGAAAAACCTCATTCTCGCAGCCTGCGCCCGCAATGCATCGGTCGAACCGATCATGGTCATGCCGGGACGCGCCCACATCAGTCTTTTCTGATCTACGGCCGTCTTCGTCCCCTGCGCGATTTCGCAAAACTTTTGCATTAGCATCACGCCGCATTTGCAACTCCCTGTTACGCGCAAAAGGCTCTTGGCCTCCGGGTCAAAATCCTCTGCACATCTCAAGGAAAAACACATGCTGAAGTTTCTGGTCCTGAGCGACCTGCATCTGGTTGATGAAAACGAAACGTCCCATGGTCTGGACACCCATCTTCGGATGCAAAGGGCCGTCGATTGGATCAACACACATCACGCGGATGCGGATTTCTGCGTTCTGGCCGGGGATCTGGCCGATATCGGCTTCAAGGGTGCTGTGGCTCCCTATCATCGGCTCAAGACGCTGGTGGATCAGATGGCGGTACCTTGCCACATCACCATCGGCAATCACGACAACCGCGACACCTTCGTGTCGGTCTTCGGGTCGGATCACCGTGCTGACACCGGATGCATCGACAAGGTTATCGACCTTAAAGGCTACCGTGTGATCCTTCTCGACAGCGTGGTTGAAGGGGATGACCATTCTCATGGGGGGCACTTGTCACAGAGCCAGTTGGACTGGCTCAAGGTGCGTCTGGCCGAACATGACGGTCCTGTTGTCGTCATCCTTCACCACCATGCCAACCCGCTCCACGTGCGTGTTGACCGCATTATCCTTGAAAATGGCGATGCCTTTGCCAGAGTTCTCAAGGCACATGGCGATGTGAGGCAGGTGATTGCGGGTCACGTGCATTTCACGTCGTGCGGCGTCTGGCACGGCATTCCCTTTACCACTCTGGCAGGCAACCATTACAACGTGACTGTCCCGCTCAAGGTGGATGCCAAGGTCGACCGGTTGTGGGGTCCAGCGCAGATGGCGGTTGTCCTTGGGGATCAATCGCAAACTTTGATTCACTTCGACAGCTTTCTCGAAGGCAACGCTGTCCTCGGTTGAGCGGCCACTGGACCGTGCCCGGCCGGGCACGGGTTCCTCTCTCCCGGTTGGACCTGCTCCGCAGACCGTCACGGATTTGAATCAAAACTGTCTCGAGACAGAAACCAAAGGTTCCGAGAACCTTCACCGAAGCGTCAGAAGAGCGTCACCTGACGCTCATAGACGACAGTGGTGCGCTGGAAGCGCGACACAGGTTTCTCAATGGGGACGATCATGAAATCCACTTTTGTCAGCGTCTTTGCCGTCGCGGCCGCCCTTGGCGGTGCCGCGTCCGCACAAGACAAGATTACCTTCGAATACTGGTATGGCCTTGGCGGCTATCTGGGCGACGTGGTCCAGCAGACATGCGACCGCTTCAACGAAAGCCAGGACACGTATCAGATCACGTGCGTCGGTCAGGACGGCTATGCAACCGCCGTTCAGAACACCATCGCCGCCTTCCGCGCGGGCAAGCATCCGACTGTTGTGCAGGCCTATGACGCCGGTACAGCCGATCTGATGATGTCGGGTGAATTCTACCCGGTACAGAAAATGATGGCCGATTTCGACATCGACATCGACTGGGACAACTATTTCCCGGGCATCTCGAATTACTACGCCGCATCGAATGGCGAGCTGTTCTCGATGCCGTTCAACTCGTCCACCCCGGTGATGTACTACAACGTCGACGATTTCGCCGCGGCTGGCATCGAAGCTCCCCAGACCTGGGAAGCCTTTGAAGACGGTCTGCGTGCGCTGAAAGCCGCGAATCCCGAAAAATGCGCTTATGGCTATGCTCCCTCGACATGGGTCGATCTCGAACAGTTCTCGATGGCGCACGGCATTCCGGTGGCATCGCAGAACAACGGCTATGACGGTCTGGATGCGGAATACGTCTACAACACCACCCAGCACGTCAAGCACATGGAAGACATCAAGCGCTGGCTCGACGAAGGCCTGCTCGAGATCAAGACAAGCCAGGGCGGCATCAATTCGCGCGACGCCTTCGCACAGAACCAGTGCTCGATCTATTTCGGCTCCATCGCATCGCACGCGACCGTGCACGCATCGGCCGTCGAAGGTCTGAACTGGGACGTCGCCATGCTCCCGATCTACGAAGGGTTCGAGCGCACGAACACCGTCGTGGGCGGCGCGTCTCTTTGGGTGCTCTCGGGCAAGACCGAGGACGAGTATCGCGGCGCGGCAGAATATCTCAAGTTCCTTGCCACGCCCGAGTCCGAGAAGTTCTGGGTGTCCAACACCGGCTACATTCCCGTCACCCGGGCCGCGTTCGAGCAGCTGACCGCCGAAGGCTTTTATGACAACGCACCCTACAAAGGCCGCGAAGTCGCGATGAAGTCGCTGACCTTTACCGACCCGACACCGCTGACACGCGGCATCCGTCTGGGTGGCTTCATCCAGGCGCGGTCCGAATGGATCGCCGAGGTCGAAGCGGGACTTTCCGGTCAGAAATCCATGCAGGAAGCGCTGGATACAGCTGCCGCCCGGTCGAACGACGTGCTGCGCCGGTTCGAGCGCACCTACAAGGGCAAGCAGCTTCCCTGATCCCCACGATCCTGTCCGGAAACGGGCCTTGACCAACCCTCCGTCCCGAAACCCTCGGGGCGGAGATGTCCTCACGGGGTAAAGACATGCGACGCGCCTATTTCAAGAACAACTGGATCGCCGCCCTGGTCGTGGCACCGCAGCTTCTGATCATCTTCGTCTTCTTCTACTGGCCCACCAGCCAGGCGCTTTACTGGGCGTTCACCTTCGAGCAGCCCTGGGGCGGCGGCAACGAATGGGCCGGGTTCGAGAATTTCCGAATGATCCTGACCGACGGGCGCTACTGGGATTCGATCCGCGTATCGATCGTCTACGCGGCGGGTGCGACCGTCCTGTCGATGGGCATGGCGCTGATCTTGGCCGTCTTCGCGGATCGCCAATTACGCGGCTACAAGTACTACCGCATCGGCGCGATCTGGCCCTACGCGGTCGCGGCCCCAGCGGTGGGTCTGGCCTTCCGTTTCATCTTCAACCCGTCCGCCGGGATCATGTCCTATGTCAACGCGGCCTTCCCCGGTTTCTGGGATCCGATCCTGAACGGCGATCATGCGCTGCTGATGGTGATCATCGCGGGCGCGTGGAAACAGGTGGCGTATAACTTCATCTTCTTCCTCGCGGGATTGCAGTCGATCCCGCGGTCGCTGATCGAGGCGGGCGCGATGGACGGCGCCACGGTGCTGCGCCGGATGCGCGACATCCAGTTGCCACTTCTCGCGCCCACGTTCTTCTTCGTCCTTGTCATCAACATCACCGACAGCTTCACCGACAGCTTCGGCATCGTCGACACGATGACGGCAGGCGGCCCGGCCCGCGCGACCAACCTGATGGTCTACAAGATTTACGTCGATGGCTTCCAGGGGCTCGACTACTCGGGTGCCGCGGCACAGTCGATCATCCTGATGTTCCTCGTGATCGCGCTCACCGTGATCCAGTTCCGCTACATCGAACGCAAGGTGCATTACACATGACCCAAGCCGATCTTCCCCTTGCCGCGGCCGCGGGCTCCGCCGAGGCTCGCGCCGTCAACCCGCCGCGCAAACCCAGGATGCCGGGCCTGGTGGAAAACACCCCCGTTCTCAATATCCTGACCCATGTCATCCTACTCACCGGCATGATCATCCTGCTCTTCCCGATGTACCTCGTGTTCAACGCGGCGACGCTTTCCCTCCAGGAGGTCAACGCCCAGCCCGCCCATCTCCTGCCGGGCGACCAGTTCTGGAACAACATCCAGGAAGCCTGGGTCACGCGAGATTTCGGGCAGAAGTTCGTAAATTCGCTGATCGTGGCGCTGGGTGTCGTGACCGGCAAGATCTTCATTGCCTGCATCACCGCCTTCGGCCTCGTGTTCTTCGACCACCGGCTGCGCATGCCGATCTTCTGGATGGTGTTCATCACGCTGATGCTGCCGCTCGAAGTGCGGATCGTGCCGACCTACGCGGTCGCCGCCAACGCGCTGCAGCCGTTCCAGATGATCATGGACTGGACCGGGATCAGCTGGCTGATCCAGACGGTGTCGGGGATCGAGGTCGCGCTCGAATGGAATATGCTCAATTCCTATACCGGGTTGATCGTGCCGCTGATCGCCACGGCGACGGGCACCTTCCTGTACCGCCAGTTTTTCCTGACCATCCCCGACGAACTGGTCGAGGCGGCCAAGATGGACGGTGCTGGCCCGCTGCGGTTCCTCGTCGAAATCCTCGTGCCGCTGTCGCGCACCAACATCGCCGCGCTGGCGACGATCATGTTCGTCTACAGCTGGAACCAGTATCTCTGGCCGCTCCTGATCGTCACCGACCCAAGTTACGGCGTCGTGGCGGTCGAGCTGGGCAAGCTGGTGCCGGATACCAATTCCACCGGAGGCGCGATCCCCAACTGGCACATCGCTATGGCGGGCACCCTGATCGTCACGGTCCCACCGGTGATCGTCGTCATCTTCATGCAGCGCTGGTTCGTGCGCGGCCTGATCAACACCGATAAATGAGGGCATCAGACATGGCCAATATTGACATCCGCCGCGTCACCAAAAGCTATGGCAAGGACGAGGTCATCCACGGCGTCGACCTGACCGTCAACAACGGCGAATTCGTCGTCATTCTCGGGCCTTCGGGCTGCGGCAAGTCCACGCTCCTGCGCATGATCGCGGGGCTCGAAGACATCTCGGGCGGCGAGATCTCCATCGCGGGCACCGTCGTGAACGATCTCGAACCGCGCCAGCGCGGCTGCGCGATGGTGTTCCAGAACTACGCGCTTTATCCACACATGACCGTGGCCGAAAACATCGGCTACGCGCTCAAGGTCGCGGGCATGAAGAAACCCGAGCGTCTGGACAAGGTCCGCGCGGTGGCAAAGTCCGTGGGCCTCGAAGAGTTCATGGACCGCAAGCCCGGGCAGCTTTCGGGTGGTCAGCGCCAGCGCGTCGCCATGGCCCGCGCCATCATCCGCGAACCCAAGGTGTTCCTGTTCGACGAACCGCTGTCCAACCTCGACGCCAAGCTGCGCGTTCAGATGCGCCACGAAATCCGTCGCATCCACAACCGGATCAAGGCGACATCGGTCTTCGTGACCCATGACCAGCACGAAGGCATGACCCTGGCCGACCGCATGGTCATCATGAACAAGGGGACGATCGACCAGGTGGGCACCCCCGAAGAGGTCTACAACCGCCCCGCCACGGTCTACGTGGCCGGGTTCATCGGCTCGCCCGCGATGAATTTCCTCTCGGGTCAAATCTCGGCGGAACAAGGCGCCATTCTTCTCGCCGATGACAGCCGGATCGAGATTTCCGGCGCACAGGCCCGCACCCACGTCGGGGCGTTGGTCCAGCTTGGCCTTCGCCCCGAGGACATGACGCTGTGCGCGCCCGGGGCCGGGCACCTGACAGGCACATTCGATTTCTACGAAGAATTGGGATCGGCAGGTCTGTATCACCTTATGATCGAGGATGTGCCCTTCACCGTCCTGTCTTCGGCCAAGCCCCGCTTCCAGCATGGCGACCCGGTGGGCGTGCTGGCCGACCTCAGCAAATTGCATGTCTTCCGCGCACAGGACGGCGTGCGGATCGACATGGACGCAAGCGTCACACGGCAAATGGAACCCGCAGAATGAAACTCGCCAGCTACAATATTCAGTACGGCAAAGGCAAAGACGACCGCTTTGACCTCGACCGGATCGTGTCCGAACTGGGCGATCCGGACCTGATCGCGCTGCAAGAGGTGGAGACCCACACGGGTCGGTCCGGCATGGTGCATCAGGCCCACGAGATCGCGGCCCGCCTGCCCCACATGCACTGGGTCTACGGCCCCGGCATCGACTTTGACGCCTCAAACATCGTGGACGGCAAGCCGGTGCATCGCCGCCGCCAGTTCGGCAACATGGTGCTGTCGCGCTGGCCGATCCTGTCGATGATCAATCACACCCTGCCCAAGATCGCGCTGCTGAACACGTTCCACCTGCAACGCACATTGTTGGAATGCGTGATCGATGCACCCTCGGGTCCGCTGCGGTTCTGTTCGGTGCATCTGGATCACGTGTCGACCGACACGCGCCGCGATCAGGTCGAATACATGTGCAACCTGCTGCTGCGCGGACACGAACGCGGCGCCAGTGCCGGGGGCATGGTGAAAGACCCCGATTGGAACGACCGCCCGATGCCGCCGCAGCCGATGACCGCGAT
>NZ_JAIPUT010000005.1 GCF_020055635.1 Marivita sp. | reverse complement strand
CGGTCGTCTCGGGGTCGGGAAAGACAAAATCGCGGTCGCCATCGGATCCGCGCGTGATCTGCAGATAGACCAGACCGTCCTCGATCCCGTTCATCTTGACCAGTTCGCGATGAACCTCGAGCAGATCGTCGAACACTGCCGGTTTCTTGATCTCGAGTTCGTTCAGCGATCGCTCCAACCGCTTTGCATGACCGGCAAAATCAATCAACTTGCCACCCAGAACTGATGTCACCTCATAGACCCCGTCCGCCATCAGGAACGCCCGGTCGAAGATCGACACTTTCGCCTCGTCCTCGGGCAGGTACTCTCCGTTCACATACACGGTGCGGGTCATGGGTGGATCTCCTTATCCCCAAAGACCGGGTCCCGAGGGATGCACACCGGCCTCGTCAAACAGCAATGGTTCCTCGCGGTCTTCGGCCAGAAGCAGCGGCCCGTCAAGGTCCGTGATCGCCGCTCCCTGCGCCACCAGCGCGGCAGGTGCCATCGCCAGCGACGATCCCACCATGCAGCCGACCATGACGTCATAGCCCGCGGCCCGCGCCGCATCCCGCAGGGCCAGCGCCTCGGTCAGCCCCCCGGTCTTGTCGAGCTTGATGTTCACCATGTCATACTTGCCCTTGAGCGCAGGCAGGGACCCCCGGTCATGGCAGCTTTCATCGGCACACAGCGGCACAGGCCGGTCCACCCCCAGAAGCGCGTCATCCTCGCCCGCGGGCAAGGGCTGCTCCACCAGCGCCACCCCCAGTCGCAGCAGATGTGGCGCCAGGTCGGCGTAAACTTCCGCCGACCAGCCTTCATTGGCATCGACGATGATCCGCGCGTCGGGCGCCCCCGCCCGCACTGCCTCAAGGCGCGGCATGTCATCGGGCGTGCCCAGCTTGATCTTCAGAAGCGGCCGATGCGCATGTTTGGCCGCCTGCGCCTGCATCGCCTCGGGTGTGTCCAGCGACAAGGTATAGGCCGTCACCTCAGGCCCCGGAGCAGGCAGCCCTGCCAGTTCCCAGACGTGGCACCCAGCCTGTTTGGCCTCCAGATCCCAAAGCGCGCAATCCACCGCGTTGCGCGCCGCCCCGGCGGGCAGGGCGTCTTGCAGCGCCAAACGGTCGATCCCCTCGGGCAAGGACCGGATCTGCTCCTGGACGCTCTCCAATGTCTCATCGTACCGCGCGTAAGGCACACATTCGCCCCGGCCGGTCACGCCCTCCCGCGTCACCCGCACGGTCAGCACCTTCGCCTCGGTCCGACTCCCGCGCGAGATCGTGAAGACCTGCGCCAGCCGGAACACATCGCGCGTCACCTCGATCATGGGCCCGCCCCCCTCGCTTCTTCTCTTTCCAAATATGCAAACACGCCGCCGCCAGAGGCGCAACGCCAGGCGATATCAGAGCGCCGCCAACGCCTCGGCCAAACGGTCCGCCCCATGACGGTACGGGTCCACCGCCGGCAGTCCCATGCGGTCTTCCAGCTCCTCGAGATACGCCACCGCCTCGGCTTCGCCCATATGCTGCGTGTTGATCGAAATCCCGGCCACCACGCAGTCCGGATTGGCCACCCGCGCCAGCGGCAGCGCCATGTCGCGCAGCGCCTCCAGCGATGGCAGGTCATAGCCCGGCAGCCCCCGCATATGCGTCCGCGTCGGCTCGTGGCACAGGATCAGCGCATCCGGCTGGCCGCCATGGATCAGCGCCAGCGTCACCCCCGAGAAGGACACGTGGAACAGGCTGCCCTGCCCCTCGATCCCGTCCCAGTGGTCGGCGTCATTGTCCGGCGTCAGCCATTCGATGGAGCCGGCCATGAAATCCGCCACAACCGCATCCAGCGGCACACCGTCCCCGGTGATCAGGATGCCCGTCTGCCCGGTTGCGCGAAATGTGCTTTTCATGCCCCGGTCGCGCATGGATTTGTCCAGCGCCAGCCCGGTATACATCTTGCCCACCGAACAATCGGTACCGACCCCCAGAACCCGCTTGCCGCTGCGCTTGACGCCATCGGCGATGGGATACTCGACCTCGGGCACCCGTACGTCATGCAAGCTGCGCCCTGTGGCCTCGGCCACCGCCACCAGGTCGGGCTCGTCGCGCAGGAGGTTGTGCAGCCCCGAGGCCAGGTCGAACCCCTCTTCCAGCGCCGTCACGAGCACCTTCTTCCAGGCCTGGCTGATCTTGCCGCCGCGATTGGCGACCCCCACGACCAGAGTTTCGGCGCCCGCGTCCCTGGCTTCGGCAAGCGTCATGTCCGCCAGCCCCAGATCGGCCTTGCAGCCCTCCATCCGGAATTGCCCGACACAGTTCTCCGGACGCCAGTCCTTGATCCCCTGCGCCACTTTCGCGGCCAATCCATCCGGTGCGTCGCCCAGAAACAGCAGATATGGTGTCTTGATCATCACGGCCCCCTGACATGTCCTGTGTTGATGGAAGAATGACAGCCCGGCGCATCAATTGCATCGCCTCACGCGTCGATTTTGCTGCAAATTGCACAAAATTTGCCCGAAAAACCAGGCCGCCTTCGAAGATTCTTGCAGTTCCACCTCATGCTGCACGGCAGCGGCGATTCCGCAGGTGCAAAATGCACTTGCAGAAAGACGCGCAATTTCATAACTCCAGAAGGGCACCACGCGAAACATCCTTACCAAGAGGCGTCATATGTCCTTCCGAATCCAGCCCGCCGCGCCCGCGCGTCCGAACCGCTGTCAACTCTTCGGCCCGGGATCCCGACCGGCGATCTTCGAAAAGATGGCAAAATCCGAGGCGGATGTCATCAATCTCGATCTCGAAGACAGCGTCGCCCCCTCCGACAAGGACAGCGCCCGCGAAAACATCATCCAGGCGATCGGGGATATCGACTGGGGCAACAAGACGCTCAGCGTGCGGATCAACAGCCTCGACACCCCGTTCTGGTATCGCGACGTGGTCGACCTGCTGGAACGCGCGCCCGACCGGCTTGACCAGATCATGATCCCCAAGGTGGGCTGCGCGGAAGATCTCTATGCCGTCGATGCGCTGGTCAGCGCGGTCGAGGCCGCCAAGGGCCGGGCCAAGCGGCTCGCCTTCGAGGTGATCATCGAATCCGCCGCCGGCCTCAGCCATGTCGAAGACATCGCCGCCGCCTCGCCGCGCCTCGAGGCGATGAGCCTCGGTGCCGCCGATTTCGCGGCCTCGATGGGCATGCAGACGACGGGCATCGGCGGCACGCAGGCCAATTACTACATGCTGCACGAGGGTCAGAAGCACTGGTCCGACCCGTGGCACTGGGCGCAGACCGCCATCGTCGCCGCCTGCCGCACCCATGGCGTGCTGCCGGTCGATGGTCCCTATGGCGATTTCTCGGATGACGAGGGCTTCCGCGCCCAGGCGCTCCGGTCGGCAACCCTCGGGATGGTCGGCAAATGGGCGATCCACCCCAAACAGGTGGCGCTGGCCAACGAGGTCTTCACCCCGACCGAAGACGCGGTGACCGAGGCCCGCGAGATCCTGGCCGCGATGGAAGAGGCCAAGGCCAAGGGCGAAGGTGCCACGGTCTACAAGGGCCGGCTGGTCGATATCGCCTCGATCAAACAGGCCGAGGTCATCGTCCGCCAATCGGAAATGATTTCCGCGCAATAAGAATTTTCGTACGAAAATTCTCACGGTCAGTTTCTTCGTACGAAGAAACTGGCCTGCCTAGTCCGACCAGGCCTTGCGCCCGTCCACGCCGGTCTCGGCCACCAGCCCGCGCCGCTTGGCCTCGTAATAATACCCGCGCGCGTACCACATCACCGCGTCGGCTTCGTCTCCGTCCGACACCATCCAGGCGCCGCGCAGATAGCGCGTCGCGTATTTCAGGTTGGTCTCTGCATCCAGAAGGTCTGTCGGGGCACCGCGAAACCCCATCGACCGGGCGGTTGCCGGCAGGATCTGCATCAGCCCGAAATACGGACCGTTCCGCGCCTCGGGACGGTGCGTGCTTTCCCGGACCACGACCCGCTGCACAAGCGACACCGGCACCTCGTTTTCGGCCGCGGCCTCGACGATCAGCGATCGCAATTCGGGCGTTTCGTTGGGATAGAGGTTCCGCGACGAGACCACGGGCTCGGGCGGCGGCGTGGCAGCACAACCGGCCAGGCCGATTGCTGCAACCAGGCCCAAACTCAGACGGCGCATGTTTTTCATGCGAAAGCCTTGCGACGAACTCCGCCGCAAGGCAATCCTGTCAAACGTGGATCGGCGGCCCTCCGCCCAAGGCGTGCCATCGACACGGACGACCCGTCAGGCCGCGTAATATTCCTCGAACACCGGAGACGGCTGGCTGCTCCGCTCTGTCACCAGCTTCGGGACCGGCGTGTAATACGCCCAGGCTTCGGTCAGAAGATGCAGCGCCTCTTGCGGGGCGACGCGTTTCGGTGTGACGGATAGTTGCTTTGTCATCGGACGACTCCAAGTCTTGTGTCCCTCCCGTATCAGGCAATCTATGCCCTCGCGCCGCCGACACCAGAGCGGTCATCACAGCCTCGCCATGCAGGCACTGCATATCTTACGCGCGGTCATCCTCGGGCGACCCCATCACCACGCAGGACGTGATCGCGTTGACCCGGGGCAGCCCTCCCGGAACTCCCGTGTGGAACGGCTTGTAGACCACCAGATCCACCGCCTCCGGCCCTCCCGCCTCAGAACGCGCAATATCCGGCGGTCGATACGATCAAGGTCCGTCATTTGTTGTCCAGACGACTTGCAGTGACCGCATATTCACAACAAAAAGGCGCAAACCTCGTCACATACTGCGCCCCATGACACCAGATCTCCTTCTCGCCCTCGCAGGCTTCGCCCTCGTCACCGTCATCACGCCCGGGCCGAACAACCTGATGCTGATGACCTCTGGGGCCAATTTCGGCTTTCGGCGTTCGATCCCGCACATGCTCGGCGTGGGGCTCGGATTCCCCCTGATGATCCTGCCCGTGGGCCTGGGCGTGATGCAGGTCTTCGACCTCTGGCCGCTCTCCTACACCATCCTCAAGGGGCTGTCGGTGGCCTACATGCTCTACCTCGCCTGGCGCATCGCCAATGCCGCCCCACCCGACAACACACCGAAAGCCGGCGGCACGCCGTTCACCTTCCTGCAAGCCGCTGCATTCCAATGGGTCAATCCCAAGGCCTGGTCCATGGCGCTCGGCGCGATCACGCTCTACGCCACCGGACGCGATCTGGCCGCCGTGCTCTGGGTCGCGTGCACCTATGTCGCCATGGGCTGCATCTCCACCACCAGCTGGACGGTCCTCGGCCAACAACTGCGCCGCATCCTGAACCGCCCCAACCGCCTGCGCGTCTTCAACTGGGCGATGGCGGCACTCCTGGTGGCGTCGCTGATCCCGGTGATCTGGACCTGAGCCACATCTGATTGCAAATCCCCGCCCGCACGGCCATATACACCGCCAGCCAAGGGCAACAGGGCGACCTCTGATCATGACGAACTATCTCGATTTTGAAAAACCGCTGGCCGAGATCGAAGGCAAAGCCGAAGAACTCCGCGCGATGGCGCGCAAGAACGACGAGATGGACATCGAGGACGAAGCCCGCGCGCTCGACGCCAAGGCCAGCGCCCTGCTCAAGGATCTCTACAAGAAACTGACGCCGTGGCGGAAATGCCAGATCGCCCGCCACCCCGAACGGCCGCATTGCAAGGACTATATCGAGGCGCTGTTCACCGAATACACGCCGCTCGCCGGCGACCGCAATTTCGCCGACGACGACGCCGTGATGGGCGGGCTTGCCCGCTTCGACGACCAGCCGGTGGTGGTGATCGGCCACGAAAAGGGCCACGACACCGAAAGCCGCCTCAAGCGCAATTTCGGCATGGCCCGCCCCGAAGGCTACCGCAAGGCGGTGCGCCTGATGGATCTCGCCGACCGCTTCGGCCTGCCGGTGATCACGCTGGTCGACACCCCCGGCGCCTATCCCGGCAAGGGCGCCGAAGAACGCGGCCAGTCCGAGGCCATCGCCCGCTCGACCGAAAAGTGCCTGCAGATCGGCGTGCCGGTGATCTCGATCGTGATCGGCGAAGGCGGATCGGGCGGCGCGGTGGCCTTCGCCACCGCCAACCGCCTGGCAATGCTCGAACACTCGGTCTATTCGGTGATCTCGCCCGAAGGCTGCGCGTCGATCCTGTGGAAAGACGCCGAGAAGATGCGCGAGGCCGCCGAAGCGCTGCGCCTCACGGCCCAGGACCTGCTTCATCTCGGCGTCGCCGACCAGGTGATCCCGGAACCGCTGGGCGGCGCCCATCGCGGCCGTGACGAGACGATCAAGGCCGTCGGCACCACCCTGCGCGCCATGCTCAAGGACCTGTCCGACAAGACGCCGAAGAAACTCGTCACCGACCGCCGCCGCAAGTTCCTTGCCATCGGCAGCAAGGGCCTGGCCGCGTAGATGCGCGCCCTGATCCAGCGTGTGTCCGAGGCCTCCGTCAGCGTCGAGGGCGAGGTGCTTGGCGAGATCGGCGCCGGCCTGCTGGTCCTGATCTGCGCCATGCAGGGCGACACCGAGGCCCAGGCCGAAAAGCTTGCCGCCAGGATCGCCAAGCTGCGCATCTTCAAGGATGACGACGGCCGCATGAACCGATCGGTCCTGGATGTCGGTGGCAGCGCCCTGATCGTCAGCCAGTTCACCCTCGCCGCCGACACGTCGCGCGGCAACCGGCCGGGCTTCTCGGCCGCCGCCGCCCCGGAAGACGGCAACCGACTCTACGAATCCTTTGCCGGCCGAGTGGCGGCGCAGGGCATTCCCGTTGCCAAGGGCCGCTTCGGCGCGGACATGAAGGTGCGGCTGCTCAATGACGGGCCGGTCACGATCTGGATCGACACGGCGGAGTGACGCCAGACAAGGCCCCTGGCATCGCCCGCGCGTTTTTTTGCATATTTGGAAAGAGAAGAAGCAGGGGATCGCGCGCCTCTCTTTACGGGCGATTAACCTTGATGTGGCAAGAACACGGGGCGGTACAGGCAGGCATGCCGATGACCGCAAGAGGAGAAGCCCCGCGCGCGTCTTTTGTGAGCCGATCGAGGCCGGGGCGCGGCGGGGTGGATCTTGCCGGCTTCTTCTCTTTCCAAATATGCAAACGCAATGGCCGCCAGACGCGTGTGGTCCTCTTCCGCGTCACGGTGCCATTCGCGCGAGCCGCAGGCGAGACATCCTGCCAGGGCGGGCGCAGCCCGGCCTGTCCTCAGGGTTCGCGCAGTGCCTCGCGGGATTTGTAGAGCGGTTTCAGCAGGTATTGCAGCACGGTCTTTTCGCCGGTGTGCAGTTCGACCGTCGCCTGCATGCCGGGGCGGATCTCGAGCTGGCGCTGGCGGTCGGTCAATGACGTCTTGTCGACCCGCACGGTCACCTTGTAATGCGCCGGGGCCTCGGGGCGGCGGTCGTCCTTGAATGTGTCGGCCGAGATCACGTCGACGCGGCCCTTCAGCGATCCGTAGATGGTGAAGTCATAGGCAGACAGCTTGATCGTCGCTTCCTGGCCGGGGCGAATGCCGGCGATGTTCTCGGGCGCGACCTTGGCCTCGACATAGAGCTCCTCGCCCAGCGGGATGATCTGCAGGATTTCTTCACCCGGGCGCACCACGCCGCCGATGGTGGTGACCCCCAGCTTGTTGACCACGCCATGCATCGGGCTGACCAGAACCGTCCGGGTCAACTGGTCCTGCGAGGCGCGCAGGTTCTGGCGCAGGGTCGCCAGTTCCTTGAGAGTCTCGGAATAATCCTGCGCGCGGTCGAGTTCGGTCTGGGTGATGATCTCGTCCATCTTGATCTGCGCATCCGCATGCGCCCGGCGGGCGCGGGTCACTTCGATCAGGGCGACGACCTTCTTGTCCAGCAGGTTTTCCATCAACTCCTTTTCCTGTGTCGCCTGAGCCAGCACCCGGCGCGCGCCGTCATGGCGGGAATTGAAGTCAAGCTGCCGGGCCGCCAGGAGCGCCTGTTCCGAGGCCGCCATGTCCGGGTTGCGCTCGCGCAGTTCCCACGGAATCTCGAACTGAACAAGACCGGCCATTTCCGCCTCGATCCGAAGGCGGCGGATGTCCAGCGCGGTGATCTGGTCCTGAAGATCGTCCACCGAGGACCGGAACTGCGTGCCGTAAAGACGGGCCAGCACGTCGCCCTGCAACACCTCGTCGCCTTCCTTGACCAGCAGTTCCGACAGGATGCCGCCTTCGAGGTTCTGGATGATCTGCGGCCGCGAGGTCGAGATGAACTCCCCCTCGGCGCGCACGATCTCGTCGATCCAGGCATAGGCCGCCCAGATCAGGAACAGCCACACCGCCGCCCCCGACAGCCAGATGACCATCGACGGGCCGCGCAGACGGCGGCCAAGCTGCGAGGACAGATCGGTTGTGCTGACCGCCATCGCCTACGCCCCCTGCGCCGTGCGCAGGTGATCGAGCACCTGATCGCGCGGGCCATCGACCACCAGCCGTCCAGAGGCCAGCACGCTGGTGCGGTCGGCCAGCGCGAGGATCGGCACCCGGTGGGTGGCGACAATCGCCGTGCGGTCGGCCAGCCAGGTCTCAAGCCGCGAGATCAGCGTCTTTTCCAGCGTCTGGTCCAGTGCGGCGGTCGGTTCGTCCAGCAGGCACACATCCGGGTCCTGCAGCCACAGCCGCGCCCAGCCGATGGATTGCCGTTGCCCCATGGACAGGCCTTCGCCCCCGTCCCGGATGGGCAGGTCGAGCCCTTGAGGGTGGCCCTTGACGAAGGGGCCCAGCCCGGCGAAATCCAGCGCCTCGAACAGGCGGTCGTCGTCGCGCTCCATCATGTTGAGGTTCAGGTTGTCACGCAGGTTGCCGTGGAACAGCCGAACGTCCTGCCCCAGATACCCCAATGACCGGCGGATATCGCGCATGTCGATCTGGTTCATGTCGGTGCCGTCGATCAGGATCGACCCGGAGGTCGGCGCATAGAGACCCGACAGCAGCTTGAGCAGCGTGGATTTGCCAGACCCGTTGGTGCCCAGGATGGCCAGCGTCTGACCGGGCTGGATCACGAGGCTCGGAATATCCAGAACCGAGGGGCTTTCGGCATCATAGCGGAAGGTGACTTCGCGCAGCTCAAAACGCCCTTCGAGCGTTTCGCGACGCAGGTACTTGCGGTCTTCCTGACGGTCCTGCGGCAGGTCGGCAATCCCGTCCAGCGCATCGAGCGCAGCCTTGACGTTGCCCCAGCGTGCCATGATGCCCGAAAGCTGCGTCAGCGGCGCCAGCGTCCGCGAGGTCAGAATGCCCACCGCAATGATCGACCCAACCGTGAATTCCCCCGCAAAGACAAGGTAGGTGCCCGCGATCACGGCCCCCACATAGGTCGCCTGCTGCACGCCCTGGCTCCAGAACGTGAGCGCTGCGGCCAAGCGGCGTTGTTCGGACGATTTCAGCGCCTGCACCGAGGTCAGCTCTTCCCACTGGCGGGCAAAGCGGTCTTCGGCGCGCTGGGTCTTGATCGTGTCCAGTTCGGTCACGGTCTCATTGAGCAGCCGCGATTGTTTGGTGGAGGCACCCTGCATTTCGCGGGTGATGCGGATCATCTTCTTCTGCAGGAAGAACCCCGGGATCACCATCAGCAGCGCACCCGCGACCAGCACCCAGACCACGCTGCCTGCAATGGACCAGACCATCAGCAGGAAGAGCACGATAAAGGGAATGTCTGCCAACGCGCCCACGGTGCCCGCGGTGAAGAACTCGCGCACCGACGAGAATTCCCGCATCGAGGCGAAAAGCTGCGAGGGCGACCGCCCGGCCGCATCCGACCGCATGCCCAAGAGCCGGTTCAGCAATGTCTGCTGGACACCGGTTTCGATCTGCCGTCCAGCCCCGTCCAGAAGCGTGGAGCGTGCCACCTTGAGAAACGCCTCGAGCATGAGCGCCATCGCCGCACCGATGGCCAGCACCCAGAGCGTGGCCGAGGATTGATGCGGGATCACCCGGTCATAGACCTGAAGCGAGAACAGCGCGACCGACAGGGCCAGCACGTTCGCCACGAAAGACCCAAGCGCGACTTCGCCGAACTGGCGGCGGTAATTGGAAAAGCTGCCCCAGAACCAATGGGCCTTCTCTCCTGCGTCGGTATGCGTGTCCACCAGCGTCTGAACCGGCGCTTCACCGCGCACCAGAACGCCGCTGTAGAAGGGCGCGAATTCCGCAACGTCCACGCGTTCGGTCTTGCCTTTGGCCGATGGGTCCCAGATCGTCAGGGTCATGCGATCCTGTGACAGGACCAACACCGCCTGCCCGTTGGTCATCAGCGCAATCGCCGGCCAATGATCGGGTGTCGGGCGCGGCACATGCAGCCCCTGCGCCAGCATCCCGGCGGCCTTGGCCCCGGCGATCAGCGCGTCCTGCCCCACCAGCCCGTTGGCGTCCTGATGCAGGCTGATGGCCTCGGTGATGTCGCTCGCCACCGTGGTCAGACCCAGACGGCCCGCATAGGTGCGGATCAGCTCGGTCCGGGCGCGGACGCGGTCGGAATAGCGCGGGGCGCGTTTGGGTTCATTTGCAGGCTTGACCCCCTGCGGGACCATCCGCAGGACCGCGTTCTTTGCGCGTCCCGACAGAAGGGTGATGTTGTTGACGCCGCTCAAATTTTTGCTCCATCGGCAAGAACGCCCAATCGCTTGGCTGCGTCCAGTTCGGCACGTGCGGCCTGAAATTTCAGGTCGAGTTGTTTTTCAAGCGCCCTCAGGAAAGTCTCGTAGACGCTGACCACATCCATCACCTGACGCGTGCCCGCATCATATTGGCGCTGGAACAGGTCGAGATTGGTCTTGGCCTGCGCCGTCAGCCCTTCGGCCTCGGCGGCCTGCCGCGTCAAAGCGGCGATGCTGCGCTGATCGGCCTCTATGGCGCGGCGCGAGATATCCTCGGCCTCGGTCACCTTGCGGTCAGCGGTGATCTTGGTGGCCTCGATGGCCTGCAAGGAGGCACCTGTGCCGATGCCGAGCATCTGTTCAGTGTTGACACTCAGCGCCAGACCTTCGCCGCCATTGCGCACACTGCCCCCGGCGGACAGGCCCGGCAGATGCGCCGCGCGGGCGATCTTGGCCTGCGCCAATTGCCGATCACGGTCGACCCTGGCGCGCAGCACGTCAAGCGACTGGGTTGCAGGCGTGGCCCCCATCCCGTGCAAACCGCGCTGGTCCGCCAGCGACACCGCCGACATTGCGTTGAGTTCCGCCACGGCGCGGGTGGTCTTTTCACGCGCCGCGGCATCACGGGCCCGCAGATCGGCCAGTTTCTGTTTCAGCACATTGAGGTCCGAGAAATCCGATACACCGCCTTTGACGCGCTCGTTCATCGCCCATTCGAACCGGCCCATATCCTTCAGCGCCTGACCATAGAGATCCGCCGCCGCGCGGCCTTCTTCGGCCTGTAGGTACAGCACCAGCCCGTCATGAACCCGGTCATTGCTGCTTTCCGACAGCGCCACGGCGGCCAGTTCGACATCCGCCCTGGCCAGATCGCGTTCGGCCTTCTTGCGGCCATTGTCGAACAGCACCTGGTTGATCACCAGGTCGGCCACCAGATCGCCCAGCGATGTCAGCGTGATGCGCGGAGAAATCGTTGGCCACCAGTTCTTGGACGCGGCCTCGGCGCGCAGTTGCGCCACCTGCAACTCGGCTTCGGCGACGCGCGCATCGGCGGCCAGCACACCTTCGGCCACTTGGGCATAGGCGCTGCCGGGCGTCAGAACGCTTTGTCGCGATGCCAGTTCTGCAATGATCGGTGACGCCTCTTGCGTCGTGACCTCCATGGGTGCGGCTGTCTGTGTCTCGCCTGCGATGTCCGTATTTGCGTCCAGTTGGGCGGACAGGAACCGCGACACGGTCCCGGCGCCCATGTCCTGCATACATCCGGAAAGCGCCGTTACCGCCAGCAGAGCCCCTGCCATGGCTCCTGTCGTCTGTCTCATGTCTTGCGAGCCCCCGCCTTTGGCTTCTTTTTGTGTCGGGGCTCGGGCCGTCACCGCGACGGCCCGAACGATACGATCCTCTTCAGATGGTTGAGACGGTGTTGATGTCGTCGTCGATCAGCACGGTTGCGTCGCCAAGCTCGTAGACGTTGAAATTTGTCCCGTCCTCGGACCGGGATCCCGTGCGCGTGGCACCGGCGATCCGGACGGTTTCGTCCGAGTTGCCCAGCACCTTGACCGTGTTGTCCTCGCCGGTGATCGCGACGATCTGCGCCTCGGTGATGGTCAGCGTCGCTTCCTCGGTGAACTCGAGGTCGATCGTGTCGATTTCCCGACCGCCGATATTGCCTGCAAGGTTCACGTTGCTCTGGCTGGTATTGGGATCGTCCAGCACCACGTAGGTGCCCGAACTGTTGCCCGCGCCATCGGTGGCCGTCACCACAAGGTGCGATCCATCCGGCACAACGTTGTTGAACGTGAAGGTGGTTTCCCCCAGAGCGCTGTTGTCCTGAGCGTTGAACCCGACGTTCTGCGACCCTGCGTTGCCGACCCGTTCGATCACCACGTCGTTGTCCGTGGTCTCGAGGATGATGCCGCGCGCCGCCTGGCTCTGGTCCCAGGTGATCGCGGTCATGTCCGGTGCATCCGGGGCCACGTTGTCCACCACCATGGTCTCCGAGATCGATTTGGTGTTGCCCGCCCGGTCCGTCGCCGCGATCTGGATTGAGACGTTTTCACCATCAACCGTGGGGATCACGCTGGCGGGCACCGCCACCGACCATGCGCCACTTGCGCTGACCTGCGCCTGCATCTGCCGGCCCGCGATCGTCACCACGACGCTCGAGCCCTGTTCGACCTGGCCGGTCAGGGTAAAGCCCTGCGCCGATTCTGCTTCGCTGACCACGCCATCGCTGCCCCCCGGCTGGTTGGACGAGGTGAGCGGCACGACCTCGGTATCGACCTGGAACGTCTTGGAGGTGGTCGCAGTGTTGCCGGCGCGATCCTCGGTGCTGATCTGGGCCGTTGTCGTGTAGGTGCCATCCGGCAGATCGAAGGCCGAGAAGCTGGCCGTCCAGTTGCCGTTTGCATCCACGTTCGCCGCCCGGCTCACGCCTGCCACCACAACAGTGACCGTCGCACCCGGTTCGGTTGTCCCGCTCAGCGTGACGCCCTGTGCCTGTTCGGCGTCGTTCACGATATTGTCGGCTGTCACGGGGTTCGGGCTCACGGCGAAATTGCGCACGAAGGTGTCGACCATGACGGTGTCGGAGCGCGTCAGTTCATTGCCCGCCGCATCGACGGTATGGGCCGTGATCTGCGCCTCGTATTCGCCGGGGCGGATCTCGCCGGCGGCGTAAGTCGCGCGCCAGGTGCCGAAGCTGTCGGTCTGCACGGTCTTCGAGACACCGTCCAGCATCACGTCGACCATCTGGAACGGCGTCGACGTGCCGGTGATCATCACCCCGTCCGAGGCTTCGACCTCGTTCACGATATCGTCGGTCTCGACCGCTTCGGGGCTGATCGTCAGCAGGCCCGCATCTGTGTCGAAGATCACGCTGCGGGTCTCGACGGCGGTGTTGCCCGCGATGTCGGTGGAACTGGCGGTGAGCGTCGCGGTCTGTTCGCCGGCCGGCAGTTCGCCGGCAAGGAAGGTCGCGGTCCAGTTGCCCGCGGCATCCACGCTGGCCTCGCGGGAAAAGCCCCCCAGCGTCACCGACACCGAAGCCCCCGGTTCGGTGGTGCCGGTCACGGTCATGCCCAGTGCGGCCTCTTCGGCATTGACGATGCCATCGGCGCCGCCTGCCTGGCTGGTGATGTCGAAATTGCGCACCCAGGTATCGAGCCGAACCTCGCCGGACGCCTCGCTGACATTGCCGTTGCCATCGGTCGCGGCGGCATTGATCGTCAAGTCCTGCTCGCCCACGGGGATCTCGGTCGCGATGAACGTCACCGACCAGTTGCCCTGCGCATCGACAGAGGCGCTGCGGCTGTAGCCGTTCATTTCCACCACGACGGACGACCCGATATCGGTCGTGCCGGTGATCTGCACCCCGTCGCCGCGTTCATCGGCATTGATGATGCCGTCGGTTTCGATGGTTGCGGTGTTGATCGTCACACCCGAGACAGTGTCGATCTCGATGCCGTCATTGACCGTGGTCGAGTTGTTGAAGCTGTCGGTCGCGATGACCTGGATGTCGGCGATGTATTCGCCGCGCTCGAAGGTCGAACTGGTCAGCGTGACGCTCCAGTTGCCCTGCGCGTCGACATCGGCGACATGGCTCACGCCGCCCGCGATCAGGACCACGGTCGCACCGATCTCGGTGGTGCCGGTCACCGTCGCGCCACCGTCGAATTCGATGTCGGTGATGATCTCGCCGGTCGCCGTCGTGCCGCTTGTGATCGCCAGAGGCGGCGGCGTGGTGTCGATGAGGATGTCCGGACCGACCAGATCGGTGTCACCGTCTTCGCCGGTCACCGTCACATCCGCGGTATACTCGCCATCCGCCGGGAAATCCGGGCCGGTGAAGATCACGTCCCAGGTGCCGTCCGACCCGGTTGTGGTGGTCCCGGTCTTGTCGCCGATCACGACAACGACGGTGTCGCCTTCGTTGGCCGTGCCGCTGACCAGGACGGTCCGGTCCTCGTCGGTCAGCCCGTCGCCACCGATCACGTATTCGCCATCGTTGACCGTCGGAGGTTTCGGTCCGCCGCCGTCGCCGTCATTGCCGACAAGGCCGCCACCGCCATCGCCATTTCCGCCGATTACCGCGGCTCCGGTCGCGACCGCCGCTCCACCTGCCAGCCAGGGCAACATGCCGCCGCCGGCCAGAAGACCGGCCGCCAGCATCGACACCCCGCCCTCGTTCTCGGCGGCGACGAAATCTCCCGCCACCACTTCGGCGCGGTCAAAGAAGATGAGCGCGTCGTCCGGGCTCCATTTGCCCCAGGCCGCGACATCGCCGTATTGCGCAAACAGCGCGCCGCCGTCGCCTTCGGCAAAGGCCACCTCGCTCAGCACGCCTTCGGTGCTGAGGAACAAGCGGCTCGACGCGTCTGCGCCAAAGTAATCTTCAAGCACGATCACCCGCCCATCAGCGAGCGTGATCTGCAGGTCATTCCCGGCGCGGTCATAGCCGCGCAGGTCCGATCTGTGAAGGTTGAGAGAAATTTCGCGGCCATTTGCGGCGTCGATCAGATACCCCTGATCCTTTGCACCAACCACACCACGTTCGATTGCACCCGTACCTGTACGGACAACGAAATTAATCGCATTCATAACTACACCGCTCTACCTCAGGGCCGCCCGTCTTCGGGTTCGGCTTATTTTTTTCTATCTTTCGATAGAACAGAAAAACCATTGGTCAAAGCATTGATTGTGGCGAAATTTCGTTTTTTTCCCCTTGCAAGCAAAGTGTTGCGAGAAAATTACGGTCAAAATGCGGCTAAAACCGGGCAATCACGGCGTGCGTAGAGGCGGCATTCTGGGCCGCGAGCCCCATCCGCACAGCCCAGGCGCCGTCCAAGATCGACACCTCCGGAACCCCGCCATTGCGCACCAGGTCAAGGAACCGCGCGTGCTGGTAGAAGGTCGAGCCGTTGTGGTCCCCGGCCTCGAGAATCCTGGGGTCCACAGGGATATCCACAGCCTGCGGCCCCTTGGGATTGCGCGGGCTGACGATCACCTGCGGCACCGGCGAGGCGCCCAGATGGGTCGGCCAGAACCGGCCCGGCCCCGGCACCAGCGCCTCGATCTTGCCGTTCGGCCCCACGGCGGTGATCTCTTCCTGATAGCGCGAGCCTTCGGCATACATGCACAATTCCAGCATCGCCCGCGCGCCATTGGCGAAATCGACGATCACATAGGCGCTGTCCCAGATGTCGGGCACCTGGCCATCATGGGTTTCCTCCAGGTGGTTGACCTCCTGCCCGGCGCTGGCGGTGATCCGCACCGGGTCCGAGCCAAGGATCAGCCGCATCAGGTCGAAGAAATGGCAGCACTTTTCCACAAGCGTGCCACCGGTGTTGCGGTTGAACCGGTTCCATTCGCCCACCTTGTGCAGGAAGGGAAACCGGTGCTCGCGGATCGTCAGCATCTTCACCCCGCCGGTGGCGCGCTGCACCTCTTGGGCGAAGATCTGGATCGGCGGCATGTAGCGATACTCCATCGCCACCCAGATCGGCGCCGGGTAGACTGCGGCGATCGCCTCGACCCGCGCGAGATCGGCCGGGTCGGTATAAAGCGGCTTTTCCATCAGCAGGGGCAGCGGGTTCAGTTCCGCGATCTGCTCGAGAGCATCGACATGGCAATGGTTCGGGCTGGCAACCAGAAGACAATCCAGATCATCGCGGGCCAACAGATCCTCGATCGACGCATGGAGCATGGCATCCGGCACGATCGCCTTCGCCGCCGCCGCCATGATCTCGTCCGGTTCGAAGATCGCCGCAACGCGCGCGCCGTCAAGCAAGGCGATGTTGCGCAGATGCTCCTGGCCCATCATGCCGCATCCGATGATTCCGTAGTTGATAGTCTTCATGATTGCCCTTCAGGTGGTGTGCGCGACTGGGCGCACCTTGTGTGATGCGCGCGGCGTGGCGCGGCTCATGTGATGCGCGCGACGTAGCGCGCGACGTCCGTGTTGATCCAGTTCCACGAGGCTTCGGCGGCCTCGCCTTCGGGGCCGTGGCTGACCCGCGTCGCCCGCATGCAGGGCTGACCGGCAGACAGGCCAAAGGTCGGCGGTGCCCACTCCGGCACCGCGGCCAGGTCAAGCCGGTCCACTGCCTTGGTGATCCAGAGCCCCAGCGACTCCCGGTAGTAAAGGTAGAGCGACTCGCGCAGCGCCTCGACGTCGATCACATCGGTGTAGGACCCGTCCAGCCAGATCTCCTCGAGCACCGCCGGCACGTCGTTGAGACGCCGCAACCGCCGGATCCGGTGCCCCTGGTCTGAGGCACCGAAGGGCGGAAAGCCGTCAGGCTTGGCAAGCCGGTCCACCGACAAGAGCTCTGCCGTGGGCAAGCCCCCTCCTTCGATCAATTCGACCCGGAAAAACGCGTAGACCGATTGCGTGTCCTCTTGCGCGCAGATGTAGTTGCCCGACCCCTGTACCCGATCCAGCAGGCCCAGCGCGGTCAGTTCCTCCAGCGACTTGCGCAGCGTTCCGACAGAGATTCCGAGGTTGGCCGCCATGTCCCGCTCGGGTGGCAGGCGTTCGCCATCCACCAGCCGCCCAGCCTGGATATCCCGGATCAGCAATTCGCTGATCTGGACATATTTCGGCAGGGCGTGGGTATCGGACATTTCTCGCACCAAGAATTGATACACTATTGATCTACATTTTTGACGGTGCTACGCAAGAGGAAATGATGCCTTCCGGAGACACCTTATGACCATCGTGCCGATCACCTCTCCCGACCTCGACGCGGTCGAGGTCTCGTGGTTCGCGGCGCTGTGCTCGGACGATTACGAATTCCTTGGCGTGCCGGACGGAAAGCTGCGCTCCAGCTTTGCGCATTGCTCTTCCATCGTGAAAGAGGCCGAAGCGCAAGGTTTCCGCAACATCCTCTGCCCCTCGTCCTACCAGGTGGGTCAGGACACGCTGTCCTTTGTCGCCGGCTGTGCGCCGATCACCGACAAGATCAACATGCTGGCCGCCGTGCGCTGTGGTGAGATGCAACCGATCATGCTGGCGCGGACCATCTCGACGCTCGATCACATGCTCGAGGGGCGGCTGACGGTGAACATCATCTCGTCGGACTTTCCGGGCGAGAAAGAGGACAGCGCCCTGCGTTACCAGCGCAGCCGAGAGGTCGTCGAAATCCTCAAACAGGCCTGGACGCAGGACGAGATCACCTACAAGGGTGACGTCTACGATTTCGAGGGCCTGACCACCGATCCCGCCAAGCCGTACCAGACCGGCGGTCCGCTGCTGTATTTCGGCGGCTATTCCCCCGCCGCGCTGGAACTTTGCGGTCAACATTGCGATGTCTACCTGATGTGGCCCGAACCCAAGGATCAGCTTGCCCAGCGGATGAAGGACGTGAACGCCGTTGCCGAACGCTATGACCGCACGCTGGATTACGGGCTGCGCGTGCATGTCATCGTCCGCGACACCGAGGCCGAAGCCCGCGAATACGCGCAGCACATCGTCAGCCAGCTGGACGACGACCAGGGCAAGACGATCCGCGACCGCGCGCTGGATGCGACGTCGCTGGGCGTGTCGCACCAGTCGAAAAACCGCGAACTGGCCGACATGGAGGGGTTCGTGGAACCGCATCTGTGGACAGGTGTGGGCCGTGCCCGGTCGGGCTGCGGTGCGGCGCTGGTCGGGTCCACCGATCAGGTGCTCAGCGAGTTGGAACAGTACCAGAAGATGGGCATCCGCGCATTCATCCTGTCAGGTTATCCCCACATTGACGAATGCCGTCATTTCGGCAGCCGCGTTTTGCCGCAGTTGAAAACCGTACAACTGAACGAAGCGTATGGGCGCCTGCCGAACGGCACCCCCGCAACCCCACTTGGAAATGGAGTCCGTCGCTAATGGATCGTGTCAAGCTGAACGAAGCCCTCGAAATGAGCCGCCTTGTCTATGGCATGTGGCGCCTGGGCGACGATGCCGACACCAGTGTGGACCATATCCGCAACAAGATCAGCGCATGCCTCGACCAGGGCATCACGACCATGGATCAGGCGGATATCTATGGCGGTTACGAGGCCGAAGAGATCCTGGGAACCGCGCTCACACCGGAACTGCGCAACCGGATCGAGATCGTCAGCAAATGCGATATCGTGGCTCCGGTGGGCCGCTATTCGGACGCGAAGGTCAAGCATTACGACACCAGCCGCAAACATATCATGGCCTCGGTCGAGCATTCGCTGCGGCTGATGAAGATCGACCATATCGACCTCTTGCTGATCCACCGTCCCGACCCGTTGATGGATGCCTGCGAGACCGGCGCGGCGCTTGACGAGCTTGTCGAGGCAGGCAAGGTGCGCGCCGTCGGCGTGTCGAATTTCCGCCCCTGGGATTGGGAGTTGTTGCAGGCGTCGATGAAGACACAATTGGTCACCAACCAGATCGAGATCAGCCTGCTGCATCACGCGCCCTTCACCAATGGCGACATCGCCTTCCACCAGAAGAATGGCCAGCCGTTGATGGCATGGTCGCCGCTTGGCGGTGGTGCGCTTTTTGACGTGAAGAACGCGGCCCTGCGCACCGCGCTCAAGACCGTCGGCGACGACCACGGCGTCGATGAAGCCGCCGTTGCGGTGGCCTGGCTCTTGGCGCATCCGGCCCGCATTCTACCTGTCCTCGGCACCAACAATCTGGACCGTGTCGCCCGCATCGGCGATGCTGCCAAGATACAGATCGACCGGGAGACATGGTTTGACCTCTACACCCACGCCCTTGGCCATGAAGTGGCCTGAGAACAGCGATGAACGCCTTGACACACAGCTTTGACCCCGCGCAGGACAACGCCCGCGACTTTCGCGCGGCCCTTGGCCGTTTTGGCACCGGTGTCACGGTTGTGACCTGCGACGCTGGTGACGGACCGCTGGGCATCACCGCGAACAGCTTTGCCTCCGTGTCGCTCGATCCGCCGCTGGTGCTGTGGTGCCCGGCCAAATCATCGACCCGCTATCCGTTCTTCATGGCGGCGGACCATTTTGCGATCCATGTCGTCGGAGCGGATCAGGCGGACCTGTGCCAGGCGTTTGCGCGCGAAGGCAACGCCTTCGACCAGTTCGACTGGAAAAAGAGCGCACGGGGCGTGCCCCTTCTGAGCAACTGCCTGAGCCGGTTCGAATGCTCCAAGGTGGCAGAACATGACGGCGGCGACCATTCCATCGTGATCGCGCAGGTCAGCAGGGTGACCACACGCGAAGGCGCGCCGCTTTTGTTTTACAGCGGACGTTACGGAGGGTTTACTGAGCCGACATAGACCGCCCCGACAAGATCAACAATCGGGGCCATCGGCGAGGAGGCCGGTGGGGGACAAGGGAGGAGGCCAGGGATGGCCATTTTGCTGGGGCTTCTGACCCCATTCCAGGTGTTCAACGACATTGTTCTGCGCATCGGTCGCGGGATCGCCGTCGTTGCCATCGGCCTGATGGTCTGCGCCATCCTTCTGCAGGTCTTCTGTCGCTACGTGCTGGGCAATGCCCTGCCCTGGCCAGAAGAGCTGGCGATTTTTCTCATGCTCTGGATGACCGCCGCCATTGCGCCCTCGGCCTATCGGCGCGGCGGGTTCGTGGCGCTCGAGATCCTGTCCTCTGCCCTGCCCAAACGCGGCGCGGCCGTGCTGGCGCTGGTGCTGCTGCTGATCTCGGGGCTGGTGCTTTTCATCGGCGCGCAGATGGGTCTGGGCGAAATGACCAGCCTTGCCGGCAAGTTCAAGAGCGCCTCGCTCAAGTATCCGTCGCCGGATGGCTGGGTGAAGATGCCCAATTCCTGGCAGATCGCATCACTTGTCACCGGGCTGTGCCTCTTGTTCATCGTGAATATCGAACTGGTTCTACGCAATCTCATCACGCTGGCCGGAGGGGAAGACCGCCTGCGCTCCAACCTCGATGCCGAATTGACGGTGGAGTAATCCCATGCTGGTCTGGTTTCTTCCCCTTTTCCTGCTGTTCCTGATGATCGGATTGCCGGTCTTCTTCGGCATGCTGGCAGCCCCCGGCATCCTGCTCTGGCTCAATGGTCAGGACCGTGACCTGATCCTGCTTTATCGCAATGTCTATAATGGCATGGCGTCCTTCCCGCTGATGGCGATCCCGTTCTTCATGCTGGCGGGAGAGTTGATGAATCGGGGCGGCATCACCATGCGGCTGGTGGAATTCAGCCAGGCGATGATGGGCCATTTCCGCGGCGGTCTGGCGCATGTGAACGTGCTGTCCTCGATGCTGTTCGCCGGGCTGTCGGGATCTGCCGTGGCCGACACATCGGCGCTGGGGTCCATGCTGATCCCCGCGATGGAGAAAGAGGGCTACACCCGCAAATTCGCCGCCGCGATCACCGCCGCCAGTTCGGTCATCGGCCCGATCATCCCGCCCTCGGGCATCATGATCATCTACGCCTACGTGATGGGCGAGTCGGTCGCCGCGCTGTTTCTGGCGGGCATCGTGCCCGGCATCCTGGTCGGTCTGGGCCTGATGATCATGGTCAAGTTCCAGGCCGACCGCTATGACTTCCCCGCGTCGCGCAGCAAGGCAAGCTGGGGGGAACGCGGCCAGGCGTCGCTCAAGGCCTTCTTCCCGCTGATGACGCCGGTGATCATCCTCGGCGGCATCCTTGGCGGTGTCTTTACCCCCACCGAAGCCGCCGCCGTTGCCGTAGGATATGCGATCATCGTCGGCATGTTCATCCTGCGCACCCTGAGGCTGGGCGATCTGCCCGACGTGTTCATGCGCGCCGCCATGACATCGGCCACGGTGCTGTTGCTGGTGGGCGCGGCGATGGCGTTCAAGACAGTGGTGTCGCTGTCGCACACGCCGGAAATCCTCGCCGAGTTCGTGCTGGGACTGAGCGAGAACCCATTGATCCTGCTGTTCCTGATCAACCTTCTTCTGTTCGTCGTCGGCATGTTCCTCGATGCCGGTCCCGCGATCATCATCCTTGGTCCGATCCTCGGTCCGATCTTTGTCGATCTCGGTGTCGATCCGATCCATTTCGCCATCATCATGTCGGTGAACCTGACCGTGGGGCTGGCCACACCGCCGATGGGGCTGGTGCTGTTCGTTGCCTCTTCCGTGTCGGGCGAACGGGTCGAGACCATCTCGAAGGCGATCCTGCCGTTCCTGGCCATTGAAATCATCGTGATCTTCCTGATCACCTTCATCCCCGAAATATCCATGACCGTTCCGCGCCTCACGGGGTTTGCGGACTGACATCTGCGGGTCACAGGACCCGTGTAACCGACCCAAGGAAGCAACAGGGAGAATACCAATGCTCAAAGGTCTTACCACAGCGGCGCTGACAGCCGCATTGCTCGCCGGGAGCGCGATCACCGCAGCGGCGCAGGATTTCACCATCCGCGCGACCGCCAATTCGAACGAGAATGACGAGGATTACGATGGTCTCGTCGTCTTCAAGAACCATGTCGAGAACGCCTCGAACGGGCGCATCGGGGTCGAGCTTTTCATCGGCACGCAGCTGTGCTCGGGCGGCGCGGAGTGCCTTCAGGGTGTCGCGGACGGGTCGATCGACGTGTTCGTGACCACCTCGGGCGGCGCGGCCGGCATCTTCCCCTACGTCCAGGTTCTGGATCTGCCGTATCTCATGTCGGATGACCGCGTCGCGGAACACGTGCTGTCGGGCGATTTCACCCGTACGATGCGCGACATGGCGCTCGAGGACAGCGGCGACACGATCCGCATCATGACCATCGGCAACACCGGCGGCTGGCGCAACTTCGCCAACACGCAGCGCCGGGTGGCACAGCCCTCCGACCTCGAAGGGCTGAAAATCCGCACCGTGGTCGCCGACCTGCCGCAGGAACTGGTCAAGGTGCTGGGCGCCTCCCCGACGCCGATCAGCTGGCCGGAATTGTTCACCTCGCTCCAGACAGGTGTGGTGGATGGATCGAAGAACGGCATCACCGATATCATGGGCATGAAGTTTCCGGATGCGGGCCTGCAATACCTGACGCTGGACGGCCACGCCTACATGGGTGCGATCTGGGTGATGAACAACGAAAAGTTCCTGTCCATGCCCGAAGACCTGCGCCGCGTCGTTGTTGACGGCTTTGCCGCGCTTCAGCAGGCGACATTCGCGTCACCCAAGCGCAAGTCGATCCAGGCCTACGAGGAGTTCGTCGCCGGCGGTGGTGACCTGTATGTGCCGACACCGGAAGAAAAAGAGGCCTTCCGCGAAGCCGCGTCGCCGGTGTTCGACTGGTTCCAGGAGAATGTCGAAGGGGGCCCGCAAATCTTTGAAGCGCTGACCACGGCGGTGGAAGAGGCCGAGGCCGATCTGGCCGCGGAATACGAAGCCGACCTGAACTGATCCGTTTCGGCATGCATGACGGGGCCTCGGAGGAAACTCCGGGGCCTTTTTCGTGGGCAGGTGCCGGAGCATGGCCCGGCCCGTGATTGTCAGAGAAGAAGCGGCGCCGCCCCGTTGGGCCTGACGGTTCTCTCAAATCCCCGATTGAACGGGCGACCTGTGCTCCGGGGGTGCCGGAGCCTGTAAAGACCGGTCTCTCAAGGTCAGCCTTCCGGCATATGAGAGAAGTGTCAGTGTCGTGTCGCGGCATGGGAGTGACCCTTCCCGCTCAAAGCGCTTTGTGGCGTGGGGTATGCGGCAAGGGTGATTAACAGGTGGGAAATGGGGCGAGCGATGGGTGTAGCCGTAGGGTGCGTGAGATCACGCACCGCGGTCTTTCGTGATGGAAAGGTGCGTGAGATCACGCACCCTACGGTTCCGGAGGCAAATATTTCGCAAAAAACCGATTCTGGTGCATGGTCGGTGCATTGAAGCAATGAATTGAAAAGGATCACCGCCATGTCGAAGCCTGCCATAGCGATCACCGGAGACGGTCAGCTTTTCCAGATCTGGCCGACCCACGCCATGAAACGCTTTCCGATGGCGACGCTTTATGACCGAAGCCCCAAGGCCACGGGATTTCGGCAGGCCGAGGTTGATCTGGGTCGGCGCGGATTGCTTGATCCGACCGGACAGGCCGCTGCGCGGCGCATCGCGGACAACCTGACCAACCCGCCGGATGTCGATGCGACGGTGACATTCAAAGGTCCGTTGCAGAACGGAACGGTTACGGTCACATGCAGGAATGGCACCGAGAAGACGTTTCAGATTCGTCTGACCGCTTTGGACGATCACTCTGTCGAGCAGGGGTTCCACAATGTCGATGCCGCCATTGCCCGATGCCTGGCGGGGCCGATCATGGCCTGAGAGGCCGACTTTTCGCGCCGCCACACTCCCGCCACTTGCCCCTGCTAACCCGATCCGCAACACTCACCGAAACGGGTAGAGCCAGACCCGGTAGTCATCCACGAGCCGTTGCGCATGTTCGATCTGATCCGGCGTCATCTTCCTGACCACCTCCTCGACCGAGATGGCCGCGTCGGGGTCGCCGCCAATGGTGCTGAGTTGATACCACAGGAACGCGCGCACGAGGTCCGGGGCGGGCAGGCCGAGGCCGGTCTCGTAGTACCAGCCGACGCCCGATTGCGCGCCGGGGTGGCCCTTCATGGCGGACCGCAAGTACCAGTCGAAGGCACGGACATAGTCCTGATCGACCCCCAGCCCCAGCGCATACATGACGCCGATCAGTTCCTCGGCCTCGGCATTGCCCGACCGGGCGGCGGGCCAGAGCGCGTCATACGCCTCGTCAAAGCGACCGTCTTCCATCAGGTCGCGCGCGTCTTCGATATCGGCCAGCGCGGGCGTGGCCAGCACGAGACACAGGGCAAGATTGCGAAGAACGGTCATCTGGGTCTGCTCATAGCTCTGGTCACCGCCCCGGCGGCACTGGCGCAGCCGATCACAGCCGAGGATTTCATCGCCTTCGATGCCGATCAGGCGCGGTTGGGTCAACTGCTCTTTTACGACAAGATCCTGAGCGGAAACAGGAATATCTCGTGCGGAACCTGCCATCATCACGATCTTGGCGGAAGCGATGGAGTCTCGCTGGGGATCGGTGAGGGCGGCACGGATGTGGGGCCGAACCGGGATCCCGGCGCGGGGCCGGACCGGATCGCCAAGCGCATTCCGCGCAACGCGCCGGCGCTGTGGAACCTCGGGCACAGGGATGTGCGGGTGCTGTTTCATGACGGGCGGCTGGAGATATCGGACATTTACGGCAACGGTTTCGACAGCCCGGCCGAGGAATGGTTGCCGCAAGGACTGGAGACCATCCTGGCGGCGCAGGCGCTGTTCCCGATGACCTCGCAATTCGAGATGGCGGGCAATGTCGGCGAGAACGAGGTCGTCGGCGCGGTGCTGGACCGGGTGGATCTGGGCTGGCCGATCCTGGCCAAGCGGGTGCGCACGATCCCGGACTACGGCGCGATGTTCGTGCAGGCGTTCGACCATATCGACCGGCCCGAAGATGTCACGATTGTCGAGATCGCCAATGCGCTGGCGGCCTTCATCGGCACCGAATGGGCAAATTACGACAGTCCCTATGATGCCTTCCTGACCGATGGCACCCCGTTGCCGGACGATGCCGAACGCGGGCGGCAGCTGTTCTTTGGCAAGGCGCGCTGTGCGCAATGCCACAACGGCCCGTTGCTGAGCGATCAGGACTTTCACGCGATGGCCCTGCCGCCGTTCGGGCCGGGGCGCACGCGGCGCTGGGATCCGATCCCGCGCGATGTCGGGCGGATGGGCGCCACGGATGATCTTGAGGACGCGTATCGCTTTCGCACCCCGCCCTTGCGCAACGTCGCGCTGACCGCGCCCTACGGGCATAACGGTGCTTATGCGCAGCTTCGCGACATGGTGCGCCACATGGCCGATCCGGTGGCGATGCGCGCGGAATGGACACCGGAGCGCGCCGCACTGCCCGAAGTGCCGTGGTTGCACGAGATCGACTTCGTGATCCAGTCGGACAGCCTTGAGATGGCGCGCCATGCCGCAACGCTGGATGTGCGCCCGGTGCATCTGAGCGAGGCAGAGGTCGATGACATCGTCACCTTCCTGAACAGCCTGACCGGGGCGACAGCGCTGGACCGGCCGCTGGGGCGGCCCGAGAATGTGCCAAGCGGATTGCCTGTGGATTGAACCCGTCCGTCACGACGCCTTGAGGAATTCCCGGATCGCCGGCTGCTTGCCCGGCTTTTTCGACAGGCTCTTGAGCAGCTTGGCGAGTTTCGGTTCATTCACCCGTTTCGCAGCGCTCTTTGCGGTGAACCAGCGGCGTTTGCGTTCGCCCCGTTCTTTCCAGTTGCGCTTGAGGTGCTCGACCACCATCGGGTAGACATCGACGTGGCATTTCAGAGACGAGCCGTCCTCCAGCTTTTTCTTGTAGCTGTAGGTGCCGATCACCTCGCGCCCGATATATCCCACGGCACCCGCCTCTTCCAAGGCTTCGATCTCGGCCGCGGCCCAGGGCTTCTTGCCGTCCATCGTCCAGCCTTTGGGCATGATCCACCGCCCGGTATCGCGAGACGTCACCATCAGGACCTGGAAGGTGCCATCCTTTTTCCACCGCATCGGCAGGGCCGCAATTTGTTGTCCGACGTCAACCATGTCATGGATCGCAATTTATAGGCCTTGGTGCTGCTATGGACACAATATACGCCAAAAATGCAGGCTCTGCAAATTAACAAAGAGTGAGGAGTGAGTCCTCACAGCCCCGAGATGCGTCTGAGATGGCCCAGAACCTCGTCCACGCCCCTGTCATGACGCACGGCGGCGAAGACGAAGGGGCGGCCATCGCGCATCCTGGTGGCGTCGCGGTCCATCACGTCGAGCGATGCGCCGACATGCGGGGCAAGGTCGGTCTTGTTGATCACCAGGATGTCCGACCGGGTCAGCGCCGGGCCGCCCTTGCGGGGGATCTCTTCGCCTGCTGCCACGTCGATCACGTAAAGCGTCACATCCGCCAGTTCGGGGCTGAAGGTGGCCGACAGGTTGTCGCCACCGGATTCGATCAGCACCACTTCGACATCGGGGTGACGGCGGACCATCTCGGCCACCGCGGCAAGGTTGATCGACGCATCCTCGCGGATCGCGGTATGCGGGCAACCGCCGGTTTCCACCCCGATCACCCGGTCCTGCGGCAGGATCTGCATGCGCATCAAGGCTTCTGCGTCTTCCTGCGTGTAGATGTCATTGGTGATCACCCCGACGGAATGGCTGTCTTTGAGCCGCTTGGCCAGCGCTGCGGTGAGCGAGGTTTTCCCCGCTCCCACAGGCCCGCCGATGCCGACACGAAGGGGTCCGTTGCGGGTGCTCATGTGCGGAATATCCTTGGGCTGAGGGTTTCGTGACGCATTGCCGCGATGTCGGCAGCAAAGCTCTGGCTGGTCTGATCGTCAAGCGTCTTTGTCTCGGTCTCTGTTGCGATCTCGGAGCAGAGCGGCGCAAGGGCGGCGACGATGCGCTGCGCCTCGGTCTGACCCAGCGCCATCAGGCGTTGGCAGGCGGCAACCACGGCGCTGACCCAGGCGTGCAGGTACATCTGCACTGCCATTGTCAGGGGAAGCCCCAGATGCCGGATGCCCACGCCCAGCGTGACCGGGTAGGTGAGGTTCGTGGCATCGATGCCCCAATTGGCGCGCAGCTGGGCGCAAAATGCAGCCCCCTGCGCGTCGATCTCGAGCAGGCGTTCCCGGCTCGGGCAAAAGGCGCGCGCGATCCGGTCCACCGCTTGCGGATCGGCAGCAGTGGCTGCCGCTCGGATCAGGATCGCATCGCTGACCCCGTTGCCGTCGCGCAGCATGTCCGCGAGCCAGTCCTGCACCGTTGCAGGCGTAACCACCCCGTCGGCAATCGCCTGCTCCAGCCCGCTGGAATAGGCGAAGGCCCCGATGGGAAAGCCCGGCGACAGCCATTGCGCCAATGTCAGGATCGGCTCAGTGGGCGTGCGAATGGGTCCGTCCATGACCGTAGGCGCCTCCTTCCGGGGTGAAGGGTTCGACACGTTCGATCACCGTCGCCCCCAGCTTGCCCAGCATGTCGCGGATCACGTGATCAGGCTGGATCAGCAGGCGCGTGGCTTCGACCTGACAGGGCGTGTGGCGGTTGCCGATATGCCAGGCAAGGCGAACCAGGTTGTCGCCGGTGATTTCCAGAAGCGGCTCGGGCGCGGCAGCGATGGCGATATGGCGGCCATCCTCCAGGACAAGCGCGTCGCCGTGATCCAGCGAACTGGTCTGTTCGAGGTCCACCAGAATGTCTTCTCCGTCATCCGTCGTCAGCACGCGCCGCCGCAGGAACCGCGCCTCGTAGGACAGGGTCAACCGGCCTGCGGTGTCACCGTGATAATGTCGAACCAGAACCTGAGCCGCGTTCATGTTTCATTCAGCCTTTCGTGATGATCATGCATCATGGATGGACAGTATTTCGAATTGGGACTGGCAGATGCGCTTGGCAGCGTCCGGGCCGAGATCGCGGCGTTGAAAGACCGTGAACAGCATCTTCGCGCGGCCATTCTTGCCTCACCGCGCCGCGAAACCGGCCGGGAATTCGACGTGTTCATCCGCCGAACCACCTCGCGACGCCTGAACAGGGCCGCCCTGCCCGACGCGATCTTGTCTGACCCGCGATACTGGACCGAAACAGTGACCGAAACCGTTCTGACCCGTGCCCGAAACGGCCCCCCGCGCCGCTCTTTTGACCAGCCCGGCCCGGCCGGGCATATGTCCCGGAGGACGGAGCCAGAAGATAACGACATCATGGAAGACATGTGATCCCGTGCCTTCAAAACAGGAAATACCGCTGCGCCATCGGCAGAACCTCTGCCGGTTCACAGACCAGCAATTCGCCATCGGCGCGCACTTCATAGGTTTCGGGGTTCACCTCGACCTTGGGGGTTGCGGTGTTCAGCTTGAGGTCGGATTTGCCGATCCCGCGGGTGTTCTGCACAGCCAGCGTTTTCTTGGCGATGCCCAGCGTGTCGCCGATGCCGTCGGCCTGCGCCGCCTCGGACACGAACACCACCGCGGAATGTTCGACGCTGCGGCCGTAGGCCCCGAACATCGGCCGCGAATAGACCGGCTGCGGCGTCGGGATGGATGCGTTCGGGTCTCCCATCTGAGCACAGACAATCGTGCCACCCAGAAGCACCATCTCGGGTTTCACGCCAAAGAAGGCCGGGTTCCAAAGCACCAGATCGGCACGTTTGCCTTCCTCGATGCTGCCGATGTGCTGGCTGATGCCATGCGCAATCGCAGGGTTGATCGTGTATTTCGCGATATAGCGGCGGACGCGCATGTTGTCGTTGTCGCCGGTTTCCTCGGACAGCCGCCCGCGCTGCTTGCGCATCTTGTCGGCGGTCTGCCAGGTGCGGATGATCACCTCGCCCACGCGGCCCATCGCCTGACTGTCGGACGCGATGATCGAAAACGCGCCCATGTCGTGCAGGATGTCCTCGGCCGCAATCGTCTCGCGCCGGATGCGGCTTTCGGCAAAGGCGATGTCCTCGGGGATGGATTTGTCGAGGTGGTGACAGACCATGAGCATGTCCAGATGCTCTTCCAGCGTGTTCACGGTGAAGGGCCGCGTCGGGTTGGTCGAGGACGGCAGGACATGTTCCTCGCCGCAGATCTTGATGATGTCCGGCGCATGCCCGCCACCTGCCCCTTCGGTGTGGAAGGCGTGGATCGTGCGGCCCTTCATGGCCTTGACCGTGTGTTCGACAAAACCGCTCTCGTTCAGAGTGTCGGTGTGGATCATCACCTGCACATCCATCGCGTCGGCCACCGAAAGACAACAGTCGATGGCAGCCGGGGTGGTGCCCCAATCCTCGTGCAGCTTCAAGGCGCAGGCGCCCGCCTTGACCTGCTCTTCGAGTGCTGCGGGCAGCGACGCGTTGCCCTTGCCCGCAAAGGCAAGGTTCATCGGAAACGCATCCGCTGCCTGCAACATGCGGCCGATATGCCACGGTCCCGGCGTGCAGGTTGTGGCCAATGTGCCATGCGCAGGGCCGGTGCCGCCGCCCAGCATGGTGGTGAGGCCCGAATGCAACGCGTCCTCGATCTGTTGCGGGCAGATGAAATGGATGTGCGAATCGAACCCGCCAGCGGTCAGGATGCGCCCTTCGCCCGCAATCGCCTCGGTGCCCGGCCCGATGATGATGTCCACACCCGGCTGGGTGTCGGGGTTTCCCGCCTTGCCGATCTTGTGGATGCGCCCGTCACGCAGGCCCACATCGGCCTTGTAGACCCCGGTATGGTCCACGATCAGCGCATTGGTGATCACCGTGTCCACTGCGCCCTCGGCCCGCGTCGCCTGGCTCTGGCCCATCCCGTCGCGGATCACCTTGCCGCCGCCGAACTTGACCTCTTCGCCATAACCCAGCGCGTTCGACCCGCTGCCGCCGCGTGTCGCCGCCCCCACAGCCTCGGCGGTCAGGTCGCGTTCCACCTCGATGATCAGGTCCGTGTCAGCCAGCCGCAGCCTGTCGCCCACCGTGGGGCCGAACATGGCGGCATAATCGGCGCGTTTGATCTCTGCTGGCATGTCAGACCCTCTTCAGTCCACGTTTTGTCAAACGCCTGTGATTGGCGCGCGTCGCCTGCCGGATCGGCTTGATCGCCATGGCCGCCACGACATCCGGGCTTTTGCCCGAAATCGCGGCAAGCGATGCGTCCGAAGTGCCCTTGACGAAGGCGAAGACCTTCTCGTTCAGCATCCGGCTGTTTTCCGTCTTCGGCACGGACCAGACGCCCGCGGCCCCCATGAAGCGCATGGCGATCACGCCCTGCGCCTCGGCCAGAACGAACCCCAGCTGCATCGCGTTGGCCCAGTAATCCATTGGTGTGACGATCCGTGGCATCTAGAGATCTCCCATGACATGCTGGTTGAACCCGATGACCCGCCGCGCGCCGCTCATCGGGATCAGCTGCACCTCGCGGCGCTGGCCCGGCTCGAACCGCACGGCGGTTCCCGGCGCAATGTCGAGCCTGTGCCCGCGAGCCGCATCGCGGTCGAACTCCAGCGCGGGGTTGGTTTCCGCGAAATGATAATGGCTGCCCACCTGCACCGGCCGGTCGCCGGTATTCGCGACCATCACCGTGATCGCGATGCGATCGGGGTTCAGGGTCAGCGTGCCCTCCGCCGGGAAAAGCTCTCCGGGGATCATTTGCGCGACCGCAAGCGCGCGGCGACAAGCCCGCCCGCCACCGCGATGACGCCAAGCGCGGACACCAGCGTCAGCCAATGCGCCCCGTCATGGGGGTGCACATGCGCGCCGGGATGCGCCATCGCGGCAGAGGCCCAGGTCAGTGCAACCGCACCCAAAGCAAGACCGTTTTTCATCATCACACCTTTCGCTTCTTCTCTTTCCAAATATGCAAACTCACCGGATCGGATTGTGCACAGTCACCAGTTTGGTGCCGTCCGGAAATGTCGCTTCGACCTGCACCTCGTGGATCATCTCGGGCACACCCTCCATGCATTGCGCACGGGTGATGACCTGCGCCCCCGCCTGCATCATGTCGGCCACCGACCGGCCGTCGCGCGCGCCTTCCACCACCGCGTCGGTGATCAACGCAATCGCCTCGGGATGGTTCAGCTTGACACCGCGGTCCAGCCGCTTGCGGGCCACCTCGGCGGCCATGGCCACCAGCAGTTTGTCTTTCTCACGTGGGGTCAGGTTCATGTCTCAAAGTCTCCAGGATCGCGGCAGGGCGTCACCGCTCAGCCGATCAAGAACGGGCACAAGCGTGCGGCGCAGCTCGAAGCCGTCTTGCGCCAGCGCCCGCAGGACAAGCACGCCGTCCCGCACCAGCGACACGCCAGCGGTCGGCGGCAAGATGGCACGGAGCGGATCAAGATGCGCCTCGGCCTCGGGCGCGGCGAAAACCACCAGCGCCATCGCGCGCGCGCCTCCGCCCAGGGCGGGCCTGTCGAGCGTGGCGGTGATGTCGCCGTTCAGAGTGCTGGCATCGCGGAAAACCAGTTCGCCTGCACGTTCCAGCGTCAGACGGTCCGCAAAGCGGGCCTGCGTCACCACCTCGCCCATGGCGAGGCGGCCAAAGAGCACGGGCTCGACCACCAGCAGGCGTGCATCCGCCGCCATCCTGATGGTCAGAGACCGCCGCAGCGCGCCGTTCTGGAACAGGATCGTTTCCTGCGGCAGCCAATCGACGCGCCCGCCCGGTTCCACCGTCACCATGTTGCGCACCCGCGCGGTGGTCTCGTCGGCAGTGCGGTAGACCCGTTCGGCGGCTTGCGTGGTCAGGCGCAGCCGTGCGCCCGCCTGCGCACTGGCCGCGATGGACAGGGTGTCGCCGCCGGTCAGACCTCCGGACGTGTTGAGGATCACTCCCTCGACCGCGTCGCGCGCCGGGGTCATCAGGATCTTCGCCGACCCGGACTGGTGCAGATCGGCAAGCGCCGACACGCCGTCACCGCGCGTCTTGGCGGCGATGGTCAGCTTGCCATGGGAACGCGGCGGCAAGGTGGCAAGGGCGGTCAAATGGGTCATCGTTCCGAAACGCTAGCAATCCGTCGGGACGGACTTCCATTGCATTTCCGGGACATGCATCAAAACTGGCGTTTTATCGGGCAAAAACCGGGCGCCATCCGACAGCTTCGCTTAAAACGTCAGCAAATTTCGGCTTAAGGATTAAATATTGAACACATAAGAAACGCCGGGGCTCAGGCCGGAGTCTGGCAGTCCGGAAGCCGGCCGAGCAATAGATCCCGCGACGGTCGCACAGCTTCCGGCAGGTCCTGGAGCACCTCGTCCACCACCTCGGCGCTCAGTTCGGCCACGTCACAGGAATAGTCGGCAAAGCTGCCCTCGGGGTTGTCGGTCTGCCAGTCGTGGAAATCCTGTGCCTCGAATGCCACGGCAGCCCCGGTGCCCAGAACCGGCACCGCGACGAGCATACGCCGCAGCCGTGCCTTGGCCCTGGCTTTGGACACCGCCTTGGCAAGCTCCTTGCGATGGCGCAGCGCGGCGGCCGAGGCACTGGCCGTCGCCGTCGCGACCTGTGCCGACAGGGTCAGGGCCTGTATCCCCAGCGCCAAAGTGCTGACCGCCAGAGCCGCGCAGAGCCAGACCAGCACCACGGCATTGCGCACTCCTTTCAACAAGCGGAACACCGGCCTACCGCAAGCTTTGCAGCAAAGCCTGCGACGGGGTTCCGGTCGGAGGCAGACCCCGGCTTGCCTGGTAGGCGCGGATGGCGGTTTCGGTGTTCGCCCCGATCACGCCATCGGCCCCCTGCGTGTCGAAACCGCGCGCGGTGAGGCGTTGTTGCAGGGTGATCCGATCCGCCTTGGTCAGCCCGTTTGCATCGGGCGGAAACGGCGTGCGCAACGGCCCTGCGCCGCCGATCCGGTCGGACAGGTGGCCCACCCCGATCGCGTAGGCATCGGAATTGTTGTATCGCTTGATAACGCGGAAATTGCCGGTCACGGCAAAGCGCGGCCCGCCGGGTTGCGGCTGGAGCGATCCTTGCGGCGATTCGCTTCCCCAGCCTTGCCCGCGCGTCCAGCCGTTGCGTTGCAGGTAGGCGGCCGCCGAGGCCAGCGCATCGCTGGGATCGTCCGACCAGATGTCACGTCGCCCGTCGCCGGTATGGTCGACTGCGAATTGCAGGTAGGAGGTCGGAATGAACTGCGTGTGCCCCATCGCCCCGGCCCAGCTTCCGGTCATTTGCGATGCCGGGATGTCGCCGTTCTCGAGTATGCGCAGCGCCGCGATGAGTTGCTGTTCAAAAAACTGCCCGCGCCGCCCGTCGAAGGCCAGGGTCGAGGTCGCCGAGATCACCGGGACTTCGCCGCGCCGTTCACCGTAAAAGCTTTCCAGCCCCCAGATCGCCGTGATGATGCGCGCATCGACGCCGTAGCGGTCCTCCAGCGCGTCGAGTGTGCCACGGTGCCTGGCAAAGGCGGCGCGGCCCTTTTTGACCCGTTCCTCGGACGCGGCGATGGAGAGGTAATCCTCGAGGCTGCGCCTGAATTCGGTCTGGTTGCGATCCCGCGTCACGACGCCGGGCAGATAGCCGGTGCCGCGAAACGCCGCGGCGAGCGTGGATTGCGAAATCCCCTGCGCCGCCGCACGGTCGCGAAACGACGCCACCCAGCCGTCATAGGCGGGGTTCGACACCGGCCGCAGATCGGCGGGCAGGCCGGATGGGGGACTTGTGTTCGCGCTGCCCGAAAGCCCACGCGAACAGGCGGACAGGCCCGAGGCCACAAGCCCCAGCCCGAAGATGCGTCGATTGATCTGCATCGGTCTGCTCACCTCTGGATCGCTTTTGCGCCATTGTGAGGCCAAGTCGCCCGGCACACAATGGGCCAGATCCCGCCCGACGGATTTGAGCGGATGGGCGCGCCCCGGAGATCCCACCGACCGACAGGCGCTGCCGGGCCGAAGCGTTTGACACCCTTGGCTTTCCTGCCAGACTGCGCATCATCAGAACTTCAGGACCACCGAACCCCCTATGACCACCCCTTGCATCATCTGTGTCGCCATCACCGGATCGCTTCCGACGAAGGCCGACAACCCCGCCGTTCCCACCACCGTGACCGAGCAGATCGAAAGCACCCACGCGGCCTTCGAGGCGGGTGCCAGCATCGTGCATGCCCATGTGCGCAACGACGATGAAACCCCGTCCTCCGATCCCGATCGCTTTGCCTTGCTCAAGGAGGGCGTCGAGAGACACTGCCCCGGCATGATCGTGCAGCTTTCCACCGGCGGGCGCTCCGGCGCAGGCAAGACGCGCGGCGGGATGCTGCCGCTCAAGCCCGACATGGCGTCGCTCTCGGTGGGGTCGAACAACTTTCCCACCCGGGTCTACGAAAATCCGCCCGACCTCGTGGAATGGCTCGCCTCCGAGATGATTGCCCATGACATCAAGCCCGAGGTCGAGGCCTTCGACCTGTCGCATATCTTTCGCGCCGCCGCGATGCACAAGGCGGGCGAGATCGTCGATACGCCTTACGTGCAGTTCGTCATGGGCGTGAAGAACGCGATGCCGGTCGACCGAGAGGTGTTCGATTTCTACATCCACACGGTCAAGCGGCTGTTCGGGCCAGATGCGCCCTGGTGTGCCGCGGGCATCGGGCCGAACCAGATCGTGCTGAACGAATGGGCGATCTCGTCGGGCGGGCATGCCCGTACCGGACTCGAGGACAATATCCGGCTTGATCGCGACACGCTGGCCCCGTCGAACGCGGCGCTGGTCAAGCGCGCGGTTGCGCTGTGCGACAAGTATGACCGCCCCGTCGCCACGTGGCAGCAGGCGCGGGACTTGCTGGGATTACGCAAGGTCGCCGCCTGACCCTGTACCTGTCCGGTAGCCGACCGCTTTGGGGAGCGCGGCCGTGTTTCCGTCGACGGAAACAATCGATGCGTTGACGCATCGACCCCGCTTCACTCAAGGCGTCACACAAAAGAAAACCCCCGCACCCGTGATGCGGGGGTTTCCAAATTCAGAACCGGCGATCCGGATCAGTCGTCGTCGCCGCTCTTGAGTGCGGCGCCGAGGATGTCGCCCAGCGAGGCACCGGAGTCCGAGGAGCCGTATTGCTGCACGGCCTCTTTCTCTTCGGCAATCTCGCGCGCCTTGATCGACAGGCCCAGACGGCGGGTCTTGCTGTCCACGTTGGTCACGCGCACATCGACCTTGTCACCGACCGAGAACCGCTCGGGACGCTGTTCGGCACGGTCACGGCTGAGGTCGGAGCGGCGGATGAAGGACTTCATGCCTTCATATTCCACTTCGATCCCGCCATCTTCGATCGCGGTCACCTGAACGGTGATGATCGAGCCACGCTTGGTGCCACCGACGGCCTCGGCGAACTTGTCACCGCCCAGTGCCTTGATCGAGAGCGAAATCCGCTCTTTCTCGACATCCACCTCGGTGACGACGGCCTGAACCATGTCGCCCTTGCGGTAGTTCTGGATCGCGTCTTCGCCACGTTCGTCCCAGCTGAGGTCCGACAGGTGAACCATGCCGTCGATGTCGCCTTCTAGGCCGACGAACAGACCGAATTCGGTGATGTTCTTGACTTCGCCTTCGACCTCGGTGCCCTCGGGATGGGTTTCTGCAAACACTTCCCACGGGTTGCGCATGGTCTGCTTGAGACCCAGCGACACGCGGCGCTTGGCGCTGTCGATTTCGAGCACCATGACTTCCACTTCCTGCGAGGTGGAAACGATCTTGCCCGGATGGACGTTCTTCTTGGTCCAGCTCATTTCAGAGACGTGGACCAGACCTTCGACGCCCGGCTCCAGTTCAACAAACGCACCGTAATCCGTGATGTTCGTCACGCGGCCCATATGCACCGATTCCAGCGGGTATTTGGCGGCGACCAGATCCCACGGATCTTCCTGAAGCTGCTTCATGCCGAGGCTGATGCGGTGGGTTTCCTTGTTGATCTTGATGACCTGAACCTTGACCGTCTCGCCGATCGACAGGATCTCGGAGGGGTGGTTCACACGGCGCCATGCCATGTCGGTCACGTGCAGCAGGCCGTCCACGCCACCAAGGTCGACGAAGGCACCGTATTCGGTGATATTCTTGACCACGCCGTCGACTGCCTGACCTTCGGTAAGGTTGCCGATGACTTCGGCGCGCTGTTCGGCGCGGGATTCTTCGAGGATCGCGCGGCGCGAGACGACGATGTTGCCGCGGCGACGGTCCATCTTGAGGATCTGGAACGGCTGCTTGAGACCCATGAGCGGGCCTGCGTCGCGCACCGGGCGCACATCGACCTGGGAGCCGGGCAGGAAGGCCACGGCACCGCCGAGATCGACAGTGAAGCCGCCCTTGACACGGCCAAAGATCGCGCCTTCGACGCGGGCGTCGTCGGCATAGGCCTTTTCAAGGCGATCCCATGCTTCTTCGCGGCGCGCCATCTCGCGGGAGATGACCGCTTCGCCGCGCGCGTTCTCTGCGGAGCGCAGGTAGACCTCGACTTCGTCACCGACCGAGATGTCGGGCGCTTCGCCGGGGTTCGCGAATTCCTTGAGATCAACGCGGCCTTCCATCTTGTAGCCGACGTCGATGATGGCCTGGCCCGCTTCGATTGCGATGACCTTGCCTTTGACAACGGACCCTTCGTCCGGTGTGTCCATTTCGAGGCTTTCATTCAAAAGCGCTTCGAATTCTTCCATAGATGCGTTCTGAGCCATGTGGCGTCTGTTTCCTTTACGTATCATTTTTCTGGCCGTGCGGTTGTCTCCGCCGGTCTGGGGTGGTGTCCGCACTTGCGGCGAACGGGGTTGGTCAAGGCATCCGCAAAACAAAGAGGGCCGGTGAGTGCCGACCCCTGCCCGATCTTTGTCCCGTGGCGTTATTTGCCTTTTGGCGACGCGTGGGCCTTAGCAGAGCGCGTGAGACAGCGCAAGTCCGGGACGCATCCCGGCGCCGTATTGGCGGGCTTGAGCGCAATTGCGCGCAGGTTACCCTGCGCGACGCGCCTCCACTGCGGCGATGGCTGCGGCGATGGCTGCGTCCACGTCAAGCGTCGAGGTGTCGATCGTCACCGCATCCTCGGCCGGGCGCAGCGGGGCATCGGCGCGGTTCATGTCGCGGTCGTCGCGGGCTTTGACATCGGCCAGCACCGCTTCGAAATCGGTGTCGAACCCGTGGTCGAGCAATTCCGCGAGACGCCGCCTGGCGCGGATCTCGGCGCTTGCCGTCACGAAGAGCTTCACCTCGGCGCGCGGGCAGATCACCGTTCCGATGTCGCGTCCGTCGAGCACGGCCCCGCCCGAGCGCCGGGCAAAGGCGCGTTGAAAATCCAGCAGGGCGGCACGCACCTCGGGGATGATCGCCACGCGCGACGCGGCCTGCGCCACTTCAGCGGTGCGCAGGTCGGGGTTTTCCAGATCATCAGCCTCGAGTTTTCGCGCCGCCTCGATCGGGTCGTCGCCCCGGAGCATGCGCGCGCCAACCGCCCGGTAGAGCAGCCCTGTGTCCAGATGCGCCACGCCGAAATGCGCAGCGACCGCCTTGCTGATCGTGCCCTTGCCCGCTGCGGCCGGGCCGTCGATGGCGATGGTGAACGGGGACATCACAACGGCTTCCGGAAGGTCATGTAATGCGGCATCCGCTTTTCGCGCAGCGCCTTCATCTCGTAGCGGGTCGAGTACCAGTCGCCCCACGGGTGACGCCAGTCGCCGGGCCGTTCGGCCAGCCAGTCGAACCCGGCTTTCGGCACCTCGATCAGGGTCTGGCGGACGTAGTCGGGAATGTCGGTGGCGACGCGGAACTCGGCCCCCGGAGCCAGCACGTCGTAGAGCGGGGCAAGATGCTCCTGCGTGACGAAGCGCCGCCGGTGATGCCGTTTCTTCGGCCACGGGTCGGGGTAGAGCAGGAACGCCTTTTCCACCGACCCGGGCGGCAGCACGTCGAACATGTCGCGCGCATCGCCGGGATGCACCCGCAGGTTGGTCACGCCCGAGTCGCGGATCTTGCCCAGCAGCATCGCCACGCCGTTGATGAAGGGCTCGCAGCCGATGATCCCGACATCCGGGTAGGACTGCGCCTGATGCACGAGGTGTTCGCCGCCGCCGAACCCTATTTCGAGCCAGACAGGTTTGCCGCCGAACAGGTCTTTCAGGTCAAGCGGCGTCCGGTCGGGGTTTTCCTCCCAGGAGACCGCGCCGGGGCTGAGCGCCTCGAGGTCGGTTTCCAGATAGTCTTTCTGGTTCGGTCGCAGGGTCTTGCCCTTGAACCGACCATAGAAGTTGCGCCAGGGCGCGCCGGAGGGGTGTCTCGAACTGTTCATGGCGTGTCATGTATCCGCGCCCCCGACCCGTCGCAACGGAGGTGGGACAATTTAATGCGGCAGGTGCAGGATCGCGCGGGTCGCGCAGCCCCGGTTCGTGGCGCCCGGTCAGGGCTCGAACAGGATCGACCCGAGGACCTCCAGCCGGTCATCCGCAAGCCGCACGACAAGAACCTCTCCCGACCGGGTGGTCCGGCCGGTGAGGGCGCGGATATTGACCTGATGGGTCACGATGAAGGGCCTGTCGGAGGTGTCTTTCAGAACTTCCAGCGCGGTCCGGGTCTGGCGATCGCGCGCCGAGACATCCCGAAAGAAGGAATTGAAGGCGGGTACGTCCCGGACCGGGCCGAGGCCGAGAAGGTCCGCCGTCTCGCGGCAGCGGCACCATTGGCTGGTCAGGACCACGTCAAAGCCATGTCCGCGGTCGCGGAACGCCTCGCCGATCCTGCTGGCCTGTTCGCGACCTTGGTCATCGAGGTTGCGCTGCGTGTCGCACGCGCCGAGCGTGAAGCCCGGGGGATCGCCGATGCCCGGCGCCAGCGCGTGCCGCATGATGGCGAAAGCGCCGGGTCTTTCCAGGGCGTCCCAATCATTGGCCAGGGCGATCCCCGGCCACAGCAGGCCGAGGATCAGGAAAAACCGCTGGATCACAGCTGTTCTTCGAGGAACTCCAGAAGCCCTTCCCAGCTGCCCTGATCTGCCGCAAGATCATAGTCGTTCGACCCGTAGACGGTGAAGCTGTGCCGTGCGCCGCCGAACACCTCGGCGCCGTGGTCCACACCGGCCTCTTGCAGCTGGTCCAGCAGACTGGCCAGTTCGGGCATGCCGGACACCGGGTCGGCGGACCCGTGAAACAGCATGATCGGTGCGCTTGTCGCCGAATAGTCCTGTCCCTCCGGCGTTCCCAGACCGCCATGAAAGCTGACAAATCCGTTCAGGTCGGCCCCGGCCCGCGCCGCCTCGAGCACCGCCGCGCCGCCAAAGCAATACCCCATCATGACGTGGTTGTCGGTGGCACCGGTGATGTTCGCCGCCTCTTCGATCGCCCCCATCAACCTTGCCTGGAATTCTTCGCGGTCGCTGTACATCGCACCGGACAGGGCGCGATAGGCGTCCATGCCCTGCGGATCTTCGTCCGCGCCGTAGACGTCGATGGCAAAAGCGGTATAGCCCAGCGCCGCCAGCATCTCGGCGCGGCGTTCCTCGTAGTCGGTCAGTCCATCCCAGTCATGCACGATCAGGACGGTGCCCTTGGGTTCGATCGCCGTGTTGGTCGCGACATAGCCTTCGTATTCGCGATCCCCGACGGTGTAGCGATGGTAGTCGGCGGAAATCTCGGCCTGCGCGGCGGTTGCGGTCAACGCCAGGACGGCACATGCGGTTCTGAACATGGGGAAACTCCTCTTTCGCTTCTGGCTGGAAAAATAGCGCGCCGCGCAAAAAGGAAAGCCGCGCCCGGGCCTAGCTGTCGCCTCCGGTCACGGTCAGTCCGAGCAGACGCCAGACCTGCATACCGCCACGGTAGTACGAAATCCGGTCGGCTGGGTATCCCGCCTCGATCATGTTGCGGATCGCCGTGGGGGATTGGCCGCACCAAATCCCGTTGCAGAAGAGCGCGACCCGCTTGGCCTCTGCGCAATCCCAGCCTTCGAAATCCGGCTCGCAGCCCAGCTGGGCCAGTTCGTCGAGGATGTAGGTATACGGGATGTTGATCGCACCGGGTATGGTGCCCCCCTGGAACCAATCGGAGGTGCGGCTGTCGACCACCACCGCGTCCGGATCGCGGAGCAAGTCGATCAGCTCAAGCTCGCCGATGGTGCCGACACCGGGCGCGGGCGCCATCGGCTGGATGCAGAAATCGGGACAGGGCCGCGAGGTACGCGCCCATTCGCCCGTCACTTCGTTGTCGACGTCCTGGATGCGCTTGATCTCGACAGGGCCGCTGCGGGTCTCGACGCTGGCCGAGGGCATGTCCTTGGTGATGGCCACCGGCGTGTCGGCCAGAGCCGGACCGGTCAGAGCGAAGATCGCAAGGCACAGGGTCAGATGTTTCATGGTGGTTTCCTCCGGGAAGACGACGCGTGTTCCGCGCCAGCCTAGTTCCGCAAGGAGGTCTTGTCACCGGTCGGCCGTGCCGGAGACCGGGAAGAGATACGGGCGCGAGGCAGGCCGGACCGGGCTGTCCGGCCTGCCCCCGGTTCAGACAGACGACTTGAGCGCGTCCACCAGATCGGTGCGTTCCCAGCTGAAGCCGCCATCGGCTTCGGGCGCACGGCCGAAATGGCCGTAGGCCGCGGTGCGTTCATAGATCGGCTTGTTCAGTTCCAGATGGGTGCGGATGCCGCGCGGCGTGAGGTCCATCACCTTCGGGATCGCCGCCTCGATGGCTGCCGCCTCGAGTTCGCCGGTGCCATGCGTGTCGGCATAGATCGACAGCGGCTTGGACACGCCGATGGCATAGCTGAGCTGAATGGTGCAGCGTTCGGCCATCCCGGCGGCCACCACGTTCTTGGCAAGATAGCGCGCGGCATAGGCCGCCGAGCGGTCCACCTTGGTCGGATCCTTGCCCGAAAACGCGCCGCCGCCATGCGGGGCGGCCCCGCCATATGTGTCGACGATGATCTTGCGGCCCGTGAGGCCCGCGTCGCCGTCCGGACCGCCGATCACGAAAGTGCCGGTCGGGTTGACCCACCATTCGGTTTCGTCGGTGATCCAGCCCGCTGGCAGAACCTCGCGAATGTAAGGCTCGACGATCGCGCGGATGTCGGCAGAGCTTTGGCTGGCATCGGCGTGCTGGGTGGACAGCACGATCGAGGTCACGCCCATCGGTTTGCCGTGTTCATAGCGCACCGAGATCTGCGATTTGGCATCCGGACGCAGCAGCGGCTCGGCGCCCGATTTGCGCACCTCGGCGAGCCGTTTGAGAATCGCGTGGCTGAACAGGATCGGCGCGGGCATGAGCGCATCGGTCTCGTTCGTGGCATAGCCGAACATGATGCCCTGATCGCCTGCGCCTTCGTCCTTGTTGTCGCCGGCGTTCACACCTTGCGCGATATGCGCCGATTGCTGGTGCAACAGGTTGGTGATCTCGCAGGTGGCGTGGTGAAACTTGTCCTGCTCGTAGCCGATATCCTTGATGCAGGCGCGGGCGATGTCGGGGATTCGGTCCATGTAGGTGGCAAGACGGTTCTGATCCGACAGCCCCACCTCTCCACCGATGACGACACGGTTGGTCGTGGCAAAGGTTTCGCAGGCCACCCGTGCTTCGGGCTCTTCGGAAAGAAAGGCATCGAGGATCGCGTCGGAGATACGGTCACAGACCTTATCCGGGTGGCCCTCGGACACGGATTCCGAGGTGAAGATATAATTCTGTCGGGACATGAGTGCTCCATTGGGGTCTGCCGTCACGTCAGGAAGCCGTTGTGACGGGAATGATGATCTGCGTTACGCCTGCGGAGCGGGCGGGTCAATGGGTCTGCGGCGTTTCCACAGCAGCAGAGTCGCGAAAGCCACGGCCCAGGCGAGAAGCGCAAGCAAATCGCCTGTCCGGGCATAGAGCGTCGGAGGCGATGGCGCAGGTAGCGGCACGTCGATGAATCCGGCCCGCCCCAGGGGCAAAGCATCGACGATGCGCCCGGCCGGGTCGATCACCGCCGAGATACCGGTATTGGCGACCCGGATCATCGGCAGGCCCTGTTCGATGGCGCGCAGGCGGGCCTGTGACAGATGCTGTTGCGGCCCGGCATAGGTTCCGAACCAGGCGTCATTGGTGATCTGGAGCAGGACATCCGGTCGCGATGGCGCGCCGTTCACATCCTGTGGGAACACCGCCTCGTAACAGATCAGCGGCAAGGCCTGACCGAACGGCCCCAGGTCGATCATAGCAGGCCCCGGCCCCGCCGAATATCCCGCCTCAGCCCGCGCGGCGAGACCGAGGATGTTGAAGCGCGCGAAAAAGCCGGCAAGCGGCATGTATTCTCCGAACGGCACGAGATGGTGCTTGTCGTAGAGGTCTGCCACCGCCCCGGTGTTGTCCAGTGTCACCAGCGAATTGTAGTAGCGCCCCTGCTCTTCGCGCTGGATGCCCAGCACCACCGGGGTGCCCGCCGCCGCTTGGGCGATCACCTCGAAGGCGGGGCCGGCAGTGTCGAGCAGATTCGGCACGGCGGTTTCCGGCCAGACGACCAGGTCGGGCCGGGGCTGTTGCGCGGTGAAATCCACCTGGCGGTTGAAGAAGGTGGGAATATGCGCCGGGTCCCATTTCTGGTGTTGCGGCGCATTGGGCTGGATCAACCTTGCCACGGGCCGCCCGGTCAGGTCTTGCGGTGGTGGCGTGATCACCAGCCCCGCGCCCCACATGCCCGCAAGCATGGCGATGCCACCCGCCAGCGTGATCCAGCTGCGCCGTGTCAGCCCGAGCGCGACCAGTGCCGCCACAAGACCGGTCACAAGGCCCAGGCCGTGCGGTCCGATCACGGCCTGCCATTGCGCAACCGGAGTCGGCGCCCAGAGATAGCCCAGCAATCCCCAGGGAAAGCCGGTCAGCACATAGGCGCGGGCCAGTTCCGCGAGCGCCCAGCAAAGGGCGATGCCGAAGCCGCCGCCGCCGACGCGCCGCCCCGCCCAGAAGGCAAGCGCCCAGATCAGCGCCAGCCCCCCGGCCAGTCCGACCAGCGCAAAGGGCGCCATCCAGCCGGTCGCGGCCGCATCGACCTGGAACGGCTCCAGGATCCAATGCAGCGACAGGGTGAAATAGCCCGTGCCGAAAAGCCAGCCCGACCAGGCCGCCGATCTTGCGCGCAGATCACGCTGGACGAGGACGAAAATCCCGACAAGCGACGCGACCGCCAGCCACCACAGGTCGAAAGGCGGCTGTCCCAGCGCGAACAGCGCGCCGAGACACAACGCAGCCAGACGACGGACCAGCGTCATGGTGTCAGGCAGAGGTCGCGGCGGCGGTTTCGACGACGGGTCGCGTGCGGGACGACGCCTCGCCCGGGGTCGCGTTCAGCCGCACCCGCATGCGCTTGACGCGGCGCGGATCGGCGTCGATCACCTCGAATTCCGGACCCTCGGGATGTGGCACCACTTCGCCCCGCGCCGGGACATGCCCGGCCAGCATGAAGACCAGGCCACCAAGCGTGTCGATCTCTTCGCCGTCGATATCGTCGTGATCGGTCAGGTTGAGCCCGATCTCGGCCTCGAATTCCTCGAGCGGCGTGCGCGCGAAGGCCATGTAGACGCCCGGCTTTTCGCGGGAGAAATTGCGGCCCTCGTCAAGGTCGTGTTCGTCCTCGATCTCTCCGATGACCTGCTCGATCAGATCCTCGATCGTCACGAGCCCGTCGACGCCGCCATATTCGTCGATCACCAGCGCCATGTGCCGCCGTTCGGTCTGCATCTTGGTCAGCAGGACGCCGATCGGCATCGAGGGCGGCACGAAGAGCAAGGGGCGCAGCAATTGCTTGAGGTCGAAGCTGCTGTCCTTGCCGTTGAAACCGTGCTTGAGCGCGAAATCCTTGAGGTGGGCCATGCCCACAGGCGTGTCGAGCGTGCCCGTGTAGACAGGCAGACGGGTCAGCCCGCTGTCGCGGAACACCTCGACCAGTTCGTCGCGCGTGACCGTATCGGCCACCGCGACGATCTCTGCACGCGGCACCGCCACGTCTTCGACGCGCATCCTGCGCAAGTTCATCATTCCATGGATCGGAGCCATCGTCCGGGACACCTCTGGCGCATGGCGCTGCTGCGCCTGCTGAGAAGAACCGCCAAACCAATCACGGACACGCGACATGATCCCGTGTGCCTCATCACTCTCATTCATCTCCCGCGCGCGTTGCGCCGCGTTAGACGAGTCGTCGTTATCGCCCATTTTTTCCTGTTCCGGTAAAAGCCGTAAAGCCCGTACTATTCCCTATATGGGTCTGCAATGCCCATTTTGCCAAGTATGCGGGTCTCCAACTGTTCCATCAGCGTGGCATCGCGGTCACGAATGTGATCATAGCCCAGAAGATGCAACACTCCGTGAACCACCAGATGCGCCACATGATCCGGAAATGGCTTGCCGGACGCGTCGGCTTCGCGCAGGCAGGTGTCATAGGCAATGGCGATATCGCCCAGTGCCTCGCCCATCAGCGGATCGGGCGGCGGCGGCGCGTGGGGCGTGTCGCCCTCCTTGTCGGCGGCGAGTTCATGGGCGGGCCAGCTCAGCACATTGGTGGGGCCGGCCTTGTCGCGAAATTCCGCGTTCAGCCCGGCAATGCGGGCATCGTCGCAGCCGAGAATGGCGATCTCGTAGCCATCCGGGGAAAGGTGCAGGTATTCCAGAGTGTTGGCCGATGCGCGTTCGGCGATATCCGCCAGCCCCGCCGGTTGCCAGCGCGGGTCTTCAAACACGATGTCGGTCAAGTTGGTCACTGGTTGTCCATTGGGGGCCAGCCCCCAAACCCCCGGAGTTTATCGGGCAAGATGAAGATCAGGGCGTTTCCGCGTCCTTCTCGTAGGCGTTGATGATCGCGGCCACAAGCGGGTGGCGCACGACATCCCTGGACGTGAAGTAGTTGAAGCTGATCTTCGGAATGGTTTTCAGCAGGCGTTCCGCGTCGGACAGGCCTGACGCCACGCCGCGCGGCAGGTCGACCTGGGTGCGGTCGCCGGTGATGACCATGCGCGAACCTTCGCCGAGACGGGTGAGGAACATCTTCATCTGCATCGACGTGGCGTTCTGCGCCTCGTCCAGAACCACGAAGGCGTTGGAGAGCGTCCGACCGCGCATGAAGGCAAGCGGCGCGATTTCGACGGTCTTTTCCTCGATCATCTTGGCCAGCTGCTTGCCCGGCAGGAAATCGTTCAGCGCGTCGTAGAGCGGCTGCATGTAGGGGTCGACCTTGTCCTTCATGTCACCGGGCAGGTAGCCCAGCTTTTCGCCCGCCTCGACGGCGGGGCGCGACAGGATGATCTTGTCGACCTGGCCGGTGATGAACATGTTCACGCCGACGGCCACCGCAAGATAGGTCTTGCCGGTGCCTGCCGGGCCGATGCCGAAGGCCAGTTCGTTCTCGAACAGCGACCGGACATAGGCCTTTTGCGCGTCGGTGCGCGGCTCCACCAGCTTCTTGCGGGTCTTGATCTCGACCGGGCCACCCTCGAACATCTCGATCTGCTTGTCCGGGCCGGCGTCTTCGGGGGCCATGCGGAATTCGCGGTCGATATCGCCGGGATTGACGCTGCGTCCCTGTTCGAGCCGCTGGTAGAGCGCCATCAGCACATCGCGTGCATCCGCCTGCGCGTCGGGTTCGCCGTGGATCGCCAACTGATTCCCGCGGCGCAGGATCTGCACCCCGAGACGGGTTTCGATCTCGGTCAGGTTGCGGTCGTATTCGCCGCAAAGGTCGATGAGCAAACGGTTATCGGGGAATTCAACAAGCGCTTCTGACAAGGTGTCTGTGGTCACGCGGGTCTCCGGTGCATGGGTCGCTGGTTGAAGGTGGCAAGTTCCACAGCCCAGTGCAAGCGGTGCCCCGCGAAAATCAAAGCGGATCCCCGAGCAAACCCGTGCTGCTGCCCTTGAAATCACCAAGTGTTGAACTGCCCCGCTGCGGCGTACCCGAGCACACCGGCTTGCCGCTGCGGTCGAGGCGCTGGGACAGGTAGCCTTCGACGCCGTCGTCGATGATCCAGTGGTCGCAGCCGTTCGGGTCGATCCAGATGCCCGCCTGCAACTCGCTCAGGGATTTGCTGTCGAAGCCGCGATCCCGGGTCTTGTCGGGCCCCACGGCACAGGCCGACAGGGTCATTGCGGCAATCAGGCCCAGCACAGAAATTTTGCGTCGCATCATTTGCCCCTCACCGCATGCACAGGATTTCGACCCGACGGTTCTTGGCCATGCCGCCCGCCGTCGTGTTGTCCGCCAGCGGGCGGCTTTCGCCGAAGCCCCGGATCGCGTAGACCCGCGCCCCGACCTGCCGGGCGATCCGCGCCACCGCGTCGGCGCGCCGTTCGCTCAGCGCGAGGTTCGACCGTTCGGAGGCGCGGGAATCGGTGTGGCCCTCGATGACGAAGCCATTGGCCGGATGCGAGGCAAAGAAGCTTTGCAGCCCGGCGGCGCCGGCGGACGAGATCCGCGCGCTGCCGGTGGCGAACATCGTGTCGGTGGGGACCACGGCACAACGGCTGATCTGATGGCAGACCGGTGTGCCGTCGCGGCGCAGATGCGGACTCATGTAGCCTTCGACACCGTCATCCATGACCCAGTGTTCGCACCCGTCCGGATCGATCCAGATGCCCGGAATATACTGTTCGCCTTGCTGGGCCACGGCAATCTGTGGCGCCGCCAGGGCGAACCCTATGATCCAGGCAGAGATCCGCGTCTTCATTGCCATATCCCTCGTTACCACGATGCCCGTCACCACCATGGTTGGTGGGGCTGATTCAAGAGAATACTACCAGAGACTGCGGTTCAGGGAAGAGCCAACCGCAACATGTCGCGGTAAAAGCACATCTGCTGTGTCAGACGACCAATTCTCCACCAAGCGAGTTACGCCCCGAAGCGACGATCCGCACCCGGCGCAGATCACCGGCCTTCACCCCGTCGGCCTGCACGTGGACCGCGTGCAGGTGATCGGACTTGCCGACCATCTGGCCCGGCAGGCGACCCGGCTTTTCGAACAGCACGCCGACCTCTTGGCCGACCATCGCGTCCTGGGCCGCCTTCTGCTGTTCGGTGATCAGCGCTTGCAGGCGTTGCAGGCGGTCATCCTTGACGTCTTCGGAAAGCTGGTCGCGTTCAGCTGCCGGGGTGCCGGGGCGGGTGGAGTACTTGAAGCTGTAGGCGTAGCCGTAATTTGAGGCGCGGATGATATCGAGCGTGGCCTGGAAATCTTCTTCAGTCTCTTCGGGAAAACCGACGATGAAGTCGCCCGACAGCAGCAGATCGGGGCGCGCCGCGCGCAGTTTCTCGATGATCTTCATGTAGCTTTCCGCCGTATGCTGGCGGTTCATCCGTTTCAGGATGCGGTCCGAGCCGGATTGCACGGGCAAATGCAGGTAAGGCATCAGTTTCGGGCAGGTGCCATGCGCCTCGATCAGGTCGTCGGTCATGTCGTTGGGATGGCTGGTGGTGAAGCGGATGCGCTTCAGCCCGTCGATGTCGTTGAGCGCCCAGATCAGGCGGGCGAGCGACCAGTCACCGCCCTCTCCGGCCCCGTGATAGGCGTTGACATTCTGGCCCAGCAGCGTGATCTCGCGCACGCCACGATCGACCAGATCGCGCGCCTCGGTAAGGATGCGGTCGGCAGGACGGCTGACCTCGGCGCCGCGCGTGTAAGGCACGACGCAGAAGGCGCAGAACTTGTCGCAGCCTTCCTGCACGGTGAGGAACGCGGTGGGGCCGCGTTTCGCCTTGGGGCGGTTCTTGAGAACCTCGAACTTGTCCTCTTCGGGAAAATCCGTATCGAGCGCCTTTTCGCCCTTGCGCGTCCTGGCCTCAAGCTCGGGCAGGCGGTGATAGCTTTGCGGGCCGACCACGAGATCGACCATCGGCTGACGGCGCATGATCTCCTGCCCCTCGGCCTGCGCAACGCAGCCCGCGACACCGATCTTGAGGTCGGGCCTTTCGGCCTTGAGCCCCTTGTAGCGGCCAAGTTCGGAATAAACCTTTTCGGCGGCCTTTTCGCGGATGTGGCAGGTGTTGAGCAGGATCATGTCGGCATCGTCCGGAGACTGCGTTTCGACATAGCCCTGCCCGCCCAGCGCCTCGGCCATGCGTTCGCTGTCATAGACGTTCATCTGACAGCCATAGGTCTTGATATAGAGCTTCTTCGGTTCGGACATGGGCCAATCCTCCGGGGCGGGGTTCAGGGCGTGGCGATAGCGCATGTCACCCCTGTCTTGCAATGCACGCTTTTTTCATCGATTCTGGTGTGAAATCCCGCAGAGGTCCGCTCATGCGCTATGCAGGCATCAACGATCTTCTTTCCAGAGCCCCCGACGCTGTCGCCAAGGGGCCGGTTGCGCTTGTCTTCGCAGAAGACGCGGTCGAAATCGACTCGACCCTGCGGCACAACCTGCAGCTTGGCTTCACGTCGGTGATCGTCTTCATGGCGCCGGAATTCGATCTGGCCCCGGATGTCGAGGACTGCGTGCTGCGCGTGGATGCGCATATCGCGCGAGATGGAAACCGCGAAGAGATCGTCAACGCCGTGATCGCCAAGGCGCCGGGCGTCTGGATGTATGTCTGCTACAACGCCGAATACCTGTTCTTTCCGTTCTGCGAGACGCGCACGATCGGGGAACTGCTTGCGTTCCACACCGAGGAGCGCCGAGACGCGATGCTGTGTTACGCGGTGGACCTCTATGCCAGCGATCTCGACACCTATCCCGATGCGGTCTGCCTCGAGGAGGCGTATCTCGACCGGTCGGGCTATTACGCGCTTGGCCGGCCCGATCCGACGACCAACCATCCCAAGGAACGGCAGCTTGATTTCTTCGGTGGGCTGCGCTGGCGCTACGAGGAACACGTGCCGCCGGAACGCCGCAAGATCGACCGCATTGCCCTGTTCCGCGCGGCTCCCGGTTTGAAACTGCGTTCGGATCACACGTTCAACGATGAAGAATTCAACACATATGCCTGCCCGTGGCACCATAACCTGACGGCGTCCATCGTGTCGTTCCGCACCGCAAAGGCGCTCAAGCGCAATCCCGGCTCGGCCTTCGAGATCGAAACCTTCCGCTGGCACAATTCGGTGGCTTTCGAATGGCATTCGCGCCAGTTGCTGGATCTTGGCTTGATGGAACCGGGCCAGTGGTTCTAGTGGAAGAGGCCCCGGAGCGCGCGCGCTGAGCTGCGGGCAGGTGCCGGTCACTCGGCCATCGGCACGTCCATCATGACGATGGTTCCGACTGCGCCGCGTGTGACCTGGAGGCTGGCTTGCAGGCCCTCGCACAGGCCCTGAACGATCCGGCCGCCCAGGCTTTCGGAATTTGGCCAGGTGACGTCTTCGGGAATGCCGACCCCGTCATCGCTGACGATGGCGCGCATGCCGCCATTGTCGGTGCGTGAGACCCGCAATTCGACCAGCCCGGATTTCTGCTCGCGGAAGGCATGCTGCATCGCATTGGTCAGAACCTCGGACAGGATCAGACCTATCCGCACGGCGGTTTCCGTGTCCACCATGAGCGGTTCGACATAGATGTTCATGCGGACACCCGGCCGCGAATCCAGATACGCAATCGCATTGGCGACGCGGCCAAGATAGGCGCCCAGCTTGATCTTGCCGTCATTGCGCTCGAGCGTGGCTCCGGACATTTCCTCGTAGAGCAATTGAAGGCTTTCGACACGACGTGACAGATCCTTGAATTCGTTCGGATCGTCGCTTCGGCGGGCCTTCATGCGGATCAGACCGAGGATCATCGACAGGTGGTTTTTGACCCTGTGCTGAATTTCCGCCATCACGGTCTCGAACTGCTCAAGCCGTTCGGCCTGATGATCCTGGGCGACTTCGCTCTGCAGGCCGACGAAATAGACGAGATCTCCTTCGTCGTCATGGATCGGCGCGATCAGAAGCGCGTTGAGATACTGTTCGCCGTTGGCGCGCGCGTTCAGAAGGACGGTCGAATGTTCTTCGCCCTGCGCAACCGCGTTGCGCAGATCGGCGACCTTGGCCTCGGATGTCTGGTCGCATTGCAGGAAGCGGCAATTGCGGCCAAGTGCCATATCCGACGTGTAACCGGTCAGGTTCTGGAAGGCGCGGTTGACGTAGACGATCGGGTTGTCGGGCAGGCGCGGATTGGTCAGGACCATTGCAACCTTCGAGGCACTGAAGATCGCGGTCGCGTCCTGATCGCTGATATCCCCGGGATGAAATGAAACGTCTCTGTCCATCAACAAGCCATCTGTCTGCCACGGGGCTCCCGCCCACCACGCACAGATGAATTGTCGCAAAAATAAATTTTTTCAACCTAAAAGCGGCGGTTTCCAAGCATATAAGCGCAACGTTGCGCAGCCTGACGAAGCGTCAGCGTCCCGCTTCAGCCAAGATCCTCGGTGACCAGGCGCTTGTCCTCGATCCCCAGAGAAATCAAGGCGCTCTGGATATCCTTCACCATCGGCTTCGGTCCGCAGATGTAGATCGGGCCCTTGGTGCCGGCGACGATTTCCTTGAGGTAATCCTTGTCGATCCGGGCATGGGCAAATTCGCTTTCGGGATCATCCGTGACCAAGAAATGGCAGGTCAGCCCCGGCATCGACGTGAAGGTGTCGCGCAGGATGATGTCCTGTTCGGTCTTGTTGGAAAACACCAGCTGAGAACCGCCCAGGGATCCATGCGTCTGCAAGCGGCGCTTCAGGATGGCGATGAACGGCGTGACGCCGGCGCCGCCCGCGATGAAGATGCCCGGTCCCCTGTCTTCGATGGCGCCCCAGGCCTCACCGATTTCCACCTGGTCGGTCAGCTGCAAATCCGCGATCTGATCGGTCACGCCATGATGGTCGGGATAGGACTTGATGACGAATTCGAGGGTCGGATCGGTGGGCAGCCCGGTAAAGGTGAATGGGCGCTGTTCGTCCTCCCATCCCTTTCGCGCCAAGGCGAATTCGCACGCCTGACCGGGTTCGTAGGTGTATCCGGACGGCTTGTTGAAAACCAGGTGATGCGTGTCGTGGGTTACGGGTTCGATGCTTTGCAATGTCAGTGTGTACGTCATTCGACAGATGTCTCCCTCGGCCGGTCAACGTGTGCCGGATGGCAGGGTTCCGCCGGTGCCGGAGGGATCGGACGGATCGCGGAGCAAAGGTGCAAGGGCATCGGTCCAGCGAGTTCCTTGCCCGGAATCGTCTTTTGACGTAGCGTCAAGGTCTTCCACAGAGGTTTTCTGCAAATCAATTTCAACTGGAGAGAAACAGATGGGACAATGTCTGGTCGAAGGATGCGGCGCCTATGCGTTGACGGGCGATATCTGTGCACTTTGCGCAAATACGCAGCCCATCAAGAAGATCACCAAGGCGCAGCATGTCAGTCGCGAAAATGCCACGGCGGCAGCGGAGGCGGCGGCGAAAAGCGCCAGGCCGAATGCCAAGATCGTGTTGATCTGCCCAGAAGGGACAACGACTCCGCATCCGAAGTTCAAGGCCGAGTGTGACGAGTATGCCGACCGCTTCTTCGCCATTTTGGCCCAGGGCCCACATGGTGATCGTCCTGAAACGGTGCATGGCTGCCAGATTTACCACCAGACGCAAAAGGCGGCCAACCGGACGGTCTTTTTCGACTGGCAGGGCGACGACCTGCGGATCTTCGGCGTTGGCGGCCACAGTGGCGGGGATGGCGCCGGGAACGACTCGTATTCATTCACGTGGTTCGACGGGAAGAACAAGAACTACAATCGAAACGCCTGATCGCGAAAAATCCTGACGTGCGATCCCGGCCTCACCTATCCGGGTCGTGCGCGTGGTTGCGCCGCCAAGCGGTTACAGATGCTCGTATTGCGGCATGCCCAGAACGTGGAACCCGCCATCGACGCGGATGATCTCGCCGGTGGTGCACGCGCCCGCATCAGAGGCAAGATAGACGGCGGTGCCGCCCACTGCCTCAAGTGACGCGTTCGACCGCAAGGGGGCGTTCTGGTCGGTGTGCTTGTAGGTCTTCCGCGCGCCGCCGATAGCCGCACCGGCCAGGGTTTTCATCGGTCCGGGGCTGATGGCGTTCACGCGGATGGCCTCGGGCCCCAGGTCGTTGGCAAGGTAGCGCACCGAAGCTTCGAGCGCGGCTTTTGCCACCCCCATCACGTTGTAATTCGGCGTCACTCGGGTGGATCCCATATAGGTCAGGGTCAGCAGCGTACCGCCGTTTTCGACCATCAGGGGATGCGCGCGCCGCGCCACGTCGATGAAGCTGTAGGCAGAGATATCGAGCGACGTCTTGAAGTTGGCCCGGCTGGTGTTGAGGATGCGGCCCTGCAATTCCGACTTGTCGGAAAAGGCGATCGCGTGGACAAGGAAATCGATCGTCGGCCAGCGCGCGCCCAGCTGGTCGAAGGCGGTATCAAGTGACGCATCGTCGGTGACATCCACATCGACCATGAAATCCGACCCGACACTGGCCGCCAGGGGTTCCAGCCGTTTACCGAATGCGTCGCCCTGGTACGTGAAGGCAAGCTCTGCCCCGGCCTCTGCCATCGCCTTGGCAATTCCCCACGCGATGGAGCGTTCGTTCGCGACACCCATGATGAGGCCGCGCTTGCCCTGCAATTGTCCTGCCATGTTCAATCCATATATTTCGACAACAACATCGATCCGTTGGTGCCGCCAAACCCGAAGGAATTGGTCATCACCGTGTCCAGCCCGGCGTTTTCGACAAGGCTGGTTGCAATCTCTTCGGGTTTGAGCGCCGGGTCCAGCGTTTCCACGTTGATCGACGGGATGATGAAATCATCGCGCAGCGCGAGCAGGCAATAGATCGCCTCTTGTGCACCTGTGGCGCCCTGGCTGTGCCCGGTCATGGATTTCGTCGAACTGACAGGCGGCGTGTCGCCCTCGCCAAAGACGCGGCGGACCGCTTCGATTTCGCCCACGTCCCCCACCGGCGTCGAGGTGCCATGGGCGTTGATATAGCTCACGCGGCGGCCATCCGGGAGTGTTCTCAATGCGCCGCGCATCGCCCGTTCGCCACCTTCGCCAGACGGCGCGACCATGTCGGCCCCGTCGGATGTGGCCGAGAACCCGGTGACTTCGGCATAGATCGTGGCACCGCGCGCCAAGGCCCGCTCCAGCGGTTCGAGAACCACCATCGCGCCGCCGCCCGAGATCACGAATCCGTCGCGCCCTTCATCAAAGGCCCGCGACGCCTTTTCGGGTGTGTCGTTATACTTGGACGACATCGCGCCCATCGCATCGAAGAGGCAGGACAGCGTCCAGTCCAGTTCCTCGCCACCACCTGCGAACATCACGTCCTGAAGGCCAAGAGCCACCTGCTGCGCCGCCATGCCGATGCAGTGCAGCGACGTCGAACAGGCCGATGTGATCGAAAAGTTCATGCCCTTGATCTGGTAGGCGGTCGCAAGGTTCGCGCTCACCGTCGAGGACATCGTCTTGGGCACGGCAAACGGCCCGATCCGCTTGGTTCCGCCGGTCTTGAGCACGGTCTGGTGCGCGGCCAGCATCGCGCTGGTCGACGGCCCACCCGACCCGGCAATGAGACCGGTCATCGGGTTCACCACATCGTCCTGCGTCAGCCCGGCATCGGCAATCGCCTGCCCCATCGCGATATGGGCATAGGCCGCCCCCGGCCCCATGAAGCGCAGCGTGCGCTTGTCCACGTGCTCGGACACGTCCAGATCAAGCGACCCGGCCACCTGCGACCGGAAGCCATGCTCTGCCATATCGGCATTTGCGGTGATTCCGGACCGGCCCGCCTTCAGGCTCGCGGCCACTTCTTCGGTATTGTTCCCGATGGACGAAACAATTCCCAATCCTGTCACGACAACACGGCGCATCACGGCTCCTTACAATTGTTGCAAGCGTGTGTAGGGAAGCTGGCGCAGAGGAGCAAGCGTTTCCAAGGCCCCTGTGCCCGCACCCGGATCACTTCGGCGCATCCTGCCACCCGCGTTGCGCAAAATGCGGCTTTCCTTCGGGACCGGACCCCATTTCCTGCAACGTCAGAAACGGCCGGAGGTTTCGAGTTTTCGAGAGTTCCGGCCGGGCATTCCGGCGCGTCGTGTAGGGACACATGCCTGTGGCTTCGGCGAAATCGCGCTCTAAGCAGGCGCTTATTCGAGCCAAACAAGCCTGAGACCAATATCGCCTTGGCGGTCGATGCGCCAGATCAGGGCCGTGCTTCGGATGACCGGAGCGCAGACACCTGATTGGAAAAGGATACCTCTCAATGCGCAAGATCATACTCTCCTCCCTCACCGCCGCCGTGTTCGCAACGCAGGCTTTCGCCGCCACTCTTTCGATGGATACGGTGCTTGGCACCACCGTCGAAGCCGTGACGGCCTCCTTGGCCGAGATGGGCTACGAAGTCCGCAAATCGGAAATGGAAGACGGCAAGATCGAAGTCTACTTCGTCGGCAACAACCAGATGGGCGAAGTCTATGTCGATGCCCGGACGGGAAAGCCCATGAAGCTCGAGATCAAGTGATGGCGGGCACAGTGACATCCACCAGCGGGCGCTCTGGCGCCCGCGAGGTCCGCGTCTGGGACCCGCTGGTGCGCCTCATCCATTGGGGCGTCGCCCTGACGGTCTTGATCAACGCCTTTTCGGAAGATGAATCCACCTTCCATGCATGGGTCGGCTACACCGCGATGGGCCTCGTCGCGATCCGCCTGCTCTGGGGGCTGGTCGGCCCACCCCCTGCTCGGTTCTCGGCCTTCCCGCCGAACCCGGTCGCAGCTGTTGCGCATGTGCGGTCGATCCTGACAGGTCAGAGACCGATCCACCTGTCGCACAACCCGCTGGGTGCGCTGATGGTCTACAACCTCTGGCTGACGCTGATCGCCCTGGGTGTGACAGGCTACATGATGGGCACGATGCGGTTTTTCGGCATCGATTGGGTCGAAGAGATGCATGAAGCGGCGTTCGCGTGGCTGATCGCCTCTGTCGCATTGCATGTGGCCGGCATTGTGTTCGACACTTGGCTGACAAAGGTTCCGCTGGCCAAGGCGATGGTGACGGGACGCAAGACCATCCGGGAAACGGCACGGACCGAATGACATTACAGCGCGTTTTCTTCGGCAAATCGGAACGGCGAGCAGCCCTGCTCGCCGTGATCATCCTCGCGCAGGCACTTTGTGCGATGTTCTTTGTCGGGGACGTGATCGCGGATTATCTCGAAGCCGGGCGGATCCTTGAGATCCACCTTCTCGTCGAAACGATGGCCGCTGCCGCATTGGTCGCCGGTGTGGTGATCCTGATGCGGGAACTGCGCCAGATCATCAGCCGGATGCGCGACATCGAGACCGGCTTGCGCGCGGCGCGCGGAGACATGGTCACTGTGATCGAAGCCTTTTTCGACAGCTGGAACCTGAGCGCCGCCGAACGCGACGTCGCGCTGCTGCTGCTCAAGGGATTCGACAACGAAAGCATCGCGACCCTGCGCGGGACCGCAAAAGGCACGGTACGGGCGCAGGCGTCTTCCATCTATGCCAAGGCCGGCGTCGACGGGCGCGCGCAACTGATCAGCATCTTTCTGGAGGAACTTCTTGCCGATGACGGAGACATCCCGAAACCGGCGGTCTCCTGAGGCAAATGCTTTCCCTCACGCCACCTCTTCTTGGGGGCCTCGGTGCCACTGTTTTCCCGAACCTTCTCCAGAGACACCGACACGACACGGGTCCGCGCCATCAGCTTTCCGACAGGGCGACCTTCATGTCCTTGACAAGATAGATGGTTTCGCCATCCGCCTCGACCCGTCCGTCGGCGACACCCATGGTCAGGCGACGGGTCTGAACGGCCTTGGTGAAATCGACGTAGTAGGTCAGCATCTTGCGATCGGGGCGCACCATGCCCGTCAGCTTCACTTCGCCCACGCCCAGGGCATAACCGCGCCCCTGCCAGCCGCGCCAGCCGAGGTTGAAGCCGGTCAGCTGCCACAGACCGTCAAGGCCAAGACAGCCCGGCATGATCGGATTGCCCGGAAAGTGACATTCGAAGAACCACAGGTCCGGCGTGATGTCGAACTCGGCCACGACATGGCCCTTGCCATGGGCCCCGCCGTCGCCGGAAATGTCGGTGATCCGGTCCATCATCAGCATCGGAGGTTCGGGAAGCTGCGCGTTGCCCGGCCCGAACAGTTCTCCCCGCGCGCATTTCAGAAGGTCATCGCGGTCGAAGCTGGTTGGAAAATCGGTCATGTTCGACAAGGCTCCCGGTAGGTTGGCGACATCCAGAACCCTCTATCACCGGGTCCCGCGCCCGTGCAAGCCCGCCGCATCGCGGACCTGAGACAAGGTGCGACAGGAAAATTAATTGAACAAATGCCCCGTCGCGCCCTATATATTACCTCAGCAACGCAATGGGATCGGTATGTCTTCACCAGCAATCGAGCGCGGAACTGAATGGCTTTCAAAAGGCGGCGTGCGCCCGACGCGGCAGCGCGTGGCGCTGGCGTCTCTTCTGGTCGGAGACGGCAAGAACCGCCACGTCACCGCCGAAAGCCTGTTCGCCGCAGTTCAGGACACCGGAGAGCAGGTTTCGCTTGCGACGGTCTACAACACGCTGCGGGCCTTCTGCGATGCCGGGCTGATGCAGGAAGTCACCGTCGATGGCGCGCGCAGCTATTTCGACACGAACACGCATGACCACCCGCATTTCTTCTGGGAAGACGAAGGCCGCCTGACCGACGCCCCTGCGGATGAGCTCGAGATTGCGCGCATTCCCGGCCCGCCGGACGGGGCCGAGATTTCCAGCGTCAACGTGGTGATCAAGCTGCGCCGCACCTGAGACCGGGTCGCGTCACAACGCCGAGCAGTCGAACACCGTCAGGTCGAATTCCAGAAACAGCGGCTTGCGCGCGGTGTAATCGCGCACCCTGTCACATCGGGACAGCAGTTCGGCATGAAAGCGGCGGATGTCGGGGGACCGGCTGTTGGTCAGAAGATAATCGAAATCATTGACGACGAAGACGTCGAAATCGTCCTTCACCCAGGTTTCGAGCGTCCATTCCTCGGGCTGGATTGGCCAGGTATGCGGTTGCATCGGGAAATCGGCGTCCTTGGCTTCTTCACCTTCCAGCCCCGACATCACGAAGGGCACGTTCACCCAGAAAATCGCGTTTTCCGCGTCGTGTGTCAGGATCCGTTCCTCGGCGATCTCGGGCATGTCGATGCCGTATTTCGCGCCAAGTCGATCCAGCCGGGCGAATTCCATCTGCTGGGCCGCGACCGTCTGCGGAACCGGCAGGGCGATCCCAGTCTGGACCCTTGCGCCGGGATAGGACTCGTCCAGAAACGCGACGAGGCGTGTCGCGTTCGGGGTGACCAGGGCCTGCTGAAGCACGTTCGTCGCACCAGCGACCATGATGGCAAAGCCTGCAAGGGCCGCGGTCGCGACGATGACCCTCGGGATGCCGACATAGGCCCGCAGCATGTCCATCATGACCACAACCGCCAGCAGTAGCTGGATATAGAGGTTGGGCAGAAACAGGTGCTCCGGCTGTCGGGTGCCGACGGTCAGGGAAATCGCGAGGACCGACAGGAGGTTCATGATCCAGATCGCGATCAACGCGTCGCGCAGATCAAGCCTGCAGGCCGTGCCGACAAGCCAGAACGGGACCACCGCGGACATCGCGAAAACCACCGGATTGAGACCGGTCACGGCATCTCCGAAGATTGCCAGGGTGATCGGAAGCCCGATGCCGAACGGGTCTTCCTCGCGCACGGACATCACCGTCTGGATTTTCTGGAACGCAAGAAATCCGTCGATGTCCAGCAGGATGCCGATATTCATGACCGGCCACAGGACCAGAAGCACGAGCAGTGCCAGCCCGAAGGATTTCAGAGACGCCGCAGGACCTTCGCGGCGCGCCAGAACGAAGATCATGCCCATGGCCAAGGGCCCCAGAACCAGCAGCGCGGATTGTTTGAAGCCGAAGGCCAAGGCGACGGTCACTCCAAGGACGATATCCCAGCGGCGCACATGCGGCGTGTCGATGCGCATCAGGAAGGCCCAGACAACCGCAAGGCAAGCTGTTGCCAAGCCGGTGTCACCCTTGGCGATATGCGCCATGAAGACACCGATCGGGAAGACCGCGGCAAAACCGCCAGACATCAGCGCCTGGACCGGTGACAGACCGACGCGCCGGGCGGAAGAATAGAACAGGGGCGCGCAAAGTGCCCCGATCACAGCCGTCACGTATCGCGCGGTGAGATAAAACGGCGTCGGGTCCGTGAAATAGACATCGCGGAACCCGGCGGTATCGGACCACAGATCCGAGAACAGGCCAACGACAAACAGCCCGGCAAAGGCGAGCCCGTTCAGGTAGTTGAAGAAGGGGGGATAGAAGTGCTGGGTCGGGATCAGTTCACCCGCCAGAAACCGGGCCGCATCGTTCACCCGCTCATCGCCGTTGAAAAAGCCGAAATCCGCCCCGACCGCCCGAAACAGGACGGCTGCCACGAACACGCCAAAGCAAATTGCGAAATTTGTCGCTTTTTGGCCGGATTTAACCATTATCGCTTGTCCACTCCTGATGTTGAAGCTGCGTAAAGAGGACATCAGTGACAAGAAGTTAACGATTGCGTCGCAAAAAAGGGGCGTTTTCGACATTTATCGCGGTTTTGTTGCGCGTGGTGAGTACAATGACAACTATGCCAGAGATCGTTTCCAATTCCATCCAAAGCGACACGCTCGATCTGTTCGTCGATCTTGATGGAACCCTGATTGCAGGCGACATCGCGCAAGAATCGCTGGCCCAGGCCACGCGCGACCCGCAGGTGTTTCGGGATGCGGTTCTCGGCTATGTCTCGGGGGGGCTGTCCGGGCTCAAGAGGTCGCTTGCCGAAAACGCCGCTCCGGATGTCGCGACGCTTCCATACCGTGAAGAGGTCCTTGACTACCTGCGGGTCGCGCGCAATTCGGGTCGGCGCATCGTCTTGGCGACCGCGACAGACATCACGATCGCGCGCCAAGTGGCCGCGCATCTTGGCCTCTTCGACGACGTGATCGGAACCGTGCCGGGCCGAAACCTCAAGGGAGCGGCCAAGCTGGAAGCGATCCGCGAGATGGCGCAGGGGCCGTTCGAATACCTCGGCGACAGTGATGCCGACATTCCCGTCTGGCGGGTTGCGGAAAAGTCCGGCTTTGTCAGCCCAAGCCCCGCCGCAAGACGCGAAATGGAGCGTTCCGCAGACAGCGTGAGCTTCCAGCTCGACAAGGAGATGACAACCGCCGCAGCCCTGATCAAGGCCATGCGCCCGCATCAATGGGCGAAGAACGTTCTTGTCTTCGTCCCTATCCTTTTTGCCCATGAATACATGCATTTCGACGTGCTTGTGGCCGGCATTCTGGCCTTTGTCTGTTTCAGCCTCTGCGCGTCCGGCGTCTACCTGATCAATGATATCGCCGACATCCAGTCAGACCGCCGCCACGCCACGAAACACAAACGCCCCTTCGCCGCCGGGCACCTGTCGATCAGGCACGGTTTGATGGCCGCAGTGGTTCTGTTGGCCAGCGCGGTGTTCGGGGCGTTTATCCTGGTGAACGTGCTCTTCGGCGTCGTGATCACCGGCTATGCCATCCTGACCTCGGCATACACGTTCTTGCTCAAACGCTTTTCGACCATCGACGTGGTTGCGCTTTCGCTACTCTATACCGTGCGCATCCTCGCGGGGTCGGCCGCGACCTTGCTGGCGCCAAGCCCGTGGCTGCTCAGCTTTTCGCTCTTTTTCTTCCTCAGCCTTGCCTACATGAAGCGGTATATCGAACTTGACGGGATCAGCAGCACGGAAGTCGAAGACGTCAGGCTGCCTTCGCGAAACTACTACGCCTCGGAACTGCAACTGGTCCTGACCTTCGGCATCGCGAACGGTGCCCTTTCCATCCTGACGCTGGCGCAATACGTGAACTCGACATCGGTCTATGCCTACTACGCCACGCCGTTCATGCTCTGGCTGATCGTTCCGGTCATGATGTTCTGGATCTATCGCAGCTGGACCTGGGCCAGCCGCGGCAAGATCGGCGACGACCCCGTCGTCTTCGCACTCAGGGACAACATCAGCCGGGTTTGCGTGGCGACCATCCTGCTGATCATCATCACATCCCGCAGTGTCGACATCTCCTGGGTCGCATCATGACATGGGGCGCATTCGCGCTGATCTTCACAAGCGTCTCGCTGTCCGCTCTTGGGCAGACCGCGTTCAAGGTGGGTGTCGGTCAATCCACGGCGTCCCCTGACGCAAGCGTCTGGATCAAGACGGCGGCCATGGTTTTTTCGCCGATGGTCATGCTGGGTCTTGCGCTGTACGGCGTCGGGACGGTGTTCTGGCTGTTCGCATTGCGGCAGCTCGATCTCTCCCTCGCCTACCCTTTCGTCGCGATGAGCTTCGTGATGGTCGCAGGATCGGGCATGCTCTTGCTTGGCGAGCCGTTTCAGCCCAGCCGGGTGATCGGTCTGGTCTTGATCGTGGTCGGGCTCCTGATCATGGCACGGGGCGGTTGACTAAAATTCTACGCACTCCGCATCGGCGGGACGGGGCGCGCTCCGTTTTGGCGGAACTTCGCCTGCTGGTCGTTCAACCCGTTGTTTCAAGAGGAAAGTCCTGAGCACGGCATTGCCGGTCTGCACGGCGTGAGTGCGATCGGGCCCCGGGACAGTTTGCGACAAATCGGAACTTTAAGTCCGCCTTCACATTTCACCGCCCAACGCTCTTTCCGGGGGCTTTGGATGAGTGGAGTGGGGCATGGAACCCTTGACCGACGTGTTCGGAACGCAGACTTCTGCGGCGGCGATGGCATTTGGATTGCGGGGTGTCGTCGACTGGAGCGTACAACAACCTTTCCTTGATGTTTTCAAGACGGCCCGGCCGTGGCATGCCCACACGGACAGTCAGTGGGGCGCCTACTCGGCAGACGACCTCGGCGCGTTGGGCGTGCTTGACGACAACGGCTGGATCACCGAATTCCCCGAGGGGGTCGAGCAGATCCAGACCTTCATCCTGACCGAGATGCCGGCCGAGGCGCAATATACCAGCGGTCTCTACCGGCTGAGCTTTGACGGCGACGGCGACATCACCGTGTACGGTGCCGAAATCGTTTCACGGACAGATGGCGAGATCTGGTTCGACCATCGCCCGACCGGCGATGGGATGGTCACGATCTCGATCAGTTCGACCGATCCGCAGAACACCGGAAACTATCTGCGCAACATCGAGGTCGTAAAGCAGGAACACATTCCGGCGCATGAGGCGGGTCAGCTCTTCAATCCGCTCTGGCTCGACATCATCGGCGATGCGCATTCGCTGCGATTCATGGATTGGCAGGCAACCAACGATTCCACGATCCGGAACTGGTCGGAGCGGCCGCAGGCCGGTGACTACACCTACCACGGCGGCGTCCCGGTCGAAATCATGGTCGCGCTGGCCAATGCCACCGGGACCGAACCCTGGTTCAACATTCCCTGGCATGCGGATGCGACCTATATCCGCGAATTCGCCACCTATGTGCGCGACAACCTGAACCCCGATCTGCGGGCGCATATCGAACTTTCGAACGAAGTCTGGAACTGGATGTTCGAGCAGGCACAGGATGCGGCCCAGGCCGCACAAGAGCGGTTCGGACAGGATCTGGGCGATGGGTGGGTGCAGGAATATGGTGCGCGATCCGCAGAAATGGCACGCATCCTGGATCAGGTTTACGCCGGGTCCGAGGATCAGCTGGTCAAGGTGATCTCGACCCACACGTATTGGCCGGGGCTGGAAAATTCCGTTCTGAACGCCCCGAACTGGCAGGCACAAGGTCAGGCAAACGCAGCCCCGTACCTGTCCTTCGACACCTACGCGATCACGGGGTATTTCGGCAACAGTCTGGGCACGGATGCCAAGGCCGGCACCGTCTTGGACTGGATTTCCCAAAGCGAGGCACAGGCGCGGCAGGACGCCAGCGCACAGGGCCTCTCCGGTGCGGCGGCAAACGCCTATGTTGCAGAGCACCGTTTCGATCTGGCAGAAGCGCTGGCCGTGCGGGAATTGCGCGACGGATCGGTGACCGGTGACGCCGAGGATTCGCTTCAGGGCCTGTTCGAACTGTTTCGCTATCACAAGGGCGTGGCCGATGCGCATGGGCTCGACCTCGTGATGTATGAAGGCGGCACGCATGTGGTCGGGATCGGTCAATGGGTCGACAATGACAGGCTGACCGAATTCTTCACGCATCTGAACTATTCCGAAGGAATGGGTCAGCTCTACACAGAGCTTCTGGAAGGGTGGGAGGCGGCAGGCGGGACCCTGTTCAACGCGTTTGTCGACGTCTCGGAACCGAGCAAATGGGGCAGTTGGGGCTCGATGCGGCATCTGGAGGATTCGACCCCGCGCCATGACGCGGTGGTCGCGTTCATGGACAGCCACCCCGCACCCGGGCACATGAAGGATGGAACATGGGCTTCGACCCCCTGGGATTTCGACCAATTGCCAGACCCCTCCGAAAGACCCGATCCGGAACGAGAGCCCGATCCCGAGCCTGAGCCCGATCAGCAACCAGATCCACGACCAGATCCGCGGCCGGACCCGGACCCCGAATCCGAGCCGACTTACAACCCGATCACTCCGACGGATGACGTGCGCGAATATGTCTTTGGCAACAGCCTGTATGTCTGGGCCGTTGGAAATCCGGAACTTTCCGTGGCGCATTGGGTGAACCAGTTCGCCGATGCCAACGGGCAGTCGTATGCCGTGGGCATGCAGACCGGGATGCTGACGAGGCATGATGATCTTCCACCTGATCCGCATATCGGCCTTCCCACGGTATCCGAGGCGTGGGATCGTGACACCGGAGACAGCTTTGCAGATGCCGGTTTCAACCAGATCACGATCTCGGCGGTGAATTTCGTCCAGGATCAGTCACCCGACAGCCCCTACTGGATCGACCCCAGCACCTCGCCCGCAACATCGGCGCTCCGGATCATCGAATGGGCTGAAGACCGGGCTCCCGGGGCTGCAATCAACATCTACGAAACCTGGCCGGAAATGGAGGGTTTCATCTCGTCCTTCCCTCCCTCGGACGCCGAATTCGCGGCATGGCAAACCTACATGAACGGAGACTGGCACGACTGGTGGGTGTCGCTGACCGATATCATCCGAGATGCCCGCCCGGATCTGGAAGTCCGTCTGATCAGCGTCGGGCCGGATATCTCGGCGATGCTTGGCGACCCCGACCTTGGTCTGGGGGCATTGCGGCCGGCCGACCTTTATGTCGATGACGGTCCGCATGGCACGCCGACGCTCTACCTGCTGGCCTCGATGGTGCATTACACGACCGTGTTCGGATCGGCACCGCCAGATGACATGGCGCTTCCGGGCAGCATTCATCCCGCCGTGGCGCAGAATTTCGGGGCGATTGCCGAGTGGCTGGCAGAAAGGCTGGACGACGACCTGCCCACTCCGATCGTCAACCCGTTCACCGATCAATCGGATGCAGGACTTGGGCAAACGCCCGACCCGGAGCGGGACAACACCGACGGCGACGACCGGATCATCGCAGACGGCAGCGCCACGCTGTTCGACGGAGGCGCCGGTACGGACAGTCTGGTGTTGGACGGAAACCAGTCCGCCTATTCGCTGCGCTTCTCGGGGAACGACATCGTGATCGAGAACCGAGAGGACGGCGGCTCCGCTCTGACCGCGCGCAATATCGAGTGGATCGAGTTCGACACCGGCGTTGCACCGTTCGGAAATGACGGTGTTTCGATCGACATGTTCGATGGGATGGCGGGCCTGGACGGTGCGTCCATGGCGGCCCTGACCGAGCTTTACATCGCCTATTTCAACCGCGCACCGGATGCTGTCGGGCTGTTCTTCTGGGGCGACCAGATGGCGAACGGGATGCGTCTTGAAGAGATCGCAACGCGTTTCTTCGACCAGCCGGAAACGCGCGCGCTTTACGGGAACCTTGATGACCTGTCGTCCTTTGTCACGACGGTCTATGAAAACGTGCTTGGCCGCGATCCTGACCCGCAGGGCATGGCGTATTGGCTTGACCAGCTTGAGGATGAAGCGGGTGTGACGCCCGCGAACTTCATCCAGGCCATCCTGGGCGGTGCCAAGGCGGAAACCGGCGGAGCGGCGGATGCGGCCTATCTTGCCAACAAGGTTCTGCTGGGCGGGCATTTCGCGGTGACGCGGGGCATGTCGGATATCGAGATGGCCAATGCCATCATGCAAGGCTTCGACGGTTCCGATGCCAGCTTGCAGGCAGGGCTGAACCAGAGCGATGCGGTCTATTCCGACATCCTTGACGGGACATCGGACGGGTTCCTGATGCAGCTTGTCGGGGTCGCCGACGATCTTTTCGCGGTCTGAGCCGAGACACCGGGCTGCCCGCATGTTGCGGGCGGCCCTGATGCGACGGACCAGGTACAGGAACAGCTGCACGATTGTCAGGGTCGCTGGCATGTTCGGGCCGTCCTTTTCAAATGCGGATTGGGGCGGTTGGCCCCATTTCGGCCCAACTTTGCACCAAGGTCTTAACAATTCCCTGCTTGCCCTGAAGGCGGGTCAAATTCGACGCATCTTCACAATCCACATTGATTGGAATCGCGACTTCTGGGAATATCGTGGTGATGGTGGTCGGCGCCAACCGCGTCGGCCGATTAGGGAATACGGTGAAAATCCGTGACTGCCCCCGCAACTGTAAGCGGCAAGTGCTTCGCGCAAGACCACTGGGCTCACCGCCTGGGAAGGTGCGATCGACATGATGACCCGCGAGTCAGGAGACCTGCCATCGCAAGAGAACTGAACCCGGGCGGGGTGCACCGGAGGGTCGATCTGCACGGCGCTTCCCGCGTCGGGCATTATTCGTACCTTCCGACACACCGTCCCTGCGCGGAGGGCGCTGTATGTCGATCGAACGAACCCTGACCCAGTTGCAGGTCAACCCGTCAACGCCCGAACGGGCGCGCGAGATTGGTCAGCTGGGCTACATGCAATGGCTTGGCGGGTTGCCCGCGAATGCCTGTTATCTTACCGAAGCCTCGCGCGCCTATCTGTCGGCCGCCCCGTTCCGGGACACCGATCCCGCGGTTGCGGAGTTCTGCGACCTGCTGAACCGGTCGATTGAAACCCCCTTGCAGCCGCTCGACCTTGCGCTGCCAAAGCCGCGCCGTCGCGGCGGTGCGCGGGAACGTCGGCTGTCGCTTTGAACGGACCTCAGCCTGCGCCGGACATCGCCGCGTCGAGGTCTTTTTGTGACGGCGGGTTGCACCCGGCGCGGCTACAGTTGATGGCGGCAGCCATGCCGGCGCGGCGCAGCAGGCCTTCGACATCCGGGGCGGTCAGATGGGCAAGGGCGGGCGGCGACAGCGCGTCCAGCCGGGCAAGACCGGCCAGCAGGGTGGCCATGAACGTGTCCCCTGCCCCAACCGTGTCGACCAGTCCGGGCACCGGCGGGGCGGGAACGTCGATCCATCCATCGTCGCACCATGCCATCGCGCCATCCGGCCCCTTGGTCATGACCAGAAGTGCAGCCGAGGTGCGCGACCGCACCAGGTCCAGCGCCTCGGCCTGTGCCATGCCGGGGCAGAGCCCGTCGAGATCTTCGTCGCTCAGCTTGAGGACATGGGCGCTTTGGATCATCCGGAAGATGCGCGCGCGATAGGTGTCGACATCCGCGATGATCGACAGACGCACGTTCGGATCAAGCGAAACAAGCGTTCCGGCCTCGTAGGTGGTCTTGCAGGCCTGCTCCCAAGCATCCGCGTCATGGCCTTCGGAAATGGCCAGGGATCCGGTGTGCAATGCCTGGGTGTTTGCCGGCATGGCCGCCGCGATCGACGACGCGCTGACGCTGCGTTCGGCGGTGCCGTCACGTTCGAACAGGTAGGACGGAATGCCCTTGGTCACCGTCACCCGCGCAATGGTACTGGGGGCTCCAACACGCCCGCCGCTCAAAGTGACGCCGGACGCATCGAGCGTTTCGGCCAGCAGGTCGCCCCAGCTGTCGGTGGAGATCGGCGTGAGGTAATGCACCTCTGCCGCCTGTCTTCCCAACGCCATCGCGACGTTGAACGGCGACCCTCCGGGCAAGGTCGAGACGACACCGTCCCGGGTCACGTGATCGATCAGGTTTTCACCGCCAACGCAGATGACTGGGTTCGAGGACATCGGGGCTCTTTCTGGCTTGGACGTATCAGTCCGTGGTCAGGGTTACGTCTGGCAACGTATCCAGCGCCTGTTTAAGCGCGTCACCCCATTGAGTCGAGATCGTCTGGAACTGCTTGTTGTCCGCCTCCACACGGCCGACATGTTTCTTGATGAGGCTGTCCGCCTCGTAGCAGAAGTAGTCGAGCGGCGCTCCGACCGAAAGATTGGCCTTCAGGGTCGAGTCGAAGCTGACCAGCAAGAGCTTCATCGCGCTTTCGAAACTCAGGTCGGGATCGTAGGCGCGGACGAGGATGGGGCGGCCGTACTTGATCTCGCCGATCTGAAAGAATGGCGTGTCCTCTCCGGCTTCGATGAAGTTGCCCTCGGGATAGATCAGGAACAGGCGCGACGGGCTGCCCGCGATCTGGCCGCCAAGAATCAGGGTCGCATCGAAATTGCTTTCGGCACGCTGACCGCCATCCTTGAGGTCGCGGATGACCTCGCGCAGCGTGTCGCCCACCATGCAGGCCGCCTGAAACATCGACGGAGCTTTCATCAGCGACGGTTTGCGGTCTGCCGGAAGCTTGCTGCGCTCGTCCAGCAGACTGATCACGGCCTGGGTCGTGGCCAGGTTGCCCGCCGACATGATCGTGAGAACCCGATCGCCCGGTTCGTTCCAGACCGTCATCTTCCTGAATGTCGAGATATTGTCGAGGCCGGCATTGGTGCGGGTGTCCGACATGAACACAAGCCCCCTTCGGAGCATCATTCCCACGCAATATGTCACTTCAAGCCCTTACTGCTGAACCACGTTGATGCGGACATGCAGTTCCTCGTTGGCGCCGCCGATCCGGGTTCCAGATATCGGCGCTGCATCGGAATAGTCCAGCCCCGTCGCAACGCGAACGTAACGTGTGTCCGGCGAAACACCGTTGGACACGTCGAACCCGACCCATCCCAGACCTTCGACAAAGGCTTCGGCCCAGGCATGCATGGCGTCCTGGCTGGTTGTCTCGTTGAGCATCAGGTAGCCGGAGACGTATCGCGCCGGGATCGACAAGGCACGCAGGCAGGCGATGAAGACATGGGTATGGTCCTGGCAGACGCCTTTGGCGGCCGAGATCGCATCTTCTGCGGACCAGCTTGGTTCGGACGAGCCCAGCGTATAGGGGATGGCCGTCCGGATACGCTCCGAGAGCGCGTGCAAATCCGAGATATCCATCGGCGCGTTGAAATCCCTGATCAGGGCACGCGCGCCCGATCCGGCTTCGGTTCGCGAGGTGGTCATCAGGTACAGCCACAGCGGCGCATTGCCGTGATGCGGCCCCAGAACACCGGCATTGTCTTCGATCTCGACCTCGCCCGCGCTTGTTACCGATAGTTCGGTGGTATCGGGATCAAAGCTGATCAGTTCCGTGGTGTTGTGATGGTGATCCTCGAACGCGACCTCCTTGCGGCCTCCGACGATCTGCGTGGTCCAGTTCGTGACAGACTGATTATACGTGCTTTTCGGCGTCTTCCGCAGTTGCTGAAGACCGTAGACGACGGGCGCGTCAAAGCGGTAGCGGGTCGTGTGTTCGATGCTCAGGCGCATGGCGTGAGATCCCCATCTGGGTCAGGCATAGAAACGGAAATCCTGTTCGATCTGGCGGGAAATATTGGTGATTTCCTCGATGGTTTTTTGCAGGAATTCGTGCAGGCCGAATTGAAAGATATCGTTGATGTCCTTGGACAGCAGTCCGTTTTCAAGCGCGCTGACCCGTTCGCGTGACGCCGCACCGGCCCCGTGATCATCAGCCAGGTAATTCAGGTTGTCCCCCAGTTTGCCGGCACAGAAGGCCAGAGAGCGGGGCATCCGCCTGTCGAGGATCAGGAATTCCGCGATTTCACGCGGCCCGCCACCGGCGCCGAACTCCATGCGGAAGCCGCCGCGCGCCGAGACCGAGCGCAGGATCGATTCCCATTGCACGTTGTCGATCGACGTTCCGACCGACTTGGCCGAAGGCAGCAGCACATAGTATTTCACGTCCAGGATCCGTGCCGTGTTGTCGGCCCGTTCGATGAAGGTGCCGAGGCGCGCGAAATCGTAGATTTGATTGCGCAGCATCGTGCCATGCGTGACCCCGCGCACCAGCGCCGCGTGATGCCGGATCAGGCGGAGGACACTGGGCAGATCGCGTTCGGACACCTTGCGCGACAAGGCGGATTTCAGAGCCATGTAGGCCGAGTTCACCGCCTCCCAGACCTCGCCGGTGATCGCGGTGCGGACCAGCCTGGCATTCTGGCGCGCGGCATTCACGCTGGACACGACGGAGGAGGAATTGTCCTTGCTGCGCAGCATCCAGTCCACCGCCTGATCGCGGGACATGTCGTCATGCGCGGCCCGGTAGCCCGACAGGCAATCGGCCGATTTCAGAACGGACTTCCATTCTTCGTCAGTCTGGTTGAGCCGCGTCAGCGCGATGCGCTGGCCGGTTTCGATCAGCCGTGCCGTGTTTTCGGCCCGTTCCATGTAGCGATACATCCAGAAGAGGCCATTTGCGGTTTTTCCCAACATGCCCCTACTCCTCCAGCACCCAGGTGTCTTTCGTGCCGCCACCCTGGGACGAATTCACGACAAGCGACCCTTTCTTGAGAGCAACCCGCGTAAGCCCCCCCGGCGTGATCTTGATTCCGTCCGGGCTGACAAGAACGTAGGGGCGCAGATCGACATGGCGAGGCGCAAGCCCGGTGCGCGAAAAGATCGGAACGGTGGACAGGCTGAGCGTCGGTTGCGCGATGTAATTCTTGGGCCGGGCCTTGAGTTTCCTGCGAAAGGCCGAGAGGTCCTTCTTGGTCGCGGTCGGGCCGATCAGCATGCCGTACCCGCCGGAGCCGTGCACCTCCTTGACGACAAGATGTTCGAGATTGTCGAGCACGTAGGCCAGCGACTCGGGTTCGGAACAGCGCCATGTCGGCACGTTCTTAAGCAAGGGGCGCTCTCCGGTGTAGAATTCGACGATTTCCGGCATGTAGGAATAGACCGCCTTGTCGTCCGAGATCCCGGTTCCGGGCGCATTGGCGATCGTGATGCCGCCGGCGCGGTAGACATCCATGATCCCCGGCACGCCCAGCTGGCTTTCGGGGTTGAAATTCAGCGGGTCGAGGAAATCGTCGTCGACCCGGCGATAAAGCACATCGATGGGCTTGTACCCATGCGTCGTGCGCATCGCCACGCGGCCATCGACCACCCGCAGGTCATGACCCTCGACCAGTTCGACCCCCATCTGGTCAGCCAGGAAGGCGTGTTCGAAATAGGCGGAATTGTAGATGCCGGGCGTGAGAACCGCGACGGTCGGGTTCGGCCCGGCCATCCGGGGCGCGCAGGCTTCGAGGGACCGGCACAGGTCTGTCGGGTATTGCTGCACCGGCTGGACGCGGTTCTTCGAAAAAAGCTCGGGAAACATCTGCAACATGGTTTCACGGTTCTCGAGCATGTAGCTCACCCCGGAGGGTGTCCGGGCGTTGTCTTCGAGGACAAAGAACTCTCCCGGCCCGGTCCGCACCAGGTCGATGCCGACGATATGGGTATAGACCCCGCCGGGCACATCGACGCCGATCATCTGCGGCAGGAACGCGTCGTTCTGCGAGATCATCTCGCGCGGGATGCGGCCTGCCTTCACGATTTCCTGGGTATGGTAGATGTCATGCAGGAAGGCGTTGATCGCCCTGACTCGCTGTTCGATCCCGCGCGACAGCTTGGCCCACTCGGCGCCCGAGATGATCCGCGGAATGATGTCGAACGGGATCAGCCGTTCTTCCGCTTCCGATCGTCCATAGACGTTGAAGGTGATGCCGGTCAGTCGGAAAAGGTCTTCGGCTTCGCGGTTCTTGGCGCGCAATCGCTTGGGATCTTCCTTGTCGAACCAGTTGTGATAATTGCGATAAGGAGCGCGCAACTGCTCGTCGCGGCCCCACATTTCATCAAAGACAGGCTGTTCGGTCATACTTCAGCGTTGCCCAAATATCGCCACGGTGCAAGGAGATGGACCCGCAACCCACGCGGCGCGCCCAAACATGTCGCGCTTTGCCTAATTCTTGGGCAGGGAATGATCCTGCCGACATCCGCCTTGCGGATCCACGCCGAGAGAGCGGGCCATACCCACCCGAAACGAGGCGCTTCGTCCGCAGGCCTCGCAGGATGGAAGACAAGTCTCGAACTTGGCAAGCCCTTGTTTTTCCTTTATCAAACGGGACGCAACAGAAGCGTTGCACGCACCGGTGACGTGACGTGCCGAAACAGGGCCGACGTGGGTGTTTCAGCTTGCTGAAATTCAGGGTATCAGTCGTGACAAATGGAGTCTGGCAGCACCCACCGGCGGGATCTTGCGTGATCGCCCGGGCGCTGCCGAAAAAATGAGGATTTTTACATGCTTGATGCATCAAACGCGGGTCATGGACCCTCTCTCGGCAAATTCGACTGGGAAGACCCGCTTGCCCTGCGCGCGTCGCTGGAAGAAGACGAGCGCATGATCGCGGACAGCGCGGCCGCATACGCGGCGGACAAGCTGATGCCACGGGTTTCGGACATGTATCTCAACGAAGGCGTCGCGCCCGAGATCTTCGCCGAGATGGGCGAGATGGGCCTGCTGGGCATCACCATCCCGGAAGAGTTCGGCGGGCTGGGCGCGGGCTATGTCAGTTACGGCCTCGTCGCACGCGAAGTGGAACGCGTGGACAGCGGCTACCGGTCGATGATGAGCGTTCAAAGCTCTTTGGTGATGTACCCGATCCACGCTTACGGAACGGATGAGCAGCGCAGGAAATACCTGCCGGGTTTGGCCGCGGGTACGTTGATCGGCTGCTTTGGTCTCACCGAACCGGATGCCGGGTCCGACCCCGGTGGCATGAAGACAGTCGCAAGGAAAACCGACGGTGGATACGTCCTGAACGGCGCCAAGATGTGGATTTCGAACAGCCCGATCGCGGATGTGTTCGTGGTCTGGGCCAAGTCCGAGGCGCATGGCGGCAAGATCCGGGGATTCGTGCTGGAAAAAGGCATGAAGGGTCTGTCGGCACCCAAGATCCACGGCAAGCTGTCGCTGCGCGCCTCGATCACCGGCGAGATCGTGATGAAGGATGTCGAGGTTGGCGAAGACGCGCTTTTGCCGGGCGTCGAGGGCCTCAAGGGACCGTTCGGCTGCCTCAACCGCGCACGCTATGGCATCGCCTGGGGCGTGATGGGGGCAGCAGAGGACAGCTGGCACCGGGCGCGCAAATACGGGTTGGACCGGGTGCAGTTCGGGCGTCCGCTGGCGCAGACGCAGCTCTTCCAGAAGAAACTGGCCGACATGCAGACCGAGATAACGCTGGGGCTTCACGCCGCGCTTCAGGTCGGTCGGATGCTGGATGCGGGCACCGCCGCCCCCGAGGCGATCAGCCTGATCAAGCGCAACAATTGCGGCAAGGCGCTCGAGATCGCGCGGCATGCCCGCGACATGCATGGCGGCAACGGGATCATGGCGGAATACCACGTCATGCGCCACGCGCAGAACCTTGAAACGGTCAACACCTACGAGGGCACGCATGACGTGCACGCCCTGATCCTTGGTCGTGCCCAGACAGGGTTGCAGGCGTTCTTCTGATGCCGGCACCTCTGGAAGGGCTGAAGGTTCTGGAATTGGCCCGCATCCTTGCCGGGCCAATTGTCGGTCAGACCCTGGCCGACCTGGGCGCCACGGTCATCAAGGTGGAAAGCCCCAAGGGCGACGACACCCGCAGTTGGGGCCCTCCCTTCATCGACCGCGAGGGCGAGGACACGCCCTCGGCCGCCTATTTCTACAGCTGCAACCGCGGCAAGTATTCGGTCACGGCGGACCTTGCCACCGAGGAAGGCCGCGCGTTTGTCCTGGACCTGGCGCGCGAGGCGGATGTCCTGATCGAGAACTTCAAGGTCGGGGGATTGGCGAAATACGGGCTCGACTACGCCAGCTTGGCGGCGGTCAATCCCGGGCTGGTCTATTGTTCGATCACCGGTTTCGGCCAGACCGGGCCGTATGCCGACCGGGCAGGATATGACTATCTCGTGCAGGGCATGTCCGGCCTGATGTCGATCACCGGTGACCCGAACGGCGAGCCGCAGAAGGTGGGCGTTGCCGTCACCGATATCTACACCGGGCTGTATTCCGTGATCGCCATCCAGGCCGCGCTGACCGCGCGCGACAAGACCGGGCACGGCCAGCATATCGACATGAGCCTGCTGGATGCCGGAACCGGAAGCCTTGCCAACCAGGCGATGAACTTTCTGGCGACGGGCCAGTCGCCCAACCGCATGGGCAACCAGCATCCCAATATCGTACCCTACGAAGTGTTTCCGGTCTCGGACGGGGACATCATCATCGCCTCGGGCAATGACGCGCAATATCAGCGCCTGTGCGGGGTCCTGAACCGCACCGACCTGGCCGAACATCCGGATTACCTGACCAATGCGAGCCGGGTGAAATATCGCGGCAGTCTGGTGCCGATCCTCAAGGCCGAGACTGCGAAATGGACCAAGGCGGATCTTCTGGATGCGCTGAAAGCGGTCAAGGTGCCCTCGTCTCCGATCAACACGGTGGCCGAGGTGTTCTCGGATCCGCAGATCGTGCATCGCGGGATGCAGATCGCGCCGGAAGGCGTGCCCGGTGTGCGCACGCCGATCACTTTCAGCGCCTCGGATCTTGCCCTGGACAAAACGGCCCCGTCGCTTGGCGCACATACGGACATCGTCCGGACGTCGGGTTGGTCGGTCAAGGACTGACCGACCCTGACGCAAACACGGGCCCGGCACGTCCGGCGGAATGACAGCACATCCCGGCGCGGACGCCCCTTCCGCAACGTCATGAGACAGGCATGGCCTCCGTGGACATTTTTGCCAGTCCTGGCCAAATCGGCACCACAATCCCGCCTTATTCCATGCCTACGCATTGTCGCCGTAAAGCGTTCGGCGGGTTCGTGCCGAGCACTCCCAACAGCGTTTCGTGTCGCACTTGCCGAGGTTCCAGCGGCATCATAGACGCCGCCCGTCACTCGAAACCTGCACAGGGTTTCCGAGGCCGTCGGATGGCCCGTCACCAGTTTCATCAGTCTGCAATTTCGCACCATGCCAGCATGAAAAGGGTCATTTCCCATGAGTTCCGCAGGTCAAGAAAACCACACTGTCACACCGCATATCGAAGCCGGATATCGCGTCTCTGCCGTCTGGAACGGCGGCTTCAACGGGGCGATCACCGTGACCAACACCAGCAAGGACTGGATCGACAGCTGGGATCTGATCGTCGCGTCGGATGACCTGATCATCCAGAACGCCTGGGGGATGAACGCGACCCGGATCGACGCGGATCACATTGCCCTTTCGGGCGCGGAATGGGGCAAATCCATCGGACCCTGGCAAAGCGTGACCGTCGGCTTCACCGGGGCCGGTACGCCGCCGGACGATCTGGACTTCCTGTCGGATGTTACGGTGGCGGGCAACGACGTCGCTGCCTTGTCGCCCTTCGGAACCGGCGACTATGCAAGCGCGCTCGATCTGTCGATGGACTTCTACTACGCGCAATATTCCGGCGATCTGCCCGAAGATCACCCGATTGGGTGGCGTGGAGACAGCGCGCTTCAGGACGGCGCCGATGTCGGTCGCGATCTGACCGGCGGATGGTACGACGCGGGCGATCACGTCAAGTTCGGTCTGCCCATGGCCTACGCCGCAACGACGCTTGCCTGGGGCGCCATCGACTATGCCGAGGGCTACCGAGCGTCGGACAGCGACGGCGATATCCTCGCGCATATTTCCTGGGTCACGGATTACCTTGCGCGCACCTATGACGACAATGGGACGGCAACCCTGGCCGATGACGTGGTCTATGTTCAGGTCGGAAATGGCGGTCTGGATCACGCCGATTGGGGGGCTGCCGAAGACATGACCATGGCACGCCCGACCTACGCGGTGTCGGCACAGGCCCCGGGAACCGAGGTCTCGGCCGAAACCGCTGCGGCCCTTGCGGCAGGCGCGATCCTTCTGGGCCAGAACGGTCAGGACCAGCGCGCGGCAGAGTTGCTCGCCGATGCCCGGCAACTGTTCGCCTTTTCCGAGGCTTACCAGGGCACGTACAACGACACGGTGCCCGAGGCCGCTGAATTTTATAAGTCCTGGTCGGGCTACAAGGACGAACTGGCCTGGGCCGCGACATGGCTCTACGAGGCGACGGGAGAGACGGAATACCTGCAAAAGGCCCAATCCTACTATGCCCCAAGCGGCATGTACTGGTCCTTCGGGTGGGATGACAAATCCATGGGCACCGCGGTGCGTCTCGCCGAATTCACCGGCAACGACAAGTATGTCTCGCATCTGGAAACCTACATGTCGGAATGGACGGCAAAGCTCCATCGGCTCGAGGGCACCGAAACCAACGAGGGGCTTGTCTGGCTTCACGAGTGGGGCGCGAACCGCTATGCGGCCAACACCGCGTTCATTTCGATGCAATTCGCCGATGTGCTTGACGGGCAGAACAAGGCGGAACAGGCCGACATGACGCGCGCCTTCGCCGCTGACCAGATCGACTACCTGCTGGGCGACAACCCCGACGCCTTCAGCTATCTCATCGGTTTCGGCGAAGACTTCCCGGAAAATCCGCATCACCGCAATGCGTCCGGCCATAACTGGGACACATCCTTGCCGAACGAGCACACGCTGTCTGGCGGTCTGGTCGGTGGTCCGGACAAGTCGGGCAGCTATGCCGACGACCGGTGGGATTACGTCCGCAACGAAGTGTCGCTGGATTACAACGCGGGTCTCTCGGGGGCGCTGGCCGGGTTGGCCATCGGCGCCAACACGGAAACGGATGCGGTGATCGACGAGGCCGAGGACATCGGCACGCCGGTCGGCGAGGCCGAGGCAAAGGACGCGCTGATCGGAGAGGCCGGCACGGTCACGTTCAGGCAGACCGATGCGAAGACCTGGTTCCGCGTCGACTTTGCCGAAGCGCTCGACGATGCCTCGGTGGTGATGGGTCCGCCAACCAGCGACGGATCGGCCCCCTCGACCATGCGGGTGCGCAATATCGACGAGACCGGCTTCGAGTTCCAACTGGACGAATGGGATTACCTCGACGGTCGCCACAAGACCGAGACGGTCAGCTGGCTCGCGGTCGAAAGCGGTGTCCACACGGTCAACGGCCAGACCCTTGTCGCCGGATCGGACGCAACCAACGGAACGCTTGGTACGGTCGCGTTCGGAACCGCATTCGACGCAGCGCCAACGGTTCTGGCGCAGGTGGCCAGCGACACCAACAGCGCCGCGGTCACCGACCGGATCAGCAACGTGACGAACGCGTCTTTCGACATCCGTCTGCAATCGCAGGAAAGCAAATCCGGCTACGGCACCGAAAACCTGTCTTGGATCGCGGTTTCCCAAGGCAACGGTGCTGATGCGGAATTCCTGTCGGGCAACACCGGCAAGGTCGTGTCCAATGACATCCACAAGATCGATATGCCGGGGTTCGACCCGTCCAGTTTTGCATTTCTCGCCGACATGCAGACAATGGACGGGTCCGACCCGACAACCGTTCGGCTGGGAACGATGCAGGACAACCGCGTCTCGGTGTTCCTCGAAGAGGAGCGCTCGTCTGACTGGGAGGTCTGGCACAAGCCCGAGGACGTCGGCTTTGTCGCCGTGCAGACGGGCCTGATTTTCGACGACCTCGCCATCGTGTAGGCCGGAGCCGGGACGCACAGGGCGTGATCTGCCTCTGGACCTGCGGTTTCAGAGGCCTTCCAGTAACCGTGTCTTCAGGTTTCGGAACGCAGTGCGGGCGCGGCTCTCGCGTTCCTCGTCGAGCATGTCCTCGATCTGCGCACCCAGCACCCTCAGTCGCGCATCGCCCAATCTTTGCGCCTCGACGAACATCGAGTGTTCCTCGGAACTGGCATGGTGATCGACGGCCTGATGCAGCGCCTGCAACTGCGCCTCGAACTCCGGCGAGGACGTGCCAAGGCGCAGCGTCACCGCGAGCATGTCCGCAAGCTGCTGATGCTCGGCATGGGCGACCGGGACATCTTCGCTGACGGCGCGGACGGCGGGATAGAATATCTCGTCCTCGACATGCTCGTGTATTTCCAGCTCGCCGGCGAGAACGCGCATCATGTCCCGCCGCTCCGGGTCGTCGGGCGACATCGCTGCGATCCGCTCGAACAGCCGCCGCATCATCTCGTGGTGTTCGAAAAGCACCTCGTCCGCCTTGCGGGCACCCTCGGGCACCTCTGGCATGGGTGCAGCGGCGGCGCGTTTCATGTCATCGAGCGTCAGCGCCTCGTCGCCGGGCTCCTGCTGGCGGCGGATTTCCACCACTCCGTCCCTCACGCGCACCGCATGGCGCGGCTGCGGGGCCGTTGACGGGCCGTTCTGAACGCGTCCGCTGGCAAGGCAGTAGCGTGATCCGTGCCAGGGACAGACGATGCCGCCATCCTGCACCCACCCCTCGTCAAGCGGACCACCCATGTGCGAACAGCGCGATCCCATCGCATGGATGCGGCCACGGTGCCGCACGAGGACGATCCCCACTTCGGCGCGGGCCGCGGGGTCCGGCACGGCGACACGGACCGGACGGTCTTCCTTCAGCGCGTCGGCGGCGATCACCGGAACGTATTCGCGCGGTTCGGGTGACCGGTCGGCGTGGTCAGTCCCCACGCCGCGCCGATAGACCATGTGCCCGCCGAGCCAGGCTCCGCCCATCAACGCCAGCCACCCTGCGGCACTCAGGGCACGCGCCGGAGCACGCCGCCCACGCCGTCGCAATGCGAGGGAGCCAAGCGTCAGACCCAAGGCGGTCGCATTGACGGCGGCATGGACCAGCCCGGTCCGCCGGTCGCGGCCGTGAATCTGCCGCCAGTCCGCCATGCCCGACGCCGCCGCAACCACGGCTCCGGCCGCGCCCACCTGCAGCGCGATATCCGCCGTCTTCGCCACTCGCGTGCTTTGGTTGAGGCGAAGGCTTGCGGCGGTATCAAGACCGAAGGCCAGCGTCCACGTCCCGATCGGCAGCGTTGCCAAAGCAGGATGCAAGGGATGTCCGAGCCAGGTTCCGTGCAGCGCATCCTGCACCTTGCGCGCCGTTACCGGGGCCAGTTCAAGCGTGGTGGACACCAGATTGGCCACCCTGTAGGCGGGCGCGTCGAGCCATTGCGATGCTTCGATGGACGCGGCGACGGTCTCGGGCGGGCTCATCGGGTCGGTCGGGGGCATCGAGAGGATCCTTGTTCACCATTGGTGCAGGATGAACGGATGCCGCGAGACGGATGTTCCGCGTGTTGCAGTGAACCCTGTCCGGTCGATATCAGATCAGGTCACGGACCCACGCGGCGAGGTCCACGAACACCCGGTCCGACGCGGCACTGAACGCGTCGATGAGGACTTCTGTTTCGGTCGAGGCCGAGGGCGTGCTGGCGGAGAAGGTGCGGCTGGCCAGGATTTGCGCGTCGCGTTCGCGCACCATGCGCACCAGCAGTCTGACCTCGACGGTGGCCGTGTCGCCGTCGGGGTTCACCTCTGCCTGGAAATCAATGATTTCGGTGACAAGCGCGATATCGCCGCTCGCCCCAAGCGGTGTGCGACCGACATAGCGCACCGCGCCGGTGGCCTCGATCGAGCGCAGCATCAAGGTCTGGACCATCACCGGGGTCGGCTCGCTCCACCGCACTTCGGGCAGATATTGTGCCTGCAAAGGGTCGGGACGGATCATGATCCGGTCTGTCTCGAGCGCCCCGCTCGTGGTCGGCTGCTCGACGATCACGTCGCGCGCCGCCGCCCGATTGGCGGGCTGAATACTGTCCGGCGCCCGAAGCTCGTAGACGTCGAGGGGCGTCGCGGCATCGCCGACCGCGGAAATCGCGGCACATCCGGAGAGCAGGGCCAGACCGCTCACAAGAACGGCCTGTCGGAGATGGGTCAATCGGGTCATCGCCTGAACTCCGGCGTTTCGCGATCAAGGAAGAATCGCGCTGGGTCTTTCTGTATCTGATCGGTCAAACGGTCGAGATTCGCAATCAACGCGCGGCTTTCCTGTGCCAATCGCGAATAAAGCGGCAGCGCGGTGCTGGTGAATTCGCGGATCGGCGGCGAGGCCGCGTCGGTCAAACGGCGCAGCTCGGCAAAGGTTTCCGACGCAGACCGGCCTGCAGCGCGCAGATCCTGGGAAATTCCGGGCAGATCCTCGGATACCTGCCCCACCGCTGCGTTCAGGCTGTCCAGCGACTGTTCCAGCCCGTCGAGAATACCCGTGATGTCTTCGTTGATGACGCGATCCGCCCCGGTGAAGGCCCGCTCTGCTGCGCTCAGCGCGCGGTCGCCGGTTTCCAGCGCGTCATTGATCGCCACCAGCGTATCATTTGCGTTTGCAAAGGACACCCGAGCATCTTCCAGCGTGACCCGCGCGGTTTGCAGAACCTCTTCGGCGGACTGGCTCGACGCGGTCAGGTTTTCGCCGACTTCCGTTGTCACGGTGCGGAAGGTGCCGGCGGTCTCGCGAATGTCGGCGATGATCATCGGAAGGTCCGTCGTGGCGATCCCGGCGACCGACGCCACCGCGCGATCCGCCTCGGCCACCATCGCCCGCGTCTCGGCCAGGAGCGGTGCGCCTTCCTCGCGCATCAGCGTGTCGAAGGTGCCGGCCGCATCGCCCACGATTTCCGCCGTTCCGTCCAGACGCGCGATCAGCGCATCGGCTGCATCAAGCGTGGCTTGTGCCTCTTCCAGTCGCGCGGTCGCGGTTGCGCCAGTCGTGTTCAGGGTCGCCATCAGGGCGCGGGCCTCCGCGCTCAGGGCCGCAATCTCGTCCTGAAGGGCTGTTGCCGTGGCGCGCAATTCCTCGGTCGTCTGGCTCAGTTCGGTCGTCACGAAGGTTTCGGTCCGAGCGATCGCTGACTGCGCCGCGGTCAAGGTCTGGTCACCATTTGCGAGCACGCCCTTGCCCTGCTCGGACAACTCGCCGATCGACACCAGCGTCTGGTCCGCGGTTTGCAGCACGTCGGTCAGATCGCCGGTCAGGGTGTTCAGGGTTTCGTTGAACCGGTTGATCTGTTCCGCGAAGTCGTTGACCGTCGTCGTCACCGACGAGAACCCCTCGAGCGTTGTCGAGAAATCATCCGAGGCCGCCTCCACGTTCGAGATGATGCGGTTCAGCCGTTCCCGGTTGTCGCTGCCCAGAAGTTCGCCGAGATCCGCCACCAGTTGCAACGCTTCCTCAAGCAATTGCGGCGCGTCTTCCGAAAGGCTCTGCAAGGTGGACCGGCCCGACTCGATCTCGGGGACCGGGTCTTCGGACGTCGGTTCCAGCAGGTCGGCAGAAGGCGAACCTGAACTGATGCTGACAAAGGATACGCCGGTCACGCCCTGCGCCTCGATGGTGGCAACGCTGTCGGTGCGCACCGGGGTGGCTGCATCCACTTCGACGCGGACAAGAACCGAACCATCCTGGTCAGGCGACAGCTGCACATCCACGACCCGCCCGACCGGCAGACCGCTGAACCGCACATCCGACGCGTTGCCAAGCCCCGCGACGGTGGAAAACCGGATGTCGTAATAATCGAACTGGCGGTCCAGCTCGACCTGCGCGAACCAGAGAAAGAACCCCAGGATGCCCAGCAGCCCCGCAAGGGTGAACGCTCCGATCAGGACAAAATTCGCCTTGGTTTCCAAGTCAGTCGCCTTTCTGGCCGCTTCTGGCCGGACCTTCGGACGCCGCGGCACGGGCGCGGGGCCCGTGGAAATACTCGTGCACCCAGGGATGATCGACGTCCAGCATATCCGTCATGGTGCCAGTCACCAGTACCTTTCGCTCTGCCAGCACCGCGATGCGGTCACAGGTCGCGTGCAGCGTGTCGAGATCATGCGTCACCAGAAACACCGTCAGCCCGAGCGAATGGCTCAGGCCCCGGATCAACTGATCGAACGCAGACGCGCCGATCGGATCCAGCCCGGCGGTCGGTTCGTCCAGAAAGACGATATCGGGGTCAAGCGCCAGCGCCCGCGCCAGCCCGGCCCGCTTGCGCATCCCGCCCGACAGTTCGGAGGGGTACTTGTCGCCGGCCGAGTATTGCAATCCGACCATCGAGATCTTCAGGTCGGCCAGCGCGTTTCGGATCGCCGGGTCCAGTCCGTCGATGGCGCGCATCGGCGTTTCGACGTTTTCGCGCACTGTCAGCGACGAGAACAGCGCGCCATCCTGAAACATCACCCCCCAGCGGGTCTCCAATGCCTGCCGCGTGTCGTCATCCGCATTCAGCACATCGGTTCCCAGCACCTCGACGCTGCCTGCCGTCGGTCTCTGCAACCCGGTGATCGTGCGCAGGAGAACCGATTTGCCGGTGCCCGACCCGCCGACCACGCCAAGGATTTCGCCGCGATGGACATCGAGATCCAGGTCTTCGTGCACGACCTGCGTGCCGAACTGGTTGCGAATGCCACGCAACCGGATGACGATCTCGCGCTCGGTCATATGCCGATCCGCGCGAAGAAGATCGAGAACACGGCATCCGCGACGATCACCGCAAAGATCGCCGTCACAACCGCGTTCGACGTCATCCGCCCAAGCGATTCCGCGTTGCTTTGCACCTGCATCCCGGCATGGCATCCGACCACCCCGATGATGAGCGCAAAGACCGGGGCCTTGATCAGTCCGACAAAGACATGTTCGACCGAGGTGCCTTCGACCAGGCGCGTCTGGAACATCGCCGGCGAGATCCCGAGGTCGATCCACGCCATCAGCCCGCCACCGAACAACCCCGCCAGGTTGGCGATCAGCCCGAGGATCGGCAGCATGACCAGCAGCGCAAGGATGCGCGGCACAAACAGCGTCATCGCCGGATCGAGCCCCAGGGTGCGCATCGCGTCGATCTCTTCGCGCATCTTCATCGACCCGATGGCGGCGGTGAAGGCCGACGCCGTGCGACCGGCCACGATGATCGAGGTCAGCAGGATGCCCAGTTCGCGCAGGATCGAGATCGCGATCAGGTCGACCACGAACACCTCGGCCCCGAACTGGCGCAGCTGGGTGGACCCCTGAAAGGCCAGAACGACACCGATCAGGAATGCCATCAACGCCACGATGGGCACGGCGCGCAAGCCAACCTCTTCGCAGTGATGCACGAACGCGGTGAAGCGAAATTCGCTTGGGTGGCGCAATGCCCGGAACAGGCGGTGGAGAAACATGCCCAGGTACGCGGTCAACGCCCGCAGGAACAGAACACCGGCGAAGACCTTCCGGCCGAACCCGTCCAGCCAGACGGACAGAGAAAACCGCTGATCCTTGGGCGATGTGGGTTCGGGCATCGCCCGGGTGACACTTTCCAGCAAGCTGGCCATCTTGTCGCTCGCCCCGGTGATCTTCAGGTCGCGGCCCGCCTGCCCGATGCGCGTTCTCAGCGTCACCAGCGCCCAGGCCCCGGCGGTGTCCAGATGCGTCAGCTTCGACAGATCGACATTCTCGAGCGCCTCGGCGGTCACGTCGTCGAACGCGGCTTTTGCCCGGGTCACCGCAGAGATCGTGAAGGGTCCGGACAACTGCAATGCGCCCGATGCTGGATCATGATGAACCGAGAAGCCGGTGTCACCATTCGTCTCGGCGTGGCCATCAGGCGCACGCGGGGTGTCATCGGTGGGGTCATGCGAGTCCATATGCATTGCTACCCTGCCATGCCTGTGCGCGGAAGCGGTCTAATGCCACGCCGAAAGCCCCCGATCCGGGTCTCCGGCGCGGTCCAGATGCGATTTTTTGCACGATACTGCACCTGCAGAAACTGCGGAATAATCCTTGCCTCTCAAACGCCGCACCTGCGAAAGACTGTTCCCGGTATACCGTGGTATTCCCATAAGTGCCTAAAATCATTTGATTTTTTTCGATCTTCGCGTTATCCAGTGCGAAGCCGTGGGGGAGAGAAGATCATGGACATGTTGAACCTTGATGCGTGGACGGGCCGGGTGACAACCGACGCGGGCTGCGTCACTCCCGAACTGGCGCGGCAAATTCAGGCCACTGTCGGATCGGGCAAGGCTCCGGTTCATGGCGATCCTCTTCCACCGCTTTGGCACTGGTGCGCCTTTCCCATTTCGACACCGAATGAAAATCTGGGCAAGGATGGGCACCCGCGTGAAACCGACCTCTTGCCGCCGGTCCGGCTTGATCGTCGCATGTGGGCGGGCGGTGCGCTCAAGTTCTACGGCCCCACCCTGCGCGTGGGCGATGCCCTCAAGCGGCGGTCGTCGATCCGGTCCGTGACCGAAAAGCAGGGCGCCGCCGGGCCGATGGTGTTCGTGACGGTCGATCATGCGATCTACGGACCCTCCGGTCTGGGCATCGAGGAACGGCAGGACATCGTCTATCTCGAGATTCCCGAGACCTTCACGCCACCGAAGAAGAAACCGCTGCCAAGCGATCCGATCGAACAGGTCCAAACCGCCGAGTCGCTGCTGTTCCGGTACTCGGCCATCACGTTCAACGCCCATCGCATCCATTATGACCTGCCCTACACCAAGGAGGTCGAGAAATATCCCGGCCTCGTGGTGCATGGCCCGTTGCAGGCCACGCTGCTGATGCGCGCAGCCATTCGGGCGCGGGGCACGACGCCCAAGTATTTCGATTTCCGCGGTGTGCATCCGATGTTCGCGGGGACGCCCTGCGACATCGCGATGAAAGCCGAGGATGCCGTGCTCAGCCTCTGGACGGGTCAGGACGGCCACCAGTGCATGCAGGCCACGGCGATCTGGGCGGACGCGCAATGAGCGTGCTCGCCGGGATGCGGGTCGTCGAGGGTTCAGCCTTCGTCGCGGTGCCTCTGGCCGGGATGACGCTGGCGCAGATGGGGGCGGAGGTGATCCGCTTCGATCGTCTGGGGGGCGGTCTGGACGCGGGTCGCTGGCCGCTGGCACCGAACGGCCAGAGCCTGTTCTGGGCGGGCATGAACAAGGGCAAGAAATCGATCGCCGTCGACATGAAATCCCCCGAGGGGCGAGAATTGATCACCCGGATCATCACCGCGCCGGGAAAGGATGCAGGGCTGTTCCTGACCAACCTCCGGGTGCGCGGCTGGATGGATCACGAGACGCTTTGCAAGCATCGCGACGACCTGATCATGGTCACGCTGACCGGCGACCGGCACGGGCGGCCCCAGGTGGATTACACCGTGAACCCGGCGCTTGGCATTCCCCATATGACCGGCCCCGTCGGCAGCGACGACCCGGTGGCCCACGCCCTGCCCGCCTGGGACCTGATCGCGGGCAACATGTGTGTTTCCGCCCTGCTTGCCGCAGAACGGCACCGCCTGCGTGGTCATGGCGGGCAAGAGGTCGAGCTGGCCCTCAAGGATGTCGCGGCAGCCACGCTGGGTCACCTGGGGATGATCGGCGACGTGTCCCTGAACGATCGGGACCGCGAAAAGGCGGGCAACGCGCTTTATGGGGCCTATGGTCAGGATTTCGTCTGCGCCGACGGACGCCGCGTCATGGTGATCGGCCTGACTGACAGGCAATGGCGCGGCATCTGCAAGGCAACCGGCATGACCGAGGCGATGGCGTCGCTTGAACAGCGGCTTGGCGTGCCCCTGTCGGTCGAAGGCAACCGCTGGCGGTTCCGCGACCAGATCACGGCGATCCTGACGCCCTGGTTCGCCCTGCGCCGCGTGGCCGATTTCGAGCGGGCCTTCAACGAGGCCGGGCTGACCTGGTCCGAATTTCGCACGACGCGCGAGGCCGTCGCAGAGGACCCGGACCTTGGCGACGACAACCCGATGTTTTCGCAGGTCATGCAGCCCGGCATCGGGCGTTTCCCGGTGCCGTCGCATCCTGCGGCGTTCAGCGCGTTTGACCGTGGCATGGCACGGCCCGCGCCGACCCTCGGCCAGCATACCGAGGAAATCCTGTCCGAGATCGCAGGCTGCACGGGAACCGAGATTGCCCGGCTGTTCGATGCGGGCGTGGTGCAATCGCCGGATTTCGCCAAACCGAACGCAGCGTAACACGCGGAACAACAAGACGGTCCGATGCGCGCGGAAATCCTTTCTGCCGACGCGCTTTTCCGGAATTTGCGACCGGATTCAGTGGACCGCCGCGCGGATCTTCACGAAAGTTTATCAAAGGTATGTTTCCCAACCGGCCAAGGACAGTCTATGGTTTGCGCGTCACATGGTCCGCACGCGACCGCGACCTGAAAACAAGACCACAAATTGACAGGAAGGGAAGCCAACATGGCATTCAAGACACCCATTACACCACGATCCGGCCTGACACGGCGGTCCGTTCTGGCCACCGGTGCCGCTTTCACCGGGCTGGCCGCAACAGGCCTGATCCCGCAGCGCGCCCGCGCGCAATCCCGCGGCGGCACGATCCGCGTCGCCAAGGGCCACGGCCAGACCAACGACACGCTGGATCCGGGCTCGTTCATCAACGGCTTCACCGTCGCGCTGTCCTACGGCATGCACGGGTTCCTGACCGGTGTCGGAACGGACGGATCGCTCGAACCGTCGCTGGCCGAAAGCTGGGAAGCCGACGCCACCGCCTCGAGCTGGCGCTTCAAGATCCGTCAGGATGTGCAGTTCCATTCGGGCAAGCCGCTGACGCTCGAAGATGTCGTCGTGTCGATCAACCACCACCGGGGCGAGGATTCGACCTCGGCCGCGGCGCCCATCGTTGCGGGCATCACCGACATTCGCACCGAAGGCAATGACACGGTGGTCTTCGATCTGGAAAGCGGCAACGCCGACTTTCCGTTCGTGTTCACCGACTATCACCTTGCCATCATGCCGACCAAGGACGGGGAACCCGACTGGCGGTCCGGCGACGGCTGCGGCCCTTACAAGCTGGTCGAATTCAATCCGGGCGTGATTGCCCGTTTCGAACGCCACACCGAAGACTGGACGCAGGAGCGCGGCTTCTTCGACGCGGTCGAGATGCTGTCCATCGTCGATCTCAATGCGCGTACCACGGCGCTGATCTCGGGCGACGTGCAGTCCATCGACAAGCTCGACCTGAAGACCGTCGGCCTGCTGGCCAGACGCCCCGGCATCAACATCAACTCGATCGCCGGACCGCAATACTACACCTTCGCAGCGCATACCGACACCGCGCCGTTCAACGACGTGAATGTGCGGATGGCGCTCAAGCATGCAATCAACCGCGAAGAGCTGATCGAGAAGGTTCTGTTCGGACATGGCACGGTCGGGAACGACAACCCCATCGGGCCAAGCTACCGGTTCCACAACCCGGACCTGCCGCAGATCCCCTATGACCCCGACAGGGCGAAGTTCCATCTCAAGGAAGCCGGTCTCGACGGTCTGAACGTCACGCTTTCGGCGGCTGACGCAGCCTTCCCGGGTGCCATCGACGCGGCGGTGCTCTATCAGAACTCGGCCAAGGACGCCGGGATCGACCTGACGGTCAACCGGACGCCGAATGACGGATACTGGGCCGACGTATGGCTCAAGCATCCGTTCTGCGCGGTGTATTGGGGTGGACGCCCGACCGAAGACCAGATCTTCTCGACCGCCTATGCCAGCGATGCGGCATGGAACGAAACCAACTGGTCGAACGCCCGGTTCAACGAACTGCTCAGCACTGCCCGTGCCGAGCTGGACGAGGACAAGCGCCGCCAGATGTATTACGAGATGCAGGAACTGGTGACGATGGATGGCGGGTCCGTCCTGCCGATGTTCGCCAATTTCGTCTTCGCGAACAGCGAAGAGATCGTGCATGGCGACATGGCGTCGAACTATGACGTCGATGGCGAACGCTGGATGGAGCGTTGGTCCTTCGCCTGATCCAGAGACCGCGCGCCGGAGAGACCTCTCCGGCGCGCGTTTGATCATGTGCCTGCCGAACGCGCCGTCAACGCGTTGATGGCGAGGCCGGATGGCTGACCGCATTGTCTGTCCACGCCTCGGAAACAAAGCGCCGGGACAACACCAGCACAGCCGCAAACATGAGCAGGCCACCGGCCACCCACATGATCGCGCCCGCCAGCGTCTGATCGGCCATGCCGGACAATCCCCAGGACAAGGCCGCGGCTTCGTGCCAGCCGTGCCAGGCCGTTGGCGCAAAGACGAGAAGTACCGACAGCATGGTCATCTGCGCCGCCGTGGCGGCGAGCACGATCGTGCATTCGAACGGCCTCTTGACCAGCCGCTCTTGCAGCCCGGCCCAGAGGCTGATGGCGCTGCCCAACAGGCTCAGGTGCATCGCCCAATAGGCAAGGTCGGATTGCAGGGTCCAGGCGTAGGGCTCAGCCGCGTGCCACAGCCAGAACAGCGCCGCAAAGACCAGGGCCGAAATGGATGTCGGCGGAACATGGCTGCGCCACATCTGGGCCAGGAGCGGTGCTGCAACCAGTGTCAGAAGCAAATGTTGCCCCACGCGGGCCGAGAAGAGCGCCATCGAGAGCGCGCACAGCGGCGAGACGAAGAGGATGGCCACCAAAGCCCAGCCCATGACGCCGCGCCTGAGTGCCGTTCCATTTGCCATCCAGAGGATCGCACCGAACGCGAAAGCCAGACCGGACAGGAGAAGCGGGTCAAGCGTCCACCGGGTCAGAAGTTCGTCCGGCATGGGTGGCATGCCGCAAAAGGGCACGTATGTTTCGGTTTCCATGTCAGCCTCCACAGCCTGAGGAAAAGATGAGCGGCAGAACGTCGAACAGGATGGCGACCGCAAAAATCAGCCCCCCGACCCGGATCGCACCGGTGAGGGCGGCGCCCTTTGGCGGCCGGATCGTCGGCCAGAGCGCGGCGATCCCGAAAAGAACCGTCGCCACGATGCCCAGCCCGAACATGAGCGGGATATCGATCAGGCCACGCGGGGCACATGCGGCAGAGATCAGAGCGTATATCGCGATGAAATGCGCGGCCCAGGCCACCGCCGGGATCGTCAGCCCCCAGACCTGTCGTCCAAGCGCCGTCATGACAGACCTCCCAAGGTTGCCGCCAGGAACAGGCCGCCGGTGATCAGCACCATCACGGCCGTGCCCTTGGCATAGGTTGCAAGATTGAAATCAGGCAGGCTCTGCCCCGCCCCGACGCGCCCGGTCACCTTGCGCGCGGCGTTGAAGAGGGCCCAGTACAGGGTGATGAAAAGGTTCAACGCGACAAAACCAAGCGTCGCCCACATGGTCGCTCCAAGCGCCGTACCCCACGGGTCCGTCCGCTGGATTGCGAGAGCAAGGCACGCCGTGCAGGCGATACTGGCAAGGATCACGGCAAGGTTCATCACCGTCGCAAGGCCGATCTTGTCGGCCACCGCGACCCGTCGGTTGATCATGGCAAGGATCAACAGGACCAGTCCGGCCAGCATGGAAAGACCCGTCCAGAGGAGGTTCGGCTGCGCCGTCTGCGCGGCAAAGTTCGGGTACACGTTCCACAGGTACAGCAGGGCAAAGATCAGGGAGCCTAGCAGCGCGTAGAGGACAAGCATCGTGCCCACAGTCGCGATGTGCATGTGGCTGCGCTTCTCGATCATGTTGACGGGCAGGACATATCCCATTCCCGCATCGCGGGTCACACCGCTGTCGGACGGCTCCCATGCCCAGATGGTGAACCCCAGAAGACCCGCGACGATCCCGGCGATGGCCACGAAATAGGCACTGGCAATCGTGGCAGCGAAGGCCACGGCCAGCGCGAAGGCCGTGAACATCGGGGTGAAGGTCGGGTGCGGCAGGCGCACGATCTGCACGGGCGAACCGCTGACGGGATCGCAGCCGATGGTTTCGCGCCGGCCATCATGCATCTTGCGCATGACACCCTCGACGTCCTCGGCGTTCTTGCCAAGCATGTTCGGATTGTTCCACAGCGGCTCGCGGGTCTCGACCGGCGGGATGGCGTGAAAGTTGAAGCCGATCGCCACGGTCGGGTAGAGCCACTCCATCGTTCCCGCGCGCCACGGGTCGCGTCCGGCGCGTTCACCGTGACGCAGATGGCGGATGAAATCGAAGATGAAAAGCGCGACCCCGGCGGCCAGGATGTAGGAACCCAGCGTGCTGAGCAGGTTCAGCCGGTCCCAGCCGATGCCTTCCGGGTAGGTCGCAATGCGCCGTGGCATGCCGCGCAGACCGGTCACGTGCATCAGGAAAAAGGTCGCGTTGAAGCCGATGAACATCAGCCAGAACACCCATTTGCCCAGCCGTTCGGACATCATGCGACCGGTGATGTGCGGCGCCCAGTAATAGAAGGCCGCAAAGAGCGGGAACACCATTCCGCCAATCAGGACATAGTGCAGGTGCGCCACCACGAAGTAACTGTCATGTGCCTGCCAGTTGAACGGAACGCTGGCGAGCATCACCCCGGTCAGACCGCCAAGGACGAAGATGAAGAGGAAGCCCATCACGAACAGCATGGGTGTCGTCATGCGCGGCCTGCCCTGCGCCAGAGTGGCAATGAAGGCGAATATCTGCACACCGGTCGGCACCGCGACCATCGTCGACGCCGCCGAGAATAGCGAGAGGGACAGGATCGGCAGACCTGTGGTGAACATGTGGTGTGCCCAGAGGCCGAAGCTGATGAACCCCATCGAGATCACCGCGGCGACGACGAACCCGTAGCCGAAAAGCGGCTTGCCCACAAAGGTCGGCAGGATCGTCGCGACCATGCCGGCGGCAGGCAGGAAGATGATGTAGACCTCGGGATGACCGAACAGCCAGAACAGGTGCTGCCACAGCAGCGGATCGCCACCCACCGTCGGGTCGAAAAACGGCAACCCCAGAAGCCGGTTCGCCTCGAGCAGGATCGACCCGATGATGAGTGGCGGAAAGCCGATGGCGATCATGAAGGCGGTGATCAGGATATACCAGGCGAAGATCGGCATCTTGGTCAGGCTCATTCCCGGCGCCCGTGCGCAGAGGATCGCCACGATGAGTTCGACCGCAGCGGTGACGGACGCGATCTCGGCAAAGGTGATGCCGATCAGCCAGAAATCCGCCGAGACCCCCGGCGTGAAGGCGTTCGTGGTCAGCGGAACGTACATGAACCAGCCACCGTCCGGGGCCGCGTCGAAAAGGAAGGACGACAGCACGATGATCCCGCCGAACAGATAGCAGTAATACCCGAACTGTCCGAGCCGCGGGAAGATCAGGTCGCGCGCGCCCAGCATCATGGGGATCAGGTAAACCGCGAACCCTTCGAGAATGGGGATGGCGAACAGGAACATCATCAGTGTTCCGTGCATCGTGAAGACCTGGTTGTAGGTCTCGTTGTCGAGGAACGTGTTGCCCGGCACGATCAGCTGTGTGCGCACCAGAAGGGCCAGGAACCCGGCGATGATGAAGAAGGCGAAGCCGGTATAGATGAACCGCTTGCCGACAACCCGATGGCTGACCGACGACCACCAGCGCAAGCCGGTCGGCTGCGCCCAGACCTCTTCGATCGTCTTGTCCGGCTCACCCTTCCTGGTACCGGAATAGCTTTGGGGTTCGTCGACGGCCGTCATTTGAGGCTCTCCAACCAGGCCGCCACCGCGCGGAGGTCAGGGCCGCTGAGGTCGTTGTAGGACGGCATCTGAGCGCCGGGCTTCATGTCGCCGACATCGGCGATCCAGCCTGCGAGGTTGCCCCTGTTCATCCGCCACATGCCCGCTCCGAGGCTTGCGCGCGCCCCGACGCGGGACAGGTCGGGGCCAAGGCGTCCGTTCTCGGACACGCCATTGACCGCGTGGCAGGCGGTGCATCCGGATGTCAGAAAGACCTCCTTGCCACGGCGCTGCTGGGGCGTGACGGCATCGCGGGCGTCTTCGTCGAGGCTTTCGAGATAGGCCGCGTATTCCTCGACCGGCAAAACCAGGACCTCGAAGGCCATGAGAGGATGAGACAGGCCGCAGAACTCGGCGCATTGGCCTCGAAACCGGCCTTCCTTTGTCGCGGTGATGGTCAATTCGTTGATCCGGCCGGGGATCATGTCCATTTTCCCCGACACCGAGGGCACCCAGAACGAGTGAATGACGTCGTTGGATTTCAATTGCAGCGTGACGGCCATGTTCAACGGAAGCACGATTTCATTCGCGTCCCGCAGCGACCGGCCTTCCGAGTGATGCACGACGTCCCACCAGTACTGGTAAGCCGTGATCTCGATCACCGGCGCTTCGGGCTGCGCCTCGCCCGTGATGCTCCGAAGCGTCGTGGCCGAGGCCACGGTCAGCACGCTTAGCGTGATCAGCGGAAAGACGATGCCGCCGCCAATGATCCACCAGACCCGTCCGCCCCCGGTGCTGCGCCACGCGAACAGGGCAACCAGCATGACGAAGGCCAGGATCACCAGGCTGATGATCGACATCGAATTGGTCAGCCACACCGTTCTTGCAGCGCCAATCCCGGCATCTGCAAACGTCGTCTGCGATCCGAACTGGTCCAGGGTCGAGCCCATCACGAGCCTCGAAGCGTGTAGAGGTAGGACGCCATGTGACGCGCATCCGTTTCGGTCACGCCAAGATCAGGCATGGCGGTGTCGGGCGCATGCGTCGTCGGGTTCATCAGCCAGTCAACCAGATCGCCCGGCTCGTTCGACAGGACGCCGCCGATATAGGCACGATCGCGAAAGCCGCTGAGGTCCGGGCCGACCGTGCCATGGGCACGTGCGACACCGGGAACGACGTGGCAGGATCCGCAGCCATATTGGGCGATCAGCGTCGCACCGCGTTGCGGGTCACCGCCCCGGACCGTCTTGCTGATTTCCACCCAGTCTTGCGGCACATTTTCGGGTTCGGCGCGCAGCCAGCGAAATTTGCCCTCCATGAACGTCCCCGCCGTCACGGCAGCAGCGCCGACGGGATCATTGCCAGGTGTCCCCAAGGCCCAGACCCCCACGGCGAGCGAGACGATCACTCCGGACAGGATGGCGAATACGGTTCCCAACAGACCCGAATTGCGGTCACGATCAGACATGGGCCGCTACTCCATCGCGGAGGGCGAAACGTATTGCTCGTCTTCGACCTGCGCCTCTTCCGAGGTGACGCGCGCGTAATATTCGGCCACGGCATGCATGTCGCTTTCGTCCATCTTGTTGGCGATGGAGGACATGACGTTCATCGCGTCATTGTCGCGGACACCCTCTTTCCAAAGCTGGAGCTGAAGTTCCATGTAGCTGGCGTATTGACCGGCGAGATAGGGCACCGACGGCGCGAGCCCCGTTCCATTCGCCCCGTGGCAATTGACGCAGGCAGGGATGCCCTTTTCGGCCGATCCGACGGCGGCAAGCTGCCCCCCCCATTGCAACTGCGTTCCGGCGACGTCGCCATGCTTGGGAATGGTTCCGGTCGGCATCGCACCGTAATAAGCCGAGACCGCCTCCATTTCATGTTCCGTCAACCGATCGGCAATCGCGCTCATGACCTGGTTCGGCCGGGCGCCGCTCGCATAATCGACCAGCTGTTTGTACAGGTACCAGCCCGGCTGACCGTCGAGCCGGGGAAACGCGCCCGATCCGTCGCCGTGGCCATCCGTTCCGTGGCAGGTGATGCACGCCATGCCCGACCCGCCGTTTTCCGCCCCCCCCATCGCCACCAGGCGACCGATCTCGAGAAGGTCATCATCCGGCCGTTGCTCGACCTGGGCGTTGAAGCTGACGCCGTCATCGTCAAGCCGCGACTCCAGCGATTGAACCGAGGGTCCGTCCGAAAAATCCTGCGCCTGAACAGCCCATGTCACCCCCAGCAGGACAGGAAGAGAAATGAGCGCTGCGTAGCGGATCTGTTTCATGGCGTGTCTCCTTCAGGCATCCATCAGCGGGCGTGGGTTTTCGAGGTAGTCGGACTTCATGTGATCGAGCGTCCAATATGCCAGACCCATCAGCGGACCCGTCGGGTTGTAGCCAAGGTTCTGCGGAAACAGGCAGGCCCCGAACACGAAGACATTGTGGTGATCCCACATCTGCCCGAACCTGTTGACGACGCTTGTCGAAGGATCGGTGCCGATAACCGCACCGCCGACATTGTGCGTGGTCTGGTATGGGACCACCGAATAACTTTCGCCCTCGGCCGCCTGGTTCGAGGTGCTCACCGCCCGGACATGATCCATGTTCCGCGCGATTTCCTCGGCCTTGGACAGCACGTAGCTGGACATCCGGCGGTCGTTTTCGGGGAAGTCGAAGGTCATCCGCAACAGCGGCTGGCCGTAATCATCGACATAGGTGGGGTCCAGGTCGAGATAGTTCTGCGGAACCGAAACCGATGATCCGTGCACGACGATCCCGATATGGTGCAGGTAGTTTTCTCGGACCGCCTGCTTCCATTCGCGGCCCCAGGAAGGCGTATCGGGCGGGGTCGGCTGGTAATTGATCGGGCGTCCGTTGGTCTGGTTGGCGCTGATATACCCGCCGCCGACAAAGCCCAGATCGGCGTGATCGAAATTGTCGCCGTTGAAGTCGTCGATGGTCATGCCCATCGCACCGGCCCCCATGAACGGGTTCGACCAGACATCCTTTTCGAAGAACACCGATGCCGCGGCCATCGTCTGGTAGGAATAATTGCGTCCCACCGTGCCTTCGCCGCTTTGCGGGTCATAGGGTGTGCCAAGACCGCTGACCAGCATCAGGTGCACGTTCCAGAGTGCATAGGCATTGAGGCACACCGTGTCGGCCGGCTGGAAAAGCTCGCGGCCGTCCTCGTCGACATAGGTCACGCCGGTCGCGGTCTGGCCATCTGCCGATTTTTCGACACGCAGCACATGCGCCCCGGTGCGCAACTCGAAGTTCTCGTGATCCTTCAGGACGTCGTAGATGCAGATGATCGGGTCGGCCTTGGCCAGATAGCCGCAGCCGAACCTTTCGCAGAAGCCGCAATAGACGCAGGGATGAAGCTGGGCACCATAGGGGTTTTCGTATGCCCGCGTGACATTGGCAGACGGCATATGGAACGGGTTGTAGCCCATCTGCTCGGCGGTGCGTCGGAAGATGTCCTGCGGCGGCGAGCTTTTCATCGGCGGGTTGGGATAGGGCTCGCTGCGGCGGCCTTCGAACGGATTGCCACCCTCGGCAGCCTCGCCTTCGACATTTCCGGCGATGCCTGCGGTGCCGCATATCTTTTCGAAGAAATTCAGATGCGGCTCCAGCTCGTCATAGTCGACGCCCCAATCCTGCACGCTGAGCCCGTCGAGGATGCCTTGCCCATACCGTTCCGAATAATGGGACGCCATGTTGAGATCGCTCGGCAAGGGCCGCCAGAGCTGTCCGTTCCAGTGGATGCCGGCGCCACCCAGCCCCTTGCCGGGAAGAAACGACCCCAACCGGCGCATTGGCAAAGCCGTCTGGGACCCGTCATTGCGAAAGCTCAGCGTCTTGATCGGCGTGTCGATCATGTGTTCCTTCTGGCGCGCGTATTTCAGCTCGTCGTGCTCTTCCGGCGCACCAAAGCTGGTGGTCGAGTGGCGCCAGCCGCCCCGTTCGAGAACCACGCACCGCTGCCCCGCATTGGCCAGCTCATAAGCCGCAGCAAGGCCGGTCCATCCCGATCCGACGATGACGACATCTGTTTTCGGCAGTTCCGTGACCATCTCAGCCCTCTTTCTTCATCATCGCGCTGGCCCCGAGCGAGGCAGAACGGTTGGTTCCGGGGATATGTCCGATCCCCTTGGGCGGGGCGCGGTACGGGACATTCTTGTCGACGAATTCAAGGTAGTAGGCGTGCGCTCCCGGAAATCCGACCATCTCCCAGCCCGCGTAATCGCGATTGCCGCCATAAAGCGGATCGCCGAAATAGCCTTCCTTGGTGAGCGCCCAGAGTTCCTCGAACACGACCCGCCCCTGCGCACCGCCAAAGGAGTCCTCGGTTTCCGACAGCGCGCTGACCACCCCTTCGCGCTGCTCGGCATCGGCGGCAGCAAGGTCGCCACCTTGCTCGATTGCGGCGGCGATGAAATTGCGGATCAATGCGGCAGGAACCATCTCGGCCTGGTAGCCCTGCGAGAGTGTGCCCCTGCGAAAGGGGCCTTTCATGTATAGGCCCGCGCCCTGGCCGTAGCCCGTGGCGAGCTGAAGATCGATGAAATCGATCACTCCGGCCTGGGTGGCGCTTGGAAACTCGTCTTCGGGGATGAGCACGTCACAGAAGGCCGAGAGGAACCGTGCTTCGGTGTCGGACAGAAAGAACCACGGGACACCATCCAGTTCGGCATACGGGTTCTGCGCGGCCAGGGTCTGCGGGACGGCAGAGGCCAATCCGACGGCTCCCATTTGTTTGAGTATCGCGCGCCTCGAGAACTGCGTCATGGCTCACACTCCGTTGACTGATGCCTTGCTTGTGAACGGGGCTGTCAGGCCTTGGTTCCCAAAATCCGGCGGAATCTGTTCTTGAGGGAGGCGGGACCAGAAGTTGCATTTTCTGCAAGTACTCTACTTGCAGACGCTTTGAATTTTGCTAAGATTGAACGTCGATATCTCTTAAAGGTGGAATTTTATTCCGCCTTTCCAGCAGCTTGCCGAAAATCTGTTGACACCCGACGCTCAGCGATGACAGGTCCGGCACCAGGTCCTCTATGCGGCGAGAGTGTGATTTGACGTCAGGAATGGAGCAGAAAATGACGCCCCAAGAGCAGCGCGACCATATCCTGGTCCTTGAAGATGAGGTCATCATAGCGATCGACCTTGCGGTGTCGCTCGAAGAAGCCGGGTACGCGGTCATGGGGCCGTATCATTGCGCGGCAACCGCGCTGGCCGAACTGGAATCCGGCACCCTGCCGCGATGGGCCATCCTCGACGTCAACCTGGGTCGTGACCAGACCAGCGAAGACGTCGCCCGACGGTTGACGGACAAGAACGTCCCCATCCTGTTCCTGACCGGCTACGAGGAACGCAGTTCCAGGGTCCTGCAACAATTTCCCGCCGCTGCGAAAATGCCCAAACCGATGGTGTTCCAGACGATCTGCAACTGGCTGTCGCACCATTCCTGACCCCGGATCGAGCCGACAGGCTCAGTCGTCGTCCTCCTCCGGGGACGGCGAATTGTCACCATCGTCCTCGAAAAACGCATCGAGTTCGGATTTCGCGGAGTCGTCGACCAACAGGACCAGTTTGTCGCCCGCATTGAGTTCCGTGTCATCGGATACGAGGTTTTCATCCTCTCCGCGGGCGATGCCGATGGCGCGGCAGCGGTCAGGCAGGTCCAAGCCGCCGACGCGTTTGCCACTCAGCCGGTCCGGGACCTGATACCCGACAAGTTGCAACCCCTTGTGAAAGCGCAACTCCATCGAGGCGTCGTCATTGTCTTCGAGGAGTCGAACGATGGAACGCGCGACGCGATGATGCGGCGCGATCACGTCCTCGAGCCCCAGTTCCTCGCAGACCGAGATCAGTTCGCCACGCACGATCTGCGGCAGCACGCGTTCGAACCCGATCGACCTTCCCACGGTCGCAGCAAGAATGTTCACGTCATCGCTGTTTGTGAGCAGGATCAGCGCATCGGCATGGTCGCCATAGGCCTCGCGCTGGACCGAAGGGAGAGACCCATCGCCATGCAGCATGCCGCAGTCTAGCTCCTCTTCCAGTTCCTCAAGCTTGGCACGGTCACTGTCGACAAGAACGACCTCGTGTCCCTTGTCCAGCAATTGTTCGGTTGTGGCTTGCCCAAAGCGCGAGGCTCCGACGACGACGATACGCATGGTTCAACTCCGTTTGATCCACGTGCCCGGCGACAGCGCCAGAAGCAACGCAAGGAATTCCAATCGGCCCAGCAGCATCGCGGCCATCAGAACATATTTCAGGTGGGTCTGCATTTCGGCCCCGGTGAGACCGGACGACAGACCCACGGTGGACAGGGCCGAGATGACCTCGAACAGCGACGACAGCGGCGGTTCGCCGGACAGCAGAAAGAACATCCAGAACACCAGGGCCGAGACCGCGTAGCAAAACACCACGGCCCCGATCGAAATGACCTGGTCGGCGGCAACCTTCGACCGGCGATCCCGGAGGCTGGTGACGGCACGGGGAGGCACACGCAACCTGAGCAAGGACACCCGCACCATCGACGCAAGGGTGATCACCCTGTCGAATTTGACGCCGCCGGCCGTCGACCCGATGCCGCCGCCGATGACCATGCCCAGGAGAACGAGCGCAAGATATCCAGACTCCGTGTTGATCGGCGCGCTGGAAAAGCCGGCCGTGGACAGCCCGCTCAGAAAATTGAACATGGCGTCCAGCATGTCGCTCAGTGACGGCTGACCCGTCAGCCACAGAACCAGGGCCACCGCGACCAGGCCAGCCAGGGCCAAGCCGGAATACCTCGCGGCCTCGCTCTGTTCCAAAGCGCCCCGCCAATCGCGCTTCCTGAGATGGGCATACGCGATCAGGGACACCGATGCGGACAGGCAGATGAGGATGACCACGACCTGCGCGCCGGTCGAATAGCTCGCCAGGCTGTCGGCGCGGGGGGTGAAGCCCCCGGTCGAAACAGCGGTCAATGCGACGGCGACGCCTTCTTGCCAACTCGGCAGCAGAACGACCAGCAACCCGATGGCGATACCGGTCATCACCGCATATGCGATCAGCAAGTCCCGCGCTTGCGACCGGGTCGAGGTCAGAATGTCCCGGTCGTCGATCCCGACATGCCCCATTGTGCTGGCCGCAGCGCCCGGTCCCAAAATCAGCGCGACACCCGCGACGGCGATGGCGAACCCACCCGACCATTGCAGCCAGCCGCGCAGGATATGCCCGGCAAAGGGCCATTCCATCGTTCCCTGCGCCACGGTCAGGCCTGTGGACGTTACTCCGGACACCGCTTCGAAAAGAGCATCATGCAGCCCCATGCCCAATACGGAGAAGGCCGGGACCGGAAGTATCGACAACAAGAGAAATATCGCCACGAAGGTGCAGACCGCCTCGTTTTCCCGCAGGTCCTTCGGCACGCCGTACCGGGTGCTGAGCGCCGCGGCCCCGAGACAGAATACCGTCGGAACCGTCAGCGCGAGCGAAAGCGCCCATTGCTGCTCGAAAAGCGCGACACCCAAGGGAACAGCAAGCACGGCGGCCAGGATATGGCCGTGCGACAACAGGGCCTTCAACACCGTGAGGGGACGGGCCTGCCAACTGGTGCTGGCCTGGCCACGCTTGTAACGCATGCGGGTTTCCTTGTGTGGCCTACACGAACGCCGCACCCCGCATTTTCGTTCCGCGCCGGAACGGTCGCATCGGTGGAACGTTGACGTCAAAATCCAATTTCTACGGAAGACCACACATGGATGACATGACGGGCACCACCAGCGTCAACCAGATTGTTGATCGCCTCGAAGACCTTTCTGATCAGGAAACCGTAAGCGTGCAGGAAACCATTGATGCCTTCGGGGGGCGGTCTTTTTTGCCCATCCTGATGGTTCCCGCCCTGCTCGTGGTGTCGCCGCTGAGCGGGATACCCCTGTTCTCGTCAGCCTGCGGAATCGCGATCGCCGCCATATCCGTGCAGATGGTCGCGGGTCGCAAGAAGCTGTGGCTGCCACGTTTCATGATGAACTATACGCTTGAGGGTCAGCGCGCGAATGCGGCCGTTCAAAAGCTGCATGGCGTCGCCGGTTGGCTTGATCATCATTCGCGAGATCGCTGGCATACGATGCTGCGCTGGCCGGGCCGCAAGACCATTCAGGCGCTCTGTTTGATCTGCGGCGCGTCCATGCCGTTTCTTGAAATCGTGCCTTTCTCGTCATCCGTTCTTGGTGCTGCGGTTCTGCTTTTCGCAACGTCTTTGCTGCTCCGCGACGGTCTCTTTGCGGTTTTCGGCATATTCACCATGTCGTCTGCCGCCGCGATCCTGATCACCGTTGCCGGGTCTCTCTCGAACTCTTGAGGGCGCGCAACAAAAAAGGGGCCGCCCGATGGGCGACCCCGGTTACTCGTTACCAAACAAAGCGGATCACTCTTCCCAGGATTCCATGTTCTGCAAATCCTCTTCGGTGTGATTGACCGACAGACGCATCTCGCCGCTGTTGGCATCTTCGCCAGCCAGCAAGTCGTCAAGTGCCACGGCCACCGGCTTTTCGCCGAGACCAAGGAAGCCACCGACGTCAACAACAACGGTTTCGACCTGACCGTCGTTTGTCAGGATGATGCGTTCGACTTCACCGACGCGATCGCCTTCGCTGCCGTAGACCGGCATGCCTTCGAGTTCGTCAGCGGTGAAGGACGACAGCGTGTCCTGTGTCTGCTGCGCGGTCTGATCATCCTGCCCAGACGTATTGGCTGCCGTTTCTTCTTCCGACATTGTGGACGAACCGTCCTGCTCGGACATGTCGGCGGTGCGCTCGTCTTCGGTCATGTCCGACGACGACGTATCGCTCGCGGTATCGGTGTTGTCCTGCATCGTGTCTGTCGACTCGGAACTATCGGCACTTTCCATATCATCGCCGGTCGTGGTCAACTGACCGGAGTCACCCGATTGACCTGACGACGCTGTCTGGGTCCCGGACTGATCGCTCATCATCTGATCGCCCTGCTGCTCTGCAGCGGCCTGATCAAAGGCCTCGCGGTCTTCAAGCTCGGACCGGTCGCCATTGAAAACGATGAAGTATTCACCTTCGTCATCGGAATCCGTGACAAACCTCAGCTCGTCCATCGATGCGCTGACGACCTTTTCGCCAACTCCCAGGAAACCGCCGACATCCATCGTGATGGATTTCAACTCACCTTCACGGCTCAGGATGATGTCGCCGACCTCGCCTGCGTCCTGCCATTGGTCAGAGGCGTCCGCGACTTCGTTTTCGATCTGGTCGGCCGAACTGCCTTCTCCCGGGACGTAGATGGTCTTGCCCATCAATTCGGAACCCCGGATTTGCAGGTCGCCAGAGGTCATCGACGGATCGCTCATCGAGGCTTGCTGTTCGCCTGAGGTGGAATCACCGCCGGTATGGTTTTCCGCGTACAACGGCATCGCCGCCATTGTCGCGATGGCTGTTGTTGCAAGAAGCTTTTTCATGAAGTTTCTCCTATTCGTAACTTCGCCGCGTTGCTGCGGCCTGTCATAGCAACAACCCATGACCGTAAAGGTGCCAAAATATTTTGAATATATTTTTGGAACCGATATTGTGTTTCAGGCGTTTTTTACCCTCTTCTTGCCTTTCCCAAAACAATGTCGCGTCTGGGCGTAAAATAGCCTCAGCGTGAATATGGAACCATCGCATTGCTGGCCCCCTTTTCCGATTGCAATATCCGCAAGCGGAAAGGAGAAACAAAATGGCCGATCACCCTGCAAATGACAATGAACGACGGAATGACCCGGAATTGAATTCGGATCGTCGCAATCCAACCGATCAAACTCACTCCGAAACACCGATGTCCGAAGAGTCCCGACGTCTTGTCGAGGAACAACGCAGCCCTGCCAAACCGAAAGACGTCCGTGCGGGTCCTGGCGATGCCGGTGCATCCGACCGCCCCGAACAGCTTGCCGACAATCCGCAGACGGAACGGCGGCGGCGCGAGGCGGGGCCACTCATTGTTGGCCTATTGGTTGCGACTGCTATTGCGATTGTCCTGATGGTGTTTCTCTGAGAGTTTTCCAAATGCGTTACCGCGAACGCCAGGAAAAGCGCGAAGTTCCCGAATTTTTTCGTCATGGCCCGCGAAACCGGAAACTGCCATCGGCGTTTGATTCAAGATGATTTGACCTTGTGTGAACAAACTTGGTGCCTTGATCGAAATCCGCTGGCCCGCCGTGTCGGCGCGCGTGTTTCGGAGCATTGTCACCCAGGGTCGAAACGCCCGGCGGTTGCTTGGCTGACTGATGGAAAAGGGTGACGCCGTTCTTTGCGACGACCGGAAAGAGTGACCCGCCGCTTCTGATCGTCTGCATTGTCGACCCCCGCAATGAATGTGGCTGAAGGAGTTGTTCGGATGGGAGACGCAAAATTTGATCTGAGTTGGATAGATTACACGATCGTGCTGATCTATTTCATCGGGGTCGTTGCCCATGGCATATACGTTTCGAAAAAACTGGAAGGAGGATCGGACAGTTATTTCCTCGCGGGCCGATCCTTGCCCTGGTATCTTATCGGTTTCTCGCTTTTTGCCTCGAATATGTCGGGGTCGAGTTTCGTCGGCCTGATGGGCGGCGCTTATTCGAATGGTGTCGTGATCTTCAACTATGAATGGACAGCCGCGCTCGTTCTCATCCTTTTCGCGATCTTCATTCTGCCCTCGTTTCTGCGCGCCAAGATATCGACCGTCCCCGAATTTCTCGAACGGCGATATGACGTCCGGTCCCGCAGGGCGTTTTCGCTTTTCACGATCCTGGCGATCATGTTCATCGACACCGCTGGTGCGCTTTATGCGGGCGGGCTGGTTATCTCGAACGTGACCGGATACCTCAACCTGTGGACGGCGGTGGCGGTTCTGGCGCTTGTCGCGGGGATATATACAATTCTCGGCGGCCTCTCGGCCGTGGTCGTGACCGACACCGTACAGGCCATCCTGCTCATCATCGGGGCGGCAGCCCTGTTCTGGCTCGGTCTGAACGAGATCGGGGGATGGCAGGAGCTCTTCGTCGACGTGCCCGAGGAGAAAACCAAGCTCATTCTGCCGGCGGATGACGATTTCCTTCCGTGGACCGGGCTTTGGGGCGTCGTGCTTCTTGGCTTCTACTACTGGACCATCAACCAGTTCGTGGTGCAGCGCACGCTTGGCGCGAAAAACCTCAAGGAAGGCCAGGTCGGTGCCCTGTTCGCCGGCTTCCTGAAGCTGCCGAACCTGTTCCTGATGATCCTGCCCGGGCTTATCGCTCTCAAGCTGTATCCCGACCTGGAAACGCCGGACCTCGCCTTTCCGACGCTGGCCTTCGAATTGATGCCTGTCGGTATTCGCGGGTTGATCATGGCGGCGCTGATCGCCGCGATCATGTCGTCCCTCGACTCGGCCCTGAACTCTGCCTCGACGCTTGTCGTGAAGGATTTCGTCGAACCGATCTGGAACATCGGCGAAGACCGCCAGGTCTGGCTGGGCCGCGTGGTCACCGGCATCGTCATGGTGTTCGGCGCGATCTATGCGCCGATGATCTCGAGCTTCGAGAGCCTGTTCAGCTACTTCCAGTCGTCACTGTCCTACATCATCCCGACCATCGTGGTCGTGTATATCCTCGGGCTGTTCGTGTCCTGGCTCAATGGCACCGGCGCGTTCTGGACCATCGTGCTCGGCCTGGTGATCGGCATACCGCTGTTCATCCTGAAAGAAGTGACCGGGGTGTGGGAATCCTGGGGGCTGCCAGCAATCCACTACACGGTGATGTCCTCGATCATGATGTTGCTCGGCATCATCGTTCATTTCGGCCTGTCCGCGATGACGCGTCAGGACGAGAAGGAGGACGTCAAGAACCTCGTATGGTCGGGTTCCGAGGCAAAGGAGATCTTCACCACCCTCGAGCGTCCGATCTGGATCGACCGGACCCTCTGGGCAGGATTGCTCGCCGTTGCCACAGCCGGTTTCGTGATCTGGTTCTGGTGATCCGATGGAACAGGTGTGGTCATACCTACCTGAACTAGGCGAGGCGGCAGCAGGCTGGCCGGACTGGCTTGCGCCGATCCTCTTCATGACAGCGGCCCTGGTGGTCGCTGTCATTCTGCATTTCCTGGTCTTCCGGTTGCTCCGGCGTTTCACCGACACCACACAGGGCTTGGGCGCGTCCCTCCTGCGGCGCGCGCGCAGACCCACGCGCCTTGCCTTTATCCTTGCCGCGCTGGCGATCACCGTGCCGATCCTCGAACTGCCCTATGGCTATGAACAATGGCTCGGGCATCTGTTTCTTGTCCTGCTGATCGTGTTCCTGGGCTGGACCGCGATCATTCTCACGCGGCATTTCAGCGACCGGGCGGTGCGCAAGCATCGGCTGGACACGGATGACAACCTCGCCGCGCGGAAATTCGTGACGCAGGTGCGCGTTTTGCGCCGCACGGTCACCATCCTGCTGGCGATCTTCACCACTGGCGCGGTGCTGCTGACCTTCGAACCGGTGCAGGAATACGGCGTCAGCCTGTTCGCCTCGGCGGGTGCGGCCGGCCTGATCCTCGGTCTCGCCGCGCGGCCCGTCCTTGCCAACCTGATCGCCGGTGTGCAGATCGCGATCACCCAGCCGATCCGGCTCGAAGACGTGGTGATTGTCGAAGGTGAATGGGGCTGGGTGGAGGAAATCTTCGCGACCTATGTGGTCGTCCGGATCTGGGACTGGCGGCGCATGGTTGTCCCGCTGAGTTACTTCATCGAAAAACCGTTCCAGAACTGGACCCGGGAAAGCGCGTCGATCATCGGATCGGTCTACTGGTATCTCGATTACACCGTTCCGGTCGCCGACGTGCGCAAGCAGCTTGAAGAGATCGTCGGAAAATCTCCGCATTGGGACGGCAACGTCGTCAATCTGCAGGTGACCGACACCGACAAGGATACCATCGCCATCCGCGGATTGATGAGCGCGCGGACCTCGCCACAGGCTTGGGACCTGCGCTGCGAGGTGCGGGAAAAACTCATCGACTGGCTTCAAAAAACCCATCCCGAAGCGTTGCCGCGCCTGCGTGGAGAACTGGAAACAAAGGCCGCCTAGCCGCGCCTGGCTGCCTGGAAAGAGAGCTTATGCAAAATCAAACGCTTCTTCTATTGGGCGCGGCCCATGTCCACCTCGCCGATCACCTGCGCCATGTCGAGGATCGGGGCTGGCGCATCGGCGCAATCCACGATCGTGACACAGAGCGTCGTGACAGGCTTTGCGCCGACCTGAACGCAGAGCCGCTCGACAGCCTCGAGGCCATCGCCCAGACAGGATGCGTCGGTGCGATCGTGTGCAGCGAAACCGCGCATCACGAAGCCGATATCTCGGCCGCGCTCACCGCCGGGTTGCCCGTTTTTTCCGAGAAACCTCTCGCCGCAAGCGCCGACGCCGCGCAGCGATGTGCCGACCTGGCCGAGGACAAGGGCATCCTTTTGCACACCGGCTACTTCTTTCGCACGAATACCGCCTTGAAGCAGCTCAAATCGGCCCTGGAGGACGGAATGATCGGCCGGATCATCGACGCGAGGATGCGCTTTTCACACGATGGCGGCTATGCCGACTGGCTGGATCTGGACTGCTGGATGACCGATCCGGCGCTTGCCTGCTACGACGGGTTTGTCGACGAGGCGGTGCATGTCATCGACATGCTGCAATGGCTCGTCGGACCCATCTCGGCAGGGCACGCGGTGACGGGAAACGCGTTGGGCTGGCCACTGGATGATCACGGCGCTGCTGCGGTCACGTTCGAAAACGGCGCAACAGGCGTGGTCGAGGCGGGGTGGACCGACACCACCATGCGGCTTGAAATCGCGCTGGTCGGGGAAAATGGCGCGGCGCAGCTGGCGGATGGCGATCTGACTGTCATCAAACGCGGCGCAGACACTCCGGCGCTCACGGCAACGATCCCGCCCCTGGACGCAGGCGAAGGGATCGAGCCCTTTCTCGATGCGCTGGAGGGAAAGGACACGGTCGATCTTGTGCCGCCTAGGGCGGCGGTATCCGTCAACGCGCTTCTGGACGCCATGGCCCTGCGGCGGTGCTGAGGGGAACTGCCCGAAGACCGGAACGTTGACCGCAAAATCCTGTATCGCAAGAAAGGACCGTCCACCATGGATTATGGATTGAAGGGCAAGACCGCGCTTGTAACCGGTGGCGCATCGGGCATCGGTCGCGCGACGGCACAGGCGCTTCTAGAGGAAGGGGCCAATGTGATCGTCGTCGACCTCAGGGGAGATGCCGTGGCCGAAGCAGCCGACGCCCTGGGCCGGAATGCCAACGCCCTGCAAGCCGATCTGCGCGCGGCCGACCAGGTCAAGGGCTTGGGCGCGACGGTCGAAGAACGGTTCACCATGCCCGACATCGTGGTCTGCGCCGCAGGCGTGACAGGTGCGAAGGGTCATCCGCTGGAAATGAGCGATGGCGCATGGAACGAGGCATGGGAGACCGATTTCATGTCGGTCGTCCGGACACTCCGGGAATTTGTTCCGACGATGGAGAAACGCGGCTGGGGCCGCGTTGTCATCGTCTGTTCCGAAAACGCGATGCAGCCCTATTCCGACGAAGCCGTCTACAACGTGGCGAAAGCGGGTCTCTTGAACTTTGCCAAGGGCCTGAGCCGCGTCGCGGCCCCCAGTGGCGTTCTGGTGAACTGCGTCTCACCCGCCTTCATCGAGACGCCGATGACCGATACCATGATGGACAAGAAGGCCGAGGCCGAAGGCGTCAGCCGGGACAAGGCAATCGAGAGCTTCTTGCAGGAAGATCGCCCGCATCTCGAACTCAAACGCCGGGGACGGCCCGAGGAGGTCGCGGCAACGATCGCATTTCTGTGCTCCGAGAAGGCGAGCTTCGTCGTCGGATCGAACTACCGCGTGGACGGCGGATCGGTCGCCACGATGTCGGTCTAGACATTGGCGACCGCCAGGAGGCGCGACGGAGGGGAACCCTGAAGCGTCTTAGCTGCCGACGATCATCCCGCCGTTGGGATGGAGCGTCTGGCCGGTGAAGTAACTGCCATCCTTGCACGCCAGAAAGAGGTAGGACGGCGCCACCTCCCAAGGCTGGCCTGGCCGTCCCATGGGCGCGTGCTTGCCGAAGCCTTCGACCATGTCGGCCGGCATGGTGCCAGGGATGAAGGGCGTCCAGATCGGCCCGGGTGCCACGCAATTGACGCGGATATTGCGGTCGAGAAGCTGACTTGCGATCGACCGTGAGAACGCGGTGATCGCGCCGCGCGTGGCGGTATAATCCACAAGCTTGGCATTGCCCTTGAACGCGTTGACGCTCGCCGTGTTCACGATCGCGCTGCCATCGGGCAGATGATCCAGCGCCGCCTGGGTGACGAAGAACTGGCCCATCACATTGCTGTCGAAGGACCGGCGCAACTGCTCTTCCGTGATGCCACGCAAATCGGTTTCCAGGAACTGCTGGGCGGCGTTGTTCACCAGGATGTCGAGCGTGCCGAAATGCTCGGCAATTGCATGGACGGCTCTCATCGCCTCGTCGCGATTGCCGATATCGGCCCTGACCAGATGACATTTGCCGCCCTCGTCCTCGACGATCTTGCGGGTGTCCTCGGCGTCGTGATCCTCATGGAAATAGATGATCCCGATATCGGCGCCTTCCCTGGCGAACAGCGCGGCCACCGCGCGACCGATACCACTGTCGCCGCCGGTGATCAGCGCGATCTTGTCCTTCAGGCGTCCGCTGCCGGGATATCGCGGGTGCCAGTCCGGGGCGGGCTCCATCCGGTGTTCGTCGGCAGGCATGGACTCCTGATGTTGGGCGGGAATGTTCACTTCTTGGCTCATGACGTCTCTCCTTCGTTTCCGAAGGATTAACGGACGGTCTCTTCGCGCGTTCCATGCTCCACCTCATTGCGCACCTGGCCCCAGGCCAGCAGCGTGAAGATCGCCGTTCCGCCGGCAACGTTGCCAGCCAGAACAGGCAGGAAAAAGCCCGTGACAGCGGGGACGAGGCCCAATTCACCGCGCAGCATCAGGAAGGCCATTTCGACCGAACCCGCCACGATATGCGGGAAGTCTCCTGCGGCGATAAGATAGGTGAAGGTGAAAACGATGAAGAACGCGTTGCCCTGCGCTGACGGCATCATCCAGACGACGGCTGCAATCAGAACCCCGGCCGGAATCGCGCGAATGAAGCCTTCCAACGGATCGAAATCCACCGCGTGAAACGACAGCCCGGTCAACGAGGCCCGCAGGTCGGCATCGACGACGTTGGTCAGCCCCAGAAAGGCCGCCGCGATGAATGCGCCGACAACGTTGGCCGCCAGCACGACCGTCCAGAGCCGGACCATCAACAGGATGCAGTCCCGATCCGGCCGGGCAACCACCGGCAGCACCGTGGTGATGGTGTTTTCGGTGAAAAGCTGCATGCGACCGAATACGACCACGATGAACCCGATCGTATACCCCATGTTCTCGATCAGGAACGTGCTGGGACGTTCAGGGTCCAGATGCGTCCGCAAGATGGCTTCGGCGAGAACCGACAGGCTGATCAGGATGCCGGCAGCCGTCCCCGAGAAAACCAGCGACGGTGCCGGGCGGCGCAATTCCTCTTCGCCATCGCGCCGGACGACCTCGTAGATCAACCGTGCCGACAGCCGTGTCGCCTCGGTGACGGATTCCTCTTCCTTTTCGTGACGAACGGCGTCCGCGTCTTCTTCGGCAATGCGCTGTCCAATTTTATCTGGTCCAAATTTCCGTGTTGGGTCGGCCATGGCTGCCGGTCCTCGCGTTAAGACAACTTGTTGGATTGATGAGGTTCCAACGATCCGCGCGCGATCTTTGTTCCGATACCGGCACGCGGCCATGCCTGCGCATTTCCCCTCCGAAGCGGGAAACAATCTTCGAGGTTGCGCGTTCGACTGTACGGTCCCAGGAAAGCTGAAAGGTGGTCTCATGGCTGACGAACCCCCCCTCCCCACCCGCCGGGCATTGCTCAAGATGATCGGGCTGACCGCCGGGTCCGGCACAATGCTGAACGCCATGGCCAGTCTGGGCCACGCCCGTCAGAGCCCGTACACCGGACCGCCCGATCTTTCCGGTGCCCCGGATGGGCAATCCGTCGTCGTTTTGGGGGGAGGACTGGCGGGCATGTGCGCGGCGCTGGAACTGCGCAGGGCAGGATATGATGTCACCATTCTGGAATATCAGAACCGTGCCGGCGGCCGATGCTGGACGCTGAAAGGCGGCGACCAGATCGAAGAGCTTGGCGGCTACCGCCAGGATGTCGAATTCTCGGACGGGCAATATATCAATATCGGTCCGTGGCGGATTCCGCATCATCACCTCGCCGTGCTGGATTACTGCCACCGCCTGGACGTGCCGCTCGAGGTGTTCGTTCAGGAAAACCACAATGCGTATCTTCACTCCGCCAATCATTTCGATGGCAAGCCGATCCGCTATGGTCATGCTTGGGCCGACTATGTCGGTCAGATAACCGAACTGCTGGGAAAGGCCACCAACAAGGGCGCGCTGGACTCGAACCTGACGCAGGAGGACACCGAAATCCTGCTGGAGTCGCTGAAATCCTTCGGCATCCTCGACAAGGATTACCGGTATACGGCAAGCCTCGATATCGCGGAATACCGGGGCTATCCCGATGGCAGCGCCCCCGGTGGCGGGCTTTATGACGCCGCGCCGGAACCGTCCGAGCCGATTGCCTTGAAGGACCTGCTTCAGTCGCGCTTCTGGCAATACATGCGCAACCACACGACCTACCGCCACCACGCGCCGATGTTCCAGCCGGTGGGCGGCATGGAACAGATCGCCAAGGCTTTCGAGCGGGAAGTCGGTGACCTTATCCAGTACAACGCCCAAGTCACCCGCGTGATGCAATCGGAAGACAGCGTGACGGTCGAGTACAATGCCGCCGACGGTCAGGGCGAAGGCGGGCAGATCACCGCGGATTACTGCGTCTGCACCATCCCCTTCACCATCCTGAGCCAGCTTGACGTCGACGTGTCGCCCGAGTTGCGGCAAGTCATGCGCGCCTTGCACTACTACGAAGCGGTCAAGGCCGGTCTTGAATTCAAGCGCCGGTTCTGGGAACGCGACGAACAGATCTACGGCGGGATCACCCTGACCGATCTTCCCATCGCCGAAATCGCCTATCCGTCAAACGAGATGCATTCGAGCGGGCCAGGGGTTCTTCTGGGCGCGTATGTGTATGGCCCGCATGCCTATGCCTACAACTCCATGTCGCCGGAAGAGCGCCTTGAATCCGTGCTCGAATATGGCGCGCAGATCCATCCTCAATACAGGGATGAATTCACCACGGGCGTCGTGCTCAGCTGGCACCGCGTGCCATGGATGCTGGGCTGCTATTCGAACTGGGATGAACGCGGGCGTGACTACGAAGTCGCGGCAACGATGGACAACCGCTTTGTCTGCGCCGGAGAGCATATCAGTTACCTGCCCGGATGGCAGGAAGGGTCGCTTCTGTCCGCCCTCGACGCCGTGCGTCAGATCCACGAACGCGCCACCACATCTCAGTAAGGAGGCAGGAACCTATGTTCAAACGTTCCGCATTCATCCTGGTCCTGACGGTCGCACCGATGGTCTCGGCTCAGGACAAGGCCCCGTCGAAGGCACCGGGTTCCGAGGAACTCGGGGCGACGACGGATGTCTTCACACAAACCGACGGCGAAACGATCTACGGAACAGCGTGTTCGGGATGCCACGGGCCGGGCGGCGGCGGAGCGTTTGGCGCGGCGCGATACCCGGCTCTTGCGGGCAACGCAAAGCTCGAGGTCGCGCGCTATCCCGTCAACCTGGTCGTCGAGGGCAACGGTGCCATGCCCGCATTCGGCGATTGGCTGGACGATGAACAGGTTGCCGCAGTGGTGTCCTATATCCGCACCGCTTTCGGCAACGATTACACGGACGAGGTTTCCGCCGAAGACGTGGCGCGGATGCGCGAGGATTTCGCCGACCTGGATGAAGGATAATCCGATGCGCCGCTTTCTGACACTTGCCCTGGTTCTGGCGTTCGGCTTCGGCGTCGAAGCGCAGGACTTCTCGAACCCTGTCGGCACGTCCGACAATGATCAGTCTCCGGACGCGGGCACCCTCGAACGAGGTCGCCTCATTGCCGCCGGGGGTGCCCAGCAAGGCGGGGTGGAGATGAAGTGCATGGCCTGCCACGGGCGCAGCGGGCAAGGCGGCGGGGCGGCGCCGATGCTGGCCGGGCTGCCCTGGTCCTATCTTGCGGATCAGCTTGTCGCCTATCGCAAGGGCACGCGCGAAAGTCGCATCATGTCCGAGGTTGCATCGCGACTGACCGCCAGTGAAATCCGCGCGGTGACCGCGTGGTATGCCTCGAAATCCCCATCCTCGGACGCCGCCGATCCAGAGGCTGACACCCGCCTGCTGGAACGGGGTGGAGCCTTGGCCCGGGCCGGATTGCGCAGCGGATCCGCAAGTGCCGAGATGACGGCCTGCGTCATGTGTCACGGGCAGGATGCGATGGAGAGCGGCACCGCGGTTCCGCCCTTGGCAGGGCAGTCCGCCGACTATATCGCCAGCCAGCTTCGCGCGTGGCAGAACGGAACTCGGCACAACGACCCGTTGAACGTCATGCGCGAGATTGCAGAACAGCTGAGTGCCGATGACATCGAAGCTGTCGCAGCCTATTATGCAAATCTGCCACCGCAATCGGATGAAGAATGACGGGACCGTTCTTCAGCGTTCGTCAAACGAGAACTGCCTCGTCATGTCTTGTCTGAACTGCCCATCCGACCCGGCGATCATCCGGGTCACCGTGCATTGGCGCTCTTCGATATCGAGAATCGCGAAGTCATTTTCCTGACCGCGCAACCGTGTCGACAGACCGGTTCCGACATGCACCTGCAGAATGCTGCCGCCGGTCCGGGCGACGAAAGGTTCGGCGTACCAGCGATGAAGGTGCCCGGTCAGGATGGCATCGACACCGCTGTCGGCAAGCTCGTGCAGGGCCGTTTCGGCGTTCGGCATGAGCTCCTTCTTCGTCTCCGGCGATTGCTGGAACGGATGATGCGCCACAAGGATGCGCGCACCCTTGAACGCACCGAAATTTTTGCACACCTCTTGCAAGTGCCGGCGCCGCAGATGGCCGCGCTGCCAGGCAAAGGGCCAGGCGGTATTCAGGCTTTGCACAAGAACCCCGTCCGTACGGAACTCGGGCCGCAGGCACCGGCTGATATGGCGCTTGTACCCGGCATAGGGCCACAGCAGGCGCGCGGCCAGGTTGTAGAGCGGGACATCATGATTGCCGGGCACGCACAGCCACGGTGCAGGCAGACGATCAAGAAACGCCCGCGCCGCACGAAACTGTGCGCGCCGCGCGCGTTGGGTCATGTCTCCGGACACGACAACCAGATCGGGCTTGGCCGTGGCGATGGCCTCGTGCAACGGCGCGATCAGCGTTGCGTCATCGCGACCGAAATGCAGGTCCGAGATATGAACGATGCGGGTCACGAGTCGGCTTTGGGCGCGATCAACCGAAGCGGCGTTGCATGACGTTTGATGACAAGCGGGGTGTCCATCTGCATCTTCTCTCCGTCGCACGCGACGAGCACATCCGGTTTCTCCGGCTGGATCGTGATTTCGTCCGCCGTATACAGGTCATAGTCGGGGCCCTTCGCCGCCTTGCCCCACGCCAGCCGCCACGCGGTCCGCAGCAGCGCCCGCCGGCGCACCCGCGGCGCCACCAGCATTGCAAAGGATCCCTCGCGGGGGGCCTCGACGCCGGCAAGATCGAACTCCTCGAGCTGGTAGGCACTGGCGGCCACAAACGCCAGCGGAGTGCGCAGGCGATGTTCGGCACCGTCCAGTTCGACCGCCAACCTGAGCGAGCCAGGACGTCGCGCAAGAGTTTTCAGCACCGACCAATAGGCCGCCGGTCGCGAGCGACCGAACCGGTCATACACGTCTTCGCGCGCGCGCAGGATCGAGGGATACAGCCCGATGCTGACATTGTTCAGAAAGACCCGACCATTGACCATGCCCAGCGCAACCGCCTGTTCCGGTCCTCGAGCCAGGTTTTCCGCTGCGTGGTCAGGGTTTTGCGGAATGCCGTGGGCGCGTGCGAAATAATTGAAGGTGCCCATGGGGATGACTCCAAGGCGCGCCCCCGCGGCATGGCACGGTCCCGCCAGAGCAGCGATCGTGCCATCCCCGCCAGCCGCCACGAGCGTCTCGGCTCCTTGATCCAGAAGCCGCTCTGCACAATCCGACAACGACTCGCGGGCTTTCGGGGTCACCACGTCAGCCACGAGACCCGCCGAATCCACAGCCCGGCGCAACTGCGCAATCCTGCTGTCACTGTCAGCCCCGTCGCCTGCGTGCCTGTTTACGATCACGTGCATCATGCCTGTTTCCCTTCCCGCGCCTAGTCGACAACGCCGCGCGACTTGCCCATGTTCCTCAGTTCCGCGACGGAACTGCTCGGGTTGGCTGGTGTTGGGTTCACACGCATCCGCACTTTCGCAGGAGAACCGATGCCAGCCGATCCGTTGGCGAACCGCACAATGATCCGGGACGTTCTGCGCTGTCTCACGGCGGCAGCGGCCTGTCTTGTCATGCTGGCATGGTGCAACGCGGCTTCGGCACAGGAGACGTCGGAAACCTGGTACGAAACCGACCGCATCAATGTCGGGCTCGAAGATCCACATCCGACCGGGATCGACCGGTCCTCGCCGCGACAAGCCCTGCGCGGCTTTGTGAACGCCACCCAGCAGGGCGAATACAGCCGTGCCGCGCATTATCTGAACCTGTCGGACCTGCCACCGGATTCCCAGCAGGACCGCGCCCCCGAGATCGCTCGCAAACTGGCGTCCATATTGGCCCGACAAGTCTGGATCGACTGGTCCGCGCTGCCCGCGCGACCCGATGCAATGATCGAAGGCTCTCCGGATTCCAACGCCCGCGCGGGGCAACCCCGGCGCAACCTGATCCTCGGAACGCTCGAGACCCATGCGTCCGCCTATGACTTGCGCCTTGGTCGGTACAAGCCCGCCGACGCCCCGGCAGTCTGGCTGTTCACGCCGCAAACGGTCGAGAACGTGGCAGCGCTCTATGATGCGTTCGGCCCGCGACGCTTCGAAAGCTGGATTCCGCAAAGCCTGAAGAGCGATTTCGCAGGTCTCTGGCTCTGGGAATGGATTGCGTTGCCTCTGTTGGCCGCCGGTCTTTTGCTGCTGGGTCTGGCGGCACGGACGGCTGCGCTCTCGCTGTCCCGGAAGTCCAGCCGGCCATGGCTGAGCAACGGTCTTGAACGCAGTGGGATGCCCGTGGCGATCCTCATCATGGCGGGCGCGACCCAACTCATCCTGAGCCACGTGATTTCGTTCTCCGGCCCGGTTCAGGCCGTCCTGCGACCGACCTTGATCATTCTGATGGTTTGGGGTGTCGGGATGACCGCCCTTCGACTGCTCGATGCGGTCCTGCATCGCGTCACGCTGCGATATGTTGGCGACATCGACGACAAGCGGGGGGCCGATGAGCGCGAATTGTTGACGTCGATCTATGCGCTGCGGCGCCTGATCGTTCTGATCATGGTCGGACTTGCCGCGATCGTGGTGCTTGCCGAGTTGAACCTGTTCGAAAGCATTGGCCTGACCTTGCTGGCCTCGGCCGGTGTGCTGACCGTGTTGCTGGGCATCGCCGGTCAGGCTGTGCTGGGCAATATCCTCGCTTCACTTCAGATCGCCTTTGCCAAGCCCGTCAGGATCGGCGATTCCGTTCTGTTCGAAGGCGATTGGGCATATGTGGAATCGATCTTCTACACCTTTCTGCGCCTGCGCACCTGGGATCACCGGCGGATCGTCGTGCCGGTCACCTATTTCGTGTCGAAACCGTTCGAAAACTGGTCCGTCGCCGAGGCGCGCATGATGAAGGTCATCGAACTGTGGCTGGATCATCGCGCCGACGTCGCTGAATTGCGGTCCTATTTCGACAAGCTGGTGCGAGAGGGATCGGACATCTCGGATTCCGAAAGCGCGATCACCTACGCCGTGGATCAGAACGCTGAAGGTCTGAAGATCAGTTTCTACGCGATGATGGATGACCCCTCGACCGGTTGGGCGGCGCAGAGCCGACTGCGCGAAGAGCTCATGGCTTATATCCGCGATCACCATCCAGACTGGTTCCCGCGCGAAAGGGTGCAGGAGGTGCCTCAACCCGACGCGACCGACCCGGAATCGGGAAACCGAAGCACAAAGCTGAGCGTGTCCGGATCCGGCTAACCCGAAAAATTCTTAAAAAACGAACGAGAATGGAGCGATAAAGACATGGCGACAGGAGCCACGACACGAACGAAAGCCCTGATGCAGGCAATCGAACTGCGCTGGCTGGTCTTTCTGGTTGCCCTTGTCTGCGCCTTCTGGGCGCTGGCGGAACTGGCCGACGAGGTGGTCGAAGGATCGACGCGCAATCTTGACCGCGACATCCTGCTGGCCCTGCGCACACCAGGAGATCCTGGCGATCCCATCGGGCCGGGATGGATCGAGGAAATGGGGCGCGATCTCACGGCTCTTGGAGGCGTGGCGGTGCTGACGCTCGCGACCGGGCTGGTGGCGCTTTATTTCCTGATGCGGCATCGGATCAGTTCGATGCTCTTTCTCCTGTCCGCTGTCGGTGGCGGGATCGTCTTGTCGGGGATCGCGAAAGAGTTTTTCGACCGACCCCGCCCAGAGCTCGTGCCGCATGGATCCATCGTGCATACGGCCAGTTTTCCCTCCGGTCATTCGATGATGGCGGCGGTCGCGTATCTGTCCCTCGGCGTGCTGATCGCGCGGGTTCAGCCACAGCGCCGGTTGAAGATCTTCATACTTGCCACCGCCGTGCTTCTGACCCTGCTTGTCGGTGTCAGCCGTGTCTATCTTGGCGTGCATTGGCCGACCGACGTGCTGGCTGGATGGCTGGCCGGTGCGGCATGGGCCGCGATCTGCTTTGGCGCGGCGCAGGCCCTCGCGCGGCGCGGCCGGATCGAACCGGACGGGTGCGATCCCGACTGACCTGTGCGGCACTGCCTCACGCCGTTTCTACCCACGCAAAGCACCTCTTGGAACTGCGCCCTGAGGCGGGGCGTTTTCCGGAATATTGGAGACCGACATGACCCGAGGCCGCGATGCCAGACATCCGCTCTCCCTGCCAAGATCCGGGTGGCTGGACATTCTTGCCCGCTGCTGGACACGGCTTGGCGAACTGCATCTGGGACTGATTTCGGCCGGCATCGCCTTTTTCGGCATCCTGTCGCTGGTCCCGGCCTTTTCGGCGATCGTGGCGCTGGTCGGGCTGGTTTATGATCCCGTGATCCTTGCCGAGCAGACACGTGGGCTCTTTTCCTCGATGTTTCCGCCCTCGGCTGCTGATCTGATGTCGGCACAATTGACCGACATCGCGGACACGGCAGAGGAATCCCTCACCTTTGCGGCGGTGATTTCCATCGGGGTGGCGCTCTGGCTGGCGTCGAACGCCACCGACAGCCTCATGCAGGGGCTGGCGATGATCTACGAGGAAACCGAGACCCGCGGTTTCTTCAAGCGCTGGTTGGTCGTCATCGGATTGACGATTGCCCTGATCCTGGCGCTGTGCCTCACGGTCCTCATCGTTGCGGCGCTTCCGACAATCGCGGGCCAGGTCGCCGCCGGCCCGCTTGCCAAGACCGCGGCGACAGTCCTGCGCTGGCCGCTGATCTTCCTCGTGGCGGTCACGGGCGTTGCAACCCTGTTCCGGCACGGGCCGAACCGGCGCAAGGCGCGCTGGCGCTGGCTTTCGCCCGGGGCCGTGCTGGGATGTACGCTCTGGGTCGCGGCCACATTCGGCTTCAGCTACTACGTCCAGACCTTCGGAAACTACAACGAGGTTTTCGGAACCCTCGCCGGTGTCGTCGTGCTTCTGACATGGTTCTGGCTGTCGGCCTTCATCGTGCTGCTCGCCGCCTTGTTCGACGCAGAAACCGAGGCGCAGACGGCGCAGGATTCTACGATTGGCCCGGACCGCCCGATGGGACTGCGCGGAGCCACCAAGGCCGACACGTTGGGGGCCGCCCGTGGCGAAGAAAAGACCCGCTCCACGGCCTGACCCGCGTCGGCGAATTCCCTCAGCCAAGCATCGCCTGAATTGCGATGGCCGCGAAATAGATCGACAGAAGCAAGACGCTTTCCCGTCCGATCCCCGCAGGTCCCTGTTTTTCGCGGAACAGAAGCCCGAGCATCAAGACACCGGTCATGATCATCGCCACCGCCAACCAGAACAGGTCGCTTCGTTCGATTGCGTGGTACAACGATCCCTCTCGATACCCGATATCGGAAATGGTCAGGAACAGGGTGTCGAACGTATTGCCCCCGATGATCCCGCCGACGGCAAGCTGCAACGCGCCACGGCGGACGGCGGCCAGCGTGGTGACGAGTTCGGGCAGCGAAGTGACAACCGCGGTCATCAAGGCTCCGACCAGCGAGGCAGACAACCCAAGACGGTCCGTCAACTGCGCACCGACCTGCGAAATCACCCAGCCCGCACTGCCCATGACAAGCATGAGGCCAACGAACTGAACGATGAGCCCCCGTGCCGGCTGGTCCGGACTGTCGCCCTCGTCCGGCGTATCGTCGCGTGTCTCTTCGGTCTCGACCGGCCGCCACATCGGCGACTGTCGCAAGCGCGACGTGGCGACGACGCCGACACCGTAGATGGCCGCCAATGCGAGCGACGCCGGATGAACGCCGAAAACCGCGATTTCAGGTGCCGCGTAGGCTGCAAAGGGGACGGACAGAAGCAGAAGAAGCTGGCCACACTGGAACACGTTGGCGAGTTCGGCAGAGGCATGCTCGAGATTGGCGCGTCGATACAGGAGATCCGCCACGGCGAGAAATGCGGTCTGTGCCGCGATGCCCCCGATGCCGTTCGAAAAGGCCAGTGACGCGCGCCCATCAAGCGCCGCCGTCAGCGAAACCACCGTGCCCGAAAAAGATGTGGCGCCGCCCAGCAGGACACCGCCGATCAGCGCCTCGCCGAATCCGGTCCGGTCGGCGATGCGATCTGCAAGGCCGGTCATCCGAAGGCCGGAAATCAAGACGATGACGGCAGCAACGCCGCCGATGGCCAGAAGCGCGGTCAGAGTGAAAGCGTCAAACACCCCCGTTCAACGCGCCGGGCGCGATCGGGTTCACGCTTGAATCCGGTTTTTTTGAGTGCCGGTCGATGTCTGCGGGAACATCTGCGCCCATAGAGGCTCCGGAACAAAGCCCGCCAAGGCAACGTTTCGGCGACACTGCAAAATTCGCAAGCGCACTGGGAGTGCCTTTCATGGAGAACCGCCCGCCTCGGAAATTCGCAATGCCCGGCATGTCCAGAACGGGCGTGTGGTTGACGGGGGCAATTTTTGCGATCCTCGCCATCTGGCTGTTGCGCACCGCAGCGATCGTTGCTGTCCCGGTGACATTTGCCGTGCTCATCGCCCTGATGCTGGCACCTCTCGATCAGAAGATAAAACGCGCGCTGCCAAGATGGATCGGTTGGCTTGCCCATTTTCTTGTCATCCTGTTCCTGATTGCGATTATCTGTCTGCTGTTCGGCGCGCTTTACTTCGCGGCGCTCCAGGCGCTTCAGGTGCTTCCCAGCATTTCTGACGAAATAAACGCGCTGATGCCGCAGGCCGGATCCGACGGGAACAGCGAAACAGCGCCGCTTGCCGAAGACCTGCGCGCCGTCTGGGGCAATGCCGGCGGCATGATCGGCGGCTGGATCGTCGATCGTGCCACCACTGTCGCCGAGGCAGCCGCGACAATGACCGGCGCCTTCCTGTCCGCCTTGATCGTCATTCTTTTCATCGTTCTTCTCGCGTTGGCCGAAGCGCCGTGCTGGGCCGCGAAAGCCCGGGATCTGGTGGACGAAAACGGGCGCAGCGCCTTGGACAAGGCCACCGGATCGATCACGCTCAGGCTGCACCGCTTCTTGCTGGTCCGGACATTCGTCGGGATGCTCACGGCCGGACTCTATGTCGGATGGCTCGCGATCTTCGGGATAGACCTGCTGGTGGTCTGGGCCGTTCTGACCTTCATCCTCACCTATATCCCCAGCCTCGGGTCGGTGATTTCAGGAGCGCTTCCGGTCCTCTACGCCTTTCTGGTGGTAGACCCCGCGACGGCGTTCTGGATCGGCGTCGGCATCTTCGCAATCGAGCAGTTGCTCGGAAATCTTGTTGACCCATTGTTGCAGGGCCAGCAGATCGTGCTGGCCCCGACCGTGATCCTGGTCTCGCTGATGTTCTGGAGCTGGGTCTGGGGGATTGCCGGAGCATTCCTGGCCACACCGATCATGCTGTGCATGCTGGTCATCTTCCATCGCATCGAGGCGTTACGCGGCGTGGCGTTGTTGCTCAGCAACCAGGAAAATCTGGAGGAACTGGACGCGGCCCTTGCAGATTGATCCCGTGTCAAAGGGTCCTCGTCTGGACCGCTTGCTGCACACACGGGCGGAACCCTGACACATCTGTGGCGTTAATCGCCAAACCTACAGGAACCTCGCAACATGACAACGACGCTTCCGCATCGCCCTCAATTGCTTGTCATCGGCGCAGGCGTTGCGGGAGGCTTGGTCGCGCAGCGCGCCGCCGAAGCCGGGATGCGCGTCACCATCCTGTGCGACGGGCCAGAGCTTGACCGCACACAACTCGTGGACCGATTCCGCCAGGCCGATCCGCAGACGATGATGTCTCCGTATCCGGTTGTGCCTCACGCCCCGCAGCCACAGGTCGCGCGCACCGACGACTACCTCATCCAGAAAGGCCCGCGCCCCTACAATCAGCAATATATCCGCGCCGTGGGCGGCACGACCTGGCATTGGGCCGCATCGACGTGGCGGTACCTTCCGAACGACATGAAGCTCAGGACACTTTATGGCGTCGGACGCGATTGGCCGCTCGATTACTGGGACATCGAGCCGTGGTACGCCGAGGCCGAGCGCGCATTGGGCGTCGCGGGCCCCGAGGATGCGCCCTTCGATGCGCCCCGGTCGTCGCCCTACCCCATGCCGCCAGCCCCGTTCTCCTACATGGACCAGATCTTTCACGAGGAACTACAGCGGCTTGGCTATGCCCATATCAGCGCCCCGCAGGCGCGCAACAACCAGCAGGTCTATGACGGACGTCCGCCATGCTGCGGGAATGCCAACTGCATGCCGATCTGCCCGATCGGTGCGCAATATTCCGGAAACATGTCGATCGAAAAGGCTCAGGCGGCAGGCGCGCAACTGATCACCGATGCGGTGGTTCACCGCTTGGAGGTCGGCGAGGACGGTCGCATCACGGCCGCACGATACCTGACCCCGAGCCGCGAAGAGTTCCGGGTCGAGGCCGATCGCTTCGTGCTCGCTGCCAACGGGATCGAAGGACCGAAGATCATGCTGATGTCGACGCAGGACCGCGCGCCGCAAGGCGTGGGCAACAGCTCGGACATGGTGGGCCGCAACCTGATGGATCACCCCGGAACGTCATCTTCCTTCGACAGCGAAAGGCCGCTCTGGCCGGGGCGCGGCCCCAACGTGATTTCGGCGATCACCAGCCTTCGGGATGGCGACTTCCGCAGCGAATACTCCGCGCGCAAGATGATGATCCTGAACATGAACCCGGTCGAAGGCATCGCGCTGGCGGCGATTGACGAAGGTCTGACGGGCGACGCGCTTCGAAACGCGGTGCGCCACCGAACCGCACGGCGTCAGGTCATCACGGCGTTCCACGAACAGTTGCCGGATCCCTCGAACCGCATGCGCCCCTCGACCGAGGGGCTGACCGATGCGCTCGGCCTGCCGCGTCCCGAGATTCATTACGATGTCGACGACTACGTGACACGCGCTGCGGAAGACACGAAACGCCGCGTCGAAGAGATTGCCGAACGGTTCGGCGCCGCCCCCGGAAGCGTCGAGCATAACGAGGGATATCTGCCGAACAACCATATCACCGGCGCAACGATCATGGGGGAAGATCCTCGCGACAGCGTGGTCAACAGCGACTGCCGGACGCATGACCACCCCAATCTCTGGATCAGTTCGTCTTCGAACTTTCCCTCCGTTTCCAGCGTGAATGTCACGCTCACCATCGCGGCGCTTGCCCTGAGACTGGGAGAGCACATCGCAACCGAGGCACAGCCATGATGCAGAAAAGACACAAGACCGTGGCCGTTGCTATCGCGCTGTTGGCGACCCCGGTGGCCCATGCACAGTCGATGGATGTGTTGCTGAATTGCAGCACCTGTCACGTTGCCTCCCCCGATCCCGAGGCCACCGCGACCGCGGGACGGGAAATCTATCCCGTCCTGAACGGCCAGCCGGCCCGCTATATCGAACGACAGTTGATGGCGTATCGACAGGGGCTGCGCCAGCATCGGCAAATGGAGCAGACTGCCTTGGCTCTGGGCGAAGGAGCCGGGGCGATGGCACGGCTCTATGCCGGCGCGCCGCATCCCGACCTGGTGTTCCGCGACCCGCCCGAGGATCATGCGACGGCGCTGGATCTTGTCGAGGACGGGGATTGGTCGCGGGGTCTGGCGCCCTGCGCAAGCTGCCACTCGCTTGACCCCGAGGACGACCGCGCCCGCCTGTCTCCGCGCCTGCACGGCCAGCCCGAGGCTTATCTGGCAGATCAGCTGCGCGCCTATGCCGACGGCACGCGATCCTCCGACCCGATGGGCCGCATGCGCGCCTATTCCGAACGGCTGACGCCGTCCGAAATTTCGGCTTTGGCGCGCTATTTCGCGCGTTGGACGCCGGACACCGAAAGTGCGCAAGGGGAATCGGAATGACACGTACACCCACCCTGACCCGCCGTTCTGTCCTTGGCGGCGTCTCCGCAGCGGCGCTGCTTCCCGGTTGGGCATCCGCGCAGGCCAGCGGACCGTCGGTCGCCGCTTTCGCGGCGAAATGTCGGGAATTGACGGGCTTCGATCCGATCCCACGCGCCTTGCTGATGGGCGTCCGCGAAATCTATTCCGCGACTGATCAAGCCGCCCTTGTCGCGGATCAGGCTGACGATGCGTTGCACGCATCGCTGCTCAAGGCGCTTTATACCGGCATGCACCGGCCGGAAGATGGCGAGCCCGGTCGCTTTGCCTATTCCAGTGCCCTGATGTACGCGGCCGTGGAGGACAGTCTGAACGTTCCCAGCTATTGCGGAGGACTGCCGGGCTTCTGGGCTGAGAAACCGGCTGACGTCTGACCGCAGGTCACCCCAGAATGGCCTTGAGAGACAGATCCGCCTCGCGCGGTTGGCGCAGTTCGAGTGCGGAATGGAGATCGACAAGATGGCTGCGCATCAGGTCTTCGGCGCGGTCCTGATTCTTGTCCCGTATCGCTTCTACCAGCGAATGATGCGCATGTTTTTCGCACAGGGCGCTCTCGCGCTTCCAGTACAGGGCCACGATCAACGAAGATCGGGCAATGAGGTGTTCGATGAAACCGGCAATGATCGACTGGTCCGCAATGCGGGAAATGTGGATGTGCAACTGCCCGGACAGGTATAGCGCCTTGCCCTGATCGGCCTGGGCCAGAGCTTCATGTTCTTTCTCGATATGCGCCTGAAGCATCGCGATGTCTTCGGGGGTGGCCTTCAGCGCGGCCATGCGCGCGCAGCGCGGTTCCAGCAATTCACGGGTTTCAAACACCTCGCGGGCTTCCTTGGGCGTTGGTTTCGCCACGAAGGCTCCGCGGTTGCGCTGCGTTTCGACCAGGTGACCATGCGCCAGGGACTGAAGCGCCGTGCGGATGATCGTACGGGACACACCGTATATTTCAGCAAGCTCGCCTTCGCCCAGTTTGGTGCCCGGGGCCAGCCGTTGTTCATGGATCGCCTGTGACAGGGCCTGGCATACCAGATCGCTTGATGGCGCGTCGCCACGCCGTGCCAGTGCCTCGCCAACCGCTTCATTCATAGCAATGTCCTTTGCGAATCGTGATGCCATGTCACTCCTTTGACGACAAGTACCGCAGAGGTTGAGAGCGAAATTTGACCAAAGTGTATACAATATTGTGCACAAAATCTGAGCAGCTGCCCCTCAAAACGACCGATGATGCACCGTCTGGGAAACTCCGATGCATTTGCGGCCCGAATGTCTTCCCGAAGGCGGAACATAACCGCTTTGTTCAAAGCAGCATCAGGGGGAAGCATGAACGCTGCGAAACAGGATCTCGAGCTGGTGTCGCTTACCAAGCGGTATGGCGACACCGTGGCGGTCGACACGATAAGCCACCATTTCAAACCGGCGAGCTATACCTGCCTGCTTGGTCCGTCGGGGTGCGGCAAGTCGTCGACGCTTCGCATGATCGCAGGTCACGAGACCGTATCGGAAGGGTCCATCCTTCTCGCAGGGCGCGACATCTCGCCCTTGCCTCCGGCGCAGCGCGGCACGGCGATGATGTTTCAGAACTACGCACTTTTTCCGCATCTGAGCGTTCTCGACAACGTGGCTTTCAGCCTCAAGATGAAGGGCGTCGACAAGTCCGAACGTGACAAGAAAGCCGGCGAGATGCTGGAACTCGTGGATTTGACCGCTCTCAAGGATCGGCGCCCGGCGCAGCTTTCGGGTGGTCAGCAACAGCGCGTCGCCCTGGCGCGTGCCTTGATCACCCGCCCACAGGTCCTCTTGCTGGACGAACCACTGTCGGCGCTGGACCCGTTCCTGCGGATCCGCATGCGCAGCGAGCTTCGCAAGTTGCAGAAAGAGCTGGGCATCAGTTTCCTGCACGTCACCCACGGTCAGGACGAAGCCTTGGCGCTCGCCGACGAAGTCGTGGTGATGAACAACGCGGTCATCGAACAGGCCGGTCCCGCCCGCGAAGTGTTCAATGCGCCCCGCACCAAATTCGTGGCGCAGTTCATGGGCGGTCACAACGTCATTTCCCTGCCCGAAGGCCAGGTGGCAATCCGCTCCGATGCCGTGGCGCCCACCGAAGCCGGGCAGGGCCGGATCGAGGCCAGCGTGGTCGCCGTCGAATACCAGGGCACGCATGTGTCGATCCTCACGCGGGCGCAAGGAGACCAGGAGGTGACAGCCGTGGTCCCGGATGCCGATTTCTACGCCAGCCCGCACAATCCAGGCGACCTGATCGGGCTGACCTGGGACCAGACCAACCAACACCACCTGACCGCCTGAAACGCGGCGTTTGACACTGACAAGGAGAAGAAGATGACACGATACACGAAAAGAAACGGGCTGAGCCGCCGGACATTGCTCAAGACGGGGGTGGCTGCCGCCGCCGGCACCGTCGCCGCACCGATGGTCTGGGCGCAGTCCAACATCGTTCTGAGACAGGCGGGCACCGGCGTGTCGGCCTTCAACGAGATCGCCGACAAGGCACTCGAAGACCTTGGCATCACGCTCGAAATGACCGCGCTGGATTCCGACAGCGTCACTCAGCGTGTGGCCACCCAGCCCGACAGCTTCGACATCGCGGACATCGAATACTGGATCTGCAAGAAGGTGTGGCCCACAGGCAACCTTCAGGCCATGGATACCTCCCGGATCGCGAATTACGACAAGATCGCCGGCACCTTCCGGACCGGCAAGTTGACCCCGACAAGCGAGATCGCACAAGGCACCGCGCCGCACACGGTCGGGTTTGTCGACGGGCCTGACGGCACCTCATTCGTCGACAACGAAAGCGGCTGGATGACCCTCATCCCGACGATCTACAACGCCGACACGCTGGGCATCCGCCCCGATCTCATCGGCCGTCCGATCAGCAACTGGTCCGAGCTTCTGAACACCGAGTTCAAGGGCAAGGCGTCGATCCTCGACATCTCTTCGATCGGCATCATGGACATGGCGATGGTCTGCGAATCCATGGGTGAGATCACCTATGCCGACAAGGGCAACATGACCCGCGAAGAGATCGACAAGACATTGGCGATCTTCACCGAAGCCAAGCAGAACGGCCAGTTCCGCGCGTTCTGGAAATCCTTTGACGAAAGCGTCAACCTGATGGCCTCGGGCGAGGTTGTGATCCAGTCGATGTGGTCGCCGGCGATCACCGCCGTGCGCGCGCAGGGCGTGCCCTGCGTCTACCAGCCGCTTGAAGAAGGCTACCGGTCCTGGGGCGGCGGGATGGGTCTTGCGGCCAGCCTCGAGGGCGCCAAGCTCGATGCGGCGTATGAATACATCAACTGGTACCTGTCCGGCTGGGCCGGCGGCTTCCTCATGCGTCAGGGTTATTACTCGGCCGTGCCCGAAACCTCCAAGCTGTTCATGTCCGACGACGAATGGGGCTTCTGGTACGAAGGCAAGGAATCCCAAAGCGACATCGTCAGCCCGCAGGGTGTGGTTCTCGAAGGACCGGGCGCGGTGCGCGACGGCGGATCGTTCCTTGACCGGATGGGGGCCGTGGCCTGCTGGAACTCTGTCATGGACGAGAACCAGTACATGGTCCGCAAGTGGAACGAATTCATCGCGGCGTGACCGCCGTTCAGGGGCGCAGTCACTGCGCCCCTGCCTCTTTCTGACGGGCCAACCGGAACACCATGCAAAATCTGCGCGAAAGCAAATCCCTGATCGGCTGGCTGATGGTCTCTCCATTGGCGCTTGTTCTGGGGGTCTTCCTTGTTCTGCCGATCATCATGATCACCATTGTCAGCTTCTGGCAGGCAACCGAGTTTTCAATCATCCCGGCATTCGAATTCGACAATTACGAATTCCTGTTCGGATCACCGGTGACGTACACCGTCTTTCTGAACACCTTCAAATACGCCATCATCACGTGGGTTTTCACGTTCCTGATCGGGTTTACCGTTGCCTATTACCTGGCCTTTCACATCCACAGCCTGACATGGCAGGTCGCGCTGTTTCTGCTGTGCACGATCCCGTTCTGGACCTCGAACATCATCCGCATGATCAGCTGGATTCCGTTTCTCGGGCGCAACGGCATCGCCAACACCACCTTGATTTCGTGGGGGGTCATAGACGAGCCGTTGGAATGGCTTCTGTTCAGCGACTTCTCGGTCGTTCTGGCCTTCGTGCATCTTTACACGCTCTTCATGGTGGTGCCGATCTTCAACACCATGATGCGCATCGACAAGAGCCTCATCGAGGCGGCGCGGGACGGCGGCGCGAATGGCGCGCAGATCCTCTGGAACGTCATCCTGCCGCTGACCAAGCCGGGCATCATGATCGGAACCATCTTCGTGGTCACGCTGGTCATGGGCGATTTCTTCACCGTCAGGATCATGTCGGGCAGCCAGTCCGCCAATGTCGGTCGTCTGATTTCCAACGACATTGCATTGCTGCAATACCCGTCCGCCTCGGCCACGGCCATCGTGCTTTTGCTGACGGTGCTGATCGTCATCGGCATCCTTCTGCGGTTCGTCGATATCCGGAAGGAGCTTTGAGATGGAACCCAGACCGCGCTCCTTCTATGTTCTGACAGCGTTCTTCGCGCTGTTCATCCTGTTTCTCTACGGTCCGACACTGACCATCGGCATCCTGTCCTTCCAGGGACCGGGGGGTGGTCTGACCTTTCCGATGCGGGGCGTGTCGCTTTACTGGTTCTTCGACCTCTTCGAGCAGCAGGCGGTGGGTGACATCTGGGGCAGCTTCCGGCGCAGCCTTGCGCTTGGCTTCATGGTGATGGTCACCACGATCGTCGTGTCGGTCATGGGTGGGCTGGCCTTTCGCAAGCGGTTTCCCGGGTCCACGATCCTGTTCTACCTGATTATCACCGCTCTGGTGATCCCGTCGATCCTGATCTCGCTGGGGGTTGGCCTGTTGTTCAACCAGGCGGGGATCAATGTGCATTGGTCCACCTCGGGCTTTGGCGCGCAGCTGACCTGGACCTTACCCTTCGGGCTTCTGATCATGTTCGCCGTCTTCAACCGGTTCGACAAAAGCTACGAGGAAGCGGCACGGGATCAGGGCGCGACGGCCTGGCAGACGATCCGCTACGTGGTCCTGCCTATCATCGCGCCATCGCTGATCGGCGTGGCTCTGTTCGGCTTCACGCTGAGCTATGACGAATTCGCGCGCACGCTGCTGACCTCGGGCAGCAAGAACACGCTGCCGCTGGAAATCTACGGCATGACAACCAACGTGACCTCACCCGTCCTGTATGCGCTTGGCACGCTGACCACGGTGTTTTCGTTGCTCGTGATCGGGTTCTTCCTCGGTGTCGCGGTGTGGATGAACCGCCGCCGGGCCAGCAAGGGGTCGGATGCCGGCAAGGGGCTGGTATGATCGTCATCATCAACCCCAACAGCACCGAAAGCATGACCGCAGCGATTCTGGCCACGGCGCGCAAGGCAGCCCCGGATGCGATGATCGAGGCCTGGACCTCGCATGATGGTCCACCTGCCATTCAGGGACCCGAAGACGGCGAGGCCTGCATCCCACCGCTGCTCAAGCTGGTCGAGAGAGCATCCCGCGCGGGCGCGCGGTTGATCGTGATCGCGTGCGCCGACGACACCGGCCTGACCGAAGCCCGCACCCTTGCCACGTGTCCGGTGATCGGGATCGGACAGGCGGCCTATCATCTGGCCGCTCTTGCCGGGCCAAGGTTTTCTGTCATTACCACCCTGCCGGTGTCGACACCCGTGCTTGAGGACAACATCGCGTCCTATGGGCTTGCGGGCCAGCTTGCCAAAATCCGGGCCAGCGGCGTTCCGGTTCTCGCGCTTGAGACCGATCGCGACGCATCGACCGAGCAGGTTCTCGCAACAATCCGCCACGCTCAGGCCGAAGACGACATTCAGTCGGTCGTACTGGGCTGTGCCGGCATGTCCCATGTTCCTCAGGCCGCCGGCCCCGACATCACGGTTCGCATGATCGATGGCGTCAAGGCAGCCGTACAGATCGGGGCACTCCTGTGACCGGGGCGGGTCTCTTTCGGGCCGGTACCGCCATGTTTCCACCGCACACAAGGAGCGTCCCCGATGCGTAAACTCGTCACCGCAGCCGCCCAGATGGGACCGATCGCCAAATCGGAAACCCGTGTGCACACCGTCGCACGTCTGCTTGAGATGATGCGCGAGGCCAAGGGGCGTGGCTGCGAACTCGTGGTTTTTCCCGAGCTTGCCCTGACCACGTTTTTTCCCCGCTGGATGATCGAGGACGAGGCAGAACTGGACAGCTACTACGAGACGGACATGCCCGGCCCCGCGACCCAACCGCTTTTCGACGCGGCCAAGGATCTGGGGATCGGGTTTTATCTTGGCTATGGTGAACTGGTCGTGGTGGATGGCGTCAAGCGGCGCTTCAACACCTCGATCCTTGTCGATCAGGGCGGCAACATCGTCAGCACCTATCGCAAGGTTCATCTGCCGGGTCACGCGGAACCGCAGCCGGGCCGCGACTTTCAACATCTTGAAAAGCTGTATTTCGAACCCGGCGATCTGGGCTTTCCCGTGGTCAAGGCTTTCGGAGGTCACATGGGCATGGCCATCTGCAACGACCGGCGCTGGCCCGAAACCTACCGCGTGATGGGCCTTCAGGATGTCGAAATGGTCATGCTTGGCTACAACACGCCCTTCGGTCATGTCGGCGAACAGGCGATGGACAGCCTCACGTTGTTCCACAACCTTCTTTCAATGCAGGCCGGTGCCTATCAGAACGCCACTTGGGTTGTGGGAACGGCAAAATGTGGCAACGAAGAAGGCTCGGCCATGGGCGGGCAAAGCGTGATCGTCGCGCCATCGGGCGAAATCGCGGCGCAGGCCGTCACGGTCGAGGACGAGGTGATCACCGCTGCCTGCGACCTGGATATGGGCAAGACCTACAAACAGACGGTGTTTGACTTCGCCGCGCATCGACGCCCCGAACATTACGGATTGATCGTCGAACGCACCGGCGCAATTCCCCCCGCGTAAAGGAGCCCCCGCATGTCGACCCTAATCAAAGGTGGCACAATCGTCACAGCCGATCGCACCTACGCCGCTGATGTCCTGATCGAGGGCCAGACCATCGCCGCGATCGGCCCTGAGCTGACCGGCGACACAGTGCTGGATGCCTCGGGCTGCTACGTCATGCCCGGCGGGATTGATCCGCATACCCATCTGGAAATGCCCTTCATGGGCACACGCACCGCCGAGACATGGGAAAGCGGCACCTTTGCCGCGGCCTCTGGCGGCACCACGATGGTGGTGGATTACATCATTCCGGGCGAGGACGGCATCCTCGCGGCGCTGGACGAATGGGAAGAGCGGGCCGCGCGGCAGGCCTCCTGCGACTACAGCTTTCACATGGCGATCACCGGCTGGTCGGAACAGATCTTCAACGACATGGCGGTCGTGGTCGAACGCGGCGTGAACAGCTTCAAGCATTTCATGGCCTACAAGGGCGCGCTGATGGTGAACGACGACGAGATGTTCGCGTCGTTCACCCGCTGCGCCGCATTGGGCGCCTTGCCGTTCGTGCATGCGGAAAACGGCGATCTGGTGGCCTCGCTTCAGGAAAAATACCTGGCCGAGGGCAGTACCGGGCCAGAGGCGCATGCCTATTCCCGCCCCGCCTCGGTCGAGGGGGAAGCGACCAACCGCGCCATAACCATCGCCGATGCCGCCGGAGTGCCGGTCTATATCGTGCACACCAGCAGCGAAGACGCGCACGAGGCGATCCGTCGCGCGCGGCAGAACGGGCAGCGTGTCTGGGGTGAACCGCTGATCCAGCATCTGCTGCTTGACGAAGGCGAATACGCGCATCCCGACTGGGACCATGCGGCGCAGCGCGTGATGTCACCGCCTTTTCGGGACAAGAAGCATCAGGACGGGCTTTGGGCCGGTCTGGCAGCCGGTTCGTTGCAGGTCGTCGCAACCGATCATTGCGCCTTCACCACCAAACTGAAACGCATGGGCGTCGGCGATTTCACACGCATCCCGAACGGCACCGGAGGGTTGGAGGACCGGATGTCGCTCCTGTGGACCTATGGCGTGGAAACCGGGCGGCTCACGATGAACGAATTCGTCGGTCTGACCTCGACCAACGTCGCCAAGATCCTGAACATCTATCCCCGAAAGGGGGCGGTTCTGGTCGGCGCGGATGCCGACCTTGTCGTCTGGGATCCGGCTGCGTCAAAGACCATCAGCGCGAAAACCCAGAAATCCGCCATCGACTACAATGTGTTCGAAGGCTTCACGGTCAGCGCCTTGCCGCGCTTTACCCTGTCGCGCGGCGACGTGGTATGGGCGGCCGACGCGAACAGCCAGCCACAGCCCGGACGCGGCCGTTTCATCAAGCGCGACGCCTATCCGCCGGTCAGCCGGGCCTTGTCGACGTGGAAAGAGCTGGTCGCGCCGCGCCCGGTGGCACGCGACCCCAAACACATGCCCATCGGCGTCTGACATCCCAGGAGGAGAAACTGCAATGCCCAAGAAAATCATGTGCGCGTTCGGCACCGATATCGACTCGGTCGCGGGCTGGATCGGCTCTTACGGAGGAGGCGACAGCCCGAACGACATCCAGCGCGGCATCTTCGCGACCGAGGTCGGTGTGCCGCGCCTTTTGCGGCTGTTCGACAAGTATGACCTGAAGACAAGTTTCTTCGCCCCGGGACACTCCATCGAAACCTTCCCGAAAGAGATGGAGATGATCGTCGCGGCCGGTCACGAGATCGGCGCGCATGGGTACTCGCACGAGAACCCGGTGGCGATGACCCCGAGCCAGGAAGAAGAGGTGCTGGTCAAATCCATCGAACTGATCAAGGGGCTGACCGGCAAGGCACCAAGGGGCTACGTCGCGCCGTGGTGGGAAATGTCCGCCTCGACCGCCGACCTGCTGTTGAAACACGGGTTCGATTATGACCACAGCCAGAGCTATCGCGATTTCCAGGTGCATTACGCCCGGTCCGGGGACGAATGGACGCTGATCGACTATACCAAGACCGCCGGAGAGTGGATGAAGCCGCTCAAGCGGGGTCCCGAGATCGACCTCGTGGAGATCGACGCGAACTGGTATGTCGATGACCTGCCGCCGATGATGTTCATCAAGAAGGCGCCGAACAGCCACGGGTTTGTCGATCCCCGCGTGATCGAACAGCTGTGGAAAGACCAGTTCGACTGGGTCTACCGGGAAATGGAGTATGGCGTCTTCGCCATCACCATCCACCCCGACGTGGCGGGCCGTCCGCAGGTGCTTTTGATGCTGGAACGTCTGATCGAGTACATCAACGGGCATGACGGCTGCGAATGGATGAAGTTCGAGGACATCGCCACCGATTTCCGCGCCCGCTATCCGTTCGACGGCGAGGCCCGGCCCGAGGTGATCTGATGTGCAGCGCCTGTGGGTATCCTGCGGCACCGGGGCATTGGACCGAAGCCGGGGCCGCCACGCCGCATGACCGTCTGCGCGAACGGTTCCGCCGTGTTCAGGTCCTGCAAAGGGTTCTCAAGGGAACTGGCGTGACGGCGCATGATGGCGGCGTCATTCCGGGCATACAGGTGATGTCCCTCAGCGGGGCGCAGAGTATCGTGCCCGATCTCGAAGCGGTCTGGCGCGAGGTCGAAACCCTGCGGGGCCGGCCGCTCGATCCACTGGATCCATGACCGACAACAGCGACGGTCGCCTTCGGCTGACCCTTCTTGGCGGGTTTCTGGGGTCGGGCAAGACAACCTGGCTTCGCCATCAGCTATTCGAGCGTCGGTTCGGGCGGGTCCATGTGATCGTGAACGAGGCCGCCGATGCGCCGGTCGACGATGCGTTGCTCGCCGCGGCGGACCGGATGACTCTGCTTTCGGGGGCCTGCGTCTGTTGCGACGGGCAGGACGACCTGCGCCGGACGCTCCTGGCCCTGTGCGACGCGCGCAGCCAGGTGGCCGCACCGGCGGGACGGCTTGAAAACATCGTTCTTGAGACCAGTGGCCTGGCCGATCCGGGTGCGATCCTGTCGATGATCCAGGCGCACCCGGTTCTGGTGCGTCAGATCCTGATCGTCGAAACCATCGTGATCATCGACGCCCAGAACGCGCTTGACCAGATCCGGAAAGAGGCGCTCAGCCGCAAACAGATCGAAGCGGCGGATCGGTTGATCCTGACCAAGACCGACTTGGCAGCTCCAGCCGAGATCGACACGCTGCGCGCCACGCTGGCCCGCCTCGCGCCCGGTGCGGCGCAAACGGCGGCGCGGTTCGGCAATGGTCTGGACCTACCGGCGCTGTCCGAAGACGCGCGCCCTGCCCCGCTGGACCAATTGCCCGACGAAGACAGCCAACCGATCCGGGCAACGCGACTTGATCTGGGCGACAGACCTGACTGGACCGCCTTCACGGTCTGGCTGTCGGCGCTGCTTTATGCGCGCGGCGACCAGGTTGTGCGCGTCAAGGGCGTGGTGCGCACACCGGCGGGTCGGTTGTTGCTGCAAAGCGTGCGGCGGTCGGTTCAATCGCCGGAAATCCTGCCCGACCCCGAGACGTCATGCGACACCGACAACACCATCGCCGTCATCGGACGCGGGTTCACCGAGAACCAACTCGCCGCGTCACTGGCACGGTTTTCGGCGTAAGGGGTGCAGCCGCATGCATCAGATGTCCGGCAAACCCGGCAGCACCTTGTCCAGCGTTGCCGGGTAGTCGCGCACGCGCACGCCGGTGGCATTGAAGATCGCGTTGGTGACCGCCGCACCTGCGCCTGAAATGCCAAGCTCGCCGATGCCTTTCGACTGCAACGGGTTTGCATGCGCGTCGCGTTCCTCGAGAAACATCACCTCGAGCTGCGGAATGTCGAGATTCACTGGCACATGGTACTCGGCGAGATTATGGTTCACGATATGCCCGTCTCGGGGATCGTGCACCAACTCTTCGGTCAGGGCCGCGCCGATCCCGAAGATCATGCCCCCGTGGCACTGGCTCCGTGCGGTCTGTTCGTTGAGAATCCGTCCGGCCGCAAAGCACCCCAGCATTCGCCGCACGCGGGTTTCGCCCGTGACGGCGCTGACGGCGACCTCCGCGAAATGGGCGCCAAAGGCCGCCTGCTGGACTTCCTCGGACGTGTCACCGGGTTCGATATGGCCTTCGACGGTCAAGTCATCGTCGAGGACGGCGCTCAACGGTTCGCGCGTGTTGTTCCGGATGACGGATCCCTCGGTCAGGGTCAGTTGGTCTTCCTCCATGCCCAGCTTTTCGGCCAGCGCGGCGCGAATGTTCTGGCAGGCGACAAAGACCGCCGATCCCGACGATCCGGCGCCCCATGACCCGCCCGAACCAGAAGCAGGCGGAAAGGCCGTGTCCCCAAGCGCCACATTCACACGGTCCAGCGGCAGGCCCAGCATCTCGGCCGTGATCTGCCCGAGGATCGTGTAGGTGCCGGTACCGATGTCGGTCATGTCCGTTTCGACCGTCGCGGTGCCATCCGAGTGCAGGGTGACGCGGGCATGGCTTTCCGACAGGATATTGCCCCGCGCGGCCGAGGCCATGCCAAGGCCGATGAGCCATTCGCCGTCGCGGGTCTGCCCCGGTGTCGGATTGCGTTTGTGCCAGCCGAACGCCCTGGCACCTTCCGTGAGGCAATCGGCGAAGCGGCGCGAGGAATACGGCTTGTCGTCTTCGGGGTGCCTGTCGGGAATGTTCTTCAGGCGCAACTCCACCGGATCGACACCTGCCGCATGGGCCAGTTCGTCCATTGCGTTTTCCAGCGCCAACATCCCGACCGCCTCGCCCGGAGCACGCATGGAACCCGCACAGGTGCGGTTCACACGATGGATAAGGTGCCTGTAGGACCGGTTTGCACCGCCGTAGGTGAAATGCGTGGCCTGAGCGACAGGTTCGCTGAACGCTTCGCCGACAAGGTTCGACACCCAGGCGGAATGTCCGATTCCGGTCAGCTTGCCGTCGGCATCCGCGGCAAGCCGGACCCGTTGACGTGTTTCGGACCGCCGCATCGTCGCTTCGAAGACCTGAGGCCGGGTCAGGACCACCCGCACGGCACGACCCAACTCTTTCGCGGCCAGAGCGGCCCCTACCGCCTCGGGCGCGATGCCAAGCTTCGAGCCGAACCCGCCCCCAACATAAGGCGACTTGATCTGCACCTTTTCGGGATCGACCCCCAGCGAATCCGCCAGTTCGTTCCGGTTGAACTTCAGCATCTGGTAAGAGCCGTGAAGCGTCAGCTCATCCCCTTTCCAGACGGCGATCGAAGCATGCGGCTCCATCGCGGCGCTGTTCTGGCTGGGCGTTGTATAGGTTGCGTCCATGCTGTGCGCCGCGTGTGACATGGCGGTGTCCAGATCGCCGATGTCGATCTGCTTGCTTTCCAGCGATTCCGGTTCTGCGTCTTCGGGCGTGACGGCAGCATCCTCTGCCGCGTCATAGGCAATTTCGAGACCGTGCGCGGCATGGCGCGCCTGCTCGTAGGTCTCGGCCACGACCAGCGCGATGGGCTGACCGAAATACGCGACATCCCGGCCCCCCTGCACGGGCGCCGTGTTGGCCGTGCCTTGCGCCGGGTTTCTCAGCAGCCTTTCATCTGTGATGACGGCACAGACACCCGGGAGCGCCCGGACCGCGTCGAGACCGATCTTCGTGACCTTGCCCTTGGCGATGGTGGCCCGCGCAAAGACGCCCACTGCTTCGGTCCCATCCCCGACCTCTGCCGCGTAGGGCGCGCGGCCGGTCACCTTGAGGGGACCTTCCCGGCGCGGCGTTTCCCGCCCGATGACGCCCTGCGCCATGTCGCCCAGACGGTCCGACTGCGGTTTGTCCAATTTCAGATGCGCGGTCATTGTGCGGCCTCCACGCTCTCCCGCAACACGGCTTTCAACGTGCGCCGGGCAAGCGGTATCTTGAAGTCATTGGCCCCGTAGCCCTTGGCATCGGCCAAGAGGATGTCGGCCGCCTTGTCGAAGATTTCGGGACTTGGTTCTTGCCCTGTCAGGGCGTCTTCCACCTTGGCCACGCGCCAGGGTTTGGGGGCAAGCCCGCCGAACGCCAGAGCACAGGACGCGATCTTGCCGCTCTCGATCCGAAGCACGGCAGCGACGGAGACAAGCGCAAAGGCATAGGACGAACGGTCCCGTACCTTGCGGTAGCGGTGCACTCCCCCCGGCGGTGGCGGCAAGATCACGGCGGTGATCAGATCGCCCTCGTCAAGGGTCGTCTCGATATGCGGGGTCTCGCCAGGCAGAACGTGCAGGTCGACAAGCGGGATGGTCCGGGCAATGCCGGTGGCGCTTTCGATTTCAACCTCGGCATCCAATGCCCGCATCGCCACGGCCATGTCGGACGGATGCGTCGCGATGCAGTGCTCCGAGGTGCCGAGGATCGCAAGAATGCGGTTGAAGCCGTCCCTTGCCTGGCAGCCCGTCCCCGGTTCCCGTTTGTTGCAGGGCATCGCGGTGTCGTAGAAATAGCCGCAGCGGGTGCGCTGAAGAAGATTGCCGCCGGTCGTGGCCTTGTTGCGCAATTGCCCCGACGCCCCGGCCAGCAGCGCGCGGGACAGGACCGCGTAGTCACGGCGCACCACCGGGTGCACGGCCAGATCGCTGTTCGTGACCAGCGCGCCGATCCGCAGCCCACCGGACTCGGTGTGCTCGATCCGGTTCATATCCAGGCGATTGATGTCGACGATCTGCTCGGGGGCCATCACCTCGAGCTTCATGAGATCCAGCAGGTTCGTCCCACCTGCAATGATCGTCGCGCCAGCGGCGGCCTTGGCGGTGGCGTCGGTCGCGCTCGTGGCGCGGGCATAGTCGAAAGCCCTCATGTCGTGCCTCCTTCGGCCGCGTCACGGATTGCATTGACGATGCCGGGATAAGCCGAACACCGGCACAGATTGCCGCTCATCCGCTCGGAGATTTCCGCCTCTGAAAGCGGTGCCGGGCCCTCGAGATCTTCGGAGACATGCGACGGCCAGCCTTGGGAAACCTCTTCGAGCATCGCCGTCGCCGAACAGACCTGTCCGGGGGTGCAGTAGCCACATTGGAACCCGTCATGCCTGACAAAGGCCTCCTGAAGCGCACTCATTGCCCCAGGCTGGCCCAACCCCTCGATGGTGGTGATCTCGTCGCCGTCATGCATGCAGGCCAGCGTCAGGCAGGAATTGATCCGCCGGCCGTTGACGATCATCGTGCACGCGCCGCATTGGCCGTGGTCACAGCCCTTCTTCGATCCGGTGAGGTTGAAGTGATCGCGGATTGCATCAAGCAGCGTCGTTCGGGGATCGGCGTCAAGCGCGTAAGTCTCGCCATTGATCCACAATGTGGTGTGCAGCGACATGAGAGAAACCTTCTCGTTGGACAGGTCCGCACCGTGGGCCGTTCGGCGGACCACGGCCTTGCGGAGGGCTCATGTCGTCAAACGCCGCATGTGCGCGGGGGTTCCCAGCCTCACGGAACGCAGGCTTCAGACCATCAGGAGGCAACCACCACCTTGGTTCCCCACGCGGTGCAAACGGCCGCCAGATCGGCCGGCAGCGGCACATCCGTGAAGAACGTGTCGATATTGGCAAGCGACGCGATCCGTGCGGGGGCGCTGCGGGTGAGTTTCGTCTGATCCGCCACCAGGAACGTCTTGCGCGACTGGCGCAGGATTGCCTGGCTGACACTGACTTCCTGAATGTCGAAATCAAGCAGATCACCCTCGCGGTCGAGTGCGGAACAGCCGATCACGGCAAGATCGAACTTGAACTGCTTGATCGTTTCGGTGGCGAGATTTCCAACCAATCCGCCATCTGCGCGACGCAGTTGCCCACCGGTCAGGATCACGTCGCACCCGTGGTTGCCGGCCAGGATATTGGCGACGTTCATGTTGTTGGTCAGGACCATGAGGTTTTCATGGTGCATCAACTCCATCGCGACCGCCTCTGTCGAGGTCCCGATGTTCAGGAACAGCGAGATATTCCCCGGAATTTGCGCCGCGCAGGCCCGCGCGATGGCGCGTTTGGCTTCGGATTTCAGCGACCGACGTTCCTCGTATCCGATATTGGTCGTTCCAGAAGACAGGACAGCCCCGCCATGCACACGTTCGAGGCGGCCAGCTTCGGCCAAGTCGGTCAGATCCCGGCGGATAGTCTGCAAGGTCACACCGAAATGCTCGGCGAGCCCCTCAACCGTCACCTTTCCCTCCCGGCGCGCGATTTCGAGTATTTCGGGATGGCGGAACGTTTGCGACATCACTGGCCTTTCGTTTTTTCCCGAGCGCGATGTCTGGCCGGCACGGGTTTTTGAAAGACTCGCCAGAAACGCGCCAAAAAACAATCGAAAACTCTCAACGGCGCCTCTCGTGCTCTTTGCGGGCTGCAAGAGACCGCCCATGCGCGAGGTTTCTTTCGCTAGGGCGCATAAACGAAAGAAAACGAAAATAAAGCTTGCAAGACGTGACGTCAGCCGACATAACTGGCAATGCGACGCGGTTGGGGAGAAACGCGTGACTGAATCTTCGGACACAAAGGTATTGGACCTGCTGATCGTCGGCGGCGGGATCAATGGATGCGGTATTGCCCGGGATGCGGCCGGCCGTGGGTTGTCTGTCGCCGTGGTCGAAATGAACGATCTGGCCTCGGCCACCTCTTCGGCTTCGACCAAGCTGTTTCATGGTGGCCTGCGATATCTTGAGTATTTCGAATTCAGACTCGTGCGAGAGGCGCTGATCGAGCGCGAAACCTTGCTTCGGGCGATGCCGCACATCAGCTGGCCGATGCGTTTTGTGCTCCCTTATCATAAAGATATGCGGTTCGACTCCGATACGCCGACATCGAAACTTCTGGGCGTGTTCATGCCCTGGATGAAGGGGCGCAGGCCCGCCTGGCTGATCCGCCTAGGCTTGTTCATGTATGACCACCTGGGCGGACGCAAGATATTGCCCGGCACGAAAACGCTTGATCTGAGCGGCTCCAAGGAGGGTAGGCCGCTTCAGGAGCGTTTCACCAAGGCGTACGAATATTCCGATTGCTGGGTCGAGGATTCCCGGCTTGTCGTGCTCAATGCGAGAGACGCAGAAGCGCGCGGGGCGCAGATCAAGACGCGTACCAAGGTGATCAGTGCAGCCAATGAAAACGGGCACTGGCGCGTCGAAACGCGCGATACCGAAAATGGCGAATTGCAGACCTTTCATGCGCGGATGCTGGTCAATGCGGGTGGGCCCTGGGTTGGCGACATCATCCAGTCCAAGGTCAGGTTGAACTCGCGCGAAGGTGTGCGGCTGGTCCGCGGCAGCCATATCGTGACTCGCAGGCTTTATGACCATGACAAGTGCTATTTCTTCCAGGGAACCGACGGGCGCATCATCTTCGCAATTCCCTACGAGACCGATTTCACGCTGATCGGCACCACGGATGCAGAGCATAGCGACCCCTCGGTCAAACCCGAATGCACCCCCGAAGAGCAGGACTATCTGCTCGATTTCGCCAGCCAGTATTTCAAACAGCCCCTGAGCCGCGACGATGTTGTCTGGACCTATTCCGGCGTGCGGCCGCTTTACGATGACGGCGCCAGCAGCGCCACGGCGGCGACACGGGATTACACGCTGAAAGTGGATACCAGCGCGGGGGCTCCGGTTCTGAACATCTTTGGCGGCAAGATCACCACCTACCGTCGTCTTGCGGAAAGCGCGCTGGACAAGATCACCGCACAGCTTGCGGTGAACAAAGGGCGCTGGACCGCCGGTGTGCCGCTGCCCGGCGGGGATTTTCCGGTCGACGGGGTGTCCGGACTGATCGACGATCTGAAAGCGCGCTATCCGTTTCTGAGTGACTTCTGGGCGAAACGACTGGTGCGCGCCTACGGGACCGAGGCCGCCGATGTCCTTGGCGATGCGACAGATGCCACCGATCTGGGCCGCGACTTCGGGGCCACGCTGACGGAAACCGAGGTCGATTGGCTGATGACCCATGAATACGCGCGGACGGCAGAGGACGTGCTCTGGCGGCGCAACAAGCTGGGGCTGCGACTGAACAGCGATCAATCCCGCGCACTTGATGACTGGATGGCGCGTCATCGCCGTTCCGCGTCCGCGGCGGCGGAATAAGGAGGAGGACCTGATGACGCTGGAATTGAAGGGCGTGTCGAAGACCGTTGACGGGCTGACGCATATCTACACGACGGACCTGACGTTGGAGAAAGGCACGATGAACGTGCTGCTTGGACCAACCCTGTCGGGCAAGACCTCGCTGATGCGCCTGATGGCCGGGCTGGACGTTCCCGCGACCGGCCAGATCATCTGGAACGGAAAGGACGTGACAGGCCAGCGCGTTCAGGACCGCAAGGTGGCGATGGTTTACCAGCAGTTCATCAATTACCCGTCGATGAGCGTCTATGACAATATTGCCTCTCCGCTGAAGCTGATGGGCGTCGACAAGTCCGAGATCGACCGCCGTGTTCGCGAGAACGCCGAACTGATGAAGCTGACGCCGATGCTTGACCGCAAACCGCTGGAACTGTCCGGTGGTCAGCAACAGCGCTGCGCCCTGGCGCGGGCCCTGGTCAAGAATGCCGGGCTGGTGCTTCTGGACGAGCCGCTTGCCAACCTGGATTACAAGCTGCGCGAGGAATTGCGGGTCGAGATCCCCAAGATCTTCGAGGCTTCCGGTTCGATCTTTGTCTATGCCACGACGGAACCGGAGGAAGCGTTGCTTCTGGGCGGCAATGTCGCCACGCTCTGGGAAGGACGCATCACCCAGTTCGGCCCCACCCCGTCGGTCTATCGCCAGCCCATCGACGCCACCACGGCAAGGGTGTTCTCGGATCCGCCGATGAATTTCCTCGCCATTTCCAAGACCGGCGGACGCATCATGTTCGGCGACGGCCAAAGCGCGCCCGCCACGGGCAAGATCGCGGAACTGGATGATGGCCGTTACCTGGCCGGCTTCCGTCCGAATCATCTAGAAATCGGCAAGCATGAAACCGACGCGATGGAATTCAAGACCACGCTGTCCGTCACCGAACTGACCGGGTCCGAGACATTCGTGCATCTCGATCATCATGGCGAGCGATGGGTCGGCCTGATTCACGGTGTTCACAACCTGACGCTTGGTGACGAATTGAGCGTCTGGCTCGATCCCCGCCATGTCTATATTTTCGGCGAAGACGGCAAACTCGTTGCGCCTGCTGCCTATGCGCTGGCGGCCTGAGGGAGGACATCATGGCCAAGATCACACTCGACAATCTGGCACATTCATACCTGCCCAAGCCGGGCAGCGAGGACGACTTTGCCCTCAAGGAACTGAACCACGACTGGGAGGACGGGGCGGCCTATGCGCTTTTGGGGTCGTCGGGCTGTGGCAAGTCCACGCTTCTGAACATCATTTCCGGCCTGTTGCACCCGTCCCAGGGGCGCATCCTGTTCGATGACAAGGATGTCACCAACGCGCCCACAGCCGAGCGCAACATTGCGCAGGTGTTCCAGTTTCCTGTCGTCTACGACACGATGAGCGTGCGCGACAACCTGGCTTTTCCGCTCCGCAACCGTGGCCGGGACGAAACCTATGTATCTGAACGCGTTCAGGAAATCGCGCAGATGATCGGCATGGAGGACATGCTGAACAAGAAGGCGCGCGGCCTGACGGCGGATGCCAAACAGAAGATCAGCCTTGGCCGCGGCATGGTGCGCAAGGACGTGAACGCGCTGCTGTTCGACGAACCTCTGACCGTGATCGATCCGCACATGAAATGGGAATTGCGCACACAGCTCAAGAAGCTGCACCGCGATTTCGGCCACACGATGATCTACGTCACCCACGACCAGACCGAGGCCCTGACCTTCGCCGACAAGGTGGTGGTCATGTATGACGGCCGCGTCGTGCAGATCGGGACACCCCAGGAACTTTTCGAGCGCCCGGAACACACGTTTGTCGGCTATTTCATCGGGTCGCCCGGCATGAACGTGATCCCGGCGCGGATCGACGGCAACACAGCCTATCTGAGCGGTGCCCAGATGGAGCTGGCGCAGGAGTACAAACCCCTGGACGGCAAGGTCGAGATCGGGGTGCGCCCGGAATTCGTGCGGCTGTCGCAGACCGAGGGAATGCCGGTCAAGGTGCGCCGGGTCGAGGATGTCGGGCGCCACAAGATCATTCGGGCCGAATTCTTCGGGACGGACATCAACATCATCGCCGGTGAGGCGGATCCGGTCAGCGCCGACATGAACCGGGTCATCTTCGACAATGCCCATGTCAACGTCTACGCCAATGACTGGCGCGTGCAGGGGGAGGCCGCGTAATGAACAAGACCGTCAATCAGAAAGCATGGTTCCTGGTGCTTCCGGTACTCTTGCTTGTCGCATTTTCGGCGGTCATTCCGCTGATGACCGTGGTGAACTATTCCGTGCAGGACACCTTCGGCAACAACCAGTTCTTCTGGGCGGGCCTTGAGTGGTTCGAGGAAATGCTGAACGACGACCGCATGTGGGGCGCGCTTGGACGGCAGTTGATGTTCTCGGGGATCATCCTGCTGATCCAGGTTCCGCTGGGGGTCTTCGTGGCGCTCAATATGCCGAAGAAGGGTTTCTGGGCCAGCTTTTGCCTCGTCTTCATGTCCCTGCCCTTGCTGATCCCGTGGAATGTCGTCGGCACGATCTGGCAGGTGTTCGGCCGGGTCGACATTGGCCTTCTGGGTCACACGCTGGCCGCCCTTGGGATCGAATACAACTACACCAGCGATCCGTTCGCGGCCTGGGTCACGATCATCGTCATGGATGTCTGGCACTGGACCTCGCTTGTGGCGCTCCTGGCCTATGCCGGTCTGCAATCCATCCCGGACGCCTATTACCAGGCCGCCAAGATCGACCAGGCGTCACGCTGGAAGGTGTTCCGTTTCATCGAACTGCCCAAGATGATGGGCGTGCTGATGATCGCCATCCTGCTGCGCTTCATGGACAGCTTCATGATCTATACCGAGCCGTTCGTCGTCACCGGCGGAGGCCCCGGCAGCACCACCACGCTCTTGTCCATCGACCTTGTGAAAATGGCTCTGGGTCAGTTCGACCTTGGCCCGGCAGCCGCGTTCTCGTTGATGTATTTCCTCGTCATCCTGTTGATATCATGGGTGTTCTACACCGTGATGATCAACCTCGACAAGCGGGAGGGTTGATCCGATGACCGATGCAACCACCACCAGCATTCCCGGCGATCTGACAGCAGGCGGCACCAGGAAGCGTGTCAGGATCAACGGCTCGATCATCGTCATGGGGCTTTACCTTCTGTTCCTGATGCTGCCGATCTACTGGCTGCTGAACATGAGCCTGAAGACCAATACCGAGATCCTCAATTCGTTCACGCTCTGGCCTAGTGACCTGACGCTGGACAATTACCGGACGATCCTGACCGATCCCGCCTGGTACATGGGCTACGTGAATTCGCTGATCTACGTGACCATGAACACGGTGATCAGCCTCGCCGTGGCGCTGCCGGCAGCCTATGCATTCAGCCGCTATCACTTCATGGGCGACAAGCATCTGTTCTTCTGGCTGCTGACCAACCGGATGGCGCCGCCAGCGGTGTTCGCCCTGCCCTTCTTCCAGCTCTACAGTTCTGTCGGTCTGTTCGACACGCATATTGCCGTCGCGCTGGCACATTGCCTGTTCAACGTGCCGCTCGCGGTCTGGATCCTCGAAGGCTTCATGCGCGGTGTGCCCAAGGAGATCGACGAGACTGCCTATCTTGACGGCTACAGCTTTGGTCGCTTCTTCGTGAAGATCTTCACCCCGCTGATCGCATCTGGCATCGGGGTCGCCGCCTTCTTCTGCTTCATGTTCTCGTGGGTCGAACTGCTGCTGAGCCGCACGTTGACCACGGTGGACGCGAAACCGATCGCCGCGATCATGACCCGCACACAAGGGGCCAGCGGCATCGACTGGGGTGTGCTTGCCGCCGCCGGCATCCTGACCATCGTGCCCGGCGCTTTGGTGATCTACTTCGTCCGCAACTACATCGCCAAGGGCTTTGCCCTGGGTCGCGTTTGAATCCGGAAAGGGAGGATTTTCAATGGACTGGATGGCTTGGACCTGGCCGACCGCGTTGTTCTTCATCGTCATCGCGAGCCTTCTGATCACCTTCACGGTGCTCGCGATCAAGTTCCCGGAAACGCCCCGTACGGGCATCCTTCGGATCGAAACGACGCGGGGCGACCGGCTTTTCATCACCCTTCTGGGCTCGGCCTTCATCAATCTGGCCTGGCTCGGGATCGTGGGCACGGCACAGCCGTTTGCCCTCGTCGTCTGCCTGATCTACGCCGCTGCGGTCTTCCGCTGGGTGTAGCGACAGGCGCCGTGACCGGGAACGGAGGAACCCCGGTCACGCAACAACAAATCCTCGTTCAACGGTTCAAAATGGGAGGACAATACCAATGAACCTCAACCTGAAATCCACAACGGCAGCGCTGCTGATCCTCGCGGGTCCGGCCTTTGCCGACATGAACGCTGCGCGCGCGTTCCTGGACGAAGAGATCGGCGATATGTCATCGCTCGATCGCGCCGCCCAGGAAGCCGAGATGCAGTTCTTCATCGACGCGGCTGAACCGTTCCAGGGCATGGACATCAAGGTGGTCTCGGAGACGATCACGACGCATGAATACGAAAGCCAGGTGCTTGCTCCGGCCTTCACCGCCATCACCGGGATCAACGTCACACATGACCTGATCGGTGAAGGGGACGTCGTCGAAAAGCTGCAAACGCAGATGCAGTCGGGCGAAAACATCTATGACGCATATATCAACGACTCCGACCTGATCGGCACCCATTGGCGCTATCAGCAGGTGCGCAACCTGACCGACTGGATCGCGGGCGAAGGCGCGGACGTGACGTCGCCGACCCTTGATCTGGACGACTTTATCGGCACACAGTTCACCACCGCACCCGATGGCAAGCTGTACCAGTTGCCGACACAGCAGTTCGCGAACCTCTACTGGTTCCGCTATGACTGGTTCAACGACGAAAAGAACAAGGCCGATTTCCAGGACCAGTTCGGTTACGAGCTGGGCGTTCCGGTCAACTGGTCTGCCTATGAGGACATCGCCGAGTTTTTCACCGGTCGTGACCTCAGCCACATGGGCGTCGATGGCGAAGTCTTCGGCAACATGGACTATGGCAAGAAAGACCCAAGCCTCGGCTGGCGCTACACCGACGCGTGGATGTCCATGGCAGGCATGGGCGACGTGGGTGAACCCAACGGCCTTCCGGTCGATGAATGGGGCATCCGTGTGAACGAGAACTCGCAGCCGACCGGGTCTTGTGTGGCACGGGGTGGCGCAACCAACGCGCCTGCCGCAGTCTATGCGGTCGAAAAGGCGATCGAGTGGCTTGAAAAGTACACGCCGCCCGCAGCCGCTGGCATGACCTTCTCCGAGGCAGGCCCGATCCCGGCACAGGGCAACATCGCCCAGCAGATGTTCTGGTACACAGCCTTTACCGCAGACACCGTAAAGCCTGATCTGCCGGTGATGAATGAAGACGGTACACCCAAGTGGCGCATGGCCCCCAGCCCGCATGGCGTTTACTGGAAAGAAGGCCAGAAGGTCGGCTATCAGGACGTGGGATCCTGGACGCTGATGAAATCCACTCCGGTGGATCGGGCACAGGCGGCCTGGCTCTATGCCCAGTTCGTCACCTCCAAGACCGTGGATGTGAAGAAATCCCATGTGGGTCTGACCTTCATCCGCGACAGCTCGATCAACCACGAGAGCTTCACCGAGCGTGCGGACAAGCTGGGCGGTCTGGTCGAATTCTACCGCTCGCCGGCGCGTGTGGCATGGTCGCCCACCGGCACCAACGTGCCTGACTATCCAAAGCTGGCTCAGCTGTGGTGGCAGAACATCGGCGACGCCATGTCCGGTTCGAAAACCGCTCAGGAGGCGCTGGATTCGCTGTGTGCTGACCAGGAAAGCGTGATGGAACGCCTTGAGCGCGCAGGCGTGCAGGGAGACATCGGTCCGGTCATGAACGAAGAGCGGGACGCGCAGTACTGGTTCGACCAGCCGGGTGCGCCTTATGCCAAGCTTGAGAACGAGGACGAAGAACCCCAGACCATCGCCTATGATGAGCTGATCAAGTCCTGGCAGTAAGCTGCCTTTGATCGGGGCGCGCACTCCGCGCCCCGATCCCCACAGTCTCTTTTCCTGTTTGATCCTTTTCCATCGTCCTGAAAAACTGGACCAATAGAACACGTCACCAAGAGGAGGCCCGCCGCTCATGACCCATATCCTCGCCATCGACCAAGGCACGACATCGACGCGCGCCATCCTGTTTGACCAGACTCTGACCGTCATCGCATCGGCGCAGGAAGAATTCGACCAGCACTACCCCAAGAGCGGCTGGGTCGAACATGATCCGGCGGACCTGTGGTCCACCACGGCGGCAACCTGTCGATCCGCAATCGAAAAGGCCGGCAGCGGTGCCGACAGCATTGCCGCGATCGGCATCACAAACCAGCGCGAAACCACGCTGGTCTGGGACCGCGCGACCGGCAAACCGGTCCACAATGCCATCGTCTGGCAGGACCGGCGCACGTCTGATTTCTGCAAATCGCTCAAGGCGGACGGATTCGAGGAAACCGTGACAGCCCGCACAGGACTCCTGCTCGACCCGTATTTCTCGGGCACCAAGCTGGCCTGGATCCTCGACAATGTCGAGGGCGTACGGTCCCGCGCCGAGGCGGGAGAGCTGTTGTTCGGTACGGTCGACTCCTGGCTGGTCTGGAACCTCACTGGCGGAAGGCAGCATGTCACCGACGCCACCAACGCGGCGCGCACCATGCTCTATGACATCCACAAGGGGCGCTGGTCGCAAACCATTTGTGACAGGCTGAACATCCCCAAGGGCATGTTGCCCGAAGTGCGGGACTGCGCCGCCGATTTCGGCGAGACCCGTCCCGACCTGTTCGGTCGTCCGATCCCGATCCTCGGGATTGCAGGCGACCAGCAGGCCGCCACCGTGGGTCAGGCCTGTTTCGAACCGGGTATGCTGAAATCCACCTATGGCACCGGGTGTTTTGCCCTGATCAACACCGGCAAGACGCCGGTGCGCTCGGAAAATCGGCTGCTGACCACCATCGCCTACCAGCTGGACGGCGAACCGACCTATGCGCTTGAAGGATCGATCTTCATCGCCGGGGCCGTGGTGCAATGGCTGCGCGACGGGCTCAAGATCATCCGCGAGGCCAGGGAAACCCAACCGCTGGCGGAAAAGGCCGATCCGACCCAGAACGTCGTGCTCGTCCCGGCATTTACCGGTTTGGGTGCGCCCTACTGGAATGCCGAGTGCCGCGGGTCGGTCTTCGGGTTGACCCGCAATTCCGGGCCTGCGGAGCTAGCCAAGGCCGCGCTGGAAAGCGTGGGCTACCAGACCCGCGACCTGCTGGCGGCGATGCAGGCCGACATGGGCGGAACCGGAGACGCGGTTCTCCGGGTGGATGGCGGCATGAGCGCGTCCGAATATGCCATGCAGTTCCTCTCGGACATCATCGGCGCGCGGGTCGACCGGCCCAAGGTTCTCGAGACCACGGCTCTGGGCGCTGCCTGGTTGGCCGGACAACGCGCCGGGATCTACCCCGCCCAAGCCGAATTCGCCGCGCAATGGGCGCTCGATCGCAGTTTCTCGCCGCAGATGGAGGAAGAGACCCGCGAAGCCAAATACGCCGCCTGGCAACGCGCGGTCGATGCCACGATGCGGTTCTGAACACCGCCCTGCCGGGATCGCCACCAAGCCGGACAAACGGCTGGAGATCAAGCCGCTAGTTCCTGACGTAATACGCCATGCTGCACGCCCCGGTCAGAAGGTCCATCGGGTTCGACGGGTCCGGTTCCGGCAGTGGCGCGTCCTGCGCCGTGAACTGATACTCAAGAAGCGTGCCTGAGCTGACATGCGGCATCCTGGCCGGCATGAAGGCGACATAGGTGGCATGATCATATCCGCACATGAGCTGCATGGCGTCCTGGTTTCTGTCGGTGATCCGGAACACCCATCCACCCGGTCGGACCTGCTCGATTTCGTAGCGTCCGTTCCGTCCGAAATCCGCTACTCCGGACGACAGTCGGACACCATCCGGGCTGCTCATGTCGCTATGAGGAAACCATTGGCCGATCAGGGACGGCGGCATGCCCCCCGACTGCTCGGAAGGGAAAGAAGCCCGTGTCTTGAGAGCGTCAATCCGATCTGACATCTTTCGGGCAAGGCAGGTCTCGCTGCCCCTACAATTGTCGCGATCAGCAAGCCAGGCCCGCTGTCGGTCGAGCAAGTCCTGTCGGGCTTGAACCCCGAGTTCATTGCGCAAGGACGCATAGACTTTCGCCATCTCGCGATCGAGCCGCGACAAATGTGTTGACGAGCAGATCGCCACTTCAACGGGGGTGGATGCTTTGGCGCAATCGAAACTCGGCCCCTGCGCCATCGCGCCAGAGGCGGATAGGATCACGCCGAAAATGCTGAAAGGAACCCTCATCATTGCAACCTCGTTCTTCGTCATGAGGGTAGAATAAAAACCACCTCGCGTCACCGGTGCCGAATAGCCGGGAATTCATTTCAGGAGGAAAGACATTGACTTACAAGAGACTCTTTTTTGCAGCCACGGCTGTGTCCATGTTTGGAACAGGTGCCGCGACGCAAGAAAACGAGCTTGTTTCCGAATCGATCAACCGGTTCGTCGCCCAGTGCAGCAGTGCGATGGCGGAACCATCCGCGTTTTTCGAGTCCGCACGGTCACAAGGTCAGGGTGGCCCGGTCGCCGTTGCACGCGTTCCGGACGAGAAAATCTTCTGGGTCCTCGACATGACCCCGCCCGGAGAGGTCTATATCCATTTCGGCGAGATTGGTCAGAAGACCCGGGTGTATTGCACCACGGGGCTTTTCAACGTGCCGGAAGTACGGGACCCGTCCGCAACCAACCAGGCGTTTCTCGCATGGATGGATACCCAAGATGGCATGGATCGAACGGGCGGCGCTGTCGATCTGAAAGCCCTGATGGCAGGGGATGAAGGGAACACAGGCGAGCAGGTCGAACTGACCGCGCAGATCTATCAGCACCTGATCAACGGTTGGTCCGGCACCGAGGCCGTGGCCGAGGTCGTCATTCAGACCGGCATGATTGAAGTCAGTGCGCAGGTTATCCTGCCGACCAGTCTCGAGATCGACGACTGAAAACAGGACCCGGGCAAGACGCCGACTTCAGACAGGTCCGTCGTCCATGCGGGCAAAGGCATCGTGAATCGAACCGGCCTGGGTGATCCAGATCTCCTCGCGGTGTTGACAGATATGCGTCAGGGCCCGTCGGAGGTGACGGAGACGGTAAGGTTGACCGACAAGATAGGGGTGAAGGGCGATCCCCATCACCAGGGGTTGCGCCCGTGATTGCTCGAGCATCTCGTCGAAATTGTCGATGATCATGTCGGCGAACGTGGCGGCACCGTCCTTGCGCGCGACGATGGAGGGAATGTCGTTGGCCTCTTGCGGGTACGGGATCGACAAAAGCGGTCCGTGTTCCGTGCGCATCCAGATCGGTTGGTCGTCCATGCACCAGTTGAGTGTATAGGTGTAGCCTGCTTTTCTGAGCAGGTCCGGTGTGACCCTGCTTTCCGCGATCCAGGGTGACAGCCAGCCTTTCGGCGCCTTGCCTTCTGCCTTGGTCAGAACATCGGTGGCCTCGTGGATCAGAGTTTCCTCCTCCTCGGGCGACAATACGCTTTGACGTTCCGAATTGGTGCGACCATGACCGACAATCTCGTCCCCTCGCGCGCTGAATGCCGCCATGAGGTCGGGCGCATAATCGTACATCACCGAATTGGCGAGGACGCTGACAGGCAGATCAAATGCGTTGAACATGTCCAGCATGCGCCACGCCCCGACACGGTTGCCATAATCGCGCCAGGCATAGTTCAGGACATCCGGCTGCGGCCCGCCCGGTGCAAGCTCTGCGCCCAGCCCTTCGCCAAAGGCGAAATGTTCGAGGTTGAGACCGACATAAACCGCAAGCCGTTTGCCACCCGGCCACTCGTAGTCGGGTCTCTCCGTGATGGCGCTGTAGTCGTACCGGTCGTGGGTCGGCAATTCGATCATAAAGGAGCCTCGGCCAAGCCTGCCTTGTCCAGCAGAATTTCTGCGCTGTCATTCCAGACATGGGTGCTGACGATCTTGCCGTTCCGCACGACAAAGCTGTCCATGTACCGGTTTGTTTCAAAGGTCGTGCCGTCATGCCATGCGCCGTAAAGATAGCCGGTGTTGTAGACATGCACATCCCCTGTCGAGGCATCATAGGCGGCATCCGTGCGTAGGAACCTCTTCTTGACCCACTTGTAGCGCTTGGCGTTGAAGGCGGCGGTCTGGTCCGGGCCGGTGAACTTTCGCCCCCCCGTGAAGGTGATCTCGAAATCCTGTGCGACATAGGCCCGCGCACCTTCGGGATCGGGAACCATTGACCGTTCCAGATAGGCTTCGACAATGGCTTTGGCGGCGGTCGCCGGATCGGTTTTCTGGTCCATGATATCCTCGTTCTTCAGGGCAGGTTGGCAGAGCAATGGCGATGGCAGAAGCCCTTGACGACTTCGGCAGCCGCCGCGTTCATCATGCGGGCGTCGGCATTGGCATGGGTGATGCGCTCGGCTGCGGCAAGGGCGCGTTGGCGCAGGGCCGTTTCGTCCAGCGTCAGGATACGGTCCTCGGCAAAGACCATCTGCCCCGCGATCATCACCTCGCGCACGGCCGCCCCGGTTTCGGCCAGAACGATCTGATCCAGGGTCGCGCGCTGCGGCGTGTAGTGGCAATAGGTTTGATCCAGGAACACCAGATCGGCGGCCCAGCCTGTCGCGATCTGACCCAGTTTGTCGAACCCCAGCAACCGGGCACTGCCCTGCGTCGCCATATCGAACGCCTCTGTCGTGCGCACCCACTGCGCGGTGTCGATGGTCTGCGCGCGGCTGAGCGTCGCGGCAAGACGCATCGCCTCGAACATGTTCTGCCCGTCCGACGTGTTGCTGGCATCGGTGCCGATGCCCGTTTGCACCCCCGCATCAGTCAGACGGCGCAGCGGCGCAATGCCTGATCCGAGGCGCAGGTTGCTCATCGGGTTGTGCGAAATCCCGGCTTCGGCCCCCGCCAGCAGCGCCATTTCAGGGTCGGACAACCAGACCCCGTGCGCGCCACTGAAACGGGGCGACAGGATGCCAAGCGCTGATAGGTGTTCGGTCAGCGACGTTCCGAATTTCCGCTGTGCCATCACCTGTTGCAACCGCGTTTCGGCCAGATGCGTCTGTAGCGGGATGTCGATATCTGCCGACAGGTGCGCGCAACGCTGTAGGAACGGATCAGAGCAATGCAGCGGGATCGTCGGGCCGATACCGGGACGCACGCGATCCATGGGCACCGGCCAGTTGCGCAGCGCCTCGCCGCAAATCGCCATCGTGCTGTCCCAATCGGGCAGGGTCATCGCCGCAACCGCGTTTCTCAACGGGCCATCAAAACTGTCCAGCAGCCCCGGCAACGCCTGATAGATCGTCTGGTCCGCGATCATCGGCGCCACGACCGCCCGCAGGCCGACGTCATGATAGGCATGGGCCACCGCATGTGTGCCCTCGACTGTGGGACCGGGCAGCTCGATGAACAGATCGAAACAGGCGGTGCAGCCTTTTCGGATCAACTCGACTGCAGACAATTGGGCACAGAGCGCCAGATCGTCATGGCTGCGGCCAAGGTTCAACCAAGCGGACCCGGACAGGAAGGTTTCGAGAATGGCATCGTCCGGCACACCGCCGCGCGCCAGGGCTCCGTGCGAATGGGTGTGCCCGTTGACGAGGCCGGGGATGATGATGCGTCCGCTCGCATCCATCGGTTTGGCATCGGTGACCGTTTCGCCCTTTGGCAGGAAGGCCGCGATCCGGTCGCCCTCGATCAACAGCGACACATCGGCAAAGCTGTCGTTCTCGACAAGAACCTGCGCGCCCTGGATCAAAGTCTTGGTCATTCGTCCGCGATCCCCAGACAGAAAACATGCGCCAAAGCGGGGGCCCTGGCGCATGTGGCTTGCATGGCTTAGTTCAGCGTCACTTCGAAGGTGCGCGTGTCCATCGGCGGCAGGAACGACCGGTCAAAGATCTCCGACGCTTCGGGCAGACGATCGAGGCCATAGCCCTTGGCGACGATCTCGATTGACCGGGTCAGGCGTTCATCCACCAGATCGCCCATGCCGATCTCGGTCACTTCAGGCGCGTTCATCAGGTTGGTCAACGCAAACTCAAGCCGGGCGCGTTCGAGCTCGGGATCGACAAGGTTGTCGAAAGCCATGATCGCCTCGACCGAACTGTCCTGGTTGGCCGCGACTTCCATCGTAGCCTTGTTCACCGCGCGGACCAGACCAGCCACAGCCTCGGGGTTTTCCGCCAGCATCGCGCGCGACACCATCAGCCCGTTGGAATAAAGATCCATGCCATAGTCTTCGAAGTTGAACCAGTTGTAGTCATTGGCCGGGTCCTGTCGGTTGGCGATCAGATTGAACCAGCTCGTCGAGGTGAACACGAAAGCACCGTCGATGTCACCGCGGATCATCATCGGTTCTTGCAGGTTCGGTGCCATGTTTTCCTGCGCGACCTTCTCGAGGTCGATGCCGTTCAGTTCGGCAAAGACCGGAAACAGGCGGGTCGTCGGCGTGCCTTGCGCACCGCCCAGCGTCTTGCCCTCGAAATCGGCTGGCGATTCAATGCCTGCGGTCTTGGGTGTCACGATGGCAAAGGGCGGGCGGTTCCACAACTGGTAGACCATCACCGGTGCCTCGCCCGGACGGGCGGCGGCGTTCTGGATGATCGCGTTGATGTCGCCAAAGCCTGCGTCATAGGCACCGCCCATGATGCGCGTCACGGTCGCGGCTGATCCTTCGCCCTGATCGATGGTGACGTTCAGGCCCTCTTCCTCGAAATACCCCTTGTTCAGGGCCAGCAGGAAAGGTGCGTCGGATCCTTGGGTCTTCCAGCCAAGAGTGAAGCGGATATCGGTCATTTCCGCCAATGCGGGTGCGGCTCCGGCCAACAAGGCGAAGGCAGCACCGAACAGGGAATGTTTCATGAGGTCATCCTTTTTGATTGGAGGGACGTTGAGGGATTGTTTTCAGGTGATGGCGATGTCATTGCCGCGCGTCGCCCATCCCGTTACCCGGCGTTCCAGCATGGAGAACACGGCGTAAAGCGCGACCCCCATCAGAGCGAGGATAATCAAGCCGGCAAAGACCAGAGAGACCTGGAAATTGGATGAGGCGGTCATCATGACGTTGCCGATGCCCATGTTCGACGCCACGGTTTCCGACAGCACCGCGCCGACGAAAGACAGCGTGATCGCGACCTTGAGCGAGGCAAAGAAATACGGCATCGCGCGGGGCAGACCGACATTCCAGAGAATCTCGGTCTTGGACGCACCCAGCGTCTTGAGCACGTCTTCCAGTTCCGGTTCCGTCGTCGCGAGCCCTGTGGCGATGTTCACCACGATCGGGAAGACGCAGATCACCATCGCGGTCAGCACCGCGGGCGTGGTGCCCGACCCGAACCAGAGCACGAAGATCGGAACGACCGCGACCTTGGGGATCGACGAGAACCCGACAAGCAGGGGATAAGCCACCGCATAGGCGATCTTCGACGTGCCGACGATCACCCCCAGCGTCACACCGATCATCACCCCAAGCGAGAACCCGAACAGCGTCGAATACAGCGTTTGAAGGATATGCGGCCACAAAACCGGGAACCGCGTCCACATGGTCACCAGGATTTCCGACGGGCGCGGCAGAACGAGGTCAGACACGTTCAGAATGATGCACAGCAATTCCCACATCAGGAAAAAGCCGATGATCAGCGACGTCGACAGCAGACGGATGCGTTGAGAGTCGGTCATGGGACGTCCTTACGTGCTTCGGACTTGCGCGATCAGCTCGCGCAGGCCTTGGGTCATTTCGACGAATTCCGGGCTGTAGATCATGCCGATCTCGCGCGGCTGCGGGATGGTCACCGGCTCGTCCGAGATGATGCGCCCGGGACGCGCGCTCATCACGCAGATGCGGTTGGCCAGATACCCCGCCTCGCGCAGATCGTGGGTGACCAGCAGGACAGTTGGCTTCCGGTCGAGGTAAAGATCCTGCATGATCTGCCACAGCTCTTCGCGGGTGAACTGATCCAGTGCGCCGAACGGCTCGTCCAGCAAGAGCAGGTCAGGCTCGTGGATCAGCGCGCGACACAGGTTCGACCGCTGCAACATGCCGCCGGACAATTGCCACGGGTAATGATTGGCGAAGCCCTGAAGCCCGACCTGCTTGAGCAGCGCATGCACACGGTCGCGGAACGCCCCGGTCTTGTCCTTGCGATAGGTCTGCTTGAACGGCGAAACGATCTTGAGCGGCATCATGATGTTCCGCTCGATCGTCAACCAGGGCAGCATGGTCGGGTTCTGGAATGCCATGCCGATGCGCAGTTCCTTGGCCCTGGCTTCTTTCCCGCCGACCAGAACCAGGCCCGAACTTGGCTGGATCAGGTTGCTCACCAGTTTGAGGATGGTGGATTTGCCACAGCCCGAGGGGCCGACCAAGGCAAGGAAATCGCCGCGATCCATCCGGATGCTGGTGGGCGACAAGGCCGTGACTGCCGTGTCTCCGGTTCCGAAGACCACAGAGGCGTCCTGCAATTCCAGCGCCGGTCTGGGATGGACGCCTGCGGCTTTTGCCTGCGGCGGTGCGGGAGCGGGTATGGAGGCTGACATGTTCATGCCGCAGCACTAGCAGCAGCCGTGCCGAAAGTTGAAAACGGTTAAGTAAATGAAAATTGAATTATTTTGGGACTGCCTCATAATCGGGCGACTTTTCCCCGTCCTGAGCAAGAATGCCGCATATGCAGAGGTATACAATCTCTTGGCGATGGGCCCCTAGAGTGTCGATTCGACAGCCGTCACTGCGCTTCGGATCATTTCCACCACATGCCGGCGACGGTGCTGCCGCCACTCCTTGCCGGATACGTCGCAGCCGAAGGTGGCCGATAAGGTGTGACTGGCGTTGATGTGATGCGCGCTCAGCGCAACGATGCTGACATAGAGTTGCAACGGGTCGAGCCCTTCCCGGAATGCGCCCTCCGCATGGCCGCGCGTCAGCACATCCGAGATCTTGTCGAGAAACGGTGTGGACATCTTCTGGATCTCGGGCACCTGGGCGATGAAGCGCCCACCCAGTAGGTTCTCGCTTCGCGTGATCGCCAGAAAGGCCGTATTGCTTTCGAAGAAATCGAAAGTCGTCTCGGTCAGTCGTTTGATAGCGTGTTCCGGAGGAAGCGTATCGAGATGAAGTTCGTCTTCGCGGGCGCGGATTTCAGAATAGATCCTGCTCAAGGCCGCCGTATACAGACGTTCCTTGCTTTCGAAATAATGGTAGATCAACCGCGCATTGCAACCGGCCCTCTGCGCGATCTGGTGAACTTTCGCGCCATCGAACCCGTTGCTTGCGAACTCACTCAGAGCAGCTTCGAGAATCTGCCCTTTGGTTCGTTCCGGATCCCGCGTTCGGACAGGCGTCGCGCTGGAAAGTGACTTTCGCATGCTACAGCGCTAGCAGCGGGCGACACCCTGTCAACCCTCATGACCTTCGGAAAGGAGCCGGATCCATCAGGACTCGCTTGAATTCACGAAGGTCAGAACCGGCCATTCACCCTGTCTTATGGCCGATTTTGCCATCCACCCCGACTGTTCACCGAATTGGGCGCGGCACCAGATGCCGTCGGACGTGGAAAAGCAGAGATTGACCATCACTTCGGATCCTGCGGGAACCGCACCGATGGTGGCTGCCTCTCGGCGGGGTTGACTTCGAACATTCAAGTCTACCAAGACATCGATATTGCTCGGACCTTCGGCAAGATCCGGGGCCTGGGTCGCGGTACTTTGAGCACAGGTATCGGTGTAACCAAGGAAATAACACCTGTGGCGTGATATGGCCTTGACCAGATCTGCCTTGGCCCCGCTTCCTGCCTCGCGTTCAAGAATGATCGCATCGGGATCGCCAAAGAAATCCCCTGTGAGACGCGTGGGCTCTCCTCCAAGTTCGGCCAGTGGCTCACCGTCCGGCGATCGCAAGAGGATCTTTCCCTCTTCAATGCGCCACAAAGAACGCGGCAGGATGGAGGCTGCGCAATTGGCGCCGATATCGCTCTGGCGCCAGCCCGGATCGATGCTGGAAGCCTCTTCGAGCCGGATGCGACAAGGTGATGAGTCGGTCGTGAATTTTGAATCCACCACGATCCAGTCACCCGAGAACGCCTGCACCAATTCTTCTTCGGTCTGGGCATGCGCTTCGTCAGCCCCGATGGCTGAAGCAAGAAGGACGATTGCGGCAAGGGAAAAGCGTGGGAGACGCAGAGGAGGTGTCATATGGGAATTCATTCTCAGAGTTAGTCGCTGACTTTTTGTTGGATGCTGTGGGTTATGCTGTGAATTACGGTATCATCGTGTCGAACCATCACTTCGATGTCGACGACGCCTTCCGACCCCACCGATATCCCTGCCTGTGCGACACGCAATGTCTGTCCTTTGGATATTTCCAGCGTTCTGGACTGTTGCGTGCGCATATTGCCGTTCACGTCCGTCTTTACGACGACAAGGCTCGCCCCCACGGTTACGCTGTCGTCAGACAGGCCTCGGACGTAAGCAGAAACGGTCATTCCCGTTTCGGTCGGAGTTATCTCAATTTGACCCGTCGCAACCGGGCCGGCCATGGCGTTGGTCGCACACGCAACAAGACTGCCCGCAACAAGCCACCGCAAGCTCGGTGAAATGCGATCCCACCCCACACGCATCACGGCGACTGGAACGTGGTGAATTGGCTTTGGACGATGGTGATCTGTCCATTGACGTTACTGACGACGCTTGCCGGGATGGAGGTGGTTACACCATTGCCCTGTACAGTGTATGAAACGTTCGCGTCCTGCACGCCGCTGACCTCCAGTTCCGTCATGTTTCCATTGCCGAGTTGGATCAGTTCGCCACTTGCACCGAGATCAGAAACCGACAAGACGCCCGTATTCTGGTTTCCTTCTTGAACGATGACACCCAGAGCCGCCTCGTTCACGAGGATGGTCGCCCTGTTGTCATTTCCGAATTGCTCAAGACCGGCCTTCCCACCATCACCTTTCAGGGCAATCGACGCAGTGTTTCCGGCACCTCTTTGTGTTGCCTTCGCGCCTCCACCCGAGATGGTGAGCAGGTTCTCCGAGAGCGCTACAGAGGATGCTTGCCCGAGAGTTGTGGCAAACGTGTTCAGGTCGACTGGGCCAAGTTCCGACAGGTCAAGCTCAAGCTCTCGATCCAGAGAGATACCACCAACAGTCGAGTTGCTTGCGGCGCTCTGATCAATGATCAGCGTATTGCTCCCCCCCGCACTCGTGGCGATTTGCTCAACGAGCACTGAATTCCCGCTTCCGGCAAATGTCGTGCCGGAAAAGAACGTGGCCGCCAGAACAAGCGCGGCGAATGGGGATTTTTCAAAAAGGTTCTTCATGGTGCGAACTCCAATCAATACACGTCCTGCCTAGCACGGCTATTGTGAAATCGCCACTGTGTTTGCAGAACCGGACTGCCTTACAGAGACAGTATCACCGCGACCAAATTGTTGAATGGCCGTCATATTAAGTCGACCCGAAACATTGATCGTGGCGGTCCCGGTCATGCCAGATTGCGTCACGGCGACCTGGTTGTCCTTACCTGTGATGGTGATGTCCAGGAGATGCCCCTCGCCAAGCTGCATCAGCGCGTTTGGGCGCAGGGTGGACGAGGTTTCGCGCAACCAGGTCGGACGATCACTCAATGCATCCGCTCCGTTCAGAATGAGGGCTGCGCTGTTGCGCGCTTGCGGAGATTGCCAGACCGTCACTTGGGCTTCTGTCGTGTCGCCCCTGAGAAAAAGCGTGTTTTCGTCGCTTTCGGAGCTTGCAACCGGTGTCGGGGGCATGGCTGCACCCGACACAACGGATAGCGCGAATATTTGGACAAAAAAACCGATGCGCATTCTTGCCTCCTGTAGCTGCACTCGTCCCTTTCAAGACAGCATCCAGGAATGGCAAAAAAACGGCAGCAAAGGCACGGTTGAGTGACCTCCATCCACATCCGGAATGGATGCGGCGAAGGTCGCTTCCGCTACCCGAGAACCTCGTTTGGCGCCGCGGGCGGCGGCGGGTTCGGCGGAGACGGCTCGGGCGTGTTTTGTCGCATCCGAACCGGCGCAGCAGCAGCACGCCTGTACGGCAGTGTCTGAGGTATGTTCGCCGCTTGTTCGGTGTCGGGACGCGGGCTGACGACATCGCGGGGGACATCGCCGTTGAACAGCTGGCTGCGATAGCCTGCGACGAAGCGGGCCTGATCTTCGCTGTTCTTGAAATGCCAGATGCCCCGTGAAGCGCCTTCAGCGATCAGCCCCATGACCGCTTTTTCCACAGCCTGCTGAACTGCGATTTGACGAGGTTCGTTAGTGGCAATGCCGACCTCGGCTTCGAGTAGCTTGTCCAACTCGACGAAACGGAACACGTCCCCCTGCCCCTTGATCGACGCAAGCGGCTTGCGCGCCACGACGCTGGCAAGAACTTCACCCGTTTCGGTTGAGACCGCCCGCAAGCTGACGCTGACGATATCGTATTTCCATTCCGTATTGGCACCGATGCCAAGGAATCGCGCACCCGCACCGCCGGTCTGAAGATTGGAATCGTATCCGATAATGCCACCGGTGACGATAATCCCGGCATGCATCAATGGTCCAAGCACAGATGGGTTCACCGGACTTTCGCCGCGATACTGTTCACGCATCCGCTCGACAATCTGGCGCTCCTGAACGACATCCTGAAGGCTTTCGCGGTCGAGCACGGTGAACCAACGGCCATGGCCTGCATCCTGGAGAGCCTTGATCAGAAGCGGCGCGCCGGCCTGTGGCACGGCCCGCGACAGCGACTGAACAAGATCCCGCTCCTTGTATTGGCCGGTCAGGTCCGGAAAACGGTATACGGACACCACCACGCGATTTACAGGAGGAGCAACCTCGCGCAACGCAAGGTTCTGCGCCGTGAGGTTTCCAACGCTGGCCGGATTCGGGCCTTCGTAGAATTGATCGTTCCTCGCACAGGCTGAAATGGCCATCGAGAGCCCCAGAGCAAGCAGGAGCCGTGCGGATTTTCCAAATGCTCGCGGCAGATGCGTTGAATTTATCAACTCGATTTCCTTTACATGCGGACTTCTGTGAGCGCCGTCTAATTCTGCGGTTTGCGTTGATGCGTCAGCCGCCAGTTGTCACCAGCTGTGGAACCGTGATGGTCGTCGATGTGCCGTCAAGCGCGTCGATGATGTTCAGTGTTATCGCATCGGCGGAGCGGTCGAAGGTGATCGTCGTGTCTCCGAATTCGACCGTGCCCTGGTCCTGCGGCGTGTCGCCGAAGATCGCGGCCGTCACCTCCGCCGAAAGCGCCGAGAGCAAACGGCCTTCCAACTGCCGGACGAACAGGTCGGCACGAGTATCGCGCGCATCATCGACGCCCCCCGCATTCCCGCCAAAAACGTCGTCGTTTCTTTCTGGTGCCGTCGCCGTACGCTGGGCGTTCGCGGTCGAAAGCAGATGGCCGCTGTAACCAGGGTTGCCGCCGAAGCTGGGATTTAGGAACTGAAAGCTCAGATCCTGCGCCATCGCGGGCGACATGCACGACATACAGGCGACAAGGCCTGCAGCCATTATCCTCGATGGCCTGTAATTCACGGTGATCTCCCATTCGGCAAAAAGACGCTCATTGGCCTTCCTGCTCAAAAAATGGTTCATTTTCAAGGAATTTCGATGGCGGCCGCAGGAGTCTCAGCATCGCAAGGTTGCAGGAGTGCCTTACCGGCAACACTCGAAAGTGTGTCCTTTGCGGCATCTCGCCTGCCCTTGAGGCGCGTCGATGCCAGGCTCATGCGCCCAAAAATCTCGCAACTGCAACTTTTCAGATCACAGGCTTGAAGCGGCGCAAACGGCGACCACGAACCGGCCACTTCGAATCAAGTTGCTCTACCGTCAAACGAAAAACAACAATCCTCCCACAGAAGCAGTTCTGTGGCTGACGCGGAAACGCGTCAGCACAAATTATACATCCTAAGAAAGTAGACGTTTGATTTGACTCTACTTAAGCAAGAAAATTGTCAAAAAGATGGCCGCAAGCAGGCAAAAAACAGCCAAGACTGTAGAAATTCGTGGCGAGTTCTGAAAAGTTAACGGCGGGGTTGTGATGAACGGGAGGAGTGTCACTTTAACTTGTTAACAGTCTGACGCCGATCGGTGGCACCTTGACGCGAAATCGAACGCTCAAGTTCGCCCAGAGATCAAATCACCCAAAATCCCTTTTTTACCAACACGGTAATGGGGCCGCTTCGGCCACCAAATGGCCTTTTGCGGGCAACGTAAACAGCTGCCAATTCGAACAAATCCGGGAACGATCCAATGAACCTTACAAGACTTCTTCTCACCTCGACCACTGCACTTGGTCTTTCGATGACGACCGCCTTGGCCGATGGCAATGACGCGTTCCTTGATCAGATAGGAACTGATAACTCGGCTTTGATCGAACAAAATGGTTCGAACGCAAGCGCTGGTGACAGTAACCCGCAGCGCCGCATGACTCAGGACGGCGACGACAATGTACTCGTGATCCTACAGTCTGCAGAGGGACGCGTGGGCACGGGTTCCAACTACGCTCAGAACAATCTTGGCGTCGACCAGTTGGGCGATCGAAACCTTCTCGACGTAACGCAGGATTTCGGGTCGCGCGTATTTGAAGTGCAGCAGAATTCGAATGGCGCGACGTCACCGGTCATCGATGTCGCGAACACTGCAACGATCGTCCAGACAGGCAATATGCGCGTCAGTCGTGTTCGGCAAACTTACACGGGCAATGGCGCGTCCGGCACCGGCAACAGCCTGACGGTGACACAATCGGGTGGTGAGTTCCAACAAAGTGGCATTGGCGATTTCAACGGGTTCAATCCAGCCTTTGCAAAACAGGGCGTCTGGCAGGAAGGCACGTCGAACAGCGCAACGGTCACCCAGATCAACGCAGGGCAGAGTCTCTGGCTGCTCGATCAACTCGGCGAAACCAACAGCTTCACCCTGACCCAGGGAGGCGGAAACGGGAACAAATTCCAGACTGCCGAGCAATTCGGGAACGACAACGTCGCGACCTTCGAATTTAGCGGTTCCAACAATGGCAATGGCACGCTCTCCGGCGCGGCTCTCGCATCGGGCGCGCCCAACCGCAGTCTTCTGCAAAATGGCGACGGTAACATGATGGCGATGACGGTGCTCACGGTCACTGTGCCGACACGCGGAACCTTGAAGAGGGACATGCGCAGGCAGCTGTCGCCAATTGTGGTGAGAGCAATGACCAGAATGCTGTTGACGACTAAGGACG
>NZ_JAIPUT010000071.1 GCF_020055635.1 Marivita sp. | reverse complement strand
CTGAAGACATTCGGAGGTACGTAATGATCCCGATAGACCTGATCCAGAAAACCGCCGAAACCCTGATGGACAAAGCGGCCATCGAGATCCGAGAGGATTACCTCGACGGGCTGCAGAAGGCCGCCGAGACCGAGGATGGGGATCTGTCGTCCTTTGTGCTCAAGGCGATGCTCGACAATTACGAAGCCGCCAAGGAAGACCGCCGCGCGATGTGCGGCGACACGGGTGTGCCGCGCTGGTTCGTGAAGCTGGGCAATGACGCGCAGGTTCAGGGCGGCATGTGCGCGCTCGAAACCGCGCTGCGCCGGGCCACGGCAACGGCCACCAACGGCGTGCCGCTGCGGCCGAACCGGGTGCATCCGCTATGGCGCACAGACCACAACAACAATGTCGGCATTGGCGCGCCCGAAATCGAATACGGGTTCGAGCCGGAGGGCGACTGGATCGACCTGATCACGGTGCACAAGGGTGGGCTCTTCGGCACCGATTACCGGATGCTGTTTCCCAGCGATGGCATTCAGGGGATCAAGCGCTTCTACCTCGACAGCCTGATGGCCTTCGGCAAGCGCGGTCTGGCCTGCCAGCCGGCGATCATCGGCATCGGGCTGGGCGGGTCGAAAGACATCTGCATGACGCTTGGCAAGCGTGCCTCGGTCCTGCGCACGGTGGGCAGCCGCAACTCCGACCCGCGCATCGCCGAGATGGAGGACGAGTTCAAGGAACTGGGCAATTCCATCGGTATGGGAGCGATGGGGTTTGTCGGCAAGAACATGGTCGTCGATTGCAATATCGAAGTGGGCTACTGCCACACCGGCGGCATGCCGATGTCGGTCCATGCCTTCTGCCTGTCCTCGCGCCGTGCCGTGGCGCGGATTTACCCCGATGGCCGGGTCGAGCATCGCACCGATCCTGACTGGTTCACACCCTACCAGCGGCGCGAGACCGTGGAATGGGAACCGATGCACGAGGCGGCGGAATGAGGCGCCAAGGCTTTTCGAAAAGCCTTGGTCCCGCGATTTCGAAATCGCGGTCGAAGCCGCGTCGACGCGGCTTGAAACAAGCGCCTTCGAAGGCGCTTTCACGGAGATCTGGCTGATGAAACCGCGCGAAATCCGATTGTCGACCACGCCGACCCCCGAGGCGATTGCCGAGCTTCGGTTGGGGGACATCGTCTATCTCGACGGGCTGATGTATACCGCCCGCGAAGGTGTCTACATGCGCGCGCTGGAGGAACAGGCGAATATCCCGATGGAACTGCCCTCGGAAAGTGCCGCCAATTTCCACTGTTCTCCCGCCGCGCGGATCAACGCCGATGGCAGTTTCGACATGGGGGCGGTGACGGCCACCGCGTCGTTCCGCTTTGCCAAGTGGTTGCCCGAATGGATGGAAAAGACCGGGGCCAAGCTGATCATCGGCAAGGGGGGCATGACGTCCAGGGATTACAAATCCTACTTCGTGCCCAATGGCGCCATCTACCTGTCCACCGTCGGCTATGGCACCGGGGCGCTTCTGGGGCGCGGGGTCGAGAACGTCGAAGCCGTGCATTGGAACGAGGAACTGGGCCTTGCGCAGGCGATGTGGGTCATCAAGTGCAACAGGATGGGGCCGTTCATCGTGGCGTCGGATCTGAACGGCGATTGCCTGTTCGAACGCGAAAACGCCAAGATCGCGCAGAACATCGAGCGGGTCTACGAAGGCACTCGGCCCGCCGTGCTGAAACGCTATGGCGAAAGCGACGACCGCTCGGACGAAGTGATATGACCGACAGTCCCTTTGCGCCCGGCGCGAAACGTCCTCCGGTGACGGAAGGCGTGTTCTCGCGCGAGGAAGTGGCGCTGGCCAACCGCAACTCCGGTGCGCTTCTGGAGACGCTTGGGTTGGACATCACCCCGATCGGCACGCATTACCTGCTGAACCATTTCGATGTGCCGCTGCTGGACGAAGACAATCATGTCCTGAGCTTTGACGGGGCGTTCGACGCGCCGTTTGACCTGACGATGGAGGTGATCCGCGCGCTGCCGCAGGTGACGCGGCCGGTGACGCTGGAATGTGCGGGCAACGGGCGGGCCGGGGTCAGCCCGCGATGTTTCTCGATGCCGTGGATATACGAGGCGGTTGGCACGTCCGAATGGACCGGCACGCCACTTGCGCCGCTGCTGGAGCGTGCCAAGCCGCGGGCGGGCGTGCAGGATTTCGCCTTCCTCGGTGCGGATTTCGGGTTCGACAAGGGGCAGCCGCATGTCTTCGGCCGCAGCCTGACCCCCCGGCAGATCGCAGAGCTCGACGTGATGCTCGTCTGGGGCATGAACGGCCAGCCCTTGTTGCCGCAGCACGGCGCGCCTTTGCGGATCATCGTGCCCGGTTGGTACGGGATGGCCTCGGTCAAGTGGCTGACCACGATCGAGGCGTTGACCGAGCGGTATCAGGGCTTCCAGCAGGTGCAGACCTATCGGTTGCGGACGAACGAAGACGATCCCGGCACGCCGATCACCACGATCCGGGTCAAGTCGCTGATGAAGCCGCCGGGTGTGCCCGACTGGGTCACGCGGCAGCGCTGGTTGCGGGCAGGCCGCGTGACGCTCGAGGGGCGTGCATGGTCTGGCGGTGGGGTTCCCATCACGCGGGTCGAGGTCTTGCTGGGCGGCACATGGAAGACGGCCAGGCTGACCGGCCGCCCCGACACCTATGCCTGGACCGGCTGGCGCATCGACTGGGACGCGACGCCCGGCATGCATGATCTGGCCTGCCGCGCGACGGATGCGAATGGCAACACACAACCTCTGGAGGCGCCGTTCGACATGGCAGGATTTGCGAACAATTCGGTACACCGGGTCCGCGTGCACGTGGCCGAGGCAAACGCATGACGCGCGGTGCGGATGTGGTGATGCAGGTGTTGGCGGCGCAGGGCGTGCGGGACGTCTTCGCCCTTTCGGGCAACCAGATCATGCCACTTTTCGACGCGAGCCTCGATGCGGGCATCCGGCTGTATCACACCCGGCACGAGGCGGCGACGGTCTACATGGCCGAAGGCTATGCGCAGCTGTCGCGTGGGCTTGGCGTGGCGTTGGTGACCGCCGGAGCCGGGCTTGGCAATGCGCTGGGGCCGCTGCTGACGGCGCGGGCGTCGGACACGCCTGTGCTGCTCTTGAGCGGCGACAGCCCGGTGGCGCGCGACGGGCAGGGCGCGTTCCAGGAAATGGACCAGGTGGCGCTGACCCGATCGCTGACCAAATGGTCGGTGCGCGTGAACAGGGCCGGCGACCTGGCCGAGACCATTGCCAATGCGGCGCGTGTCGCGCGGCAGGGCCGTCCCGGTCCGGTGCATGTCTCGTTGCCGGCGGATGTCCTGATGGCCGAGGCAGAGATGGTCCGATCCTCATCCTCAGACCCCGTGCCGGAAATCAATGTCGCAGCCCTGCGCGACTGGCTGGATGCCGCCAGGCGTCCGGTGATCGTCCTGGGGCCTGCGCTGAATGCGACGCGACAGCCGGGGCTGAACGCGCGGCTGGAAGCGGCGACCGGGGCGCCCGTCGTGGCCATGGAAAGCCCGCGCGGGCTCAACGATCCGTCGCTCGGGGCACTGGGCGGGGTGTTTGCAGAGGCAGACCGTGTGCTGCTCCTCGGCAAGCCGCTGGATTTCACGTTGCAATTCGGCGCGGCGGCCCCGAGGGCGGGCTGGGCTGTGATCCATGCCGATCCCGACGAATTGTCCCGCGCGCGGAACAATTGCGCCGAGCGGTTGACCCTGACCATCGAGGCCGATCCGGTGGACGTGGCACGGGCGCTTGCCGCATCGTCGCTGCCGCCGCGCGATGCCGAATGGCGGCTCCGGGTGCAGGCCGCCTGTGCGCGACGGACGATGGGATCGAAATCTGAAAAACATATCAGTTCAAGTGATTTGTGCGCCGCTGTTCAGAAAGTACTTGAAGCCGTGGAGGCGCCTGTCCTGGTCTGCGACGGGGGCGAATTCGGTCAATGGGCGCAGGCGGGTGTGACCGCGCCGCGCCGGATCATCAACGGCGTCTCGGGCGCCATCGGCGGTGGGCTGTGCTATGCGATGGGCGCCCGAGCGGCCGATCCCAAGGCGACGGTCTTTGCGCTCATGGGCGACGGGACGGCGGGCTTTCACCTGTCGGAGTTCGAAACGGCGGTGCGCGAGGACCTGCCTTTTGTCGCGATCATCGGCAACGATCAGCGCTGGAACGCCGAACATCAGATCCAGCTGCGCGATTTCGGCAGCGACCGGTTGCACGGATGCGGCCTCAGCGCCGCGCGCTATGACGAGGCGATGATCGCGCTTGGCGGGTTCGGCGCGCTGGTCACCGATCTGGCAGAATTGCCGGGCGCGCTCAGGGCGGCCATCGCGTCGGGCAGGCCGGCCTGTCTTGACGTGAGAATCGACGGCCAGCCCGCGCCCGTGGTGACGTGATCCGCTAAAGCCCGTGGATCGCCATCACGGCAAGCGTCGCCGGGCGGTGCAGCATCGCCTCGTGATGCGCCTTGAGCTTTGGATACGCGGCCAGGTCGACACCGACCTTGGCCATCCACCGCGGCGGCAGCGTCAGGTAGGCGTCGCAGATCGTGTAGTGATCCCCCATCGCCCACGGCCCCTTGAGGTGGTGAGCCTCGATCACCGACGCACAATCCGCGATATTGTCCGCCACCTTGGCCTTCATTGCCGCGTGCGCCTGTTCACCGTCAGCCCACCGCGCACCGCGCTGCAGATGGGCGAAGGCGACGTGCATCGTTGCGCAGATATACGCGTTGAGTGCATCCGCCTGCGCCCGTTCGAAGGGCGTGTCGGGCAGCAGATGCGCCTGCGGATGGGTTGCCGCGATATAGGTCAGGATGGCCGGGTTCTCGGTGATCACCCCGTTGGGCGTCATCAGCGCCGGGACGCGGGCTTTCGGGTTGATCTCGAGATAGGCGGGCTCCTGATGCGCGCCTTTCGCGATCGGGACCTCGTGCACCGCGTAGTCCGCGCCAACCTCTTCCAGAAGGATATGCGGTGCGATGGCGGAGGTGCCTTTGGAATAGTAAAGTGTCAACATGGAGATTCCTCTGGTGGGCGTGGGGGGGGCTAGACGAGCGCGCGGATCAGGATGCCCAGACCAAGCAGCAGGGACAAGCCGATCAGCAGGCGGCGGAAGGTATTGTCCGAGATCCTGCGGAACACGGCGATGCCGATTTGCGCGGCGATCAGCGACGCGGGCAGGGCGATCAGGAACGCCGTTACCGTGGACGAGGTATAGGCCCCGCGCCACCAGAGCATGACTGTCGTGGTGAACAGGACGCTCACGTTGAACGGTTGCAGCACGGCGCGGGTTTCGGCCTTGGGCCAGGGGCGCATCGAGCACCAGATCACCGGCAACGCGCCCGAGAGCGATGCCATGCCACCCAGGACGCCGCCGGCAAGTCCGATACCGGAATCAAGGACCGGGGTGCGGCGTTCGAATTTTGGCAGGTTCGCGCGGAAGCTGAAAAACCCGCCGTAAACCAATAGAAGAACACCGATAATCAGCTTCAGTGTGTCGGCATCTATGAAGGACAGGAACGAAATTCCGATGGGCACTCCCAGCAATCCGGGGACGATGAACCGCGTCAGCCGGGCGACGTTTCTGGTCAGCGCCTCGCGCACGACCCAAAGCCCCTGAAGCCCGGTGACCACCGACATCAACGACACCACGGCCACCGCGCTGATCGGGTCGAGCGCCACCAGTAGGAAGCCAAGCGCGAAAAGCGCGGTGCCGGTGCCCGCCAGCCCGTTGATGAAGCCGCCGGCAAGCGCCCCGAGCACGATGAAGCCAATCGACACCCAGGTCATGCGGTCATCTCGGACGCCGTGTCCGGCTGCGGCGCGTTTTCCGCCACGGCGCGCAGGAGCGCGGCGTGGATTTCCTCGATCACGCGCAGCTTGGGGTGTTCCTTGTTATAGGCCAGTCCCAGCACGCGCGACGGTGCTCCCGGTCCAAGACCGACCCGCCGAAGCGGCAGGGCATAGGGTGTCCGCGCGCAAGGCCGCGGCACGATGGAGACCCCCAGATTGGCGTGCACCATGCTGGAAATCGCCTCGAGATTTTCCAGTTCCATCGCTTCGCTGACGCGGATGCCGTTTTCCTGCAACCAGGTCTCGATGATCGTGCCCACCACCGCGTCGCGGTTGAACCGGATAAACGGGTTCCGTTCCAGTATCTTGACCGGATCGCTTTCGGTGACGTCGTGGCTGGTGATCAGGTGCAGCGGTTCCTGCGCGATTTCAAGAAATGTCATTCCCGGCGGCAACAGGACGGGCTTTGTGACCAGCGCCACGTCGTAATTGCCCCGGTCCAGGCCCGACAGGAGGGCTGCGGTCAGGGCCGGGGTGATCCGCACGCGCAGATCGGGGAACTGCGCGCGCAGGATCGACATCGACAGCGGGGCGAGGGCGATCAGCGTGGTCGGCACCGCACCCAGCATCACCTCGCCGGACAGGCCGTCATCGCCAAGGACCGAGGGCACGAGATTGTCGTAGTCAAAGACGAGCTTGCGGGCGCGGGCCACGACGGCACGGCCCAGCGGGGTCAATTCGGGGGTCCGGTGGCTTCGGTCGAACAGGGCAATGCCCAGATCGGTCTCGAGCGTGCGCATCTGCTGGCTGACGGCCGCATGGGTGACGAAGACCGCGTCCGCCGCCGCGCTGAAGGTCTTGTGATCGGCCACGGCGACCAGCGTTTTGAGCAATCGTATGGACATTCGGGCGTTTGTGTTTCTTCTGCTTACAGAACTTGTAATTTTTTATTTCTTCGTCAAAGCTCTACTTAAGGTTAACGTATGTCAAGAGCCCGCAACAGGGCCAGAATGTCAAATTGGGAGGAGACTATGAGACTACGAACACTTGGGTCCGTACTGGCGCTTGGGGTGGGTCTGACGGCTGGAGCCGCAGTGGCGGAATACCCTGAACGTCCGATCAACATGATCATTCCTTATGGTGCCGGTGGGGCGACGGACATTTCCGCGCGCACCATTGCCGAACCTCTGGGCACCGCCGCGGGCCGGCCGCTGATCATGGCGAACGTCACCGGCGCCGGTGGTGCAACCGGATCGGTTGCGGTGCAAAACGCCAAACCGGACGGCTATACCATGCTTTTCGCACGGGTCGGCTCGCATTCCGTGAACCCGGCGATGAAGGCGACCTTGCCCTATACGCTGGACGATTTCCGCTTCGTGACGGTCTACGAGATCAACCCGGTGGCCTGCGCGGTGCGCCCGGACAGCGGCATCGACTCGATGGATGACCTTGTGGCCAAGGTAGCCGAGGGCGGCGTGAGCTACAGCTCGTCCGGTGTCGGATCGCTGCTGCATCTGGCGGGCGCGATGGTGCTCAAGGAATTCGGCGTCGAAGACCCGCTGAACGAAGCGACGCATATCCCGCAGCAGGGTGGCGGGGCAGCGGCAACGGCGGTTCTGAACGGCACCGCGACCTTCATCTGCACCAACACCTCGGCGCTGGCCAATTTCGTATCGAACGATCAGCTCAAGGCGCTGATGGTGACAACCGAGACCCCGGTCGTCGGCTTTGATGCCCCGACTGCGAATGACCTGGGCAAGCCGCGTCTGAACGCCCTGGTGGGCTGGACCGGGATCGCCGGTCCCGCAGGCTTGCCGGATGATGTCAGTGCCAAGTGGGGCGAGTGGATCAACTCGGCCGCGCAGGACGCCGAATTCAACGAGACGATGCAGTCCATGGGGTCGGTCATCGACGTGATGAGCCCGGAAGAGGCCGTCGATTTCATCAACAACCAGTACTCGGTGTTCCGTGCGCTGGTGGATGAGTTGGGCATGCGGGTCGAAGGGTAAGTCTCCGGACTGTCATCCAGACCTGTCTTTGCGCCGGGGCCGATGGGCCTCGGCGTTTCCACCTTCGGAGCCTCCCTGACCATGACTCAGAAATCCTTGCATCTGCGCCTCGGGATCGCGGTGTCTCTTGGTGCGCTGTTCCTGATCCTCCATGCCATTCCCAACTACGTCTACGCCCCGTCGAATGTGCGCAACATCATCCTGTCGCCGCTGTTCTGGCCCTACGTGGTGGCCGGGCTGACGGCGATCATCGGCCTCAGCCTGCTGTTCACGGCGTTCCGCCCCGGCGAGGACGTGCCCTTCGAGAATGAAGACGTGGTGCATTCCGACGGCATCACGCCTTGGTTGCGGCTTGCCGGTCTCGGGGCGATCATGCTGGTGACGATGTTCGCGCTGCCGCGTGTGGGCATGGTCTGGACGACGATGCTGGTCTTCGTGGCCTGCGCATTCATGTTCCGCACGCGCCATCCGATCGCGGCAGTGGTCTGCGCCGTGGTCGTGCCGCTGTTGCTTTATGCGTTCTTTGCCCATGTCGCCGGCGTGGCGATCCCGCAAGGCGATTTTGTGAGGTTGCCATGAGCCTGATGGATTCTCTCGCCGCGGGCTTTGCGCTGGTCGGCAACATCGAAGCGTTTTTCATGCTCTTCGTGGGGCTGGTGGTCGGTGTGGTCGCCGGTGCGATACCCGGCCTGTCGGCGACGATGGCGGTGGCGCTGACGCTGCCCTTCACCTTTGCGATGACCCCGATCAACGCGATCCTGCTTTTGCTCGGGGTCTACAAGGGGGGCATCTTCGGCGGCTCGATCCCGGCGATCCTGATCAAGACGCCCGGTACTCCGGCGTCGTCGGCGACGATCCTCGACGGGCACCCGATGGCCGAACGGGGCGAGGCGGGGCGCGCGCTCGGCATGGCGCTTTACGCGTCCTGCACCGCCGACGCGGTGTCGAACCTCGCGCTGATCCTCTTTGCCGGGTGGCTGGCCTCCTTCGCGCTCAATTTCGGGCCACCGGAATTCTTTGCTCTGATCCTGTTCTCGCTGACCATCATCGCGGGCGTGTCGGGCGAAAGCCTGCTGCGCGGGGCGCTGTCGGCGCTGGCCGGCCTGTTGCTGGCGACAGTGGGGCTCGATCTGGTCTACGGCACCAACCGCTTTACCTTCGGCAGTCCGAACATGATGGGTGGGCTGAACTTCATCGCGGTGCTGATCGGACTGTTCGCCATTCCGGAAATCATCGCGATGGCGTGGAACCCGGTGGCGCATCTGGGCAAGACGCGGGCTCTGGGCAAATCGCGGTGCAGCTGGGCGGATTATGCCAAAAGCTTCAAGAGCATCATCCGGGGCAGCATGATCGGCGTGTTCCTCGGCTCCATCCCGGGCATCGGTGCGGCTCCGGCCGCGTTCCTGAGCTATTCCGAAGCGCGGCGGACCTCCAAGAACCAGGCCAATTTCGGCAAGGGCGAGATCGAAGGCGTGGCGGCGTCGGAAGCCGGCAACAACGGCGTGGCGGGCGCGACGCTGATCCCGCTGCTGGCGCTCGGGGTGCCCGGGGACGTCATCACCGCGATCATCATCGGCGCGTTCATGGTGCACGGGCTGCAACCCGGTCCGATGATGTTCGTGCTGAACGTGGACATCATCTACGGCCTCTTCATCGGCCTGATCGTCAGTTCGGTGTTCCTGCTGTTCGTCGGCTCGCTGGCGATCCGGGGGTTCCGCTTTGTGGCGGATGTGCCCAAGCGCATCCTGATGCCGGGGGTTCTGGTGCTGTGCATCTACGGCGTGTTCGCGGTGAACAACAACATCTTCGACGTGGGTGTCATGTTCGCGATGGGCTGGGTCGGCTACATCATGATGCGCAACCGCATCCCGGCGGCGCCCTTCCTGATCGCCTTCATCCTCGGTCCGCTGCTGGAAGACAACTTCCGGCAGGCGATGCTGATGTCGGGCAGCGATCCGATCATCCTGTTCCGGGGGCCGATCACCTGGTTCTTCTGGGCCCTGACGCTGCTGACCGTCTTCGCGATCACCCGCAGCACCCTGCGCAAGAAGGTGCCGCTCAGTTGAGATCCTCAAGGAGGCGGCCATGCCGGCGCGTCTCCTCGATGACCTGACCGAAGGTCGAAAGGCCCCGCGCCTCGAGCATCGGCAGCATCTTGACCAGCACCTCTGCGGTGGCCTGCGCATCGCCCAGGGCGGTGTGGCGCAGCTCCATCGGGATGGCGACATTCAACCGCTCGCACAGCGCATCCAGCGTGTGCCGTTCGCTGGCGCCGAAAAGAACCGCCGACAACAGCACGGTGTCGAGGATCGGATGATCCCAGGTGACGCCCGTGGCTTTCGCCTGACGATGCAGGAACGCCATGTCGAAGGGCGCGTTATGCGCCACGATCACCGCGTCGCGGGAAAAGTCGTGAAACCGCTTGGCGACGGTGCGGATGTCCGGCTGCCCGCGCACCATCGAGTCGGTGACCTTGTGTACCTTGGTGGATGCCGGCGGGATCGGGCGGCCCGGATCGACCAGCTGGTTGATCCGTTCCCCCTCGATGATGCGCCCGTTCAGAACCCGCACCGCACCCAGTTGCACCACGTCGTCCTTGTGCGGCAGGAGGCCCGTGGTTTCGGTGTCGAACACGGAAAAGCAAAGTGCGCGCAGCGGACGGTCGAGGATGTCCATCTCGGCGGCGCCGCGTCGCTGATCCAGCAGGTCGAAATCATAGACCAGCGGGCGGGACGCATCCGGCGAAATGTCCAGCGTCTGGCTGTCGATCACCATGAGATAACCGCCGCCCTCCATCGGTTTCAGCTTGCTGTCAAAGCTTTGGGTGCCGTCATGGGATTTCGCGGTGCAGATGACATCCTTGCCGGTCTTGCCCAGCTTCGCGACCGCCGCGCCAAGGCTCTTGGGGTCGAAATACTCGGTCATCGACGCGTTCAGCCTCGGCACCCCCAGTTGCGCGAGGATTTCTCCGGCCTGTCCGTCGTAGAGCACGATCTGGCCGGTCGGGCCGACAAGGATCGTCGCCACCGGAATCTCGGTCAGAAGCGCGGTCAGGCGGGCTTTCTCGGCGGTCAGGCGGCCGGTCTCGGTGGCGATGGCCTGCGCCGTGGTCAGCGCCGTGTCATTGAGCTGCCGCGCCACCGCCGAGGCCGCCGGAGCCAGGTCGCCCAGGTAGCGCGCCGCATTCATGTCCATTTCGCCATTCACCCCGGCATGGGCGCGGGTGCGCATCTCGGAGGCGAGCCGTTCGATCGGTTTCGCGACGTTCTCGTCGAACAGAAGCCAGATCGCGACGGTCAGCCCGAGGATCAGGAACGCCGCGAGGATGGCCGCAAAGGTGAACCCGTTGGCGACGGTCGACTCAAGCGCGCGCGCGTGCCCGAACCAGAGCGCCACGCCGACCGACAGCAACCCGCCAAGACCCAGCAGGCAGAAGAACAGGAAGATGCGCAGGCGCAAGCTGAGTTTCGACACCATCGCCCTACACCCGGCCGCAGACGCCAGTGACGATGGGGTCATCGGCTGTCGTGTCGCGCCAGACCGGCGCGCCGCCATCGCCGAAGGCCGGGTCGGCGCGCTGGCCCGTCCGGCAATTCACCATCAGTTCCACCGATTGCACCGTGCCCCAGCGGCGGAAGAAATAGACATCTGCCATGTAAAGCGCGGAATCGTCGGTATTCGCGCGCAGGTTCCCGGTGTCCAGCGCGATGAAGCGGTTGGTATAGGGCGCGAGATAGGTCCAGGGGCGATAGAACGCCGCGCTTTGCGTGGTCTGGACCACCTCGACCCCGTCGGGCAGCGCCTCGGCGGTGCGCGAGAACCAGCTGTATTCGCTGCTGATCGTCGTGCCCAGCATCGCGGCGCCGGCAGCCACCGGGATCATCCATTTGGGCACGCGCCCCCCGGCCAGGCGCGCAATCAGCATCATCACGCCCGCCCCGGCAATGCCGGCCACGATCACCGCGATCAATTCCAGAAACATAGATCGTCCTCCCCAACGATGCGTGTCAGCTTAACATGCCGCGCCCGTGTCCCACGGATGATTGCATCGACTTTATCACCACGAAAGCATCGCGTAGATGACTTCGTTCAAAATCCGAAAGATCGGTCGGGCTCAGGAAGTTGTCGGGCATGACGCCCGCGCGGACTTGTGCCGCCTGATGTTCCAGCCGCGTTTCCGCGATCAGGTCATAGGCGTCGCGCAGATCGCGTCCGCCCGACGCGCTCAGCACGCCTGCCGCGACCGCAGCCTCGAGCCGCGCCGCCGTGTTCACCACCGACAGCTTGCCCTGCAACGCATAGATGCGGGCCAGGTCCACGACCGGAACGACGCCGTTATGCTTGAGGTCGATCATGTTCTTGTGCTCGCCCGACCGGATCGTCGCAAAGCCGCGCAAGAGGCCCAGGGGCGGCGTGTGCTTGAGCGAGTTCGAGACCATATGCGCGACGAAAATCGAATTCCTGGCGGCCTTGCGCAGGGTCTCGACCTGCAAATCCTCGAACAGCCCCTTGGCCCCACCGATGGGGCGCAGGTCGAACATGACGCTGGCCAGCATCTGTGCCTCGGGGGACGGAGCCTTGATCCAGCCTGCGAAATAATCGCGCCAGATCCGCACCGGCTGTCGCCAGCGCGGGTTCGTCGCCATCATGTCGCCGGGACAATGGACATAACCGCAGGTATTCAGCCCGTCACAGACGAACCGGGCCAGCGCCTCGAAATAGGGCATGTCGGACCCGGTCACGCTGTCATCCAGAAACAGGCAATTGTCCTGGTCGCTGACGCCCGTCTGTTCCTGCCGGCCCTGGCTGCCGCATGCGAGCCAGAGATAGGGCACCGGCGGCGCGCCCAGTTCGGCCTCGGCCAGCGCCAGCAGGCGGCGCGTCGCGGTGTCGGCGATATCGGTGATCAACCGGGTGATCACCTCGTGGCGGTTGCCGCCCGCCACAAGCTGGGCGAGCAGTTGCGGGATGCGTCGCGTGACCTGCGCCATCTCCTCGGCGCTGTCGGAATGGGCGATCTCGGACACAAGTTCAGCCGAGCTGACCGCCTGGAACCGGGTCAGGTCGGTCTGGGTGACGATGCCCACCAGCTTGTCGGCGCGGCACACCGGAACATGCCCGATCCGCCGCTCCATCATCATGTGCAGCACGTCCGACCCGATGGCCGACGGCGGCAGGGTGACCGGATCGGGGGTCATGATCACGCCGATCGGGGTGTCGAAGGCCAGACCGTCGCCCACCACCTTGCCCGACAGGTCGCGGATCGTCGCGATCCCCCGGAGCGTCTCGCCTTCCGTCACGCAGATCGACGACACATGCGCGTCCCGCATCAGTCGCGCGGCGGTCCGGACATCCGTGTCCGGCGCACATGTCAGCGGCGACGTCGCCATCAGCGCCTCGACCCGCGTGGTGGCCAGGTTGGCCTTGTTCGGGCGCTCGGACCGGCTGCGGTCGAAAAACCGCCGAAAGGCCACGTCTTCGTTCATCGCCCGGTGGAACCGTGCGGCAGGCAGCATCAGGACCGCTGTATCCGTCACCGCCCGCGCCGAGGTCAGGCTGGTTCCGTCGCGCAGCAGACCGCGTTCCCCGAACGAGTTGCGCGGGCCGAGAAGCGAAATCGGAACGTCATGTTCATCGCGGATCTCGACATCGCCGCTATAGACCACGAAAAGGCCATCCAGCGCCGAGTGCAACGCGTAGATTTCTTCGCCCGCCGGGACGTGGCGCATCTCCATCGTGTCGATCAGCCCGGACAGGGTGTCGGGGTCCATCGAATCGTAGGGATGAATGGCGGACAGGAACTGCACGAGGTCAGGGGAAGCACGCGTCATCAAGAGATCCCTTTGTCGGAAGAAAAAGTCCCGCCCCGGTATACCGGCGCGGGACCGCGTTGTCAGGGATGCGCCACCGAAGCGGCGCCTCCTGTTGGCTTAGTGGTCCTGGGCCACGCCTGCGCCACGCGGGACGCGGACGCTTTCGACCAGCTCTTCGATCTCTTGCGGGATTGCGGCGGTCATCTTGGACACGGTGAAGGCCACCGCGAAGTTGATCAGCGCACCCACCGCGCCAAAGCTTGTCGACTGAACCGTTCCCAGAAGCGGGTCGGCATCGGTAAAGCTGTTGGTGTCAGGGATGAAGAACCAGCCCTTGTGCAGGAAGATGTAGACCAGCGTGACGATCAGACCCGCCAGCATGCCGGCAACCGCACCCTTGTTGTTCACCTTGGTGAAGATGCCCATCATCAGTGCCGGGAAGATCGACGCCGCCGCAAGACCAAAGGCCAGGGCCACGGTTTGCGCCGCAAAGCCCGGAGGATTGAGGCCCAGATAGGTCGCCACCGCGATCGCCACAGCCATTGCGATCCGCGCCGACAGAAGCTCGCCCTTTTCGCTGATCGCCGGGTTCAGCTGACCCTTGATGAGGTCGTGGCTGACCGCCGACGAGATCGCCAGCAAGAGACCCGCCGCCGTCGACAGGGCCGCCGCAAGGCCACCCGCCGCGACCAGGCCGATCACCCAGGACGGCAGGTTTGCGATCTCGGGGTTGGCCAGAACGAGGATGTCCCGGTTGAAGTTGGTCAGCTCGTTGCCTTCCCAGCCTTCGGCCTCCGCACGCTCCTGCATCGCGGGGCTTGCGTCGTTGTAGTACTGGATGCGGCCATCGTTGTTCTTGTCTTCCCAGCCCAGAAGGCCGGTCTGCTGCCATGTCGCCATCCAGTCATAGGCCGGATCGGTTGCGATCGTCTCGACCGACACCGCTTCGCCGCTCGTGCCGTTGGGCCAGAACTGCTCGGTGATGTTCAGACGCGCCATCGCGCCAACAGCCGGGGCCGTGAGGTACAGCAGGGCAATGAACACCAGCGCCCAGCCCGCGGACCAACGGGCGTCAGCCACGCGCGGCACGGTGAAGAAGCGCATGATCACGTGCGGCAGACCGGCGGTACCGATCATCAGCGACAGGGTGAAAAGCACCATGTTGAACGTGTCACCGTGATGCGCGGTATATTCGCGGAACCCAAGCTCGGCCACGATCTGGTCCAGCTTCTGCAACAGCGGCTCACCGGATTCGACATTGCCGAACAGGCCCAGCCCCGGGATCGGATTGCCCGTCAGCTGCAACGAGATGAACACGGCCGGGATCGTGTAGGCCATGATCAGCACGACATATTGCGCGACCTGCGTATAGGTCACACCCTTCATGCCGCCGAACACCGCGTAGGCGAAGACCACACAGGCACCGATCAGAAGACCGGCCGTGTTGCTGACCTCGAGGAAGCGGCCAAAGGCGACGCCGACGCCGGTCATCTGACCGATCACGTAGGTGAGCGAGGCCACCAGCAGCGAGATCACCGCCACCATGCGCGCGGTCGGGCTGTAGAACCGGTCGCCGATGAACTCGGAGACGGTATATTTGCCGAACTTGCGCAGGTAAGGCGCCAGCAGCAGTGCCAGAAGCACGTAACCGCCCGTCCAGCCCATCAGGTAGGTCGAGTTGTCATAGCCGGTGAAGGCGATCAGACCGGCCATCGAGATGAAGGACGCGGCCGACATCCAGTCGGCGGCGGTCGCCATGCCGTTGGTGACCGGGTGAATGCCGCGACCGGCGGCGTAGAATTCCGACGTGGAGCCCGCGCGGGCCCAGATCGCGATGCCGATGTAAAGCGCGAAAGACGCGCCCACGAACAGCAGGTTGATGGTAAACTGATCCATGACTTATTCCTCCTCGACGCCGTATTCACGGTCGAGCTTGTTCATCCGCCAGGCGTAGAAAAAGATCAGCGCCAGAAAGACGAGGATCGACCCCTGCTGGGCAAACCAGAACCCCAGGTCGGTCCCGCCGACACTGATACCCGACAGCATCGGGCGCAGCAGGATGCCGAACCCGAACGAACAGATGGCCCAGATCACCAGGCTGATGAGAATGATACGCACATTGGCGGCCCAGTAGCCCGCGTCGGACTTTCCGGCAGCCTGCGCTGATTGAGTTGTTTGGTCCGCCATAGCGGGTCCTCCTCTTCCTCCGTTGACGTGCCCCGCATGTGCGGGGAAACGTATCCCATGTGGCGCGGCGCAAGGGCCGCGGTTGGCGACCGCTCAGGCGGTGGCCCTTGTGACAATCGCACCAAGCTGTCTGGCGATATCGTCGATCGCGCCCATCGCATCGACCCGGGCAAGCGCGCCCTGAGCGTCGTAGAATGCGATCAATGGCGCGGTTTGTGCATGATATGCATCAAGCCGGGCTGCGACGGTTTCGGCATTGTCATCGGCGCGGCGTTTGAAATCGGTCCCCTGGCACTTGTCGCATCGGCCTTCGACCGCAGGTGCCTTGAACGTGTCATGATAGCCCTCGCCGCAGGTTCCGCAGGTGAAACGCCCGGAAATCCGGTCCACCATCGCAGCATCGTCGACATCGAGGCTGATCGCGGCGTCGATCTTTTGCCCGCATTCGGCCAGCAGAATGTCCAGCGCCTCGGCCTGCACGGTGGTGCGCGGGAACCCGTCAAGGATCACGCCTTTGGCACAGTCGGCATCCGCCAGCCGGTCGCGCAGGATGGCGATGACGATGTCGTCGCTCACCAGTTGGCCTGCATCCATGACCGCCTTCGCCCGTTTTCCGGCATCGGTGCCTTCGGCCACGGCGGCGCGCAGCAGGTCGCCGGTGCTCAGCTGGACCAACCCGAACTGCTCTTCCAGCATCCGGGCCTGCGTGCCCTTGCCGGCCCCCGGAGGGCCCAGCAGGATCAGAACCGGGGCGGTTGTGGGTGTGGTGCTTCCATCCATGACCATCACGCCTTGTTCATCCGGTTTTCGATGAGGTCATCGACGACGGACGGGTCGGCGAGGGTCGAGGTGTCGCCCAATGCGCCGAAGTCGTTTTCGGCGATCTTGCGCAGGATGCGGCGCATGATCTTGCCCGAGCGGGTCTTGGGCAGGCC
>NZ_JAIPUT010000059.1 GCF_020055635.1 Marivita sp. | reverse complement strand
TCCTGATCTCCGGTGCATTGGCCGGGTTGAGCGTGCCGCTGCCGGATTTCACAGAGCTTGACCTGAATCCGCTCAATACCTTCAAGGAACCTTCACTGCGGCTTGATCTGAGACAGCGCAGCGGACCGATCATGATCATGGTCGATTACGAAATCGCGCAGGCCGACGTGCCCGAATTTCTGGCCGCCATGAATGCGCGGCGGCGCATCCGTATCCGCGACGGAGCGCAGCAATGGACGCTGTTGCGGGATCTGGAAAATCCCGATTTCTGGACCGAAACCTATCACGTTCCGACCTGGGTCGAATATGTCCGCCACCATGAACGCCGCACGCAGGCTGATGCCGAGTCCTACCAGCGCCTTTTGAAACTGCATCGCGGTCGGGAGAAACCCAAGGTTCATCGCATGATCGAACGTCAGGCCGTCTCGCTCAAGGATGACACGCCGTTGAAAGACCCAAACAACACGGTGCCCGAATAAAACAGTTCCGGCCGCGAATGGTTGCACTGGTGCTTGGCGGACCTGTCGTTGTAAGTCCTGCCAAAAAGTCGAGGACCGTCCAGCCAGGTCACAAATTTGCCCAGCAAGCATGCGATCGGTTGGCGAACCAATAGTGGAACATGGCCCATGGCATGCCGCACTGAAGTCGCTGGATCGCGGCGGCGCAAAAGCGGCTGCGTGAGGACGACGGCATTCGACTTGGGGAGCGTCGGGTGAGACTATGATGACATGCATTGAAGGCGCACTTTCGAACCCGATCTTCTGGGGCGTCACCGCGGTCAGTGCCATCGCCGCCTTTGTGATGATCTGGATGCTGAAATTCCAGAACTTTGAAGGCAAGGCCTTTTACGGTGTCACCTTCGTCGCCATGATCTGGACGTTGATGACTGTCGGCTTGGAGGCGGCATCACGGACGTTCACGTGTCAGCTCCAATGGGCGACTTTGGCCTGGTTAGGCAATTCCCTGGTGCCGATTGCATGGTGCTTTTTCGTCTTTGCCTATGTCGATCATGCCTCCTGGCTCAAAAAACGCCCGGTAAGCGCCTCTCTCATCGTCATCCCGGCTGGCATCTTCGCTCTTGCCGCCACCAACCCGTGGCACAATCTCGTTTATACGGACGCGTCCATCATTCCCCCGGGCGAGGAGCACATCAGATACGACCACGGGTCGGGTTTCTACGCGAGCATTGCAATCCTGTATGCGTTTGTAATTGCTGCCCTCTTCTGCCTTGCAAGAGCGTTCGGGCGTGCAAGACGTGCCGCCTGGCCAATCCTGATCATGTTGGTTGTGATCACGGCAACACCACTCACCGCAAATGCCGCCTATGTCGGTTTGGGATTCACCGTCGCCGGGCTCGATCCCACAGCCTTCATGTTCACGCTGGGGATACTGGCATTTACCTGGTTGCTGGTGACCAACAAGACGATGGACATGGCGTCCGTCGGTAAATCGATCCTGTTCAATACGATGAGTGAGCCCGTCGTCATCATTGATCGGCATCGAAACATTGTCTCGAAGAACACAGCCGCGGCGCGCAGCGCGCTTCTTCATGACGCTGCCCGGCTTCTCGACAACATGCTCGTGACGACAGGTGCGCCGAGTACGTCCAGAGATTTTGGCCACGTCATTTTCGGGTCGCGGGCCTATGAGCCCAGGATTCAGGAAATTGAAAGCCCACTTGATCCTTCCGGGACTGTTCTTGGATGGAGCGTGACCTTCGTGGACATCACGGATCGGCTGTCCATGCACTCGGCGCTGGAGGAGGCGCTTAAGAACGCGGACAATGCCAACCGCGCCAAAGATGATTTCATCTCGACCGTAAGTCACGAGCTCCGAACGCCTCTGACATCCCTCAAGGGCGGTTTGGACCTCGCGCTGAGCGGCCGCCTGGGCGATTTGCCCGATCCCGTACGCTCATCTCTTGAAATTGCACATCGAAACGGCATCCGCCTGTCCCGTCTGGTCGACAACATTCTTCTGGCTCAAAAGATTGCTATCGACGCCTTGTCCCTCGACAGGACACCAGTCGACCTGAACACGCTTCTCGACGAGAGCTTCGAGGAGAACAGGATGTTCGCGTCGAAACGTGCGCTCGAACTCGTCAAAGCAACTGGCGAACAACCTGCCATCGTCATGGGAGACGCCTTTGCCATACGTCAGATCATCGACAACCTGGTTTCAAATGCCATCAAGTTCTCGGACGAAAATGGGGTCGTTGAGGGGACGATCAGCCAACAGGACGGATGGGTGAGGTTGTCGATTGCCGACAAGGGTCGCGGTATCCCGGATGGTATGCAAGGACAGGTCTTCGGTCGCTTCGAGCAGGTGAAAGACAGCGGTCAATCCTCGACCCAGGGATCCGGCCTTGGCTTGCACATCTCCGAAAATCTGGCAACGCAGTTGTCGGGAAAGCTCTACTACGAAAGCAAAATCGGAGTCGGCTCGACCTTTCATCTCGAGTTTTCGCTCGCCGACCAGAATGTGTCGGTACAGCCGGACGCTGCCGAGTAAGAGCCATTGTGCTTTTGCGCTCCGAGCTCATGCAGCAGTCTCCCGGCGCATCGAAGAATACAGCGGTGTTTTAAAATCCGTTTCGGGATCGGTCGGGCTACGAACTCGGCATCTTGTCCAGGGTCCTCTACTACTTCTGGCAAGGCACCGGTTGTACGACCACGCTTTTGCTTACCTGTGAAAATTCAAGTGAACCTTGACGGATCGCGACCTGTCGGCCGCCGTGACGAAGGCCTCGGATGCCTGCTCAAGCGGGAAGCGCTGCGTGATCATTGGCAGAACGTCGATCAGGCCACCGGTGATGGCTTCCACGGCTTGGCCGAATTCCTCGTTGAACCGGAAGCTGCCCTGCACTCTCAATTCCTTCGCAACAAGCGCGTTCAGAGGCATTGGTGTGTCCCCGGCAACCCCGACCTGAATCAACATGCCGCGCGGGCGCAGCGATGCGATGGCCGAACGGATTGCAGGTTCGGCAGCTGAACATTCGAAGACAAGATCGAACTGGCCCTTATCGGCTTCGTACTCCGCCATAGCCGCACCATCGCGCCTCACGTTGATGCAGCGAGTTGCCCCCATTTGGACGGCGACTTCCAATGCAACATCCTGAAGATCCGTCACGACGATCTCCGACGCGCCCCTCTGCGCGGCAATTGCCGTGCACAGCGCCCCGATTGGCCCTGCTCCGGTGATCAGGACACGCTTTCCCGCGATGTCGCCCGCAAGGCGCGCGGCATGCTGGCAAACAGCCAGCGGCTCTGCACAGGCGATAGCGCCGAGATCGGCGTCGGACGGCACCTTGATGCACTGCGCCGCGTCGACCACCAGTCGATCGCGGAACAGACCCTGTTCATGGGGCAACCGCATGGCGGATCCGTTGAAGCGCATGTTCAGGCAGTGCATTTGCAGCCCTGCGGCGCAAAACCGGCAATTGCCGCAGGGGCGGCTTGGATTGATGGCGACGGGATCGCCCTCGGCCAGCCCCGTCACACCTGTGCCGACCGCGAGCACCCGACCGGACGCTTCATGACCCAGGATGATCGGTTCCCGGACGCGGATGGTGCCGATGCCGCCCTCGGACAGGTAGTGCATGTCCGAACCGCAGATGCCGCCCGCTGCGACCGCCAGGAGAACCTGGCCCGCCCCCGGCTCTGCGGCCGTTTCGGTGTCGATACGAAGGTCATCCTGGCCATAAAGACGGCAGACACGGGTTTTCATGACAGACTCATTTGATCAGAAGGGAAGGCAGCCAGGTCGCGAGTGCTGGTATGTAGGACACGGCCAGGAGCACGGCGATATTGGTCAGAAGGAAGGGCAGGATCGCAACCACCACCGGCATCAGCGGCAACCGCGCAATGCCCGCGCAGACGAACAGGCAGACGCCGACCGGCGGTGTGGTCAGCCCGATCATGAGATTCAGCACGGCGAAGGTGGCGAAATGCAGCGGCTCGATCCCGACCGCCTCGGCCAGCGACAGAAGCGGGACGAAGAGGATGATCAAAGCCGCGATGGTCTCCATGAACATGCCGACGAACAGGAGCAACAGGTTGATCAGCAGGATGACGAGGAACTTGTTGTCGGTGAAGCCGAGCACCCCGTCGGCGATGGCCTGGGGGATACGTTCCGAGACGAGGATCCAGCCAAAGACATTGGCAAAGCCCACAAGCGCGAGGATCCCCGCAGCCGAGGTGCCGCTTTCGACGATGATGCCCGGCAGCTTGGAAATCGGCAGTTCACGATAGACGAATGCCCCGACGATGAAGGCGTAGACGGACGCCACGATGGCGGTTTCCGTAGGTGTCGCAAGACCCGACAAAAGCCCGTAGATGATGAGGAAGGTCATGGCGAGGGCCCAGAAGGCGCCGCCGAACGCGCGGGCCACTTCGCCGAACCCCTGCCATTCCTGGCGGGGAAAGTTCCTGCGGGCCGATATCACGTAGGCGGTGACCATCATCGCGACACCCATCAGGATGCCGGGAACCGCTCCGGCCAGGAACATCTGTCCGACCGAGATTCCTGACAGGGCACCCACGATGATCATCGGCACGGACGGTGGAATGATCGGACCGACTGTCGAAGACGCCGCCGTTACGGCGGCCGAGAAATCCGCAGGATAACCTGCCTTTTTCATGCCGGGGATCATCACGCCACCGATCGAGGCGGCGTCTGCCACCGCAGTGCCTGTAATGCCACCAAACAGCATCGAGGCTGCGATATTGGTCAGACCAAGACCACCCCTGATCCATCCGACGATGGAATTGGCGAACCGGATGATCCGCTGCGTGATCCCGCCCCGGTTCATCAGGTTGCCTGCAAGGATGAAGCCCGGAATGGACAGAAGGACAAAGACGTCCATCCCCGCATACATCTTTTGCGGCATGACCACGGGCGGGATGCCGGCGATCAACAGATAGGCCAGCGAGGACACGCCCAGCGTGATGGCCACCGGAATTCCGACGACCAGCCCGGCGACAAAGACGCAGAACAGAACAGCGACGTCCATCGGTCAGGTATCCTCGTCTGGTTTGACGGGCTTGCCGTCTTCCATTCCGGTGAGCATGCCCAGAACGCGCAGCACGGCAAAAATCGTCACGAAGACCAGCAGAAGCCAAACAGTGACATGTACGAAATCCATGCGCAGGCCCAAGGCCGGCGATGTCTGCATCTTGCCGATGGACACATAGCGCCATGCATGCGGCAGCAGGTAGATTGCCAGCCCAGCCGTAACCAGCGCCGCGACCAGCCTCAGCACCCAGGGAGCGCGGCCCGGCAGCGTTTCGCAGACCACGTCCACGTTCACCAGATCACCCGACCTGAAGGCCAAGCCAGCCCCGAAAGCCACCATGAAAAGAAGCGCATAGCGGGTCAGCTCCTCGGTCCAGACCAGTGACAAACCGGTCAGGCGACCGATCACCTGCAACAGGACCGCCACGATCAGGATGGCAAAGGACAGCCCTGTGCCCCATCGGGCCAGCCGCGTCGTCAGGTGGATGATCTTGTCGGCATGTTGCATCGCGGTTTCCGGAGGCAAGGAAGATGCGGCGCCCCGGTCGAGGCGCCACATCGTTTGGGTCACTCAGAGAACAGGCCTTCGACGATCGGCTTGATCTCGTCATTGACGTTCATCAGCACCGCATCCTTGGCAGCGGCTTGAAACGCAGCGCCATCGACCTCGACAAAGGTCATGCCCTTTTCCTCGAGGAAGGCACGGTCGGCGGCGATGCTTTCGTTGAACAGCTCGCGCTCATAAGCCTGCGCGCGGCTGGCGGCCTCCATGACGTGACCCTGATCTTCTTCACTCAGCTTGTTCCAGGTGGATTCAGCGATGGTCAGGTAGATCCAGCTGCGCACGTGCTCGGTCATGTTCACGTGGCTCTGCACTTCGTGAAAGCTCGCCGAGCGGATCAGAGCGAGAGGGTTTTCCTGGCTTTCGATGGTGCCGTTCTGGAGCGACGTGAAGACCTCGGAAAAGGCCATCGGTCCGGGGTTCGCGCCAAGCGCCTGCCATGTGTCGACGAAGAGCGGCACGTTCGGCACGCGCATCTTCAGGCCGTTAAGTTCGTCAGGATGGGCAATCGCGCGGTTCGAGGTCAGGTTGCGCGGGCCACGGGCGAAGTGGGCGATGGGCCGGATCTGGGCCTTTTCGACAATCTGCGCCTTGATCTGGTCACCGATCGCGCCAGAGGCCACCTCGTCCATGTGGTCGATGGATTTATAGGCGTAAGGCACCGCCAGCAGCGCCGCCATCGGAGCCCAGTTCTGAAGGCTTTCGCCGGTGATCGTCATGTCCACGGTGCCAAGCTGCATGCCGTTGATCAGGTCGATTTCCTTGCCAAGGCTTTCGTTCGGAAAGACCTCGACAGCGATCCGACCATCGGTCAGCGCCGACAGTTCTTCGCCGAATTTCACCGAGGCCAGGTGCCACGGGTTGTCCTCATTGGCGAGATGCCCGAGCTTCAACGTCATGTCCTGTGCCAGCGCCGGCATGGCTGCAAGCGTGGCCACGGTTGCGGCCGCAACCGTCATTTTCCAATTGAATGTCATGTATCCACTCCTCCTTGGATAGGTGCATTGACCGGTTGCGGGATTTTCCCGTCCGGCAGGTCGAAAAAGTCGGGGTTGGCCCCGAGGATTTGCGGCAGATCGCTCAGGACCTCGCGCAGATGACCCCGAATGGCCACATTGGCCCCTTGCGGGTCCCCAATCTCGATGCGGTCCACGACCGCCTTGTGTTGCTCGATCAGTTTCCTGACCGGGAAATGCCCCAGGGACAGGAACCGCACGCGGTCCATCTGGGATTTCAGCCCCTCGATCAGCCGCCAAGCGCCGACCTTGCCGGCGGCATCCGCCAGGGTCCGGTGGAACCGGTCATCCAGACCGATGAAATCCAGCGGATCGGTGCGGACAACCGAAGCCTGCGCCTTGAGTTGGGACCGCAATTCACGGATCACCGCTGCGTCCGGCCGCGCGGCGAGGATCGCCACGATATCCGCCTCGATCGCCTCGCGCAGAAAGCGGGCGTCCAGAACGGCGCTGTAACCGATCTTGGTGATGACCGTGCCCCGTTGCGGCAAGATCGCGACAAGACCTTCGCTTGCCAGCTTGATGAACGCCTCACGCACCGGTTGACGGCTGACCGAGCAGCCGCGCGCGATTTCGCTTTCCGAGATGCGGTCGCCGGGCGAAAACCGGTTGCGAATGATCGCCTCGCGCAACTGTGCATAGATCTGGGGGGATATCGCCGCAGACGGATCCAGATCGCTGGCAATGGCACCGTGAGCCGTCATGATTCGCTGTCCTCCTTGTCGCAATTTACCATACTTCCATACTAGTCAGCAATGCGCTCAAATGATAGAAAGACACAGACGAGTCGGAAGGATGACGGATGAAGCAGACATGGCGGTGGTTTGGACCGAAGGATCTCGTGTCCATCGACGACACGCGGCAGGCCGGGGTCGAGGGGATCGTTTCTGCCCTTCATCATATTCCGACAGGCGATGTCTGGTCCCCCGAGGAGATCGCAAGACGGCAACGGGATATCGCGACCATGAAGGACGGACGCCCGTCCGGGATCGCATGGGACGTCGTCGAAAGCCTGCCCGTGTCAGAGGACATCAAGAAGCAGAAGGGCGACTGGCGCGCGCATATCGATGCCTACAAGCAAAGCCTGCGCAACCTGGCCGACGCGGGCATCGCGGTGATCTGCTACAACTTCATGCCGGTGCTCGATTGGACCCGCACCGATCTTGCCTGGCCACGTCCCTCGGGCGCGACCTGCATGCGCTTCGACCTTGTGGATTTCGCGGCGTTCGATCTGCATATTCTATCACGCAAGGGTGCCGAGGCGGATTTTGACGACGCCCTGCGCGACGAAGCGGCAGCGCGATTTTCAGCCATGAGCGATGGCCGCCGCGAGGAACTGGCACGCAACGTCGTGTTCGGCCTGCCAGGCGCCGCAGAGCGGTTTTCACTGGACGACGTGCGCCAGCATATCGCCGAGTATGACACCATCAACGAGGACCGGTTGCGACAACACCTGATCGACTTTCTGGAAGAGGTGGTTCCTGTCGCCGAACAGTGCGGGCTGCGCCTGTGCTGTCATCCCGACGATCCGCCGGTGCCGCTGCTTGGCCTGCCCCGCATCATGTCGACCGAGGCGCAATACGCCACCATCCTGCAAGCCGTGGATCGGCGCGCCAACGGGATCACGCTCTGTTCCGGTTCGCTTGGCGCGCGGTCGGACAACGACCTGCCGGGCATGATGGCGCGGCTGGGGGATCGGGTGCACTTCCTGCACCTGCGCAACGTCAAGCGCGAGACCGACGCGCTGTTCGGCTCGTTTTTCGAGGATGAACACCTTGCCGGCGATACCGACATGGTCGCCCTGATCTCTACAGCGCTCGAGGAGGAGGCGCGACGCCGCGCCGAAGGTCGCGAGGACTGGTCGATCCCGTTCCGTCCGGATCACGGACAGGACATCCTTGACGATCTGCACCGCAAGGCGCAGCCGGGCTATCCCTCCATCGGACGACTGAAAGGGCTTGCCGAACTTCGCGGCGTGATTGCCGGGCTTCAGCATGCATATCGGCCGTCATGATCCCGCGGCTTGATGAAACACAAGAGTTGCCACAGACGGTCCGGGTTCCGGGGTATCGGCGCGCAGACCATGGTGTCGGCATCGTGCATATCGGGTTGGGCGCGTTTCACAAGGCGCATCAGGCGGCCTATACTGACGACGCACTGGCCGAGTTTGGTGGAGACTGGCGTATTGCCGGGATCAGCCTGCGCAGTGACGCGCCATCACGTGAATTACAGCCGCAGGATGGGCTTTACACTCTTATCGAACGGGATGTGTCCGGCAGCCGCGCGCGCGTCATCGGGTCTGTCGCGACAGCCTTCTGCCTGCAAACCGATCGGCACGCTGTCGAAGAGGCGCTTCTGGCGCCCGGCACACGGATCGTGTCGATGACCGTCACAGAAAAGGGCTATGGACTGGACCGGAGCACCGGGGGCATTGACCCGGAGCATCCGGCGATCCAAAGCGATCTTTCGCAACCCGATGCACCGCAGGGGCTGGCCGGTCTTCTGGTCTGGGCGCTTGGGCAACGGCGGACCCTTGGATTGCCGCCCTTTACCTGTCTGTCCTGCGACAACCTGCCGGAAAACGGCGCCGTCCTGCGCGGTCTGCTGGTTGATTTCGCTCGCCATGCGGCGCCCGACCTGGTCGATCACATCGCACAGGACGTGGCCTTTCCCGGCACCATGGTGGACCGGATCACCCCTGCGCGCACGCAGGACACGCTTGATCTTGCGCGCCGGATGATCGGCTTTCAGGATGACGCCGCGATCGAGACCGAAGGCTTTCACCAGTGGGTCATCGAGGAGCATTTCCCGACCGGTCGCCCGCGCTGGGAAGCTGGCGGCGCAATTTTTACAGACGACGTGCAGCCCTACGAAACCATGAAGCTGCGCATGCTGAACGGGACCCATTCCATGCTGGCCTATGCAGGTTTTGCGGCCGGGCACCGTTACGTGCGCGACGTCATGGCCGACCCAGACCTGTCGCGTCTGGTGTCACGCCACCTGCGCGCAGCCGCCGCGACCCTGCCACCTCTGCCGGGGGTCGATTTTGCGAACTATGCGAAACAGCTCGAGGAAAGGTTTCGCAACCCGCATCTTGCCCATGAGACGTTTCAGATCACTATGGACGGGTCCGAAAAGCTGCCCCAGCGCGTCTTTGCCGCCGTCTCTGAGGCAAGGGCCATGGGATGTGATACCCGTCCATTTGCCTTTGCGACCGCAGCTTGGCTGCGTCACATATCCCGATCGACCCATGATTGCGCGCCGTATGACCTGCGCGATCCCCGGGCGGATGCCTTGACAGACATGGCACATGGCAAGGACGCCCACGAGGTGGTCACGGCCATCCGCGCTGCGTCTTTCATGCCACAGGCCGTCACGTGGGACGACGCGTTCTGGAACGAGGTCACGGACATCCTGCACGCCATGCTGACGCGGCCCATGACCGAGGTCATTGCGCAAGAAACAACCTGACGCGCTTCCTGTTGGCCTAATCCAAGTGACAGCCCGAAATCGGTTGCGAGCTCCATCGCAACCATTCGGCGCGGGACGTCACGCCAGAAGTCCGGCAAACCCAAGCACCCAGATCGATACGATGATCGAGGTGATCAGGAAATATCCCCGGTTCCAAACCAGTCCGACATGCCGTGCCGGGACTTGGCCAAAAGCTCCAACCATCAGCGTGGACGCGGTGAAAGGAGACGTCATGCCGGACAGGGCCCATCCTGCGGTCAGCGCAACGACAACTGCCGTCGGCGTGACACCGAGAAGGTCGGCCGACGGAATGACCGGCACCAGAAGCGTCACCGCAAGGATGGGATTCATGCCGATCTGGCCCGCGGCCGGAATGACAAAGACGAAGGCCACCAACAGGAAAGACGTCGGTACGCCTGAAAGATCGAGACCGCTGGCGGCGATGGCCGGCACCAGCAGCGCGGAACCGACCGTTCCGATATATCCCGCCATCATGAGCAACACGACCTCACCCTTCACAGCGGGCAGTTCGGTGAAAACGTAGACACCGAGCCAGGTTCGGAAACGTCTCGTTCCGCCCTGGCTCCGGCTTTGCAATAAGACCCAGAGAAGGGCGACGGTCGGGACGAGTAGGATGACAAGTCCCACCACGCGGATCCCGGTGAGCATGTAAAGCCCGCCGATGCCCCCCATGATCGTGATCAGCAGGATCAGGAGAGGCGACATCAACATCCAGTTCCCGTCCGGGGCATGCCTGACGCCCGGCGAACCGGCAATCCGGGGTTTGAAGATCGTGTCCAGCGCCCAACCCGTCACCGCCATCAAGAACCCTGTCACCATTCCTGGCACTGCGACCGAAGCCCACGTGGTGTCAGGAATTATCGCTGTCGTGATCGCAACCGCAAATGACAGAGGCGACCACGGCAATGTGGAGGCGAACCCGCGCTGGATCGCCAGCAGCATGCGTCGTGTCCGATGTCGCCTGATCTCCGGATTTTGTTCAGTCTTGGCACTGGCAGTCGCCAAGCCACCCAGCAGGGCAATGGCCCCGTAATTGAGAACCAGCGCGAACACTTGACCGCCGAAGGTCAGAGCGATGTAGCGGCGCCCCGGTGGCTGCAAGGCAAGAAACCGACCGGCACTCTGGATCGCGGGAGACCCCTCTGCGACGCTGCGCAGGCTTGAGAGCGCGCAGAAGAAGGCACCTATGAAGGCCGCTTTTTCCAACCCGACGCGTGCGGACGTCACCCAATCCGCGCTTTGGTAAGCCAATCCGACTGTCAGAAGGATTCCGACCGCGACAAAGACTTGCCGTCCGCGCCTGACCTGCGGCGCCAGGACAAGAAGGAGAACGAGGGCGGTCAGAGATTGCAAGCCGATCGCCCAAGCGCCCGCGCCCCACTCCGCAAGGACCACGACGAGGGTTAGGAAGACCAGTCCAAGGCCGGTTGTTGCCGCAATCGCGTTGGTCATCGTTATGCGCTATACCTTCCCGGCGCGATAGGTCCGAATGGGATAATGCATGATCCCTTGCGAGTGCCCAGAGCCTTTTCCACAAGCGTCACGTTTTGATGCGATGATGGGGCGGCAAGTGTTTTCACACATTCCCTTCCCATCTCGACGCGCTCATTGACTTCACCCGATGCGGAAAGCGACTCCCACATGATTTCGACATAGGCTTGCCCGGTAGCGCTGGAAATGCCAGTCGCTGCCGTCATATTGATGTCTCTCCGATATGCACGAAAAACACAATCATTCGGAGAAGGCGATGCCTTCTGCTTGATATCAGTATTCTTTATGCCCTTGCCCGACGCCGTGAAACAATCCGCGCGCCCAGGCTGCGGTTGGCGTGCATTTCATCGAGAGTGGCGATCAGTTCGTCCCGAACCACGGCGAAAGCCGGCGTGAAGGAGTGCACGGGCGAGCGGCAGAACACCAATCGACGCTCGAAGTCGGGAACACCGATGCGCAGCGCCTTCAATCGACCTTCGGCCACATCGCGTCGGATCGGGGACAGCGGCAGGATCGTGTTGGCATAGCCCTCGGCAACGAGTTCGCGCATGGCAAATGTGGCATCGAGTTCGAACCGGATATCGAGCTCGATGTCGTTCTGTGCCGCATAGCGATCAACCATCACACGCAAGGAATGGGGATTTCCAGGCAGGCAGAGCGGCACTCCGGAAAGCTCTGCAGACTCGACGGTGACCCGGTCCTTGAATTGAGATGACGAAGCCGACACGATGAGAAACAGGTCTTCGATCAGAAGGGGTTCACCGGCGGTTTCGACGGCGTCGATCGGCTCGAACAGAACCGCAAGGTCGACACGGCCTTCATCGACCCATTCGCGCAGGTGGCCCGACATCGACTCTATGATGCGCAGCCTGATCCCGGGATATTTCCCCAGCACACGTTTGATCAAATGCGCCGAAAGGGTCGCCGCGACCGTTGTGGGCAGCCCCAGCGTCACAGCGCCACGAGGCTCACCGCGCGCATCCTGAAGGTCCGAACGCGCCCGGTCGTAGATCTCGAGCATCTGCGTGATCTGCCGGAGCACCTCCTGCCCTGCTTCAGTCGGGGTGACGCCCTTGCGCTTGCGCTCGAAGAGCTGCGCGCCGAACTCTGTTTCCACCGCCTTGATGTGCTGGCTCACGGCAGGCTGCGCCAACCGCATCGCCTTTGCCGTGGACGAGATCGACCCCAGCTTGGCCACGGTTACAAAACTGCGCAGTTTTCGAATATCCATCCGCTTTCCATATCAAATTCTTATATCTTGCATCATCCCTTGTTTGAGCCGGGCAAGGCAAGGTGTCGTCGCAACAACCGGAGGATAACGACATGACAGGACAGAACGCAGGCGCCCCGCTCGAAGGCCTGAGGGTCATCGACATGTCGCGGCTGGTCGCTGGCAACGTGCTTACCCATGTGCTGGCCGATTTCGGTGCCGAAGTGATCAAGATTGAAAAACCGGGTCTGGGCGACGACCTGAGAGCCTGGCGTGTCGAAGGCGTGTCGACCTTCTGGAAGGCATACTGCCGCAACAAACAAAGCCTCGCGGTCGACATGCGCAGCGCCGAAGGTCTGGCCGTGGCACGTGAACTCATCGCCTCTGCCGATGTTCTGGTCGAGAATTTCAGGCCGGGCACTCTCGAGAAGATGGGTCTTGCCCCCGATGATCTGCTCGCCAGCAATCCGGGGCTGATCGTGGTTCGGATCTCGGGATGGGGCCAGACAGGAACATGGCGTGGCCGCCCGGGTTTCGGCAGTCTCATCGAGGCGATGTCCGGTTTTGCGATGATGAACGGCTTCGAAGATCGACCCCCGGTGCTTCCACCACTGGCGCTTGCCGACATGATTGCGGGGCAATCCGGCGCCGCGGCAACTCTGATGGCACTGCGCGCACGCGACCGCGACGGCTCCGGTCAGGTCATCGACCTGTCGCTGTTCGAGCCGATGTTCGCGTGCCTGGGGCCGCAAATCGCCAACCATCGGCTCACGGGCCGCGAGCCCCGGCGCATGGGCAGCCTGTCCGAACTCAGCGCGCCGCGCAATATTTACGAGACTGCCGATGGCGGCTTCGTCGCGCTCTCGGCGTCCACCCAAGCGATGGCGGAACGGGTCTTTCGGGTCATAGGTCGCCCCGACATGATCACCGATCCGCGCTTTTCCACCAATTCGGACCGGATCGACCACCTCGAAGAATGCGACGCGGCGGTGGCCGATTTCATGCGCTCCCTGCCCCGTGACGAACTGGTCGAGCTTTTCACCAAGGCCGAGGTCACGGTCGGGATCGTCGCCGGCGTCGCCGACCTGGATGGGCACCCCTACATCACCAGCCGAGAGGTCATTGTGGAAACGCCGGACAGTGATATGGCGTCTTTCCCGATGCACGCCATTACGCCTCGCCTGTCGCGCACGCCCGGTGTCATCAAGACCCCAGGCCCCGCTCTTGGTGCCCACTCCGTCGCGATCCTTGCGGCGCTCGGCTTCAGCCGTGATCGCATTGACGACCTGGTGGCGCGTAGCATCGTCGAAGAGCCAACGCAGCTGACGGGTACCACGGCATGATTGCTTCAGACCGCCTCTCCGGCATTGCCAGCATGCTGTTCGTGCCGGCAGGAAACGCCCGTCTGCTCGCCTCTGCCCTGAACCGTCCTGCCGACGGCTTCATTCTCGATCAGGAGGATGCGATCCCACCGGATCAGAAAAAGGCCGCGCGCCAAGGTCTCTCGGCAGATGTCACGTCCTTGCGCAGCAGCGGAGCGCAAGTCGGCGTCCGGGTCAACCGACCCTGGACTCTGCTCGTTCCCGACCTCGCGGCTTGCGTTGCGGCCGGTGTCGACTTCGTCATGGTTCCCAAAGTCGACACGCCTCAATTCGTCGTCGCGGTTGCCGAGATCCTCCGCGAGCTCGGGGCACCGCCGCAGATCTACGTCATCTCCCAGATCGAGAGCGCCCTGGCACTCGGACGACTGGCTGACATTGCGGCGGCGGCACCGGAGAGACAGGCCGCCCTGATGATCGGGCCAGAAGATTTGGCGGTCGATCTCGGAGCGGACTCGTCTCGGACGGTAATGTCAGTCTTTGCTCAGATGATCGTTGCGGCGGCGCGAGGAGCTGGCCTCGTGCCGATCGGTTCGCCCGGCTCCATTGCAGAGATCGGGGATATGGCCGCCTACCGGGAGCAGATGGAGCTTGGACGACGCATGGGTTTCGGTGCCGCAGTGGCAATTCACCCCCGACAGGTCGATGTCATCAACGCCGTCTTTACTCCCTCTCCCGAAGCCGTGGCTTCCGCGCGCGAAATCGTCGCTCGTGATGCGGAAAATGGCGGTCGACCATTCCTGCACGACGGCCGCATGGTCGATGCTCCGGTCGTCGCCAAGGCAAGGCGCACGATTGCGCTTGCCGAGGCGCGGAAAAACGCGCGTTGACGCGGACCCCGAGCGATCCTGCCAAAGAGCGCAACGAGGGCGCACGGCTTCGAGCCGGGACGGTTTCAGGCCGGCAGAGGTCTGCCGGAGACCGATGCAACTTGCCTTAATTGCAGAATGTCGGGAAACCCCGGCTCACCCCGCCTCCGCCCCGGCATGGTCGGGGCCCTTTGGGAACAGCCGCGAGGCCCTGCGCCCGAAGGCGTCCACGTAGGTCAGCGCGACGGGCACCACCACCAGCGTCAGCAATCCCGAGCTGATTAGCCCGCCGATCACCGCGTGGGCCATCGGGGCGTTCTGGCCGGACCCGCCGTGAAGGTTCAGCGCCAGCGGCAGCATCCCGAAGATCATCGCAAGCGTCGTCATCACGATGGGCCGGAAGCGGGTCGCCCCGGCCTCCACCAGCGCATCGTAAAGGTTCCAACCGTCCCGCATGTGCTGGTTCGCGTTGTCCACAAGCAGGATCGCATTCTTCACGACGAGCCCCATCAGCATGATGAAACCGATGGCCGAGAACATGTTGAGCGTCGATCCTCCGATCAGAAGTCCCAGCATCACCCCGATCAGCGATAATGGCAGCGAGATCATGATGGCGACGGGTTGAAGGAAGCTGCCGAACTGCGAGGCGAGCACAAGGTAGATGAAGATCACCGCCAGCAGCAGCGCGGTGCCCGCCGAGGCGGCGGTCTCGGCCATCATCTCGGCGTCGCCGCCCGTGGTGACGCGGTAGCCCGGCGGCGTGTCCAGCGCGTCGATGGCGGACTGCACGCCGCCCATGACCTCGCCGAGGGTTGCACCGGCAAGGTTCGCCGTGACAGAGACCTGCCGCGCGAGATCAAGCCGGTTGATCTCGGAGGGGCCTGTGTCTTGGGCAATCTCGGCGACCTGGTCGAGACGGATCATGCCGCCCTCCGCTGCCGCGATGGGCAGGTTGCGCAGCGTGTCGAGGTCGTTGCGCAGCGCCTCGGGCAGTTGCACGACAACGGTGAAGCTGCGGCCGTCGGGCGCGGTCCAGTCCGTGACCTCCTCGCCGCCCAGCATCGGGCGCAGCGCTGCGCCGACCTGCGACAGGCTGACGCCGAGATCGCTGGCCGCTTCGCGGTCGACGCGGACGCTGAGAACCGGCTGCGCCGCCTCGAGGCTCGAAGTCACGTCCTCGAGCCCCTCGACGGCCGACATGTCCTGTGCGAGGTCGCTGGCAAGGCGCTGGAGCACGCGCATGTCCTCGCCGTAGAGGTTGACGACCACGGGCGCCTGTACCGCGCCAAGACCGCCCGCCGCACCCACCACGGCCTCGATGCCGGGGATGGTGCCAAGCGCTTTGCGCACCGGCAGCGTCATGTCGGTCGGCGTGCGCTCGCGCTCTTCTGGGCCGACCATGCGGGCCACGATCGTCGCGGCGCTGTTGCCGGCGGCCGAGGTGCCGGAGCCGACGGTGGCGTAGGTGCCGATGACCTCGGGAAACTCCCGCAGGACCCTGTCCACCTGTGCGATCTTCGCCGCCGTGTAGTCAAGTGACGAGCCGGGCGGCGTTTCGATCTCGACCTGAAATTCGCTGGTGTCCGCCGCCGGCGAGAATTCCGCTCCAACAAGCGGCACAAGGGCGAAGCTGCCGAGGAAGGCCAGCATCGCCACAAGCAGCGTCGTCATTCGGTGGCGCAGCGACGAGCGCAGCACAGCCTTGTATCCGACCGCGATCAAGTCAAAGCCCCGGTCGAAGCGCGCCACGGCCCGGCCCAGGATCCCTCGCTTCGTGTTCGGATCGGCCGAAGGATCGTACCAGACAGAAGACAGCATCGGGTCGAGCGTGAAGGCCACGAACATCGAGATCAGCACTGCAACCGAGACGGTCACGCCGAACTGGAGGAAAAAGCGCCCGATGATGCCTTCCATGAAGGCCACAGGCAGGAAGACCGCGATGATCGACAGGGTCGTTGCCAGCACGGCAAGGCCGATCTCGTTCGTGCCGTCCAGCGCCGCCTGCCGGTGCGTCTTGCCCATGTGCAGGTGACGCATGATGTTCTCGCGCACCACGATGGCATCGTCGATCAAGAGGCCGACGGCCAGCGACAGTGCCAGAAGCGTCATGATGTTGAGCGTGAAGCCAAGTGCCCAGAGCGCCGTCATCGTTCCGATGATCGAGATCGGCAGCGTAAGGCCGGTGATGACGGTGGAGCGCCAGGAGTTCAGGAACAGGAACACGATCAGCGTCGCCAGGGCCGCGCCTTCGATCAGCATGTCCTGAACGCCGTGATAGGATTCCTCGACCGCAACCGCGTTGTCGCGCACGATGTCCAGCCGCACATTTTCGGGCAGGTCACCCGCCATCATCTCGGCCACTGCGGCGCGCACCTCCTCGGCCACGGCGACGGTGTTGGCGCCCTGGGTCTTGACGATGTCGACGGCGAGCGCGCGCGCGCCATCGAGCATGGCAAGGCTTTCGGGCGCGGCCTCGCCCAGTTCGATGCGGGCAAGGTCGCCAAGGCGCACCGGCTCGCCACCACGGCGCGCGACGATGATCTCAAGGAAGTCCTCGGCTTGGTCGATCCGGCCCTGCACTTGCAACAATTGATCCTGTCGCGCGGTCTCGACCGACCCCGCCGGCAGATCCTGGTTCTCCAGGGCGAGCGCGCGCGTGACCTCGGACACGCCAACGCCGAGCGCCGCCATCCGGTCGGGGTCGAGCAGGATCTCGAGCTGGCGCGGAACGCCCCCCACGACCGACGCGCTGCCCACACCTTCGATCACGGAGAAGCGCTGAGCGATCACGTCCTCGGTGAGCGCGGTAAGGTCGCGCGGCGCCATGCCCTCGGCGCTGACGGCGACCGAGATCACCGGAAGTTCGGCTGGGTCGAAGCGCAGCACGGTCGGATCGCCCACGCCGTCCGGCAGCCCCGCCTCGACCGAGGCCATGCGGTCCCGCACGTCCTGCACGGCCGTGGCCGACGGCACGTCCATATCGAAGATCATCACCACCAGCGCCTGGCCCGAGCGGGCTGTGGACTGGATGTCGTCGATGCCGCTGATGGTGTTCACGGCGTCCTCGATCGGCTCGATCACGTCGGCCTCGACCGCCTCGGGCGACGCGCCGGGATAGGAGACGACGACCGCGACGACCGGGAAGTCCACGTCCGGAAGCTGCTCGATCGGCAGGCGCTGGAAGGAATAGACACCGACGACCATCAGCGCGACCATGATCATGGTTGCGAAGACGGGCTGGTTGACGCTGATGCGGGTCAGGAACAAGGGCTCAATCCTCGAGAATGTGGACAAGGCTGCGGGAGGCGAGTTCCGCCAGCGGCGCAGTGACGACGAGATCGCCCGCAGACAGACCCGAGACGATGCGAACGAGATCGTCGCCCCATGTGCCGCCGGCCTCGACTTCGGCGCGTTCGATCCGCCCCTCGACGATGCGCAGGACATATGTGCCGTCGCTGTCCTCAAGGATCGCATCCGACGGCAGCGCAAGGGCGGCCTCGGCCTTGGCGGTCACGACCCGGCCAGTAGCGAACATGCCGCCCAGCAGCGACCCGTCATCGTTGGGGATGCGGACAAAGACAGGGAGCGTACGGGTGCCTTCCCCGGCGACAGGGCTGATCCGCGCGACCTCGCCCAAAAAGACACGCTCTTGCCCGCCGTCCACCACAACCTCCACCGGCTGACCGGGTCGCAGCGTGGCGCCCGCCGCAACCGGAGCGCTCGCTTCCATCTCGACGGTGGAAAGATCGACCAACGTCATGAGCGGCGTTCCGATCGAGACGTACTGGCCCGGCTCCACGCTGCGCGCCGCCACTCTCCCGTCGAAGGGCGCGCGGACAGAGGCGTTGCCAAGACGCAGTTCGGCGGCCCGCACCTGATCTTGCTGTGCGCGCAGGTTCGCGCGCAGGCCCTGAACGCTGCTCTGCCCCTCGTCGAGAGCCGAGGAACTGGCGACGCCGCGTTCCACCAGCGCCTCGGTCCGACCGAGCTGCGCGGTAGCAAGGTCGAGCTGGATGCGCGTCGCCTCAAGGTTGCTGCGCGCCAGGTCCAGTTCGAGCGTCAGCGCCTCGACGTCGATCTGCACGAGCAGATCGCCTGCAGCGACAACGTCACCGGTCTCTGCCAGCACCGATTCCACCCGGCCGCCGGCCTCGGAAGAAACCTGCGTGGAGCGGACGGGTTCGATGGTGCCCGAGACGCGAACGGCGCGACGCAGGTCGACCGGATCCAGCACGTCGTATTCCGCGGGAAGAAGCTCCATTACCGGCGCTGCCTCGGCTTCAGCAGGCACCTCGGCCACCGGAACCAAGGCATCCGACCGCATCTGCCAGAAGGCGGCGCCACCACCGGCGAGCGCCAGCAGAACGACCAGCCCTACAAGCCACGGCCAGCGGCGCGGCAGCGGCGGCAGACCGGCCCGTGCCCGCAGCACGCGTTCGATCTCGCGCCGACTCATCGCCCATTCGGGCTTGGCGCCGGTGTCCTGCTTTCCTGCCGGTGCCGGATTTGCGCCGGAGGTTCCACCGCGTGTCATGTCATTCATGGTCAGCTCTTCTTCCTGTCTCCAAAGCGGCTGATCGCGATGTTCAACCCCTCGCCGATGGCCTCGTAGAAGCCCAGATATTCCGTGAGCCGTTCATGCGGCCCCTGCGCCTCGTCGGGCAACTCGCCCAAGGTCTTCGCCACCTCGGTACGTGCCGCAGCGACGCGTGCCGCCGAGGCTGCCAGAAGCGCGGCAAAGGCATTCGGAGCGACCTCGAAGAAGTCTTGCCGCTCTCCAGGGCGTGTCACCCGTTTCACCAGGCCACGCTCTTCTAGTAGCCGGACCGAGTTGCTGACACTCGCCCGACTGATCTGGAGCATCTCGGCCAACGCGCCGAAGGCCACGGCACCACCATCATAAACGAGCAGCGCAAATAGCCGCCCGGCGCTTCGCGGCATGTTCTCCGCCTGAGCGACAAGTCCCATTCGCTCGATGAAGTCCGTGCGGACCTGTTTGTCGTTTCCGGTCGTCATGATTCCTCCAATGTCGCAGTCCAACTAAGTAGCGAGCGCCGGCATGTCCAGAATGTTCAGAATATATTGAACGAAATGACGCTGCGTGTCGCGGCGCAAGACGTTTGTAAGACTGCATGTCTTTTTTCATCGGCACGCTTCTGAGGGATCAGCCTGTATTCTGATCGCATGGCGGCAAGTGCCGTCGATTTGCGATGGAGGAAGGCATGAAGAAAGAACAACCGACGATCCATGTTGGGATCGACGTTTCGAAGGACAAGCTGGCAGTTGCAATTGCCGGTGGTGGGGTGCGTGA
>NZ_JAIPUT010000057.1 GCF_020055635.1 Marivita sp. | reverse complement strand
CAGAGGAGAAGATGAGCCCGCTGCGTCAGCGGATGATCGAAGATATGCGCATCCGCGGAATGGGCGACAAACACCAAAAGTCTCATATTCGGGCAATCAAGGATTTCGCGGCGTTCCTCGGGCGGTCACCCGACACGGCCACGCCGGAGGATCTGCGCGCCTATCAGCTTCATATGACGGACACCGGGGTCACCCCATCGACCTTCAACACGCGCATCGTGGCGCTGCGGTTCTTTTTTGGCATGACCTGCGGGCGCCCTACTTCACAGCAATCATCTCGACGTTCGAAATCTCGATACCTTGTTGAGCGTAGGCTGCCGCATAGGTTTGAAAGAAGGCATCTTCTGACCCGGTTGCGACTGTGTACCATCCACAGTTCGAGTCGTAGAAGTGCAAAACGCCCTTGGTGCGCCGCGCCGCAACAGCATGGCTCCCGCTAACTGCACCGCTGCACTTGAAGGATATGTAAACGGCACTGTTTGCCCGCGTATCGTTGCGGTTCCAGGCTGAAATCCACTTGTCTAGGCTGGACTCTTTGGGAAGACGGGGAATGACGACCCCGTCAGCTGAGGCTACGCCCACATCATCAAGCGGGTTTCCCGTGGGATTTGTTTTCATGTAGATGTACTGGACACTCAGCGCCTTCTGCATGAGCTTATCATTTGCGCCATCCTTGTACCGACTAGCCTTTTTCAGCCAGTTCGAGGCAAGCGCAGCGCAGATCCCCGATTTCGACCATTTGTAAACGAGTGTCCCAACCTCGCCTCGTTCGTGCACGTCCTTCAACACTTTGGACTGGTTGAACTTAGTCACCTTTGTTCCGTACTGCTTTAAATCAGTGAAACGACCCATAGCGCATTCCCCAAACGGCCTGCTGGTTAAAGCCAAGGTCACCTGTTCCTCGCTGTTGATCAAGTTTTTTCAACCCAAACACCGCTTACTGGCACCGAGGTTTCAAAACATGGGCGTTGCGGGTCGTAAATGAGAGCAGCGAAATGCGCATCTGACTTAGGGTATTCAGATTAAACTGGCGCTTCCATGGGTAAAGAGAAAGGGCGTTGTTGCAAAAGTCTGACGACGAAGGATTCACTTCGCGAATCCATGGCGTTAGACGCGGTGCATGAGCAAGCCATCTCCCGCCCGCTATCGCACGACGAACTGGTCCAGCTACAACGCGTCGCTCAGGAAGCGGGGGTCTCTGCTCATCTGGGTCGACAAGGACATGACCTGGCACGCGCCGCGTGACGGTCGACCCGGACGTCCGGCGGTGTTTTCCGATGCGGCCATACAGTTCTGCTTATCGATCAAAGTCCTGTTCAAGTTGCCGTTGCGCCAGACCGCCGGAATGGTGGCCAGCCTGCTGCGACTGGCCGGCCTGGACTGGCCCGTGCCGGACTTTTCCACGCTGTGCCGCAGGCAAAAGACCTTGGCCGTCCAGGTCCCGTATCGCCGTGCGGACGGCCCGCTAAACCTGCTGGTCGACAGCACCGGGATCAAGTTCCTCGGCGATGGCGAATGGCAGGCTCGCAAGCACGGGGTGCAAGGCCGACGCCAATGGCGCAAGGTCCATCTGGCCATGGACCCGGCCACATCCGACATCCGAGCGGTGGAATTCACCCCCAGCCGCGACGGCGACAGCCCCGTGCTGCCCGACCTGCTCGGCCAGATCCCGGCAGGTGAGCAGATAGGCACGGTCACCGCCGACGGCGCCTACGACACACGCCGCTGCCACAAGGCCATCATCGAACGCGACGCCGTTCCGATCATCCCGATCCGAAAGAACGGACGTCTCTGGAAAGCAGACTGCCCGGCTGCACGCGCCCGCAACGACACCCTGCGCGCGACGCGATACTACGGGCGGGCGTTCTGGAAACGCTGGACCGGATACCACGCCCGCAGCCGGATCGAGGCGAAGATGCGCTGCCTGAAATCCTTCGGCGAGCGTATCATGGCAAGAGACCCCGACCGACAGACCGCCGAAATCCACATCCGCATCGCCCTCATGAACCGCTTCAACGCCCTCGGCACCGCCGAGATCGTCCGCGTGGCATGACGTCAGTGGGGTAAGGGGACGTCACGCCTCAGGCCGGGGTAATGCAACAACGCCTATCTGAGGGCTCCGCGCTCGGCGCGCTTGCCCAGAACGACAGACCCGACTACCAACCTCAAACCCGCAGACTCTCGTTATGATCGAGGGACCCAAGGGGGACAGGTCACGCACACTATAGATTTCTTGCGAAGACTTTTGCTTTTCGCCTGTTTTTTGTGCGCCGTAAGTGATTTTTATAGATTGATTTTTGAGGTATCGTGTAACGTGAGGTATATGTCTTGCGCAGACTTTTGCTTTCGTTGGCACCCATGGTTTGTCTGAATGGAGATGCGCTGCAGCTTTTGGTTCAGGGAGGATACGCGCCGCATAGGCCGAACATGGCCGCAGACTGCTGGACGACCTCCATACGGTTCTCGGGGAAATGCACCGTCTATCGCAGCGGAATATCTGCGTTGCGACCGGCGAGTTTTAAGCTGATTTCATAGGCTTTTTCCGGCGTCATGCCCGCCATGATGCGGGCAGCACTGTCAGAGGTCATTCTGGCCAGAAAGCCTGCCGCAAAGGTGGAATCCATCTGTTCGAAAAGGGCTGCGGCCTGTTTGGGTTTCATGTTCGCGTAGACGTCGGTAAGCTGAGCGATGTCGGCCTCCGCCGCTTCCGCTGCGACCGAGATTGTCTTGCGAAGATTTTGCTCGGTTTCAAGGAGCTTTTCGATCTCTTCTCGAATGGCTTGTTCAGCGGCTTCGACAGACGATTCGCGCTCATTGATTTCCGCTTCGCGTTCCATCAACCGCGCTTCTCTTTTCTTGATCGCCGCGAGCGCGACCTCCATCTGGTCCGGTCGCGCCAGATCCTGGGTCTGGTTGGCGGCGGCCGGATCGGGGGAGCCCGCCAAGATGCCTTCGCTTGCAATCACCTGGCCTGCTTCTGTTGCAAGGCGTAATCCGGCGGAGAGCAGCAACAGCGCGCCGATGATGGCAAGCGTGCCTTTTTGTGTTCGTTTCGCGGGTTTCTTGCCGGGCTGTCGGGTCATCGAGCGTCTCCGGCATGGCGCGCAAAAACAGGACCGGTGGGGGCACGGGTTGGCTCCGGAGTTGGAGGGGGTGGCGGCAGATCGTGCAGCGAGGCGACCATCAGTTCCAACCGTTTGGCCGCATCTTCTGCCCTGCCGGTCAGATCGGCAAGACTGTCGCTGGAATGGGTCGCGGTTTTCTGCGCGTTTTCCAATGCGCTTTGAAGATCGGAGACCTGCGCCGAAAGGACCGCAACAGCAGCGCCAACGCCGTTCTCGAGATCGGTAAACCGCGTCAGCCGCCGGGACAGGACGAAACAGTAGAGTCCTGCGCCAAGCGCACCGGCCACAAGCAGAATATCAGCGACAAGATCCATGGGTAATTCCTCAGTTCAGGATGAATTCCGTGACAAGAAGACCGTTGACCTTGCCAAGCCCGACCACCGTCACGATGCGGCGAAACAGGTGCAGCCGAATCCTGAAAAGCGCGCCGGGGCCTTCGATGTCCTCTGCCGAGAGCGCGCGAAGGTAGCCGTTCATCGCATCCTGGATGCGCGGCAGGAGGAATTCCACATCGCCCCGGTATTCGGACGGAACCTCGATCTGCCCCGAAAAGCGCAAGTGGCCGTTCTGTGCCCCGGGCGGAAGGGTCACGATAAGCGTCGGAATATCGACGAAGGCCACATCCGGCAAAGCGCTTGGCGCAGCATGTGGCTCCGTCTTTTGCGCCGCCTCGCCTCCGATGGGTACGAATCCGTTCGAGACGGCAAAAAATCCAAGCCCACCGCCAAGAAGGCACAGCACCAGCCCGAGGATCGGCCCGAGTTTCGATGCCTTTTTCACCTCTCCGCCGTTTTCGCCTGTCGCCGCCTCGGTCATGGCAGACCCGTCCATTCCTCAATTCACAATCCATGTTCTAGCGCTCAGGCACTAACCGATTGTTAACGCGGACGGGGAATAAAGGACGGCATCGACGGAACAGAATGTTTTGGGTTCGGAGGAAATCTGTGCAGCAAATTCTGCCAGTCTGGCAAAATCTAACCATAGCGCGCAAATCCATAGTTATCGGTGCGACGCTTGCGATCTTTCTTGCGGTTCTCGGCATGTCGCGGCTTGTGACCCAGCCGCGCATGACGCTGCTTTACTCCGGGCTTGATCCGGCTGCCGCCGGTGAGGTCGTTCAGGCGTTGCAGCAAAGAAATGCCGTGTTCGACGTGCGGGGGACCTCGATTTTCGTCGCTGACGCCTTGCGAGACGAACTACGACTCACCCTGGCGAGTGAAGGCCTGCCGGCAAGTTCCGGCCAAGGCTATGAACTGCTCGACACTCTGTCGGGCTTTGGCACCACGTCCCAGATGTTCGATGCCGCCTATCTGCGCGCAAAAGAAGGGGAATTGGCGCGCACCATCGTTGCGGCGCCAGATATTGCCGCGGCCCGGGTTCATATCGCCACGGGCAGCGACAACCCCTTTCGGCGCGACCTTGCTCCGAGCGCGTCGGTGCATGTAACCGCCCGGTCCGGGACGATCGACAGGGCGAGCGCGCAAGCCATCCGACACCTCGTGGCTTCTGCGGTTGCGGGCCTGGATCCAGCGGAGGTTGCGCTGATAGACGCGCAGGCCGGATTGATCACCGATGACAGCGTGGGCGCCGGCCCTGCCCATGATCAGGATCGCGTGGCCCATCTCCGGGATCGGGTGCTGCGTCTGATCGAAGCACGCGTCGGGCGCGGCAATGCCGTGGTCGAGGTGAGCGTCGATGCCGTCACCGACAGCGAATCGATCACGGAGCGACGGTTTGATCCCGACAGCCGGTTCATCATAAGTTCGGACAGCGAAGAACGCAGCGATCAATCGGAAAACGCCGGAGCAGGTGCAGTGACAGTTGCCTCCAACCTTCCGGATGGCGACGCGAATGCCAGCGAAAAGGAAACGCGGCAGAGTTCGGAAACCCGCGAGCGGCTGAACTACGAGGTGTCCCAGACCACGCGGGAAATCATCCGGGCGCCGGGCGCGATCAAGCGGTTGACGGTTGCGGTTCTCGTGAATGGCCAGGTCCAGGCGCAGCCGGACGGCACGCAGGCCTTTGTCCCCATGCCCGAAGCGGAACTGACGGCGCTTCGCGATCTGGTCGCATCTGCCGTTGGCTATGACGAATCCCGCGGAGATGTCATCACGTTGAAGTCCCTGTCTTTCGAGCCGATGGAGCAACTGGGGTCTTCACCCACCGATCCGGGCTGGTTTTCTGGCGCGCTGGATACGATGACGCTTGTGCAGATCGCGGTGCTTGCGCTGGTCGTTCTGGTGCTTGGACTTTTCGTCGTGCGCCCGCTTCTTCTGCCCTCCAGAAGGTTTGCGGAACTGGCCGCGCCGGGCACCGGGCGCCTGGGTGTCGAGGGTGCGGACCTGCCGGTGCTCAGCGGAACGATCGAGCCGGACGAGACGGGCTCGGGCTTGCCCGCCTTGGCGGATGCGACCTTCCGGGGCAGTCCGGACAATCCCGAAGATGCCGTGACTCGCCTGAGAACGCTGATCGAAGAGCGGCGGGGAGAGACCGTCGAGGTCTTGCGCAGCTGGCTTGAAGAACCGAAAGCGGGGGATGCGTCATGACCAGCCTCGCCGCTTACCTGGAGGATTTCGGAACGCCGCCCGATGAGTCAAGCCAGTTGTTGATCTCGGACGAAACTCTCGAAACCGAGCGGCTCGAGGCCTTTGACAGGGGGTACCGCGCGGGTTGGGACGACGCGATCAAGGCAAAGTCCGACGAGGGTGCTCTGCTTGCCGACGGGGTTGCGCACAGTCTTCAGGACCTGTCCTTCACCTATCACGAGGTCCACGCGCAGGTGATGTCGAACCTGACGCCGCTCTTCAACGAGATCCTTCAGAAAATCCTGCCCAATCTGGCGCGGGACACCCTTGGGGCGCATATCGTCGATCAGCTGTCACAGGTCGCGCGCGACATCGGAACGGTGCAGATCGGGATCGAGGTCGCGCCAGGAGCTGCGCAACAGGTGACCCAGCTCATCAACGGGGCATCCACAAGTCTTCCCGTCACGGTTGTCGAATCGCCCTCGGTCGTCGACGGACAGGCGCATATGAAGCTGGGCGCAAAGGAACTCACCATCGATCTGGCGGAAGTTTGCCAACAGATCACGGAGGCCGTTCATGCGGTGCTCCATGACCAAGCGGAGATGCGGGCACATGGATAAGTCAACCGACCTTTCGGAAACTCCAAGAACAGAAGCCTCCTTCACGACGGTCCCGATCGAGATCACGGTTTCCGTGGGCCGGGCAAGGCCGATCGTGCGCGACCTTTTGCAACTGGAAGAAGGATCCGTGCTGGTGCTCGACAAACGCGTGGAGGACCCGGTCGAGCTTTATGTCGGCGATCGTCTTATCGCGACCGGAGTTCTTGAGATCACCGAGACGGGGGAAAACCATGGCCAGCTTTGCGTGCGCCTGGTGGACGTCAACGATTTCGGCAACACGCATGGCTAGATCGTGATCCGCGCCCTCACGATCGCGCTGGTCATGGGCGTTCTCCTGGCGGGGACGGCATCGGCCCAGAGCCTGTCGCTCGACTTCGGCGATGGCGGCTCGATCACCGCGACCACGTTGCAGCTCATTGCGCTCATCACGGTGCTGAGCGTGGCCCCCGGCATCGCCATTACCGTGACGTGTTTTCCGTTTATCGTCACGGTGCTGTCGATCCTGCGACAGGCGATCGGGCTGCAGCAATCGCCGCCGAACATGCTTTTGATCAGCATCGCGATCTTCCTGACATTTTTCGTCATGGAGCCGGTATTCGTCGCTTCGTGGGAACAGGGCATTCAGCCTCTTCTGAACGAGGAGATCGAAACCGAAGAAGGTTTCCGGCGCGGTTTCGAGCCGTTCCGGCTTTTCATGGCGGCGCAGGTCGACCCCGACACCTTTGCCACGATGGCCCGCATTCGCAGCGATCTCGAATTGACGGAACCCGGAGCCGATACGCCCCTGTCGATCCTAATATCGACCTTCCTATTGTCCGAACTGGCGCGGGCGTTTCAGGTGGGGTTTCTCATCTTCCTGCCATTTCTCATCATCGATCTCGTCGTTGCCGCCGTGTTGATGTCCATGGGCATGATGATGGTGCCGCCAGCCATCGTATCGCTGCCCTTCAAGCTGGCGTTTTTCGTTGTCGCCAACGGATGGGCGCTGGTGGCCGAGAGCCTAGTGCGCTCCTACCAGTAGATGTCCGCGCGGATTTAGCGGCAGAACGACCCGCTGCGATATCGCGCGGTGTCGAAATGGAAATGATCCTTGTGAAACCGGTCCGAGTCGGGGCCGAGGACAGTGCCGAAAATCCCGCAGGCCCGCTGATGCATCTTTCTCAGGATCGGACCCGTGTCGCGCCGGTCCCAGCCCTGAAGCAGCGTGATCTCGGACCCGTCCCGCAGCCGGAAGCCTGAAATGTCGATCGCGCGACCTTTGCCATGCTCACTGATCTTGGCTCCGGACTGGTTGTTCCGGGTCCGGCAGGCATAGTGCGCGGCCACCTTGATCTGCGCGACGCCCCCGCCGGTGCCGCCGATGGCGGGCTTCATGCCCTTGGTGACCCATTGCTTAAGCGCCTTCGCCGTCGTGCAATCCATCACCGCTTTCTGGCTGAGTGGGATACCGGCAACAGACCGCACACGCACCCCGTCCTGAATCCCGCAGGCCGACAGCCGACCGGGCACAAAACCAACAATGTCGCCCTGAAGAGCCGGATCCCCGCAAATCGCACCGCGGGCGCGCTCCTGGCGTTTCGCCATGGCCTTTTGGACAATGCCGAACGGCCTGAGACTGGGGCGAACGGATTGTCCGGTGGCCTGCGGCGACTGCGCCGCGAAGGCGCGTCTTTCGGCCGGCGCGATATCGGTGGTCTCGTGGTGGGGATTGGTTTTCGGCCGGAACTGCCGGGCAAGACTGGTGGCCAGGGCGGACTCGATTATCGATGGGCGTGCCACCGGGCGGGATGGCGCGGCGATCATGGCGATCTGGTCCCGCGCCATCGGACGGAGCGATGTTTCCGGGGCCGCCCAGGCAGTACTTGAAATGAAAACCGATACACTCACCAAAACACACAACACTCGCATCTACACGCCTTTAACCTGATCGCCCAAAGTTCGGAGCCGCCGTGTCCTGACCGGCTTCGATGATCCCGCGGCGAATGGCCCGTGTGCGGGTGAAATAGTCATGCAGAAGGACCCCGTCACCCTGCCGGATAGCCCGCTGAAGTGCAAAAAGCTCTTCTGTGAAGCGCCCCAGGATCTCCAGGGTGGCGTCCTTGTTGGTTAGAAAGACATCGCGCCACATGGTCGGATCGGACGCGGCGATGCGTGTGAAATCCCGAAAACCGGCTGCGGAAAACTTGATCACCTCGCTGTCGGTCACGCGGCGCAGATCGTCGGCCACGCCGACCATCGTGTAGGCGATCAGGTGCGGGCAGTGCGACGTCACCGCCAGAACAAGATCGTGATGCTCGGCATCCATCCTGTCGACATTCGATCCCAGCCCATGCCAGAAGCGGCTGAGCGTTTCGACCGCCTCGGGATCGCTGCCCTCGGGTGGAACAACCAGGCACCAGCGATTGTCGAAAAGCGTGGCAAAACCCGATTCCGGGCCTGAATGCTCGGTTCCGGCCAAGGGATGCGCGGGGACAAAATGCACGCCGTCCGGAATATGCGGCGCCACGTCGCTGATCACCTGGGCCTTGACCGACCCGACATCGGTGACGGTCGCGCCGGGTTTCAGGTGCGGCGCGATCTCGGCGGCGATCTGTCCCATCACGCCGACCGGAACGGCAAGCACGACCAGATCGGCATCCTTGACGGCGTCCTGCACGCTGTCCGTGACAGTGTCGCACAGCCCGATCCGGCGCGCGGTCTCACGGGTTTCGGCGCTGCGGGCGTATCCCGTGACATGCCCGGCCAGGCCGCCGCGCTTCATCGACCAGAACATCGAAGACGCAATGAGTCCCAGGCCGATCAGGGCGACACGATCGTAGATCTGTGTCATCGCGCACCCGCCTTGAACTGTCCGATGGCATGCGCCACGCGGCGGCAGCTGGCCTCGTCACCGACCGTGATGCGCAGCGCGAAGGGCAGCTTGTAGGACCCGACCTGACGCACGATCAGCCCCTGTTTCTGCAGGTAGAGATTGCACGCCTCGGCTTCGGCTTCGTCGGTGAACCGGGCGAGGACGAAATTCGCCATCGACGTATCGGACGGCACGCCATGTTCGGCCAGCGCCTCGGCCAGCCATGCCCGCAGACGGGTGTTTTCCAGTCGGCATTTTTCGACATAAACGGTGTCGCGCACCGCGGCTTCGGCCGCAGCCAAGGCCGTGGCTGACAGGTTGAACGGACCCCGGATGCGATTGAGAACGTCGATCACTTCCTGCGGGCCATAGCCCCAACCGATGCGCAGGCCGCCCAGACCGTAGATCTTCGAGAATGTCCTTGTCATGACGACATTGTCACGCGCGTGCACGAGACCCGCGCCACCGTCATAGCCGTCAACGAATTCCGCATAGGCCCCGTCCAGCACCAGCAACGCCTGGGGCGGCAGGTTCTCGGCGAGCCGTTCAACCTCGGCCAGCCCTATCATCGTGCCGGTCGGGTTGTTGGGATTGGCCACGAAGACCAGCCTTGTCCTGTCGGTGCAGGCGGCCAGGATTGCATCGACATCCGTCACCCGTTCATGTTCGGGCACTTCGACAGGTGTCGCGCCTGCGGCCAGCGCACCGATCTTGTAAAGCGCAAAGCCGTGCTCGGTGTGAATCACCTCGTCGCCGGGTCCGGCATAGGCCTGGCACAGAAAGCTGATGATCTCGTCCGAGCCGACGCCGCAGATGATCTGGTCCGCCTTGAGGCCATGACATTCGGCTATGGCGTTGCGCAACGGGCCGTGATCGGTAGAGGGATACCTGTGCAGATCATGCACCGAACGGCGCACGGCGTCTTGCGCTGCCGGGCTCGGGCCAAACGGGTTTTCGTTCGAACTGAGCTTGACCACGTTCGACACGCCGTCGACATGCGACTTGCCGCCAACGTAAAGCGCAATATCCATGATTCCGGGTTGTGGTGTGATCTTCGTCATCTGAGCCTCCGCGATGCCCCCCGGTTTAGCGGCGCAAAAGGGTAAGGGAAAGCGACAAACCATCCCAGCCTGCCGGTCCTGTCAGGTGTGTAGGATCCCTGCCAGCAATGGTCCCGAGGCGTGACGGTGTGAACGGGTGCCGGGAGCTGGAACCGGGCTTGCGAATTGCGGCCCGGTCTCCGGGTGCCGGCCTTGAAAGAATTCGAACTGAAACCTGTGGAGGCAGAGTTTCCCGATGGTCAGGACATGCGCAGGCCGTTCGCGCCTTATGGATGCGTCATTCTGAATGGTAGGTCGGATGGAACCGCCCTGCAGGCGACAGGGTGAAGATATCGCACCCGTCCGACGTGATCCCGATGGAATGCTCGAACTGCGCCGAAAGCGACTTGTCGCGCGTGACAGCAGTCCAGTCATCGGCGAGCACCTTGGTTTCGGCACGCCCGAGATTGACCATCGGTTCGATGGTGAAGAACATCCCTTCCTCGAGCTGCGGCCCGGTTCCGGGACGCCCGTAATGCAGAACGTTCGGCGGCGCGTGAAACACGCGGCCCAGCCCGTGACCGCAGAAATCGCGCACGACCGACATGCGGTTCGCCTCGACATAGGTCTGGATCGCGTGGCCGATGTCCCCGAAGGTGTTGCCGGGTCTGGCCGCCTCGATGCCCTTGAACAGGGCGTCATGGGTGACCTGGATCAGCCGCTCGGCCTTGCGGCTGAGCTTTCCTGCGACATACATCCGGCTGGTGTCGCCGAACCAGCCATCCACGACAACCGTCACATCGACATTGAGGATGTCGCCGTCCTTGAGCTTCTTGTCGCCGGGAATGCCGTGACACACGACATGGTTCACGCTGATGCAGCTTGCGTGCTGGTAGCCCTTGTAACCGATCGTCGCCGAGGTCGCGCCCGCCTCTTCCACCCGCGCGCGAATGAAATCATCGATCGTCGCGGTGGTCTGGCCCACGAACACCTGGTCCGCGACATCGTCCAGGATACGCGCCGCCAGGTCGCCGGCTTTGTTCATGCCGGCGAAATCGGACGGATTGTGGATACGGATGCCTTCGCGTGTGAGGCGACCGTCAGCGGAATTGTTCACCATCGAACTCCAGTAGCTTTGTATCGGGTTTTAGACCTGAATGCGGGCATTTGCCAGTGGCGCGACATTACAGCCCAGTTGGTGCGGCAAACGGGATCGGTTTGCCCAAGCGCACCTCGTGAGGTGTGATCTGGCAATCCAGTGCAAGCGTTTCAACACCCGCCGATGTCGCAGCAGTCCAGGCGGCGGCATAAGCCGGGTCGAGATCCGCGGCAAGCGACAGGCTCGAGCAATCCGTGCGCTGGACAAGATAAAGCATCACAGCGCGCTGCCCGGCGCGCACCATCGCGGCCAATTCATTCAGATGCCTGGTGCCCCGCGCCGTGACGCTGTCGGGAAACTCGGCCAGCCCGGCCTGACGCGACAGGGTGACGGATTTGACCTCGACATAGGTGTCGGGATGCCCCGCACGGGACAACAGAAAATCGATGCGGCTTTTCTCGCCATAAGGCACTTCGGCGCGGAATGTGTCGAACGCGGCAAGCCCGTTCACCGCCCGCGCCTCGAGTGCGGCGCGCAGCATCCGGTTCGGCACGGCGGTGTCGACGCCGGTGAAATGGCCATCCGCATGTTCGACCAGCCGCCAGCCGAATTTCAACTTTTTCTTCGGATCGTCATTCGGTTCCAGCCAGATCCGCATCCCCGGTTCGGCCAACCCCATCATCGATCCCGGATTGGCGCAATGCGCGGTGACCTGCCGCCCGTCCTCAAGCGTGACATCCGCCAGAAAGCGTTTGTATCGTCGGACAAGAACGCCCGGAACAAGAGGGGTTTGAAAGCGCATGACCCCCGCCTATACCTGAGAAAACAAAGGGATCAAGGAGGCAAACCATGCCCAATCCAACGGCGGCCATGCTGGTGATCGGCGATGAAATCCTGTCGGGCCGCACACGCGATGCCAATATGCACCATCTGGCGCAGGAACTGACGAAAGTCGGCATCGACCTGTGCGAGGTGCGGATCGTGAGCGATGACCATGACGCCATCGTCTCGGCGCTCAATGCGCTGCGCGCAGGCCATGACACGGTCATCACCTCGGGGGGCATCGGCCCGACGCATGACGACATCACCGCCGATGCGGTGGCGGCGGCCTTTGGCGTGCAGATCGACGTGCGCGATGATGCGCGGGATCTTTTGCAGGCGCATTACGACAGCCGCGGGATGGAGTTCAACGAGGCGCGCAAGCGCATGGCCCGCATCCCCGACGGGGCGTCCCTGATCGAGAACCCGATCTCGATCGCGCCGGGATTTTCCATCGGCAACGTGCATGTCATGGCGGGCGTCCCAACAGTGTTTCAGACGATGGTGGCCAGCGTGATCCCGACGCTTGTGGGCGGCGCGCCGATCCTGTCCCAGACCTTGCGCGTGGATCGCGGCGAAGGCGACATCGCAGGTCCGTTGGGCCAGGTCGCCGCCGATTTCCCGGACCTGTCCATCGGGTCCTACCCGTTCCAGCAGAACGGCGCCTACGGGTCGAACATCGTCGTGCGCGGCAGCGATGGCGCGCGGGTGGATCATGCGATGGCCAGGCTGTCGGAACTGTTCGCCGCATGACGCCGGACGTCCATGCCCTCTATGCCGTGACCGAGGCCACCTGGCCTGCATCGGAACGCATGCCTGCCGGGCCGTGGATGCTGCGCAACGGTGCAGGCGGCGGCAAGCGTGTCAGCGCGGCAACGGCCGAGGACGCGTGGCGCGAAGACGATCTGGTCGCGGCAGAGACGGCGATGGGCATGATGGGGCAAGACCCGCTTTTCATGATCCGGCAGGGTGACGAAGCGTTGGACACGGCGCTTGCAGAGCGTGGCTATGCGGTCATCGACCCCGTCAATCTGTGGCTCTGCCCGATTGAAAACCTCACCGATGTGCCGGTCCCGCGGGTGACGGCCTTCAGCATCTGGGAACCGCTCGCCATCATGCGCGACATCTGGGCCGAGGGCGGGATCGGCCCCGAGCGCCTTGCCGTCATGGAGCGCGTCAAGGAGCCGAAGACCGGTCTCTTTGGCCGCATCAACGACAAACCCGCCGGCACTGCCTTTTGCGCGGTGCATGATCGGATCGCCATGGTTCATGCGCTCGAAATCGTGAAGGCTCACCGTCGCCGTGGCATGGGTGACTGGCTGATGCGGCAGGCGGCCCATTGGGCCAGGGCGACCGGCGCCGACTGGATGAGCGTCCTGTGCACCCAGGCGAATACCGGCGCCAACGGTCTCTATGCTTCCCTCGGCATGCAGCTTGTGGGACAGTACCATTACCGCATTCCAGCCAAAACGAGCGACGCCGAATGACCAGATCCGACAACCCCACGGCCCTCAACCTTCCGATGGTCGCCCCCTTGCCACCGGAGACGCAGAAATATTTCGACATCTGCCAGGACAAGCTGGGCATGGTGCCCAATGTCCTGAAATCCTATGCTTTCGACATCGAAAAGCTCAATGTCTTTACCGCCCTGTACAACGACCTGATGCTGGCCGACAGCGGGCTGAGCAAGCTCGAGCGCGAGATGATCGCGGTTGTCGTCAGCTCGATCAACAAGTGCTTCTATTGCCTGACCGCGCACGGGGCTGCGGTTCGGCAATTGTCCGGCGATCCCAAGCTGGGCGAAATGCTGGTGATGAACTGGCGGGTCGCCGACCTGGAATATCGCCACCGCGCCATGCTGGCCTTTGCCGAAAAGGTCACCAAGAGCAGCGCCGAAGTCGCCGAGTTCGACCGCGAAGCCCTGCGCGATGCCGGGTTCTCGGACCGGGACATCTGGGACATCGCGAACGTGACCGGGTTCTTCAACATGACCAACCGCGTGGCCAGCGCCACCGACATGCGACCGAATGATGAATACCACGCGCAGGCGCGCTAGGGCTTGCGGTCTTGCCCTCGCCACCGTGCTGACCGGCATGGCCCAGGCCGTTGCCGCGCTTGACCTGGCCTTGCCCACCGGTGCGCGCGAAACCGTCTCGCGGGTCAACCCGTCCGGAAGCTATGATCTGCCCATCGGCGCCTGGACGGAAGGGGCGGGCATTCCTGTCGCCCCTCTCGAAGGCGAGGTCCGGCGACAGGCCTGGCGGATTTCCGCAGCCGGTCTCACCACCGGGCAGGTTCTTGGCCCGTTGCGCGATCAGTTGCTTGCCGATGGCTTCGACATCATCTTCGAATGCAGCGCCCGAAGCTGCGGCGGGTTCGATTTCCGGTTCGGCACCGAGGTCCTGCGCGCGCCGAACATGTATGTCGATCTGACGGACTACCGTTTCCTGTCCGCCAAGTCGCCGGACGCCACGCAGGCGCTCAGTCTGCTGGTCAGCCGGGATGCCGAGACGGTGTTCGTGCAGCTGATCGAGGTCGGCCCCCCTGGTCGCCCGGCCGTCTCGGTCGCGAATGCGCCCAGCGCAGCGATCCCCGAAGATGCGGGCGACGTGGTGAGCGAACTTGAACGGGTCGGCCACGTGGTGCTTGCCGATCTCGATTTCGCCAGCGGTTCGGCGTCTTTGGGCGAGGGCCCGGTGCAATCGCTCGATGCTGTCGTGGCGTATCTCAAGGCAAACCCGACCCGCAGGATCACCTTTGTCGGCCACACGGATGCAACCGGATCGCTCGAGGCGAATATCGCCCTGTCGCGCCGCCGGGCCGAAGCCGCCGAAGCCTATGTCCTGGCGCAGGGCATTCCGGCGGCGCAGATCGCCGCGGACGGTGTCGGGTACCTGTCGCCACGCGCAACCAACCTGACGCCGCAAGGGCGCGAGGCCAATCGCCGGGTCGAAGCCGTCCTGATTTCCGTCGAATGAAAAACCCCGGACCGCGCCGTGTCCGGGGTCGATCCTTTTGCGGACGAACGCTTTATGACGCCAGCTTGGCTTTTCGCAGATAGGGCAGAACCGTTTCGATCTCGCCATATTTGGCAATCGCGTCCGCATCGCTGACCGAGGTCGGCACGATCACGTCCTGGCCCACGGTCCAGTTCGCAGGGGTCGCCACGTTCTCCCGCGCCGAGGTCTGAAGCGCGTCCAGCGCCCGCAGCACTTCGGCAAAGTTGCGCCCCACCGTCATCGGGTAGGTCATCGACAGCTTCAGCTTCTTGTCCGGACCGATGATGAACACGACGCGCACCGTCGCGCTGTCGGCAGGGGTGCGGCCATCGGGCAGCGCGTATTCGGCGGGCAGCATGTCAAAGGCCTTGGCCACTGTCAGGTCCTCGTCGGCGATGATCGGAAAGCCCGCCTTGGACCCGGAGGTCGATTCGATGTCGCCCTTCCACTTCTTGTGGTCTTCGACCCCATCGACGGAAATACCCATCACCTTGGTGCCGCGCTTCTCCCATTCATCGGCCAGTTGCGCGACCGCGCCGAACTCGGTGGTGCAGACCGGTGTGAAATCCTTCGGGTGCGAAAACAGGATGGCCCAGCTGTCTCCGATCCAGTCATGCAGGTTGATCGTGCCCTGGTCGGTTTCGACGGTCAGGTTGGGGATGTCGTCATTGATGCGCAGGCCCATGATTTGCCTCCTCTTGGCGGGTGAAGATTGTCGCTGACATATGCCGTTCCATGCAATTTTACACCCCCTTGCGAGGCAAACCGCAGAGTGACAGAGTGTCGTCTGAAACGCTCTGAGGGGAGACATTCAGATGATCGAAAAACGCCAATTCTACATCAACGGTGCATGGGTCGACCCTGTCGACGGACGCGACCATCACGTGATCGACCCCTCGACCGAAGACCCCTGCGCAGTGATCTCGCTGGGCGGTCAGGCCGATACAGACGCCGCCGTGTCCGCCGCCAAGACGGCCTTCCCGTCCTGGATGGCGACTCCACCCGCCGACCGCATCGCCCTGGTCGAGAAACTGCTTGAAATCTACCAGTCGCGCGGCGACGAGATGGCGCAGGCGATGAGCACGGAAATGGGCGCCCCCATCGACATGTCGCGCTCCAGCCAGGTCGGCGCTGGCACGTGGCACCTGCAGAATTTCATCGATGCCGCCAAGGATTTCGACTTCGACCGCCCGCTGAACGATCACAGCCCGACCGACCGCATCATCTACGAGGCGGTGGGCGTCAGTGCGCTCATCACGCCGTGGAACTGGCCGATGAATCAGGTGACGCTCAAGGTGGGGGCAGCGGCGATCGCGGGCTGCACGATGGTGCTCAAGCCGTCCGAGGAAAGCCCGCTGAACGCGATGCTCTTCGCCGAGATGATGCACGAGGCCGGCTTCCCGCCGGGCGTGTTCAACCTCGTGAACGGCGATGGTGCCGGCGTCGGCTCTCAGTTGTCGGCGCATCCCGACGTGGACATGGTCAGCTTCACAGGCTCCAGCCGCGCGGGCAGGCTGATCTCCAAGGCGGCCGCCGACACGCTCAAGCGCGTCCATCTGGAACTGGGCGGCAAGGGTGCGAACCTCGTCTTCGCGGATGCCGATGACAAGGCCGTCAAACGCGGCGTGCTGCACATGATGCAGAACACCGGACAGTCCTGCAACGCGCCCTCGCGCATGCTGGTCGAAGCGCCGATCTACGACCGTGTCGTGGACGAGGCCGGTGAGATCGCCTCCAAGGTCAGCGTCGGTCCCGCCTCCGCCGAAGGCCGCCATATCGGTCCGGTCGTGAACGCCACGCAATGGCAGAAAATCCAGGACCTGATCCAACAGGGCATCGACGAGGGCGCGCGCCTCGTCACCGGTGGTCTGGGTCGCCCCGAAGGCTTGAACAAGGGGTTCTACGTGCGCCCCACGGTCTTCGCGGATGTGACCAACGACATGACCATCGCCCGCGAGGAGATCTTTGGCCCGGTCCTGTCGATCATGAAGTTCGACACCGAGGAAGAGGCGGTCCGCATCGCCAATGACACGGTCTATGGCCTGACCAATTACGTCCAGTCCGAGGACGGCGCACGCCGCAACCGGCTGGCCCGTCAATTGCGCTCGGGCATGGTCGAAATGAACGGGATCGGCCGCTCTGCCGGATCGCCCTTCGGCGGCATGAAGCAATCCGGCAACGGCCGGGAAGGTGGCGTCTGGGGCATCGAGGATTTCCTCGAGGTCAAGGCGGTCTCGGGCTGGGCGGCCGAATAGGCACCAAGATCGGGCAGGGGCGCTGTCCCCTGCTTCTTCTCTTTCCAAATATGCAAACATGCGCAGCCGAAGGCTGCGCCCAGTCGGACGCGCAAGCATCCGAAACCATTCAGAATGGTGCCTTCACCCGAAATTTCATGCCTGTTCCCCCATCCGGGTGGCGCAGCCGCAATTCCTCGGCGTGCAACATCATTCTTGGATACCGCTCTGCCGTGTCTGGCGCATATAGGGGATCACCCAAGATTGGATGCCCGAGCGCAAGCATATGCACGCGCAACTGGTGGCTGCGTCCCGTCTGCGGGTAAAGCTTGACGCGGCTTTCCGCGTCCGAGGCCTTCATCACCCGCCAATCCGTCACCGCCGGTTTGCCGGTCTCGCGGTCCACCTTCTGCAAAGGCCGGTTCGGCCAATCGACGATCAACGGCAGGTCGACAGTGCCGGTTTTGGGCTCCAACCGTCCGGCAACCCGCGCAAGATAGGTTTTCCTGGTTTGCCGCTTCTCGAACTGTAATCCCAGATGGCGCTGGGCATGTGGCGTCAGGCCAAAAACCATCACCCCTGACGTGTCCCGATCCAGCCTGTGCACCAGCAGCACCTGCGGATAGGCCACCTCGAGCCGCGAGATCAGGCAGTCGGCCAGGTCCGGACCTTTGCCGGGCACCGACAGCAAGCCCGCTGGTTTGTTCGCGACGAGGATCTCGTGATCCTCGTGCAGAATTTCAAGCGGCGTGTCGGGGGGCGTATAGGCGGTCATCCGGCCCGTTTACGCAGCTTGGCGTCATGGAGCAAGGCTCAGGATTTTCGTACGAAAATCCTGCCGACGCAGAAACTTCGTACGAAGTTTCTGTCACGCCGTCACCCGCTCCGACGTCGGATCGTACATCGGCTTCAGCGACGTCTCGGCCCGCACGCGTGTGCCCGCCACGTCGATCTCGTAGCGCGATGCGAGAACCTGCTCCGCGCTTTCCCCCGCGCAGGGCACATAGCCCAACCCGATCGCACCGCCCAGATGATGGCCATAGGCACCCGAACTCAGGTAGCCTACGATCTGCCCATCCCGCAGGATCGGCTCGTGGTGATACAGCAGCGGTTCCGGATCGGTCAGGCGGAACTGCACCAGCCGGGTTTGCAAACCGGTCTCGCGCTTTTGCAAAACCGCGTCGCGCCCGATGAAATCCGGCTTCGCGGTTTTCACGGCAAAGCCAAGCCCGGCTTCCAGAACATGATCCTCGCAGGTGATGTCATGGCCGAAATGCCGGAACGCCTTTTCGATCCGGCAGGTGTCCATCGCGTGCATGCCGCAGAGCGTCAGCCCGTGATCCTGCCCCGTTTCCCAGAGCGTTTCGAACACATGCCCGGCCTGATCGGCCGAGATGTAGATCTCCCAGCCCAGCTCTCCGACATAGGACAGCCGGTGCACCCGCGCGGTGCCGAGACCGATCTCGATCTCCTGCGCGGTGCCGAACGGGTTGGCGTCATTCGAGAAATCATCCGGCGACACCGCCTGCATCACCTTGCGCGCATTCGGCCCCATCACCGCAAGTACGCCTTCGCCCGCCGTCACATCGGTGATCACCACACAGTGGTCGCCCAGATGACGCTGCAACCAGGTCTGATCGGCGGCCCGCGTCGCGGCGGGGGTGATCACGAGAAAACAGGTCTCTGAGAGGCGCGTGACGGTCACATCCGCCTCGATCCCGCCGCGCGTATTAAGGAATTGCGTATAGACGATCTTGCCCACCGGCACCGACATGTCGGCCCCGCAGACATGGTTCAGAAACGCCTCGGCATCCGACCCTTCGACCCGCAGCTTGCCGAAGGACGACATGTCATAAATACCGACATTTTCGCGGATGGCACGGTGTTCACGCGCGACGTTGTCAAAGAAAGTCTGCCGCTTCCAGCTATAGGCATATTCCGGCGTCTGGCGGTCGGTCGCATACCAGTTGGCCCGTTCCCAACCGGCGATTTCCCCCATCACGGCACCGCGTTCCAGAAGCTGCTGATGGAACGGCGTCCGACGCACACCGCGAGCGGTGGCCTTTTGGCGGTAGGGGTAATGGTCGGCGTAAAGCAGACCCAAAGTCTCGGTCACGCGCTCCTTGAGATAGCGGCAGTTGCGCTGGAAGGGCTGCGCACGGGCGATGTCCACGTCGCCCAGATCGAACGGCTTCGCCCCATCCTCCATCCATTGCGCGAGCGCCATGCCAGCCCCGCCCGCCGACTGGATGCCGATGGAGTTGAACCCGGCCGCCACCCACACATTGTCCATCTCGCGCGCTTGACCAAGATAATAAGCGTTGTCCGGGGTAAAGCTTTCCGGCCCGTTGAAGAACGTGTGAATCCCCGCCTCGGCCAGCATTGGCATGCGGTTCACCGCCGCCTCCAGGATCGGCTCGAAATGGTCGAAATCCTCGGGCAGTTGGTCGAACTCGAAACTCTCGGGGATGCCGCCCATGCCCCAGGGCTTTGAGACAGGCTCGAACGCGCCCAACATCATCTTGCCCGCGTCTTCCTTGTAATAGGCGCATTCATCCGGCACCCGCAGCACTGGCAAGGCCTGCAACCCGGGGATCGGTTCGGACACGATGTAGAAATGCTCGCAAGCCTGAAGCGGCACATTGACCCCCAGCATCTGCCCCACCTCGCGGCCCCACATGCCTGCGCAATTAACGACATGATCGCAGGTGATCGTGCCTCTACTGCCATCTTCCGACGCCCAATCAACAGAGGTGATCCGCCGCCCATCGCGGGAAATGCCCTTGGCCTTCACACGTTCGACAATCTGCGCCCCGCGTTGACGCGCGCCCTTGGCCATCGCCAGCGCGATATTGGCCGGATCGCCCTGGCCGTCGCTGGGCAGGTAGACGCCGCCCACGACACCCTCGGTGTTGAGATGCGGGTACATCCTCTTAATCTCGGCGGTGTCAATTTCCTCGACCGGGACCCCAAAGGCCCGCGCCATCGCAGCTGTGCGGCGCAATTCCTCGTGCCGTTCATGGTTCAGCGCAACCGAGATAGATCCGACCTTCCGAAACCCCGTGGCAACGCCGGTTTCGGCTTCGATCGTGGAATAAAGATCAGCGGTGTATTTCGCGAGCTTCGTCATGTTGGACGAGGCGCGCAACTGCCCGATCAGCCCGGCGGCGTGCCACGTCGTGCCCGAGGTCAACTGCTTGCGTTCCAGCAGCACCACATCGCTCCAGCCCAGCTTGGTCAGGTGATAGGCGACGGAACAGCCAATGACTCCTCCGCCGATGATGACGGCACGGGCGTGGGTGGGCAGGT